>CAVAFY010000018.1:0-36024 GCA_963588035.1 Alloprevotella sp. | reverse complement strand
GATGTTGCGAAGGCCAACTATTGGTTCTACTGGTCTAAGGGCGAGAAGAACCAGCTTATAGAGGCGTGCAAGGCTCCTGCTTTTGACACAGCCTTCAACCCTCGAGACTATCGGGAAGTGTTTTTCACTATTCCCTCTATCTGGTCGGCGCTATACCGTAGGTCGATGCTGCTGCAAAAGCGGGTTTCGTTCTTGGAAACGCCCGGGGCGAGCTATCAGGATATGGGGTTCCAATTCAAGGTTTGGTGTGCTGCGCGTAAGGTCGTGATGTCCCAAACGCCCATTCTGCATTACCGCCAGGACAATGAGTCTTCCTCGGTGAACGATTCCAAGAAGGCGCTTTGCGTGGTGAAGGAGCTGAACTCCTGCGAGCAGTTCATCCAGGACGACCCGGACAAGGAAGACATCGCTAAGGTTCTGTATCGACTTCGCTATGACAGCTATATGTGGAACTTTGCGCGTTTGGGCGCCGAAGGCAGGGAAGAGTTCTTCCCCCGCATGCATAAGGATTTGCAGCGCGGTATGAGGGAGCGCGCTTTCGATAAGAGCCTCTTTGGGAAGTGGCAGGAGGACAACCTGCGCTTTCTTTTGGGTCATCCCAAGAAGTTCCAGCAGCTATTCCCCAACAAGCCCAATAAGGCGAACAAGACCGCTTATTATTTGGCAATCAGCGGCCCGAAGGGCGTTCTGCAAGCGCTGAAACATTAGACGGGTTTGCGCGTGTTGGATTCTGCTTGGGCAGGTCTCTGTCCGGGCGGGATTGCGGGGTGGCGCCCTTTCCCGGGAAGTAAGGATGAGGGGCATTGCAGCCTAGGGATAGCCTTGACCTCATTGCGTACGTAGTGCGAAAAGGCTAGAACTCGATGATCTTTTTGCGCGTATGTCACGATCGTGCTAAAGGTTCCGGTTTCGCGGAAGCGCTTTCCTGCGGCTGCTATCCTTGTTCAATGCTATTGACCCTGACTTCTAGGAGCAGCGCATGAAGCCGTTGAGTATCCGTGACATCGTTGGGCCCATCATGGTTGGTCCTTCCTCTTCCCATACGGCTGGTGCGTTGCGCATTGCCAGTATGGTCCGCAATCTTCTTGAGGCTGAGCCCGTTGAGGCCACGTTTACGCTGTACGGGTCGTTCGCCCACACCTACCACGGCCATGGCACGGATAGGGCGCTTGTTGCGGGATTGCTGGGGCTCCATACCGACGATCTGGAGATCCGCAACTCGTTCGAGCTGGCGCGAAGCAACGGGCTGGATTTCGTTTTTGAACCGGATCCGGTAACCAAGGTGAGCCATCCCAATACCGTCGAAGTGCGGGTTTTGGACGCCGATGGGAACGAAGTGGTGGCGCGCGGTGTTTCCATCGGTGGCGGCGCGGCTGAATTGGTGCGCATCGATGGCATCGACGTCCATATCACCGGCGAGTTCAACAGCATGATCGTCCGCCAGCAGGATTTGCCGGGAACGCTTGCGCACATTGCCAGCACGCTCGGTGGTGCGGGCATCAACATCGGAACCTCTGCCATGCACCGCACGCGCCAGGGCGGGGATGCTTTTACCGTCATGGATGTCGACGACCCGGTGCCGCCTAAGGTGATTGCGAAGATCTTGGAATTCCCCTCGGTTAAGTCGGTTCGCTTCATTCCGGCAGACGGCCTGCACCGCAGCTTGAGCGATGAGCCTTCGATGGTGGACCCCGAGATTGCCCTGGCTGAATTCCGGCGGCTTGATTTCGCCAATGCGGCGGAATTGCTCTCGTTCTGCGAGGAGAACAACGTATCGCTCAGCTATGCGGCTGATGCGCGCGAGCGCGCCCTGTTGGCCAGCCGTGGATCTTCGGGCGACACCATCCGCGAGTATCTGGACCGGGTTATCGAGGTGATGAGGGCATCGGCTCAGACACCCGTTGCTTCTCCGCGGCGCTCGATGGGCGGGCTCATCGGCGGCGAGGCGGCCAAGCTACATGAGCTGGAGGACCTGGGCGCGGGCGTTCGCGGTTCCATGATTGCCTCGGCAACGCGCAATGCGGTTGCAGTGTTGGAGACCAATGCGGCAATGGGCTTGATCGTCGCCGCGCCCACGGCCGGATCGGCGGGCGTTATCCCTGCCGTTCTGCTTGCGTTGCAAGAGCACCATGGCTTCACTGACGCCGACTTGGTGAAGGCGCTGAAGAACGCTTCGATTGTGGGGTCGATCATCGCCCGGAACGCAACGGTGGCCGGCGCAGAAGGCGGGTGTCAGGCAGAGATCGGCTCTGCGGCTGCGATGGCCGCCAGTGCTGCGGTGGAGCTGTTGGGCGGAACGCCGCGCATGTGCCTCACTGCGGCGAGCTATGCCTTGGCGAACATGTTGGGTTTGGTGTGCGACCCCATCGGTGGTTTGGTGGAGGCGCCGTGCCAGAAGCGCAATGCTTCTGCGGCAGTGAATGCCCTCTCGTCGGCTCAGCTGGCGCTTGCCGGCATAGAGGGGAAGATCCCCTTCGACGAAGTGGTCGATGCCATGTACAAGGTTGGCCGCAGCCTTCCCTACGAATTGCGCGAGACCGCTCTGGGCGGTATGGCGGCGTGCCCTTCCTGCTCGAAGTACTGCCATTGATCCTGAGGCGCCAGGAGCGGATGCGCGGTTACGTGCAGTCGCGAACAGGACCGTGCAATGTGTCTGCTGTTGAAAGTCCGGGCATTCGCCTGGCTTCATCTCGAAATCGGCAAACCGTTCACGGTTAGCGAGCGGAAGATGGATTATCCATAGCCAGATATAAACACCGCTAACCGAGCAGAATATACCGCTGAATCCCAATAATCGTTCCAAAGTGAAGGACAATTCCTAGCATTGTGTTGCACAGAACACCTGTTGCAACGAAAGGGGACCGTTATGGGACTTCTTGAAGGAAATGTTTCGATCGTTACGGGCGGCGGCAAGGGTATCGGCTTCGGCATTGCCAGCGCGTTCGCCGAAGAGGGCTCCAACCTGTGCATCACCGGCCGCAACGAGCAGCGCCTTATCGATGCGGAGACCCGTTTGAAGGAGCAGTATGGCGTCGACGTTATGCATGTGGTTGCAGAAGGCTCCGATGAAGAGGCCGTTAAGCAGGTAATCGCGGCCACGGTAGAGCATTTCGGCAAGATCGACACGGTAGTGAACAATGCCCAGGCATCCAAGTCGGGCGTTAACCTGGTGGATCATTCGAAGGAAGACTTCGACCTGGCTATCAATTCCGGCCTGTACGCCGCATTCTTCTACATGAAGCATGCGTTCCCCGAGCTGAAGAAGACCAAGGGCTCGGTCGTGAACCTTTCCTCGGGCGCAGGCCTGTTCGGCAAGCCCGGTCAGTCTAGCTACGCAGCGGCAAAGGAAGGCATCCGCGGCATGACGCGCGTTGCGGCAACCGAGTGGGGTCCCGACGGCGTTCGTGCCAACGTGATCTGCCCGCTGGCCATGACCGAGCAGTTGGCGGCCTGGAAGGAAGAGTACCCCGATACCTTCGCCGCAACCATCAAGGGTATTCCGCTGGGACGTTTCGGTGATCCTAAGACCGACATTGCCCCAGTTGCCGTGTTCTTGGCAAGCGATATGGCCTCGTACGTTTCCGGTGAGACCATCACGATCCAAGGCGGCTCGGGTCTGCGTCCGTAAGGCGCACGGACCCCTATAAACTTCAAGCCCGGTTGGCACTTGCGGAAGCGGTGACAACCGGGCTTGTTTGTGTTCGCTCCATTTTGCCCATAAAAGCTGCAAGCACAAAAGAGAAGGGACTCCGCGGGGTCCCTTCTCTTTTGGTGGCATATCGAATACCTGGGTATGCGCCAGTAAACCAGCGAGCGTGGCTCTGGTGAGTGCGAGGGAAGCGAAAAGGGGAGGATGCTGGCCTTCGTGCCGCATCCTCCCCTTTTGAGGTTTTCCCTGTGCCATCAGGGCCACGCGCAGCGTCATCACGCCTCATGCGAGGCAGCGCCGTTCGTCGGAACGGCGCAATGACTAGTTCTGGCCGGGCTCGACAACGAGGGTGTTCTCGTATTCGGCGCCGTAGGTGCTAAGGAGCGTCTTTTCGTAGTCGGCATGGAAGAAGTTCTCTGCGCCGAGGGTCTTCAGATCCTCGTTGATCCAGTTCAGCAGGGTTTCGTTGCCCTTGGTGACGGCAGGAGCGATGGTGTCGGAGTCGCCCAGCTTCTCGATGCCGACGACGTACTCGGAGCCACCCTGGTTGGCGAAGGCGATAACCTCGGTGTTGTCGTTTGCCCATACAGCGTTGGCGTTGTTCTCGAATGCGGTCTTAGCGGCGGCGTAGGTGTCGTACTTTTCCAGCTTGAGATCCTTGTTGTGCTCGGTGAGGTAGGTCTCAGCGGTGGTGCCGGAGATCACGATGACCGGGCGGTCGCCGATCTGGCTGAGGTCGGTAACCACGTTGTCCTTATGGGAGACAACGCCCAGGGCAACGTTCATGTACGCGCTGGCGAAGTCGACCTGCTCGGCGCGCTCGGCGGTGACGGTGAAGTTAGCCAGGATGACGTCTACCTTGCCGGTCTGCAGGTACTCGACGCGGTTGGCGGCTTCGGTGGAAACCAGCTCAACCTCTACGCCCAGGTCCTTGCCCAGGCGGTTGGCGAGCTCGATGTCGTAGCCCTGGTAGGTGCCGTTCTCATCGACGTAGCCGAAGGGGCTCTTGTCGCTGAAGACGCCGATGGTGATCTTGCCGCTGTCCTTGATCTGGTCCAAGGTGCGGTAGCCCGCGTTGGAGCTGGAGGATCCGCTGGAGCAGCCGGCGAGCAGTACTCCGGCAAGGGCGAGGGCTGCGACAAGCACAGCCGCAAGCTTCCAAGTGCGTTTGGTCTGGGTCATGTTGTGTCCTTCCTTTCGCGCCCCGAACCTCGGGGTGCTTTTTTCGATTGATGGAAGTAAACCGCTTAATTCCTATAGAGTCAATAGGAATAAGGGAATTAACCCGTACGCGTCTTGAATAGCTGGTTATTGGGGGGTCGAGGCGGGCGGGGCGCCGCGTTTCACGCCACGCTTCCGCTGTTTCCGGTTTTCAAGGAATCCCGGGTAGATTCAGTGAGGGAAATGTTCTCAAAAAGAAAGAGCCCCAACCGGGGCTCTTTCCTAGGATTCGTGTTGGCGCACGGCGTCGAACTCGAAGGTGTTGAGGAACTTCTTCGCGCGTTCGGTTTGCGGGTTGTCGAAGAAGCGTTCGGGGATGTCCTGCTCCACGATCTCGCCGCCATCGAAGAACAGCACGCGGTCGGCAACGGCGCGGGCGAACTGCATCTCGTGGGTGACGATGATCATGGTCTTGCCCTCTTTGGCCAGGCCGAGGATAACATCGAGCACTTCGCGCACCATTTCGGGGTCGAGTGCGGCGGTGACCTCGTCAAGAAGCAGTACCTCGGGCTCCATGGCCAGCGCGCGGGCAATCGCCACACGCTGCTTCTGGCCGCCGGAAAGCTCGCGCGGGTAGCTCTTCTCCTTCTCGCTCAGGCCTACGCGCTTCAGCAGGGCGCGCGCGGCTTCCTCCGCCTCGGCCTTCGGCGTCTTCTTCACCTTGATGGGTGCGAGCGTGATGTTGTCGATGACCGTCATATGGGGGAACAGGTCGTAGCTCTGGAACACCATGCCCACCTTCTGGCGCAGCTCGGTAAGGTCCCTCTCGGAGCCACCGACGCTCTTGCCGTCGATCTCGACGGTGCCGCCTTGGATGGGTTCGAGCGCGTTGAGGCAACGCAGGAAGGTGGATTTTCCGCAGCCGGAGGGGCCGATGACCACGATCACCTCGCCGCGCTTCACGGTAAGGCTGATGTCTTTCAGCACGACGTTTTCGCCGTAGGCTTTCTTAAGGTGCTCGATGGAGAGCAGGGCGGTATCGCTCATTGCCTAGTTCCATTTCTTCTCGAGGTGGCTTGCCAGCATGCTGATGGGCCAGCAGATGATGAAGTACAGCAACATGATGGTGCCGTAGATGCCGAAAACGGCGTTTGGCGAGGTCATACGGTTGGCTTCGATGATCTGCTGGCCAACTTTCATCATCTCGATGACGCCGATCATCAGCAGCAGGCTGGTGGTCTTGATCATGCGGGTGATGAGGTTGATCGACGACGGCACCAGGCGCCGGATGGCCTGCGGGATGATGACCGAACGGTAGATCTGCGCCTTCGACAGGCCCAGCGCCTCGGCGCTTTCGTACTGCTGCTTGGGGATGCTGGTGAGGGCACCGCGAACCAGGTCGCCCATCTCTCCGGTTCCCCAGAACACGAACACGATGACCGAGGAGAGTTCGGCCGAGATGTTGATGCCCATGACGCGCGTGGCGCCGAAGAACACGATGTAGAGCAGCACCAGCTGCGGCATGATGCGCACGATTTCCAGGTACAGGCGCGAGATGACGCGGGCAACCGGGTTCTTCCATGTCATGAAGATGCCGAAGAGCATGCCCAGGATGATGCTGAGCACGACCGAAATGGCGCTGATCTGCACCGCAACCCAAAGGCCCTGCAGAAGGCGTGCGGCGTTCGAGCCCATGAAAAGGACGTCAAGCCCCAAAGCTTCCATGGCGCAACCTCCTTTCGATCAGGGTTCCAGCGACGGAGACCGGCACCAGGATGATGAGGTAGAACAGCACCAGCATCACCAGGCATTCAGTGGTTTTGTAGTACAGGCCCATGAGGTCCTTCGTGACGAACATGAGATCCATCAGGCTGATGGCGGAAAACACGCTGGTTTCCTTCAGCAGGAAGATGACGTTGGCCACAAACGACGGGAAGCTGAGCGAAACCGCTTGGGGCAGCACCACATAGCGCATGGCCTGCAGCTTGGAGAGGCCCAGGCTGATGGCGCTTTCGCGCTGGATGGGTTCGACGTTTTCCAGGCCCGCGCGGAACGACTCGGCCATGTAGGCGCCGCCGTGCAGGGCAAGGCCCAGCATGCCGCACACCTCGGGCGTGATGGAGAGCCCCATGCGCGGCAGGCCGAAGTAGAAGAAGAACAGCTGGATGAGCAACGGTGTGTTGCGGAACAGCTCGATGTACACGCGGCACAGTTGGCGGAGCACCGGTATGCGGAAGTGCACGATCATGGCCACGATGAGGCCGATGACGATGGAGCCGGCGATGCCGATCCACCCGATGCTCAACGTCAGCAGCGCCGCGTCCTCGTACAGAGGAAGGTATTGCGCCATGGCGTCGAAGTTCAACGCAAGTCCTTTCTATAAAACCTATCTGTTTAGTAGGATTAAGGCGGATTTTAAAACGTTGGCGAGGTAAGTCAAGCGTTTCACAAATCCTGTCTATTCTATAGGTTCCCTGGTGTTGCGGGTGCGGGTATTCGATACTGCGCGCGCAAGCCGGCGCAACAAGCTGGCAGCCGGCGGCCGTTGGCGGTGCTGCTTGTTGGGCGCGCAGCGCGGGCTGGGTTGGCTGGCAGTGGGTGTGGCTGGGCTGGCTGGTAGCGGGCGGCTGCTGGCGGCTCGGCGGCCGCGTTTCGGCCTTCCGGCAGGCCATCGCCCGCCCGCGCTTGGCCCAGCCGCTGCCGCTGAAGGAGGGCGGCGCAACATTCCCGCAACTGGCAGGTGCTACGCTGTGGGTTGCGGTTGCGCGTTGCCGGCTGGAGGCAGCGACCGCCAAGCAAAGAATACCGGCGGGCCGGCGATGCCCGCTTTCCCTAGGAGGATGCGTTGAGCAAGGCGAAGGATAGCGAAAAGCAGGAAGTGCCCTTCAAGGAGGTGGCGCGCAAGTTCGTTGGCTACTACAAGCCCTTCACGTTCCTGTTCGTGGCCGACTTGGTGGCGGCAACCATCTTGGCGGCGGTCGACTTGGCCTTCCCTCAGATACTGAACTTCTTCGTGCGCGACTTCTTCGTGAACGCGCAGGACGCCATCATGGGCGTGCTGCCCTGGGTGGCGGCGGGCTTGGTGCTGATGTACGTGGTGCGCAGCGCGTGCCAGTACTTCATCTCTTGTTGGGGGCACATCATGGGCGCACGCATGGAGGCGCGCATGCGCATGGACCTGTTCAAACAGTACCAGCGCCTAAGCTTCTCGTACTACGACCGCAACAATACCGGTGAGATGATGTCGAAGCTGGTCACCGACCTGTTCGATATCTCCGAGGTGGCTCATCACGGCCCCGAGAACCTCTTCATCGCCACGCTGAAGATCGTGGGCTCATTCGTGCTTTTGATGTTCATCAATGTGCCGCTTACGCTGGTGATGCTGGCGGTGACGTTGATCATGGCCACGTATTCCTTCGTGCAGAACTACCGCAAGCGCATCATCTTCCGGCAGAACCGCGTGAAGATGGCGGGCATCAATTCGCGCCTGCAGGATTCGCTGGGCGGCATCCGCGTGGTGAAGGGCTTCGGCAACGAGGACATCGAGATAACGAAGTTCGGCCAGGCCAACGACGAGTTCATCGAGACGAAGGAGCTTTCGTACCGCTTCATGGGGCAGTTCCAGATGGCCTCGAGCTTCTTCACGGGCGCGCTGTACACGGCCACCATCGTGGGCGGCGGGCTGTTCGTGGCGCAGGGCATCCTGAACCCGGCCGATATGGTTATGTATGCCCTGTACATCGGCATATTCATCGCGCCGGTGGAGCTGCTGATCAACTTCACCGAGACGTTCCAGAAGGGCTATGCAGGTTTCCGCCGGTTTGTGGAAACGCTGGCCGAGCAGCCCGGAGTGGAGAACAAGCCGAATGCGGTGGACTTGGCGCCAATCGTTGGCGAGCAGGGCGCGCCGGCCATCAGTTACAAAGACGTGCGTTTCTCCTACGTTGACGGCAAGGAAGTGCTGCGCGGGCTGAACCTGGAGGTGCCGGCGGGCAGCACGGTGGCGCTGGTAGGGCCTTCGGGTGGCGGCAAGACCACCACGTGCTCGCTGCTGCCGCGCTTCTATGACGTGGATGCGGGCAGCATCTGCATCGACGGCGTTGACGTGCGCGATGCCAGCATCGAATCGCTGCGTGCGCAGGTGGGCATCGTTCAGCAGGACGTGTACCTGTTCGAGGGCACCATCCGCGAGAACATCCTGTACGGCGACCCGGGCGCCAGCCAAGAACGTATCGAGTGGGCGGCGAAGCAGGCGAACATCCACGAGTTCGTTCAGGGGCTGGAAGACGGCTACGACACGTTCGTGGGCGAGCGCGGCACGCGCCTTTCGGGCGGGCAGAAGCAGCGCATCGCCATCGCCCGTGTGTTCCTGCGCGACCCGCACGTGCTGATATTGGACGAGGCTACCAGCGCCTTGGACAACGAGAGCGAAGAGCGCGTGCAGGAATCGCTCGAGCAGCTGAGCCAGAACCGCACCACGTTGGTGATCGCTCATAGGCTTTCCACCATCCGCAACGCCGATTTCATCGCTGTGGTGGACGATGGCCAGGTGGTGGAAGTGGGTACCCACGAAGAGTTGCGCGCGAAGGGCGGCATCTACGACCGCTACTACCGCATGCAGTTCGCCGGCCGCCGGGAAGCGTAGGGGCTGGTGCACCTGCCGCTAGGGCGGCGAGGTTGGCGGCGGCAAGCTTCCGTTCGCGGCAGAGATTTCATACCCCCATGGGGTATGTGGCTTGTACGTGATACCATGGGCGTGAAACAAGGGGCGGCGAAGGTGCCGCCGTAGGCGAAAGGAACGCGGATGTACAGGACGGTTGTGGATGTCGACGGCATGATGTGCGGGCATTGCGAGGCCCATGTGAACGATGCGGTGCGCAACAATTTCAAGGTGAAGAAGGTAACCAGCTCGCATGCGAAGGGGCGCACGGTTATCGAGTCCGAGGCCCCGCTCGACGAGGCGAAGCTGCGCGAGGTGATCTCCGCCCAAGGCTATGACGTGCAGGACATCACCACGGAGCAGGCCGAGAAGAAGGGCCTCTTCGGCCGCTTCGGCAAGTAGCGCTCGGACGCACGCTCAGAAACGACGATGCCCGGTTCCGCAAGAAGCAGAGCCGGGCATCGTTGTATTTGCGGGATGGTCGCCGGCTGCAGCTGGCGCCGCCGCGCTTTAGCGCACGCGGTAGGGCTTGCCGCCGATGTAGAACTGCAGCAGATGGCGCTTCGGGAGCTTCACGTGGCCAACCAGGTCGAGCGTGGCCACGGCTGCATCATGCGCGGCGTTGGGACGGCGCAGGGTTTCGCCGGAATCGCTCATGGACTTCAAGATCTCCGGGTTCTGGTGGATCTGCGTTAGCCGGCTGATGAGCTCTTCTGGGGTCTTCGCCTCCACAGCAGCGCCGGTGGCGATGACGGTGAGGGTGTTCGCGCGCTCCTGACCGTGCGGCGTGCCCACCAAGATGAGCGGTAGTCGCGCGCACAGGCATTCGGTGGTTGCCAGCCCGCCCGACTTCGCGATGATCATGTCGCTTGCTTCCATGAGCTGCGGGATGTCCTCGATGTAGTTGAACACGCTGACGTTCGTGATGCCCTGCTCGGCGAAATACCCCTTCAGCCCGTTGGCATACTCCTCGTCGGCGCCGGCAAGGAACGCGAAGTGCATGTTGGGGAAGTTGCCCAGCTGCGGCACGATCTGGTTCACGATCTTGCGGAACGGGATGTAGGGCTGCGGAAGGCGCGCGCCCGCCATAACCAGGCAGATGGTTTTGTCTTCCGGCAGGCCGAAGCGCTGCAGCACCTGCGCGCGGTCGATGGGCTCGGAAAAGCCCTTGCGCACAGGGATGCCGGTTACCTTTATATGGCTGCGCGGCACGCGGCGCGGAAGCAGTTCCTTCACCATGGTCTCGTCAGCGGCGCAGAACAGGTCGCAGCCCTGGTTGGGCCATAGGCCCTCGGCGCCGTAGTCGGTGGGGATGCACACCATGGGGAACGGCTGCTTGGTTACCATGCGTGCGGCGACAGACGCGTTGGCCGCCACGATGTGCGTGGCGATGACGGCAATGGGCTTGCGCTTGCGGATGAGGTTGGTATAACGGCCGAACATGAACGTTGACCAGGCCGAACCGCCGCCCCAAAGCAGGCGCCCCGTAAAGGTGCGGTGCCACGTGAAGTCGTAGAGCGAATCGAACACAACGGTGACGTTGGCGGTTTTGTCGCCATCGAACTTCAGATAGCCGTAATCGAGGATATCCAGCACGGCGATTTCCGTATTGGCGGGAAGCGCCGGGTGCTTTCCGCAGAGGTCTTCCAGGGCCTGCGCGGTTGCCTGCGCGGCACTGCGGTGGCCGGAGCCGACCGAGGCGTGGGCAACGATGACCAGGGGGCGGTCCGAGTTCTCATCGCAGGTGGTGGTTATCACGGGCGCCTCCTTCCGCTGCCGATTGCTGCCGTGCTGTCGCTGGGTTTCCAGCGCGTTGATTAGTTTATCTAACCAGAAACCGCTAGCGCTCGTGAACGGCAATGGAAAGAAAACCGTTACAGCACCATAGCGGCAAGCGAGAGGGGTTGACCTTCCCTGCAGGGAAGGGCGCCTTTGCTATCATCGTTGGCAAGGGGAAACATCATGGCCGCTAAGGAAAGGAAGCGCTGATGGTGAAGGTAAAAGCAAGTGGCGCGGAAAGGGTGCTCTCGGAGCCCCAATCGTTGCTGAAGCGTGGCTTCAGCGCGGCACTTTCGATCGTTCTGGCAGCTTCGCTTTGCGGTGTTGCGCCTTCGGCGGCATTCGCTTCCGAGGCCGACCGTTGGGCCGAAGCCGTCCAGGAGCAGGTTTCGGATAAGGGCATCCAAACGTATTCCATGCCGGACGCTGCTGCGGTGGCATCGCTTCAAGACGGCACCGAAACGCTTCCCTCGAGTTACGACCTGCGCAATCCGGGCGTGGACAACTTCAAGATCCTGGACGAGGACGGCAAGCTGAAGCCGGCTTCCGACGATAGCGTGGTAACGCCGGTGAAGCTCCAGAACCCTTGGGGCACCTGCTGGGGCTTTTCCATCATCGCCGCTTGCGAGACCAGCATCCTTTCCAGCACCGGCCAATCGTACAAGAGCACAGGGATGGACCTTTCCGAGCTTCAGCTTACGGGTTCTGTTTTCAAGAACAACGGTTTGCCCGCTTCGGTCAGCCAGTCCCAGGCTACCGAGGGATATCACAACAGCTCGAAGAACCCTAACGCCGGGTACGACATGGGCGGTACGCTGAACTACGCTGCAACGGTGTTCGCTTCGGGTGTGGGGCCCTTGTACGAGAAAACGGTGCCGTACAAGAACAAAGAGGGCATTATCACCTGCTTGGTCCAGTACCAAGACGGCACCTCCGTCGAGCGCAACCTTACCGAAGACCAGATTGCCCAGATAGAGGAAGACGAGACCGTCGCTTCCGTCAAAAAGCGCTGGTACGCAGGCAACTATAAGGACGAACAGGGCAATATGGTGTACACCGACTGGACGGTTGACGACAGCCTGTACGCCAGTTCCCTTTTGAACCTTACCGACAGCAACATCCTGCCTGAAACCAGGGTGCTCGACAAAGAGGGCAAGTACGAAAGCACCGATGCTGCCGCCCTCGAGAGCGTGAAGAGGGAGATCCACAACGGCCGCGCGGTTTCGGCATCCTTCACCGCCGATCATTCCACTCCCGGAAAAGCCGAAAGCAAGGCGAAGTACATCAACGAGAACTGGGCCCACTACACCTACAAGGCGGGTACGCTCCAGACCCACGCGGTGACCATCGTCGGCTATGACGACGATTACCGCGCTTCCAACTTCGGCAATGCCAACGACCCAACCACGCAGCCCGAGGGCAAAGGTGCCTGGCTGGTGAAGAACAGCTGGGGCTCCGAGACCGAGGAATTCCCCAACCAAACCAGCGACTGGGGCCTTGAAGACGCCGATGGCAAGCACACGGGCTATTTCTGGCTTTCCTACTACGACAAGTCCATCACGGAGTTCGAAACCTTCGAGTTCGAGACCCAGAAGGCATCCGACAGCAGCGAGTACTACATCGACCAGTACGACTACCTGCCCCAGATCGGCACCTATTGCGTCTACGCCGACACCCCGATAAGCTCGGCGAACATCTTCACGGTGAACACCGCCGATTCCGGTGCGGACGAGGGCTACGGCAGCATCGCCGTGCGCACGCTTTCCTGTGCAACGTATGTGCCGAGCACCGACGTTACCTACCAGGTGTACCTGCTCGACGACCAGGCGGTTTCCCCGACCGACCCCGAGCATAGCGAGCTGGTGTACACCAAGAAGGCAAGCTACGACTACGGCGGCTACCATCGCACCGAGCTCAATCCGGGCGAGTGGATCAATCTGCGCGATGGGCAGCGCTACGCGGTGGTAACCACGCAGCAATGCGTGCTCGACGGCAAGTACTATCAGGGTGTGGCTGTCAACAAGACGAAGCCCACCGACGATCAGATTGCCCAGTACGAAGAATCGGTCACTGCCTCGACCACCGAGAAGTACCGCAAGAAGATCTACGAGCAGGAGCTCCAGAGCTACAAAGCCCAGCATCCCGAATGCTCGGATGACGAGGCGAAGGCGTACGCCGAGCAGCGGGCCGCAGAGCTTGTGAAGAGCGAATCCACCCAGGCGCTGATCAGGGAAGACGTCGACGCCGCGATGGACGAGTACCAGAATTCCTACTACACCGCCATTGTCAACGAAGGCGAAAGCTGGACGGGCAGCACCGAAGCGGCCACCGAGCCGAAGGTCGACGACACTACCGTGTGGGACGATTGGAAAACGGCGGTGAAGGAGACCACCGAGGCGGCAGTCAGGGAGCAAGACGGGGTGGAGGTTGTTGCCGACAACGCCCCGGTGAAGGCCTTCGCCGAGTTCGGCAACTACGCAAGCTATAGCGAGTTGAACGCCCTGGCCGATGCCCTTGCCAAGGCGAAGGAGCTGCTGGCTTCCGTCAAGGTCTCCGCAGATGGATCCGATGTCTCGGTCGACGATCAGTGGATGACCCAGGCCGAATACGATGCCCTGAAGGCCGCCGTTGCTTCCGCGGAGGAGCTTCTTTCCAACGCGGGTGATTACACCAGCAAGCTGAAAACGGTAGCTGAAGGCTCCCCCACGTCGAGTGAGGTTGCTGCCGCGACGGAGTCCCTTGCTGCAACCGCCAAGCCTGGAACCAAGGTGGCTGTTGTTCCCGCCCCCGAGCCTACCAGCCAGCAGGATGGGCCCGCCGATGGCGCCAAGACCCATTCCGCCAAGACGGCCGACACTGCGGCTACCGCTGCCGCCGCATTGGCCTGCGTGGTTGCGGTTGCCGGCGCCGCTGCCGCGGTTGCCCGCCGCCAGCGCGGTTAGCGGGCGGCAGGGCAGGTTCCTGCGATCTTTTCCTGAGGGTTAATTTGCCAAGGCGCCCCGCTCCGACCAAGAGGAGCGGGGCGCCTTTTTGGTAGCATAGGTAAATATGGAACAACGCAGGTTGTGCGAGGGAAGGGATCTCAGATGACGAAGATAACGGCAGGCGGCGCAGATAGAGTGCTTTCGCGCCCCCAATCGCTGCTGAAGCGCGGCTTCAGCGCGGCGCTTTCGGTTGTGTTGGCGGCTTCGCTTTGCGGCGTTGCGCCTGCGACGGCTTACGCCTCTCAGAGCGATGCTATCGACCAGCTTGATTCCGCTATCCAAGACGGATCGATAAACCAATCGTTCAACTACGCTTCCGATACCGCCGCTGCTGCCAGCAACAGCTACGAGCTTGCAACGCGCTACAGCCTGCTGAACCCCAGCAATCCGAATGCCGCCATCACCAATAGCGAAGGCAAGCTTCTTTCCGCCGCCGATGACAGCCTGGTTACGCCGGTCAAGCTTCAGGGGCCGTGGGGCTCGTGTTGGAGCTTCGCCTCCATCGCAGCGAGCGAGACCAGCATCCTTTCCCGCGCCCAGAAAGAAGGCAAGGGCAGCGAGTACTCCAGCTCCACCTTCGACCTTTCCGAGCTGCAGGTGGTGCTTTCGTCCATGCGCAAGGACGGCGCACCTGCGCAGTACGTAGGCGAAGACCAAGCGGGCGAGGGCTACCACAACGGTTCGAGCAACCCGAATTACGCTCTTAACAATGGCGGCATCATGACGTACGCTTCCAGCATCTTCGCCTCGGGCATCGGGCCGCTCTACGAGAGCCGCGCGAAGTACCAGAACAGCGAACAGCTGGAGCAATGCACGGTAACCTATGAAAACGGCCAGGTGAAAACCGAGTACCTTACCAAGAGCGAGGTTACCGCGAAGAAGGCCAGCGCCGATGTGATCAGCGTGCTGGAGCTCTCCTGGGCCGGTAATTACAAAAAAGAGAACGGCGAGACCGTCCACACCACGTGGTCGGTAAGCGACAGCCTGTGGAACTCGTCCGATTTCGAGTTCGAGAACTCGAACATCCTTCCCAACACCCAGGTGCTCGACAAGGATGGCAATTTCCAAGGCATCAACCAGAAGTCCATCAACAACATCAAAGACGAGCTGCAGATGCAGAACCGCGCCGTTTCCTGCGCCTTCTTCGCCGATGTTTCCATGCCCAACCAGGCGGGTGTGGCGAAGTACATGGACACGAAGACCTGGGCGCACTTCACCTACGAAAACGCGGGTGCCAACCATGCCGTTACCATCGTGGGTTGGGACGACGATTACCCCGCCTCCAGATTCGGGAACGCAGCCGGCATACAGCCCGAGGGCAACGGCGCCTGGCTGGTGAAGAACAGCTGGGGTTCCGAGACCGAGGAGTTCCCGAACGGCCCCGGTAAGGGCTGGGGCCTCGAAAACGAAGAGGGCAAGCATACCGGCTACTTCTGGCTCTCCTACTACGACCGAACCCTGTGCGCCTTGGAGACGTTCGACTTCGACTTGTCCTCGTACAGCGACAGCGACACTTACGTCGTCGACCAGTACGACTATCTGCCGCAGACGGCAACGTACCAGATTCCCTCCAGCACGCCCACGAGCAGCGCAAACGTCTTCACCGCGGAAGAGGACATGTCCATCCGCACGCTTTCCTGCTTGGTTGCCAAGCCAAACACCACCGTGACCTACGAGCTGTACCTGCTCGACAGCGATGACGAGAGCATTTCGCCGACCGATCCCGACCACAGCAAGAAAGTGCTCGAGTGCCAGGAGCTGTACCAATACGGCGGCTATCATCGCGTTTCCCTGGGCGGAACCGACGGCAACAATTGGATCGGGGTGCGTAAAGGCCAGCGCTACGCGGTGGTAACCACCCAGTACTGCAACGACGACAACAAGTACTACCTTTGCCCCGGCATCAATACTGGCAAGGAGTACGTGGAGAAGGAGGCTGCGAGCGAGGCAACCCAGAACGCCTGGAAGGCTTCCGCCAAGCAGAGCATTTACCGGGAATACTACAGCGACCTGTACAACGAATACATCATAGAGCCGGGCGCAACGAAGGAGAGCGCCGACAAGAATGCCGAGGACGCAGCGAATGCGAAGCTTGAAACCGACGAAGGCAAAGCCGCGATAGAGAAGCTCTACGAGCAGACGAAGAGCGACTTCGAGAACGTCTACTTCGTTGCCAAGGTGAACGAGGGCGAGAGCTGGACGAACTGGTCCGAGCTTGGGTCCGGCGATTCCTCCGATGTCACCTGGTATGACTGGACGAGCTTCACCGTACCCGCTGAAAAGAAGACCGGCTACGCGATAGACAACTTCTCTATCAAGGCCTATGCGGAGCTGAACGAGTGGGCCACCGCCGACGAGATCGACGAGCTGGCTGCCGCCATCGCCGCGGCAGAGGCGAAGCTCAACGCCGCCAAGATCAGTGCCGATGGCAGCGACGTTTCCGCAGCCGACACTTGGATGACCCAGGAACAGCACGATGCCCTGGCTGCCGCCATCGATAGCGCGAAGAAGCTTTTGGAAGCTGCGGGCGACTACAAGAGCGCGACGGCAGTGGCGGTGCTCACCCCCGAGCAGGTGGGCGATTCAATAGCTTCCCTGGCCTTCGATGAGCAGCACGGCACCAAGGCGGCCGTTGTACCCGCGTCCGATCCCGCCGATCAGCAGGGTGGACCTGCCGACGGCAGCAAGACCCATTCCGCCAAGACGGCTGACACCTCTGCTGCGGCTACCGGCGCACTGGCTTGCCTGGTTGCGGCCGCCGGCGCGGCTGCTGCGGTTGCCCGCCGCCGCCAGCGCGGTTAGCAAACAGGTCTTCATTCTTATTCGAGTGCACCTAGGCGCCCTGTTTCCTTTGGGGGCGGGGCGCCTGAACGTATAATCGGAGCAGACCGAATCGATACCGAACCAGGACGGTGGGGATACGTTATGGCGAAGACAGGGAACAGCAAAACGAAATGGTTGAAACGGGGTGCCGGCAAGCTCGCGTCGGTTTCCCTTGCGGCGGTGCTTGCGGTTGGCCTGGTGCCCTCTTCGGCCTTCGCAAGCGAATCCCAGGCCATTGAATCCTGGAGCAAGGCGTCGCTCGCCTCGAATGCGACTGGTTACTCCGCCTATTCTTCGGATGGGAGCACCGCTTCGCAGAAGGTCATCACGGACGATTCCGAGGCCGACTTGCGCAAGAGCGGGGTAGTTACCTCGGTTAAGAACCAGGGCAATTGGAACACCTGCTGGACGTTTGCCGGCATGGCGGCCTGCGAGACCAGTATCCTTTCCGAGCTGGGCGAAACTGCCGAAGCGAGCGGGCTCGACCTTTCGGAGCGTTACATGGCCTGGTTCGCCTACGCCCAGGCGACCGCTCCCTTGGCAAAGGCCAGCCAGGTTGGGGAAGGGTTCGAGAACAGCGGCACGGAAACGCCCTCGTTTGTGCTGTTGAATGGCGGGCTGAACACCTACCTTTCAACGCTCTTGTCTGCGGGCGTCGGCCCCGTGTCCGAGTCGGTGGCTCCTTACCGCAACGAACAGCGCTTGATTGAGTGCCATATCCTTAACGATCAAGGCTTTAGCACGGAAACACTCTATCTGACCCCTGAGCAGGCGGAAAGGTTCAAGGAGGAGCAGGAGGCCGCAGGGCACAAGTACTCTGTGGGCGACACGTACGCTTCCTACAAGAGCGAGATCCCCCCTAAGGATCTTGGTTGGGGGCTGGACAGCAGCCGGTACGGGCAGTCGGAGTACACGCTCGAGCACAGCTACCTCCTTCCCGAGGTCCGCAAGCTCAACGCAGATGGCAGCTATGCCGGGGTAAACCAAGAGGGCATTGACGCCGTCAAGGACCAGATCGACCAAGGCAGAGCCGTTGCCACGACGTATCAGCCGGGCAACGAAGACGAGGCGTATCCTCAATACGCGTATTACATCAATCTCGAAACTTGGTCGGTATACACCAATACCGTTAAAGCGGGAGCCCCCCATGCGGTGACTATCGTCGGCTATGACGACGACTATTCTGCTTCCAACTTCAAAGAAGGCAACCAGCCCCCGGGTGACGGTGCCTGGTTGGTGAAGAACAGCCGCGGGGCGAGCGCCAACGATTTCCCGAACCATGGCAACTACGGGATCAAAGACGCCGACGGCAACTACACGGGCTACTTCTGGATTTCGTACTACGACCAAACCCTCGACGGTGTTGCCGCGTTCGATTTCGATGTGAACTCTGAAACCTCGGAAGAAGAGTTCGACACCGACCAGTACAACCTTATGCCCATCATCAGGACGGTGGTGAAGGAGTCGGACCAGAAGGTTAGCTCCGCGAATACCTTCACGGCAAGCGAAGACCGGGTGCTGCGTGCGGTGTCGTGCGAGACCGCCAAGCCCAACACCAAGGTGACCTATCAGGTTTACCTGCTCGACGACGATGCGGAAAGCCCCACCGACGGGACCTTGGCCCTTACCAGGAACGAGGAGTACGCGTACGGCGGCTACCATCGTCTTATGCTCACCAGTGAAGACGAGGGCAGTTGGGTGGCCATGCGCAAGGGCCAGCGTTACTCCGTGGTGGTAACCCAGTGGGGTGAAGACGACAACGGAAGCAAAACGTACTATCAGGTTTCCGGCAAGAGCAGCTGCTATTTCACCGGTTCGGATCGAGCGGCTATCCGCTATGGCGACTTCGTTTCCAAGGTGAACGAGGGTGAAAGCTGGACTTGCGAGCAAGACGGCCAGTGGACCGATTGGAAGAGCGTGACCGAGAGCTTGGAGAAATCCCAGGAAACCTGGAAGTTCGACAACCTGCCCATAAAGGCGTTCTCCCAGGAGCGCAGCTGGGCCGCGGTTTCCGAGATCGATGGGCTCAAGGCCGCCATCGAGCGCCTTCGCGCGTTCCTTGCCGATGTGAAGGTGAGTGCCGACGGCAGCGATGTTTCCGCTGTCGAGATGTGGGTAACGCAGCAGCGCTACGAGGAGCTTTCCGCCGCATTGGCTGCAGCCCAGAATACGCTGAGCGCAGCCGGCGAAGATTATGCGACCACGCTCGCCAACACCACGCCCTCTTCCAGCGAGGTGAACGAGGCTGTTGCCAGCCTGGCCTTCGATGAGCAGTACGGCACCAAGGCGGCTGTTGCGCCTGCGCCCGATCCTACCGGGCAGCAGCACAAGTCCACCGACAGCGAAAAGACCCATTCGGCCAAGACGGCCGATGCCGCCGCCGCGGCTACCGGTGCGCTTGCCTGCGTCGTGGTGATCGCCGGCGCAGCCGCCGCCGTTGCCCGCCGCCGCCAGCGTAGCTAGCCTTAGCCATATCCGTCAGCTACCGAAAGGAGCGCAGTGCCCACAAGGCGCTGCGCTCCTTTTCGTTGTAGGCGGGTTCGCCCGTGGCTGAACAAGCCGATGCCATCCTGGGCTTGGCAGAGCGCATGGGGGAGATCCGAATCGCAGCGTTGTTTCGGCGAATCTACCCTTGCTGGGCGAGCCCTTAACAAGGTCTTGTTAGATCTTTCGAGGGTTCCAAGCGGTGTTCCGTAACCTTCCTATTAGCCTCTGACCTGCGTAAATGCAATTCGCTAAGGTAATCTTCAACGGGAAGGTTACAAAACTTGACAATGCCGCACTTAGATTTTATTATTCTTGTTGTCGAAAGGGTCCGCGGAAGCGGGCCTTACTGGTATCGGCAAGGGCGATGGGCAACCAAGCGCCAGCCAATACCTCGACGCCAACATTGGTAAGAACAGATTGGCCGCCTGCAAACTCGGCAAAGCGCAAGCGGTCGCAACTGAAAGGAATAAAGATGGCAAAGATCATTGGCATCGACTTGGGTACCACCAATTCGGCAATGGCAGTAATGGAAGGCTCCGAGCCCGAGATCTTGGTTAACGCCGAGGGCGACCGCACCACGCCTTCCGTCGTCGGCTTCGGCAAGGACGGCGAGCGCACCGTTGGCAAGGCCGCAAAGAACAAGGCCGTCACCAACCCCGAGAACACCGTGGCTTCCGTGAAGCGTTTCATCGGCCGCTCCTACGCAGAAACCTCCGAAGAGCAGAAGACCGTCGCCTACAACGTGAAGAACGGCAACGGCGGCCGTGCGGTCGTGGACATCGACGGCAAGGACTACATGCCCGAGGAAGTTTCCGCAATGGTTCTGCAGAAGATCAAGTCCGATGCGGAAAAGCGCGTGGGCGAGCCCATCACCCAGGCCGTCATCACCGTACCTGCCTACTTCAACGACGCTCAGCGCCAGGCCACCAAGGACGCTGGCAAGATCGCCGGCCTCGAGGTTCTGCGCATCATCAACGAGCCCACGGCAGCAGCACTTGCCTACGGCCTGGACAAGACCAACAAGGACGAAAAGGTTCTGGTATTCGACCTGGGCGGCGGCACCTTCGACGTTTCCGTGCTCGAGCTGGGCGACGGCGTGTTCGAGGTTTGCTCCACTGCCGGCGACAACCACCTGGGCGGCGACGACTGGGATCAGCGCGTCATCGACTGGATGGCCGACAAGTTCAAGGCTGACAACGGCATCGACCTGCGCACCGATAAGATGGCCCTCCAGCGCCTGAAGGAAGCAGCCGAGAAGGCGAAGATGGAGCTTTCCTCCACCAGCCAGACCAGCATCAACCTGCCCTTCATCTCCGCTGGCGCCGCAGGCCCGCTGCACCTGGACTACACGCTTACCCGCGCCGAGTTCGAGCGCATCACCAAGGACCTGCTGGACCGCTGCAAGAAGCCTGTTGAGCAGGCGCTGCGCGACGCCGGCCTTTCCACGGGCGACGTGAACGAGGTAATCCTGGTCGGCGGCTCCACCCGTATGCCCGCCGTTCAGGAGCTGGTGAAGCAGATGACCGGCAAGCAGCCCAACATGTCGGTGAACCCCGACGAGGTTGTGGCCATGGGCGCAGCTGTTCAGGGCGGCGTTCTTGCCGGCGACGTCGAGGGCATCCTGCTCCTGGACGTCACCCCGCTCTCCTTGGGCGTTGAGACCATGGGCGGCGTGATGACCAAGATGATCGACCGCAACACCACCATCCCCACCCGCAAGACCGAGATCTACTCCACGGCAGCCGACAACCAGACTTCCGTAGAGATCCACGTCCTGCAGGGCGAGCGCCAGATGGCTCAGGACAACAAGACGCTGGGCAAGTTCCAGCTCACCGGCATCCCGGCAGCACGCCGCGGTGTTCCGCAGATCGAGGTCACCTTCGACATCGACGCCAACGGCATCGTGAACGTCTCCGCTAAGGACCTGGGCACCGGCAAGCAGCAGCAGATCACCATCTCCGGCTCCACCGCCCTTACCGACGACGAGGTCGACCGCATGGTGAAGGACGCCGAGGCACACGCCGAGGAAGACAAGGTCCGCAAGGAAGAGGTTGAGGTCCGCAACAACTGCGACTCCCTGATCAACGCCACCGAGACCACCCTGGCTGAGGTCGGCGACAAGGTGAGCAACGAAGTGAAGCAGCAGGCCGAAAGCGCAATCGCCCAGGGCAAGAGCGCTTTGGAGGGCACCGATGTCGAGGCCATCAAGGCCGCCATCGAGGCAATGCAGCAGGCTGGCTACAAGCTGGCAGAGGTTGTCTACGCCAGCGGCGACGCAGCCCAGGCCGGTGCCGGCGCTGCAGCCGGCCAGGCCCAGCAGCCCGCTGACGACGACACCATCGAGGCCGACTTCGAGGTTGTCGACGACGACGAGAAGAAGGACAAGTAGTCATGGCCGCGCCAGAGAACGACGAGGTACGCCAGGAAGCGGAAGAGGCCAAGGCCGAAATCGCGCCCGAGGAAGTTGAGGCCGAAGTGATGGACGAGGAGGCAACCGAAGAGGCTGCCGCCGAGGAAGATCCGCTCGAGGCCGCGCTTTCCCAGGCCGATGCCTGGCGGGACAAGTACCTGAGGCTCCACGCCGAATGGGACACGTACCGCCGCCGCATGAACGAGCAGCGCGAAGAGGAAAAGCTCCGCGCTACCGAGAAGCTGGTGGAAGGGCTGCTCCCGGTCATCGACGACTTCGAGCGAAGCATCTCCTACGCCGAGGGCAATGGCGAAGAGGGTCTGCTCGGCGGCGTGAAGGCCGTGCACACCAAGCTCGGCGAGGTGCTGAAGAAGGAGGGCGTCGAGATCATCGACCCGAAGGGCGAGGCCTTCGACGCCATCGAGTGCCAGGCGGTTGCCACGGTAGACGACGCAAGCGTTCCCGATGAAACGGTTGCCGAGGTTTACCAGAAGGGCTACCGCATGGGCAACAAGGTTATCCGCGCGGCGATGGTCACCGTAACGGTCGGCGGCCCCAAGCGCGAAAAGGCCGAGGAAGAATAGAGAAGAGGCAAGGGCGGGCGATCAGATTGTCCGCCCTTGCTGTACCGGGAGCGTTGGCTGCCCGGTGGATTGCAAGGGGATGCGGGTGCGGCTGACCTGGGCTGTCCGGCCTGGATGCAGCAGCGGTTCGAGCCTGGGACCGCGCCCGTTTCCCATAGGAAGAAAACTGGAAGAAGGTGGAGCGAATGGCGACAACTCCCGACTACTACAAGACGCTGGGCGTTCCACGCGACGCCGATGCGGACACCATCAAGAAGGCGTTCCGCAAGCTTGCGCGCACCCATCACCCCGATGCCGGCGGCGATGAGGCCAAGTTCAAGGAGATCAACGAAGCGTACGAGGTGCTCTCCGACGAGAAGAAGCGCCAGATGTACGACCAGTTCGGAACCGCCAACGCCAACCAGATCCCCTATGGCGGCGGCAACCCCTTCGCAGGGGGCGGCAACCCGTTTGCCGGCGGCGGCTTCGGCGGCGCATCGGGCTTCGGCAGCTGGGCGGACATCCTGGAAAGCCTGCGCAACGGCACGGGCGTCCATGGATCCGAATGGGACTTCGGCGGCAGCCAGCCCCGTCCGCACAAGGGCGCCGATAAAGAGGTGTCCATGACGGTGAGCTTCGACGAGGCCTTCAACGGCTGCGAGAAGCGCATCCGCATCGGGCGCGGCGGCACCGCCGAAAAGGAAACGCTCAACATCAAGATCCCCGCAGGCGCGGTGGACGGCGGCCGCATCCGCCTCAAGGGCAAGGGCGGCCAGGGCCAGAACGGCGGCCCCGACGGCGACTTGCTGGTGAACATCAAGATCGCAAGCCACCCGCTGTATACCCGCAAGAAGGCCGACGTGCTCATGGACCTGCCGCTGACGTTTCCCGAGGCGGCGCTGGGTGCCACGGTCACGGTTCCCGCCCCCGACGGCACGAAGGTGCGCCTGAAGGTGCATGCCGGCTGCGTCGACGGGCAGATCCTCACGGTGCGCGGGAAAGGCGCGCCGAAGCTGGGCCGCGACGAGACGGGCAACGGCAACCTGCTGCTGACCGTGAACATCGTCGTTCCCCAGAAGCTCAACGATGCGCAGAGGAAGGCGCTCGAGGATTTCCAAGAGGCGACCGATGAAGAGGTGAGGTCATGGCAATAGAGGACAAGGACCGGCCGCTGTACATGATCAGCGTGGCAGCGGAGCTTGCCGGCGTTCACCCCCAAACCCTGCGCATCTACGAGCAGAAGGGCCTGGTCTCGCCCCAGCGCACGCGCGGCAACACGCGCATGTACTCGCAGGCCGACATCGAGCGCCTGCAGCTTATCAACGAGCTCACCGACGAGGGCATCAACCTTGCCGGGGTTATCCGCATCCTGGACCTGAAGGGACGCCTGGACGAGCGCGACGACGAGATAGACGCGCTGCACAGGCGCGTGCGCAAACTCGCCGACCGCGTGCACGAGCTGGAAACCCGCGAAAGCGTGAACTCGCTGGTAAGCGAAACGAACGCGATAGTTTTGAAGCGGTTGGTGTAGCACCGGCCGCAACCAAGGAGGAAACAACGGTTGGCGCATCGGGCGAACGAGGGGTTCGCCTGGCGCTCGGGCCCCGTGCCCGACGCGGCGCCAACCCGTTTCTTTCGCCCGAAGCGAAAGAAAGGAGAAGCATATGTGGATAGAGAAGCTGGCAGTGACGGCCCAGGAGGCTTTCAAGAACGCCATGGACATCGCTTCCAAGCACGAGGCGGGCACCACCGAGCCGCTCCATTTGCTGGATGCGGTTCTCTCGGCCGATGAGAACAACCTCAAGGCCATCATCACGCGCATCGGCGCCGACCCGGCCATGCTGAAGACGCGCACGGAGGAAGAGGTGGCCCGCCAGCCCAAGGTGAGCGGCCAGACCTTCATGGGCATGGTTGCCCCTTCGCGCGAGTTCGACGCGCTGATGAACAACGCCGAGAAGATCGCCGACAAGCTGGGCGACAACTACATCACCACCGAGCACCTGCTCATCGCCCTGGCCGAGGACAAGGGCAGCGCCGGGCGCATCCTGAACGACGCCGGCGTGAACCGCAAGAACATCGAAGAGGCCTACGAGGAGCTGCGCGGCGACACGCGCGTGACCGACGCCCAGTCGAAGACCGAGTTCGAGGTGCTGGAGCAGTACGGCAACAACCTCACCAAGGCCGCCCGCGAGGGAAAGCTCGACCCGGTCATCGGCCGTTCCGAGGAGATCCGCCGCACGGTCCAGGTGCTTTCCCGCCGCACCAAGAACAACCCGGTGCTCATCGGCGAGCCCGGCGTTGGCAAGACGGCCATCGTAGAGGGCCTGGCCCAGCGCATCGTCGCGGGCGACGTGCCTTCCAGCCTGAAGGACCGCGAGCTCATCGCGCTGGACCTTCCGGCGATGCTCGCCGGCGCGAAGTACCGCGGTGAGTTCGAGGATCGCCTGAAGGCGGTGCTGCGCGAGGTGAAGCAGTCCGACGGGCAGATCATCCTGTTCATCGACGAGCTGCATACCATCGTGGGCGCTGGTTCCACCGGCGACAGCTCCATGGACGCCGGCAACATGCTGAAGCCCGCGCTTGCCCGCGGCGAGCTGCACGCCATCGGCGCCACCACGCTCGACGAGTACCGCAAGTACATCGAGAAGGACGCAGCGCTCGAGCGCCGCTTCCAGCCGGTGCTGGTGGGCGAGCCCACGGTAGAGGACACCATCGCCATCCTGCGCGGCCTGAAGGAGAAGTACGAGATCCACCACGGCGTGCGCATCAAAGACTCCGCGCTGGTGGCCGCAGCCGAGCTTTCCAACCGTTACATCACCGACCGCTTCCTGCCCGACAAGGCCATCGACCTGATGGACGAGGCGGCCAGCCGCCTGCGCATCGAGATCGACAGCATGCCCGAAGAGGTGGATCTGGCCGAGCGCAAGCTCACCCAGATGCAGATCGAGGAGCAGGCGCTGATGAAGGAAACCGACGAGCCCTCCCGTGAGCGCCTGGAGGCCCTTCGCAAGGAGATCGCTTCCGCCCAGGAGGCCCTCGACTCGCAGAAGGCCATGTGGAAGAACGAGAAGGACGTCATCGTCAGCGTCCAGAACCTGAAGGCCGACATCGACGCCGCCCAGCTCGAGGAAGAGCGCGCCACCCGCGAAGGCGACCTGGCCCGCGCCTCCGAGCTGCGCTACGGCATCATCCCCGGCATGCAGCAGAAGCTGGCCGAGGCCGAGCGAATCCTGGAGGAGCGCCAGGAAGACGGCGCCATCCTGCAGGAGGAAGTCGGCGAGGACGAGATCGCCGAGGTGGTTTCCACCTGGACGGGCATCCCGGTTACCAAGATGATGCAGGGCGAGATGGCCAAGCTTGTTGACCTGGAGGAAAAGCTGCGCGAGCGCGTGGTGGGCCAGGACAAGGCCGTGGCCGCAGTCGCCGGCGCCATCCGCCGCAACCGTGCCGGCCTTTCCGACCCGAACCGCCCCATCGGCAGCTTCCTGTTCCTGGGCCCCACGGGCGTCGGCAAGACCGAGCTGGCCAAGGCGCTGGCCGAGTACCTGTTCGACTCCGAGCGCGCCATGGTGCGCATCGACATGTCCGAGTACATGGAGAAGCACTCCGTTGCGCGCCTGGTGGGAGCGCCTCCGGGATACGTGGGCTACGACGAGGGCGGCCAGCTTACCGAGGCCGTGCGCCGCAAGCCCTACAGCGTGATCCTGCTCGACGAGATCGAGAAGGCGCACCCCGATGTGTTCAACATTCTGCTGCAGGTGCTCGACGACGGCCGCCTTACCGACGGTCAGGGCCGCGTGGTCAGCTTCAAGAACGCCATCATCATCATGACGTCGAACGTGGGCTCGCAGTCCATCCGCGAGTTCGCCGCCGACGGCAAGAAGGACTCCATGGGCAAGATGATGGAAGACCTGATGACCGCCGACGTGGAAGATGCCGCCAAGCGCTTGGCCGAGCTGAACAACAAGATCAACGACGCCCTGCGCAACACCTTCCGCCCCGAGTTCCTGAACCGCATCGACGAGGTGATCACCTTCAACTCGCTTTCCATCGCGGCGATGGAGCCCATCGTGGGCATCCAGTTGGACGGCGTGCGCGAGCGCTTGGCCGACCGCCGCATCGAGCTGGAGGTCACGCCCGGTGCCGTCGAGCACCTGGCTATCGACGGCTTCGACCCGGTGTACGGCGCACGTCCGCTTCGCCGCCTTATCCAGCGCGAGGTGACCGACCGCATTGCCACCCAGATCATCGAGGGCAACCTGTTCGACGGTGCCAAGGTGACCATCGACATCGACGATGAGGGCCAGTACTGCACCAAGGTGGAGAACCGCAAGGAGCTCTCCGGCCACACCGAGGCTGCTGCGGCTTCGGGTGAAGATGTGGTGGCCCAGGCCGAGGACTTCCTGAAGGGCGCAGAGTAGCCGCAGGCTAGTCGCGTGCCAGCCGGAAGAGCCCTGCGCAGCCAGGCTTGGGCAGCCTTTGCCCAACAACCTACGGCGAAAGCCGCGTCCCATGCGGGGCGCGGCTTTCTTTCTTATGTACTAGAATAGCCCCCATGGACAAAGAGGAAGTCAAAGAGCGAATCCGGGTTCCGTTCCTGGGCTTTGCCGCCGTGCTCATGAGCATCGCGGCTTTTCTGCTGGGGCTCTACATCGTCACAGCCGCCATTCGCCTTATCTTCGCGCTCGGTCAGCTGGGTCAGGCATGAGCGGTCTGTTTGCCGGGCCGGCAGGGGCGCGCGTAGGCGCAGCGGGGGTCGAAGCCTAGCATGTGGCAGCGATTCACCTGGTACGACGTGCGCGTTATCGGCCATTACCTGGGCGTGCTCGTCTCCTTCTTCACTTTGGCGCTTGCCGTGCCGCTTGTTGTGGCGGTGGTTCTGCAGGAATGGGAGCCCGCAACGCGATACCTGCTTGCCGTGGGCGTTTCCCTTATCTTGGGGTCGGCCATGCGCCTGATGCGCGTGCAGCCGGGCAGGCTCACCCATCAGCAGGCGCTTGCGGTGACCGGCCTTTCCTGGATCGTGCTGGCGTTCGTGGCCTCGGTTCCGCTGGCGCTTTCGTCGCATTACGGCTCGTACCTCGATGCGCTCATGGAAGCGGTTTCGGGCCTTACCACCACCGGCGTCACGCTGGTCATAGACCTGGAGCACCTTTCCGCCGCCGACAACATGTGGCGCTTCATCATGCACCTCATCGGCGGCCTGGGCCTTATCGTGGTGGCGCTTTCGCTGGGCCTTTTGGGTAAGGCCACGTCCGGCCTGTACTCCTCGGAGGGCCGCAGCGAGCATGTGCTGCCGAACATCGTGAACACCGTGCGCCTGATCAGCCGCATAGCGCTCATCGTCATCGCGGTGGCAACCGTGTTGCTGTTCGCGCTGTGCCTGGCTTCGGGCATGGAGCCTGTCCGCGCCCTGCTCAACGGGCTGTGGATCTCCATATCGGGCTTCATCACCGGAGGCTTCGCGCCCACCAGCCAGTCCATTTCCTACTACCATTCGTTCGCGCTCGAGCTGGTGTGCATGATGCTCATGGTCATGGGTGCCGTGAACTTCTCGCTGTACGTGAAGGCGCGCCGCGGGGAAACCGAGGGCTTCTTCAAGGACCTGGAGATCCGCACGGGCGCCATCTGGCTTATTGTGGCGACGGTCACCATCATGGCCTCGCTGTGCGCCTCGGGCGGCTTCTCCGACCTGCTGGCCCTTCTGCGCCGCGGCGTGTTCATGGTCATTGCCGCCGCAACCACCACGGGCTTCCAGAACGTTACCAACAACCAGCTGACCACCGTGTTCTCCTCGGGCGCGTTCCTTATCCTGGCCATGTGCATGGCCGTGGGCGGCTCCAGCGGAAGCACCGCTGGCGGCATCAAGCTTTCGCGCATCGGCCTTATCGCGAAGTCGGTGGTTTCCACGGTGAAGGAAACCCTGGCGCCGAACTCCGCGCGCGTTTCGGTGCGCTACTACCACCTGGGCCGCAAGGTGCTCACCACCGAAGAGGCGAAGACTGCCATGACGGTATCCGCCCTGTTCGTCATCGCGTACCTGGTGGGCTCGCTTGCCGGCATCGCGCACGGCTACGATGCGGTTTCCTCCATCTTCGAATCGGTGGCTATGGCGTCGAACGGCGGCTTGAGCTCGGGCATCGTCACGCGCGGCATGCCCGTTGGGCTGGAGATCGTGTACCTGGTGGAGATGTGGGCCGGGCGTTTGGAGTTCATCACGCTGCTGGCCCTTATCGTGAAGGTCGTTGTTTCCTGCAACCCGCGCACCAAGTCGGAGCGCAGCCGATGAGGGCGCGCATCCGCATAGCGGGCACCGCCCGATTGGTGGCGCTCGCGCTGCTGCTGGCCGCATTGGTTGCCGCGCCGGCGCTCGCCTGGGCCGACGACGAGGGGCAGGCGAAGTCCAACCGCGTGTACGTGAACCAGCTGCCCGACAGCTCGTTCCTCTATCAGACCTCGATCGCCGACCTGGCCAAGGCCGACTCCTACTACGAGGGGCAGACCGTGCTGGTGCAGGGCGAAGTGGTGGGCGACCGCATAAACGACGAGATGCAGAGCGGCAACTGCTGGATAACCCTGCAGGATTCCGAAGCCGCCAACCCCAGCGTGGTTTCCGTGTTCATGACCATCGAGCAGTCGAGCGTCATCGACTCGTACGGCCATTTCGGCATGAAGGGAACCGAGCTCCAGGTGCGCGGCACGTTCCATCTGGAATGCAGCGAGCATCAGGGCATGTCGGACATCCATGTGGAAGAGCTTTCGGCCCTGGCTTCCGGCGAGTCGGAGCGCCCCCAGGTGAGCATCAGCATCCTGGTTGCCGGCATAGTGGCGGTTGTTGCCGGCCTGGCCCTTCTATACGTGTACTACAAGAAACGCGAGGGGGCGCTGTGACGGAAGGTTCTATGCAACAGGGGCACGTGGTCAAGCTGGACAGGGGTTACCCGCTGGTGCGCCTGGAAAACGGCGAGGAGATCCGCTGCGAGCATGCCATTTCCCTGGTGAAGGGCAGCGACAAGCGCGCTGTGGTGGGCGACTACGTGCGCGTTTCCCTGCCACAGGGCCACGACAAGGGCATCATCGAGGAAACGCTCCCGCGCCGCACCTGCTTCGTGCGCAAGGACCCCACCGAGCGCGCGCTTCCCCAAACGCTTGCCGCCAACTTCGATTTGGTGGTGGTGGCCCAGCCCATCGAGGAAGTGAACATCCGCCGGTTGGAGCGCGAGCTGGTGCTTGCGCACGAGACGGGCGCCCAGGTGATGGTGGTGCTCACCAAGGCCGACCTGATGGCTTCCGCCGAGGAGGTGGAGGAGGTGCGCCGCCGCATCGACGGCTTCGTGGGCAACGACGAGCTTTTGGCGGTGTCGGACCGCAGCCCGGAATCGGTGCAGCGCCTGGCGCAGGCCATCGCCGAGGGCGACAAGACCGCCGTGCTCATCGGCCGCAGCGGCGTTGGCAAGTCCAGCCTGGTGAACATGCTGGTGGGAAGCCAGGTGCAGAAGACCACCGAGGTGCGCAGCGACGGCAAGGGCCGGCACACCACGGTATCGCGCGAGATCATCGACCTTCCCGGCGGCGGCCACATCATCGATATGCCGGGCGTTCGCGGCCTGGGGCTGTGGGACGCCGAAGAGGGGATAGGCGCTGCCTTTTCCGACGTGGAGGAGCTGGCGCAGGGGTGCCGCTTCCGCGACTGCTCCCATGCCAACGAGCCGGGGTGCGCCGTGCGCGCCGCCGTGGACGAGGGCAGGCTCTCGCCGGCGCGCCTTGAGTCGTACCTGCGCCTGCGCGACGAGAGCAAGCAGGTGCAGAAGAGGCGCGAAGAGGCCGAGCGCATCCGCACCCGCCGCGGCCATCCGCGCCGCCGCCGGTAGGCTCGGCGGACCCGCGGCCGCGGCTTTCGGCGGTTGCTTGGTGCGCCTCCGCGTGAACCGCGCCCTACCTGCCCCGATGCCTGGGAAATGTGGCGGCTGCGAGGGCGCCCTGCCGGGTGGGGTACAATTCTGTTGCGCCCCTCAACGCGTCGGGCGCACAGTTAGGGGGACCCATGAATCCGGCCGTTATCATTCCGACCTTCTTCACGGCGCCTACGCGCAAGCGCGGGGTGCCTTCCGATCTGTACGACCATCCCACTCCGCTGAACATGACGGGGACCTTGGCGCGCTGCCTCGATTCCCTTTCCCGCGTGCGGGGCTTGGGCCAGGTCGTTATCCTGGTTGCCGCCGAGGGCGGCCCCGAAGTGGAAGACCAGGCGGCGGCGCTGGTCCAGGATCTTGCAGGCAAGTACCCCCATATGCACACCCTGGTGGTGGGCAGGGCTGAAGCGCAGATCGTCCAGCAGCGCCTGGAGCAGCTGGGCTTCGGCGACCAAAGCCACGCCATCGGCCTGGAAGGCTGCTCTTCCATCCGCAACCTGGGGCTGGTCTTGGCTCAGGTGCTGGGTTTCGACTCGGTGGTGTTCGTCGACGACGACGAGGTGATAGACGACGAGGCCTTCCTGGAAAAGGCCATGTACGGCCTGGGCAAGCTCACCAAGCGGGGCATCCCCATCCTTGCCAAGTCGGGCTTCTACTTCAACGACGAGGGCACGTACCTTTCCAAGAGCCAGAAGCGCTGGTACAACCATTTTTGGCAGCAGGGCCGCGCCTTCAACAACTGGATCACCAAGGCCATGAGCGGCCCGCGCCTTTCCCGTTCCAACCATGTGTGCGGCGGCTGCCTGGCGCTGCATCGCGAAACCTACCGCCGTTTGAGCTTCGACCCGTGGATCAAGCGCGGCGAGGACATGGACTACCTGCTTGACCTGCGCATGTACGGATCCGACATCTGGTTCGACAACCAGTGGTCGCTCACGCACCTTCCCCCGCGCGACAAGGGAGAGGGCCATCGCTTCTACCGCGACATCTACCGCTGGGTGTACGAGTACCACAAGATCGAGTTCAGCCGCGCGCAGATCGACCTGCTGCAGATAAAGCCCTCTTCGCTGATGCCCTATCCGGGGCCGTTCTTGGAGCCGGGCATCACCAAGCGCATCAAGCGCACGGCATTCCTTCGCTCGCTCGTCCGCCCCGACAAGCGCAAGTACCGCGAGGGCGCTAAGGTTGCCGCAAACCAGGCAACCGAGTACGCCCAGGAGAACTGCATGAAGTACTTCGAGTTCCAGTACACCTGGGGCGAGATCATGGCGCGCATGGAGTCGGACGGCGGCCTGCGCACCGCGTTGGTGCAGGCGGCTCTTGCCCGTCAGGCCGGCCAGGACGTGGTGGTGGAAGCCGTGCCGAGCTCCGTTCCCGCCGAAGGCGCGCCCGCTGACGATGTTGCCGCTCCCGCCAATTGGGGCGCTGCTAACCTCGATGCCGGCCTTACCGGAGAGATAAGGCTCAACATCGACGAGGAATAGGGCAAGAAGGGCCGTATGGAAACATTCATCGCCACCGCACTGGTCGGCATCGTTGTGGGAATGCTGTCGGGCCTGCTGGGCATCGGCGGCGGTACGTTGATGGTTCCCATATTCCGCCTGGGCTTCGGCCTTTCGGCGTTCGCTTCCACGGCTACCTCGCTGTTCACCATCATCCCCACTTCGCTGGTGGGCTTCGTCACGCACATCAAGAACAAGACGTGCATCCCCCAGGTGGGCATAGCCGCCGGGCTCGGCGGCGCCGTTACCAGCCCCATCGGCGTGTACCTTGCCAACATCTCGCCGGCGTGGCTGGTCATGCTGGCGGCGGCTATCATCATCGGCTTCTCTTCCTACAAGATGTTCAAGAAGGCCCTGCGCATCCCCAAGGTGCAGGCGGCCGAGGGCGGCAAGGTGCTGGGCGTCGATGCCCAGGCGGCCGCGCAGAAGGCCGCGGACTCCCAGGAGGCAACGGGCGTCGACTCCTTCGAGTTCACGCGCAAGAAGCTCTTCCAGTCCGTGGGCATCGGCCTTATAGCGGGGCTGGCCTCGGGCTACGTGGGCGTGGGCGGCGGCTTCCTCATGGTGCCGCTGTTCATCTCGGTGCTGGGCATCATGATGCGCCACGCCTCGGGCACGTCGCTGGTGGCCATCATGATCCTGGCCATCCCTGGTGTCATCGAGCAGGGGCTTCTGGGCAACATCGACTACATGGCCGGCATCGCCATGGCGGTGGGCAGCATCCCCGGCGCCGTCATCGGCGCGAACCTGGTGCGCCGCATCCCCGAGCGCCAGCTGCGCCTGTTCTTCGGCGCGTTCCTGCTGGTAAGCGCCGTGGTGCTGCTGGCAAACGAGTTCGCTGCGATGTAGCTTTCCGCGGGTCGGCGGGTTTTGCCCTACGGGGCGCGTTCGGCCCGGAATCGGGCGCTCGGGATATGGTAAGGTCGAGGCGTAGGATTTCCCCCGATCTGCAAGGATGCCCCCATGGCCTTTCCCCGTCACAACGTGAACATCATCCTGGAGATCACCTCCCTGTGCCTGGCCCTTATCTGCGGCTGCGTGCTGGGTTGGGCCATGTTCGGCCCCCATACCAACTACCTGGTGCTCACCGTGTCGGGCGCGCTGTTCACCGCGTTTCTGCTCATCACCATCGCCCTTATCCTGGACCCCGACCGCATCCGCGCAACGCAGTCCATGTCGGTGCTCAACCTTGCCAGCGAAACGCTGGAGGCCATGCAGGAGGGCTTCAACTCCGAGGCCGCGCAGAAGGTCTGCGAGCTGCTTCTTCCCGCAACCTCCGCCTGCGCGGTTGCCATCACCGACCGCGAGAAGGTGCTGGGCTATTCCGGCGAAGGCGCCGAGGACCTGGGCGAGCTGGGCGGGCATATCCGCACGGCGGGCACGAAGCGCACGGTGCAGGACGGCAAGACGCGCGTGCTGCGCAACCAGCTGGAAGTGGGCCTGCCCAAGCCCATCAAGAGCATTCAGGCCGCCGTTATCGTGCCGCTGAAGCTGGGCAACGTCATCCAGGGCACGCTGAAGTTCTACTATCCCAAGGCCTCGCGCATCACCGAGACGCAGATCTCGGTGGCGGAGGGCTTCGCGCAGCTGCTTTCCACGCAGATCTCCGCGCTGGAGCTCGAGGAGCAGAAGAAGCTTGCGGCAAGCATGGAGCTGAAGGCCCTGCAAAGCCAGATCAACCCGCACTTCCTGTTCAACATCATCAACACCATGGCGTCCCTGGTGCGCACCGACCCCGACAAGGCCCGCGTCATGCTGCGCGAGTTCGCGGTGTTCTACCGCCAAACGCTGGAAAACAGCTCCGACCTCATCCCGCTTTCGCGCGAGGTGGAGCAGACGGTGCGCTACCTTTCGCTTGAGCAGGCCCGTTTCGGTGAAGAGCGCCTGGCCGTGGAAGTTGATATCCCCGACGAGGTGCGCGCCATGCAGGTGCCGGCGTTCATGGTGCAGCCGCTGGTGGAAAACGCGGTGAAGCACGCCATGGCTGCCGAGGGCAAGCTCACCATCTACATCGCAGGCGAGCTGGAGGGTGCAGACGTCACCCTGCACGTGAACGACGACGGCATCGGCATGAGCGAGGAAGCGCGCCGGAACATCATGGCGCCGAAGTCGGAAACGGGTTTGGGCATCGCCGTGAAGAACATCAACGACCGCCTGCGCGGCTACTACGGCGAGCGGGCCTATATGGACGTGCAGAGCAAGCTGGGCGAGGGAACGCGCGTCACGCTCTTCCTTCCCGACTGTGCGAATATGTAGCCTTAACAGGGCTTTTGGGTGAAATCAAGAAGACCGCGCCATTTTCGGTAAGTGGTCTATAATACGAATGATTATGTGAGAAGAACCGAGGAGGCTGCGTTGCTGAAGGCAATCATCGTTGACGACGAGGCACCGGCACGTTCCGAGCTGCGCTTTCTTTTGGGCGAGCTTAACCAGACCGAGGTTGTCGCAGAGGCGGCAAGCGTTCGCGAGGCTATCGAAAAGCTCAAGGAATACCCCTGCGACGTGATGTTCCTGGACATCAACATGCCCGAGGCCACCGGCATCCAGCTGGCAGAGGCCCTTCAGCACCTGAAGTACCCGCCCGCCGTCGTGTTCGTTACCGCCTACAGCGAGTTCGCCCTCGACGCCTTCAAGGTGAACGCCATCGACTACCTGGTGAAGCCCGTTGAAACCGAGCGTCTGGCCCACGCCCTTGCCCGCGTCCGCGAGCACGTCACGCTGCATGCCAAGGCCCAGAAGGCCGAGCGCATCCCGGTGGAAAAGGGCGGCAAGAAGATCCTCATCAACATCGACGACATCCGCTACGTCATGGCGCGCGACGACTACGCCTACCTGCAGACGGGCGTCGACCGCTTCTTTTCCACGGTCAGCCTGGCCCAGCTGGAAAAGACGCTCGATGGCCACGGCTTCTTCCGCGTGCACCGCGGCTACCTGGTGAACCTCGCCCTGGTGAAGGAAGTCGAGCCCCAGTCGGGCGGCACGCTTCTGCTGTCCCTCGATGGCGTTGACGAGAAAATTCCGGTTTCTCGCCGCCGCGTTTCCTCTTTGAAGAAGGCGCTCGGCCTCTAATCTGCTAAAACCTTTCAGCGACGGCACACCCGCCGTCGCTTTTTTGTGCCCTGAAACGAGAAAGACGAACGATGATCCCCCTCAATCCCAAACGCGATGTTGCTTTATTCGACCTTGACGGCACGGTGCTCGACACCTTCGCCCCCATCCTGGAGAGCATGCGCTACGCCACCGAGAAGGTACTCGGAGAGGCCCTGCCCGACGAAGAGCTGGTGTCCAAGGTGGGCCAGCCCCTGGTTACCCAGATGGAAGCCTTCGCCGCCGACCACGGCTACGGCCCCGACGTCGCCGAAGAGCTCACGCGCGTGTACCGCGAGTACAACGAGCGCGACCTGGACGAGAAGTCGGCTCCCTTCGCGGGCGTGCCGAAGGCCATCTGCGCGCTGAAGAGCAAGGGCTACCTGGTGGGCATCGTCACCTCGAAGCGCGTTTCCCTTGCCGCGAAGAGCCTGAAGGCCCATGGCCTGTACGACCTGTTCGAATGCGTGAACGGCGCGGAAGACAGCGAAGGCCACAAGCCCGACCCCGATCCGCTGCTGCAGGCTGCGAAGAAGCTGGGCGTTTCGCCGAGCCGCTGCGTGTACGTGGGCGATAGCCCCTACGACCTGCAGGCGGCCCACGCGGCCGATATGCCCAGCGTGGGCGTTTCCTGGGGCAAGTTCTTCGGCCGCGAGGTGCTGCTGGAGCAGATGCCCAGCGTGCTGATCTCCGATTCCGCCGAGCTGGTTGGCGCCGTGGAGTTCGCCTCCATCCACTGATCCGTGCGCCTGCGCCTTTGGCTTCCGCGCCCCGTTTCCATCCCTCCCGTTTATGCCCCGAGGCGTTCGGCTGGCGAGATTCGCCCATAATGTACGCTGGCGTCGGAAAAGGGCCCCTACTTGGCGAATTATGACTAGAATGCGCGCTCGGACAGGCAAGCCTGGCAAGATGCGCCTACTTTGTACGCTGAGAGTCCCCCTATGGCGAATAATCGCTGTCGTGGCGCGCAAAGTAGTCGTATCTCGCCAAGTAGGGGCCGTTTTCC
>CAVAFY010000017.1:0-37402 GCA_963588035.1 Alloprevotella sp. | reverse complement strand
CCGCCTCGTTGTAGCAGGGTATGAGCACTGCGACCTTTTCAGTCATCGAACTGCTCCTTCGTATCCGGAAAAATGGGAATGCGGTTTACACGTTGAACTTGAAGTGCATGACGTCGCCGTCCTGCACCACGTAGTCCTTGCCTTCCTGGCGCAGCTTGCCGGCATCGCGGCAGCCCTTTTCGCCGCCCAGGGCAACGTAGTCGTCGTACGATGCGGTTTCGGCCTTGATGAAGCCGCGCTCAAAGTCGGTGTGGATGACGCCGGCAGCCTGCGGGGCCTTGGCGCCAACGGGAATGGTCCACGCGCGCGTCTCGGTTTCGCCGCTGGTGAAATAGCTCTGCAGCCCCAGCAGCTTGTACGCCTCGCGGATAAGGCGGGAAAGGCCGCTTTCGTCGAGCCCCAGCTCTTCCATGAAGATAGCCGCCTCTTCGGGGTCGAGCTCGGCCAGGTCGGCCTCGATCTTGGCGCTGATGGGCACCGGACGCTGGCCGTCGATTTCCGGCAGGTCGGCCGCCACCTTGTCCTCGTCGACATTGGCGATGTAGAGCATCGGCTTCATGGTAAGCAGGCACAGCTCGCGGATGGCGTCCTGCTCTTCCTCAGAAAGGCCCAGCTGCAGCGCGCGCTTGCCGTCGTTCAGGCCCTCGAGCACCTTCTTGGCGGTTTCGAAGTTGATGGCCTTCTCCTTGTAGCGCTTACCTTCCTTTTCCAGGCGGGGCAGCGCCTTCTCTATCGTGGCGATATCGGCCAGGATGAGCTCGGTCTTGATGGTCTCCACGTCGCTTTGCGGGTCCACCTTCTTGGAGACGTGCTCGACGTTCGGGTCGCTGAAGAAGCGCACCACTTCGCAGATGGCGTCGGTCTCGCGGATGTTGGCAAGGAACTTGTTGCCCAAGCCCTCGCCCTGGGATGCGCCGGCAACCAGACCAGCGATGTCCACGAATTCCACCGTTGCGGGGATGATCTTGGCGGGATGGTCTATCGCCGCCAGGCCGTCCAGGCGCTTATCGGGAACAGGTACCAGGCCCACGTTGGGCTCGATGGTGGCAAAGGGGTAGTTCGCCGCAAAGCCGCTCTTCTTCGTAAGCGCGGTGAACAGGGAGGACTTGCCGACGTTGGGCAGGCCCACGATGCCGATGGAAAGAGACACGTTTGCTCCTAATCAATATCGAAAATTCGTGCCCTTCATCATACAACACCGCTCCCCTTGCGCCGCCGCCGAAGCGGGTTCTACATTTCCCCGGCGGCAGAAGAAGGGCGCCCCTCCCGCAGCCGGCCGGCCGCAGAAGAGGCGCCCTTGCAGAGGAGCAACGTTGCCGAGGGGCCTTCGCCCAGCGCCGAGCACGTCGGCCGAAACGCTACATCTTGAAGAAGCCCAGGCTGGCCGCCACATAGGCAACCAGAATGACGATGAGCAGCACCGGGCAGATGTACTTGATGCCGAATGCCCACACCTTGCGCAGCTTGAAGTGCGAGGAGAGCATGACCTCGTCCTCGATTTCCTTCGGGCCGATGATCCAGCCGACGAAGATGCAGGTGAGCAGGGCAACGATGGGCATCATCACCGAGTTGGAGAGGAAGTCCAGGAAGTCGAGGATGGTGGTTCCCTCGCCCATGGGCTCGATGAACGAAAGCGAGCTGTAGCCCAGGCACACCACGATGCCCATCAGGGTTACCCAAGCGACGACCACACCGAGCGCCACCTTGCGCTTGCAGTGGACGGCGTCCTGCACGATGGACACGCAGGTTTCCACCAGGGAAAGCGCGCTGGTGAGCGCGGCGAACAGCACCAGGATGAAGAAGCCCGTACCCACGGCGCCCGCCAGGCCGCCCATGCCCTCGAACACCTGGGGCAGGACGATGAACATCAGCGAGGGGCCGGAGTTTTCCGCAACCGCTTCGCCCGAGCCCATGGCCACGAACGTGGCGGGGATGATCATGAAGCCGGCCAGCAGGGAAACGCCGAAGGTGGATCCGGCGATCTGCCCCACGCTGGAGGTGAGGTTGGTGGCCTTGTCCAGGTACGAGCCGTAGGTGACCATGATGCTCATGGCCAGCGACAACGTGAAGAAGGTCTGGCCCAATGCGGCGATGACCAGCTCCGGGCTGAACTTGCTGAAGTCGGGAAGCAGGTAGAAGGCGATGCCGTCCAATGCGCCCGGCAGGGTAAGGGCGTAGACAGCGATGACGGCCGCCACGATGATGAGCGCCGGCATCATGATGAGGTTCGCCTTCTCCAGGCCCTTGTTCACGCCCATGCCCACGATGAAGTACGTGATGAACATGAAGATGAGCATGAACAGGATGCTCTCGGGCCCGGCCGAGATGAACTCGGTGAAGTACGTGCCGCCGTCGGTAAGCGCGGAAGCGCCGCCCGTGCCGTAGGCGGCCAGGTACTTCGTAACCCACCCGCCGATAACGCAGTAGTACGGAACGATGATGAACGGCACCGCCGACATGATGATGCCGATGAACGAGTACTTCTTGCCGAATGCCTTGAAGGCGCCGATGGCGCTCTGACCGGTTTTACGGCCAAGGGCGTTTTCCAGCAGCAGCAGCGAGATGCCGATGGTGAACACGAACACCAGGTACACCAGCAGGAACATTCCGCCGCCGTACTTAGCTGCCAAATACGGGAAGCGCCACATGGCGCCCAGGCCGACCGCCGATGCGGCGGCGGAGAGCACGAACGCCAGCTTGCCCGACCAGGAAGCGCGGCCCTCGAGCTGCGCCGATTTAGTAGATGTAGCCATATATCCTCCCTTTGCCCCGCAGCAGCGGGGCGTGAAATCCAAGGGGATATTCTAGCGCAGGGCAACGGCGGGCTGCCCAATCGCTCCGCGAAGGGGCGTTATCGCGCTACGACCGAGCGGGTCGGCCTCCCACCGTGGACGCTGCAGGAGGCGCCGCAGGGCACGCCGCAGGGCGGCACCGGAGCGCCCCTGCACCCGGCCACGGATCCGGCCGAAGCTACGGAAGCTGCGGGGTGTGCACGCGCGTCCCCTCGTAGCTGACACGCCAAAACACCAGGCCGCAGGCCGGGGCGTTCTCGCCCGCCGCCGAGCGGTTGCGCGCCTGGAGCACGTCCTGCACCCACTCGGGCTTGCGGCGCCCAAGCCCCACGGCAACCAACGTGCCCACGATGGTGCGCACCATGGAGTGCAGGAAGGCGTTGCCCTTCACGGTGATGACCACCAGCGATTCGCCCCACAGCCCCTCACGTTCCACCTGGATGCTGAACACGTTGCGCATGGTGGATTTGCCCTCGGCCGAAACCGCCATGCAGAAGCTCTTGAAGTCGTGCTCGCCGATGAGGTACCCGGCCGCCTGGCGCATGGCCTCGATGTCCAGCTGCTTGGGGATGTGCCAGCTGAAGCTGCGCATCAGAAGCGGAGCGTACGCATTGGTGCAGATGAAGTAGCGGTACTCGCGCAGGGTGGCGGAAAACCGCGCCGAGAAATCGGCGGGCTTTTCCTCCAGGCCCTTCACCGAGATGTCGTCGTGGGTAAGGGCGTTCAGCGAGCGCACGAGCTTGAACAGGCTGCGGCCGCGCAGCTCGTCTTCGCCCACCTGGAAGTTGACCACCTGCCCGCGGGCATGCACGCCCGAATCGGTGCGGCCGGCGCATACGGTTTCCACCGGGCGGCGGAACAGCAGCTCCAGCGCTTCCTCGATGCTGCCCTGCACCGTAAGCTGGCCGGGCTGACGGGCGAAGCCGGCGAAGGGCGCGCCGTTGTATGCCACCTCTGCGGCAAGGTTCACCGTCTGCCCCACTACGAGGCCTTCCACAGCGTGCGGCCGAACAGGTCGTACAGGCGCGAGCGCAGGGTGGAATTGCCCGCGTCCACCGTAAGCGGCAGCTCGGCGCGCATGCGGTGCCCGTCTGCCTGGCTCACGTTCAGGACCACCGGGTCCCTGCCCGGGTACTGCTGCAGGATGCGCATCAACCTATCGGACACCAGCGCGTTCAGCTCGCGCGTGGTGAGCGCCAGCTCAAGCTGCAAGGGGGCGGTGTTCGCCTCTTCCTCGGTTAGCACCAGCGGCTTTGCCTCGTACACCAGGATCTGCTTGCCGCGGTCGCTCACCTCGAACTTGCCCTTGCAGGTGATGATGGCGTCTTCCTGGATGGCGTCGCGGTTCTTCTCGTAGTCGAAGCACACGCACTCTATGTGGCCGGAGGTGTCTTCCAGGATGAAGTTGGCCATGAGGTTGCCGCGCTTGGTGCGGCGGATGTTCATCTCGGAAACCATGCCGGCGAACGTGGCCGACTTGATGCCGGTCTCGCGGTCGGCCAGGTCGCCGATGGTGTGCTTCATGGTGCGGGCAAGGTAGTTCTCGTACGGGCGCAGCGGATGGTCCGAGACGTACATCTTCAGGATGTCCTTCTCGAACGCGAGCAGCGTGCGCTTGTCCCACTCGATGCCGTCGGGCGCCGGGATATCTTCCTGGAAGCTTTCGTCCACGTCGCTGAACATGCTAAACATATCAAGCTGACCAGCCGATTTGTCCTTCTGGCGCTTCGCCGCGCTTTCCAGCAGCGTGGTGTCGTCGATGAAGTGCATGCACTGCTTGCGCGTGTAGCCGGTGGAGTCGAACGCGCCCGACTTCACCAGGGCTTCCAGCGTTTTGCGGTTGTAGGCGTTGGAGGGCACGCGGTTCACGAAGTCGTGCAGGCTGGTGAACGGGCCGTTCTCCTCGCGCTCGGCGATGATCACCTCGGCCACGTGCTCGCCCACGCCGCGCACGCCCGCCAAGCCGAAGCGGATGCCCTCCTCAAGCGGCGTGAACTCCAGGTTCGACGAGTTCACGTCGGGCGGCAGCACGGGGATGCCGCTGCGGTTGCAGCTGGCGATGTACTTGATAAGGCGGTCGTTGTTGCCCATGTAGCTGGAAAGGACCGCGGCCATGTACTCGTTCGGGAAGTGCGCCTTCAGGTACGCGGTGCGCATAACCAGCAACGCGTACGCCGCCGAGTGCGACTTGTTGAAGGCGTACTTCGCGAACTTCTCCGCGTCTTCCCAGATCTCTTTTGCGATGTCGAGCGAATAACCGTTCTCCACCGCGCCGTTGTTCCAGTCGTCCTGGAGCAGGCGCATGATGTCGAGCTTCTTCTTGCCCATTGCCTTGCGCAGCTTGTCTGCCTTGCCGGCGGAAAAGCCGCTCATGACCATGGAAACCTGCATGATCTGCTCCTGGTAGACCATGGTTCCGTAGGTTTCCTCCAGAATGGGGCGCAGGCGGTCGTCGTAGTAGTGGACCGGGGTCTTGCCCTGAACGACCTTCACGTAGTCTTCCACCATGCCCGACTCCAACGGGCCGGGGCGGTTCAGGGCGATGGAGGCCACGACGTCGGAAAAGCGCTCCGGCGGGATCTGCGCGAACAGGGAAACGTACAGGGCACCTTCCACCTGGAACAGGCCGTCCATGTTCAGCGGCATGCCGTTCTTGCGCAGCTCGCCGCGCATAAGGGCGAACGCCTTGTCGTCTTCGATGGGGATCTCTTCGGGAACCAGGTGGTCGCCGGTGGTCGACTCCACGTTGCGGCACGCGCGGGAAAGCACGCCCAAGGTGCGCAGGCCAAGGAAGTCCATCTTCAGAAGACCCAGGTCGGGCGTGTAATGGCCGTCGTACTGGGTGATGATGCCGCCGCCCTTGGTGTCGCGCTTCATGGGCACGTGGTCGCTCATGGGGTCGCGACAGATGATGGTTGCGCAGGCATGCACGCCCTCGCCGCGCACGTGGCCCTCGATGGACTTCGCCGCATCGATTACGCGGCGCACGTCGTCTTCCTGCTGGTAGGCTTTCTGCAGGTCGGGGTTGGTTTCAAGGGCGCGGTCGATGGTGATGCCCAGCTCGCCGCCGATCATCTTGCAGATGCGGTCGCCCACAGCATAGGGGTAGTCCAGCACGCGCGCGGCGTCGCGCACGGCGTTCTTGGCCTGCAGCTTGCCGAAGGTGATGACGCCGGCCACATGGTCTTCGCCATAGAACTCGCGGATGTGCTCGATGACGTCCTGGCGATGCTGATCGTCGAAGTCGACGTCGATATCGGGCATCTCCACGCGCTCGGGGTTCAGGAAGCGCTCGAACATCAGGCCGTTCTTGATGGGGTCAAGGTCGGTGATGCCCATGGCATACGTGCACAGCGAGCCGGCCGCCGAGCCACGGCCCGGGCCTACGCCGATGCCATGCTCGCGCGCCCAACGGATGTACTCCTGCACGATAAGGAAGTAAGCGGGGAAGCCCTGCTGGATGATGATGTCGGCCTCGTACTCGTACTGCTCCAGCACCGACTTCTCCTTGCCGGTGTTGTCGGAGAGCACCACGGTGCGCCACTCGGGGCCGTAGCGGTGCTCCAGGCCCTTCTCGCATTCCTCGCGGAACAGCATTTCCTCGGTGTAGCCCTCGGGCAGCGGGAAGCGCGGGAGGATCTCGTCGCGCTCCAGCTCGACGTTGCACTTCTCGGCCAGAAGGACCGTTTCGTCGCAGGCCTCGGGGAAGTCCTTCAGCGCGGTGCGCATCTCTTCCTCGGTCTTCATGTAGAACTGGTCGTTCGGGAACTTGAAGCGCTTTTCCTGGCTCATCGTGGCGTTCGTGCCGATGCAGAGCATGATGTCCTGCGCGCGGGCGTCTTCCTGGGTGAGGTAGTGGAAGTCGTTGGTGGCGATGGTCTTCAGGCCCAGCTGCTTGGCGATCTGGGTGAGCTTGCAGTTCATCTCGTACTGCGTCATGCCGGCGTTGGTGGTGATGCCCTGGTCCTGCAGCTCGATGTAGAAATCGCCCGGCTCGTACAGGGCGGCGAAGCGCTTGGCCCAGTCGACGGCCTCGTCGAAGCAGCCGGCGTCGATGCAACGCGGGATGACGCCGGCGATGCATGCGCTGGTGGCGATCATACCCTCCGAGTACTTCTCCAGCATCTCGAAGGTGGTGCGCGGGCGATAGTAGAAGTTGTCCACGTGGCTTTCGGAAACCAGCTTCAGCAGGTTGTGGTAGCCCGTGTTGTTCTTCGCCAGAAGGATCATGTGGTGAAGCTTCTGCTTCTGCTTCTTCAGCTCGCTGTCGGTGGTGAAGTACACCTCGCAGCCGAAGATGGGCTTCACCTTCTTGCCGGTTTCCTTTTCCACCTTGCGGCAGGCTTCGTCCAGTTCGGGTACGCCCGACATAACGCCATGGTCGGTGATGGCAACGGCCGGCATGTCGAGGTCCGCGGCGCGTTTCACCATGTCATAAACGTGGGTTGCGCCGTCGAGCAGGGAATATTCAGTATGGTTGTGCAAGTGTACGAACGCCATGTGCTCTCCTGTTTCTTTCCTGCTGCTTCGTCTCTTCGCGACCATTGTGCCACCCTGGCCGGCCGCTGCCGATGGTCAATCGGAAAGGAATGCAGGATAGACAAAAGGCGCCCGGTTTCCCAGGCGCCGAAAAGGTTCTGTGCCGGCTTCGCTGCCGGTTGGAAGGGCTACCGGTCGGACGGGTCCTTGGGGGCGGAGGCCATGTTCACCGCGGGGGTTTCCGCGGCGTTGCCCTGGCCGAAGCTCACCACGGGGGCGCCCGCAGCAGCGGCGTTGGCGTCGAAGCTTTCCTTCTTCTTGAAGCCGAACGGGCCGGCAACCAGCATGCCCGGGAACGTTTCGATGGCGTTGTTGAACTTCATCACCACGTCGTTGTAGCTCTGGCGCATGTAGCTGATCTTGTCTTCCGTGGCGGTGATCTCGGACTGGAGCTGCTGGAAGTTCTGGTTGGCCTTCAGGTCGGGGTAGGCCTCGGAAATGGCGAACAGGCTCTTCAGCGTGTCGGAGAGCACGTTGTCGGCGGCCATCTTCTGCTCGGGGGTGGAGGCGTGCGCCACGGCCGAGCGGGCCTCGGTGACCTTCTGCAGGGTGCCGCTTTCGTGGGCGGCGTAGCCCTTCACGGTTTCGACCAGGTTGGGGATAAGGTCCAGGCGGCGCTGCAGCTGGACGTCGATCTGGGCCCAGGCGTTGTCCACGCGGTTGCGCAGCTGAACCAGGTTGTTGTACAGCGCGATGACGATTATTGCCAGCACCACGATGATGGCAACGATGACGATTACGGTAACCATGGCTTCTCCTGTCGTTGGGTTACAAGCTCAGTCTAAACGGTTTCGACCACCGCAACGCCCAACGGTGAGAAAGACGTTACGCGGCACCACCATTCGTGCCTATGGGCCTCCACGGAAGCGGCCGTTGCCGCCTCGTACGATTCGCACACCAGGCACACGGCCGAGCCGCTGCCGCACACCACCGCATCAGTTACGCCGGGCAGGCCCTTGCCCCATTCCAGGATCTGGCCCACCTGGGGCGTTACCGCGCACGCCGCCTGGGTGAGGTTGTTCCAGAGCGCAAGCTCGGCGGAATCGGTGGCCGCGGCAAGCTGGGAAAGGTAGCCGGCTTCGGGAAGCTCGGGCGCCTCGTCGAAGGCGGCGTAGGCCTTCGCGGTGGAAACGCCCTGATCGGGGCGGACCAGCAGCACGAAGCCCTTACGCGTTGCCAGCGAGGCTTCGTACACCTCGCCCTTGCCGGAAAGGCGCACGCAGCCGCCGTGCAGGAAGAAGGCCACATCGGCGCCCAGGCGGGCGGCAACGGCGAACACGCGCGGGTCCTTCGGGTCGACTCCCCACAGCGTGGCCGCGCCCAGAAGCGCCGCGGCGGCGTTGGAAGAGCCGCCGCCCAGACCTGCCTCGGCGGGGATCACCTTGTTCAGCACCATTTCCACGGTTTCGTCCTCGGTGCGCCCCAGCTCGGCGGCGAGCTCCTGCACCGCGCGGTAGGCGATGTTCTGATCTGCGGGGATGTTCAGCGGGTCGATGGTGAAGGAAGTCTCGCACTTCAGCACGATCTGCAAGCCCTCGCCCGAGCCCTCGTCGTCGAAGCGCCGCATCGAAAGCGTGTCGTGCAGCGCCAGGGCGTGCATGACGGTGTCCACGCCGTGGAAGCCGTCTTCGCGCTTTTCGCCCACCGCCAGCACCAGGTTCACCTTCGCGGGGGAAATGATCTTCACCATGTTCTTAGGGGGCAATCCCTCTATCTGCATGTTTGCACCACCTTGGGTTGGTTGTTGTCCTCGGCCACGAGGCCGTCTTCGCTTGCCTGTTGGGAACGCGCGGCCTTGCGCGCCTTGTTGCGCTTCCGCTTCTCCTTGAAGAAGCTCTTCAGAAGTTGGGAGCACTCATCTTCGCACACCCCCGATGTTACCGCGAACACATGGTTCAGGCGATCGTCGGCGTTCACTTGGTAGAGCGACCCGAGCGCGCCGGCCTTCGGGTCGAATGCGCCGAACACGCAGCGGTCGATGCGCGCCTGGTGCATTAGACCCGCGCACATGATGCACGGCTCGAGCGTGACGTACACCGTGCAGCCCGAAAGGCGCCAAACGCCCAGTTCGCGCGAGGCCTGCTTCATGGCCAGGAATTCCGCATGGCCCGCCGGATCGGCGTCGGTTTCGCGGCGGTTGCAGGCCTGGGCAACGACTTTGCCGTCCTGCACCACCACGGCACCGATGGGGACTTCGTCCAGCTCGGCCGCCCTACGCGCCTGCTCAAGCGCCAACTGCATGAATTGGATATCCTGCGCCTCTATGCCGCTACAGCCCATCGGTCACCACCAAAAATATGCTATCCTAAGCCCTGCAATTCGGAGGAATGGCAGAGTGGTTGAATGCGGCGGTCTTGAAAACCGTTGTGCCGCAAGGCACCGTGGGTTCAAATCCTACTTCCTCCGCCACACACTTCGCGCCGTTCACCTGAGCGGCGCTTTCTCATTCTAAACGCAACGCGCCCGCACCCCGCCAACAGCCCTGTTTTCAGGCAAGCTTTCCGGTGCGGCGCCGGTATCACCGCGGGCAGTTCGCTCACCCAGAGAAACCCTGCGCCGTCCCTACATCTCTTCGAGCTTGCGCAGGTAGTCTTGCAGCATTGGAACCGCGAACTTGACCGAACCACGGCCCGCAGGCGCGATAACGCCGGCATCGATCAGCCTTCTTCGGTATTTCTGGCAATAGTCGTACGTTACCTCCATATAGGTGGCAACCTCGGCCACCTTGCATTCACCCCCGTTTGCCGCCATAGCCACAAGGAACAATACGTCCTGCTGGGACAGGGATGCGAGCGTGGTTTTGCAGACGTCGTTTTCATAATCTATCTGCGCAGCAAGGATTGCCGATTCCAAGATGTCCTTGTCCACTTCGCCAGACGAAGCGCGCAGCACAAGATTGTGGCCTATCAGCTGCATCAAATACGGCGAGCCCTCTGCCGCCTTGGCCGCACGCATCCTGTCTTCTGGGGAAACACGGATGTTCAGCTCGTTGAAAGCTCGCTGGAAATACGAATCAACATCGCTGAAAGCCAGGGGCTCGAGCTCGACCTTGGTTGCTCGGTTAAGGAACGTGAGAACCTTGTCGTTCAGCGTTGCAGAAACGGCACCGGGAAGCCCAGCCATCACCAAGGCCACATTGAGGCCCTCCCCAACAAGCTCTTGATAGGCAACGACGATTTGACGGATCTCGTTCGAGTTTGCCTGAAGCTCATCGATCAGGATCAAAAGGCCCTTGCCCTTTTCCGTTAGCCGCCTTGCCAGCTGCAGCAACTTGTATTGGAACGACTTCGTTTCCTGAACCTCGGGCGTAAATTGAAGCCCGGCAGAAAAGCCCAGAGCGCCCAGGCTGCCACCAGAGATATGACTCCGTTTCTTCTTCAAGCTTCTTTCGCCATCATCCTGGATCTTCTCCACGATACGGCCGAGCATCCCCTCGGAAACGACCGTGGGCGAAGCAACGACGAAATCTTTCTTACGCGCCTGATCGGCAAATTCCCACAGCAGGACGGTCTTCCCGCTGCCGCGCTGCCCAAGCAGGATCATCGAACGGCTGCGGGAGCCGGGGATGTCGTCCAATCCGCTCAGGAACGACTGAACAACCGCATCCCTTCCCACCAAATAGGTTGGCCTGTTTCCGAAAGAAGGGGAAAAGATCGTGTCCTTGGCTGGCTGCTGCATCCTTGGCTCCTTTCCTTTTTTTCCTATATTTTCCTTTTTTTCCTATTTGGTCAACAGGCAGGGACCGAAAGAGGGAATTCAGAGCGGGCAAGCATTTCGAAACCCGCCTAAGGCATCAAAGAAAAACAAAGGCGGAGCAGGGAAAACGCCCCGCCCCGCCCTCGGAAGCACCACAATGCAATCGGCTTATTCCCCGAAGAAGGTTTCGGTTACGTAATCTACGGGAAGACTGCAGCCGCACCACAGGCGCTCGGCGATGGCGGCCTGCTGGACGAACGGCCCCACCCCATCCAGCACGCGGTTGCCGTTCCTGCGCGCCATGGCAAGCAGCTCGGTTTCGCGCGGGGTGTACACCATGTCGGCCACCACAACGCCCTCGGGCAGAACGCCCTCTTCGATAAGGCACCCCGGCTGGGAATACGACCCGACGCTGGTTGCGTTCACCATCAGGGCCGACTGCTGAAGCGATTCCCGCAGCTGAGCCGTGTCGCTTAACGGATGCAGCTCCACCTGGCAGTCGGAATGCTGCTTCAAGCGGGCAACAACCTGGCGGTACTGCGCCAAACACTTGTCGTTGCGGTTGAAGACGTCTATCTGGGCAACGCCGTCGAGCGCGGCCTGCACCGCAATGGCCGAGGCAACGCCGCCGGCGCCCAGGATGGTGATCTTCTTGCCCACCACGCTGACACCGTTCAACACCAGGTTGCGCATGAACGCCGCGCCATCGGCGTTGTCCCCCAGGGAACGGCCGTTCAGGATGGCGACGGTGTTCACCGCACCCATGATCTGCGCCACCTGGGAAACCTCGTGCAGATAGGGAACGATGGCCTTCTTGTAGGGCGTGGCCACGTTGTAGCCCAAGAAGCCCAGCGCCTCCATGCCGCGCACCGCCGCTTCCAGGTTGTCGCGCTCCACATCGAGCGCCACGTAGGCATAGTCGTAACCCAGCTTGCTGAACACGGCATTGTGTATCGCGGGTGACTCGGAATTGGCAATGGGGTGGCCGATCACGCCCATCAGGCGGGTCGAGCCCGTGATGTTCAAAGTGTCCATGTCGTTACCCCTCCATCTGCTCGGCAACCTCGAGCCACTCTTCCTCGAGCGCCTCGATGCGCTCCTCCAGCTCGCGGATGCCCGCCTGGGCCGCACCGAGCGCCTCGTAGTCGTACGGGTCCACCTTCAGCAGGTCTTCCTTTGCCTGGGCCAGCTTCTTTTCCTGCGTCTTCATCTTGTTCTCGATGGAGCGCGCCTGCTTCTTGAGCTCGCGCATCTCGGCAGCGGAAAGGCCGCTTTGCCCCTCTTGGCCGGCGTCCTGCCTGGCCTTCGGCGCCGCAGCGCTGCCGGATGCCTTCGCCGAGCGGCTCTGGTCCAACAGCTCCAGGTACTCGTCGACGCCGCGCGGGCAGTGGGTAAGATGCCCGTCTATCAGGGCGAACTGGTCGTCGGTGACGCGCTCCATAAGGTAGCGGTCGTGGCTTACCACGATCAGCGTGCCCGGCCAGGTGTCCAGCAGGTTCTCCATGGCCACCATCATGTCGGTGTCCAGGTCGTTGCTGGGCTCGTCCAGGATAAGCACGTTGGGCGAATCCAGCAGGATGAGCATCAGCATAAGGCGGCGCTGCTGGCCGCCGGAAAGCGTTTCCACCGGCATGTTCAGGTGCGCGTTGGTGAACCCGAGCTGCTCCAGAAGCTGCGCGGGGCTCACTTCCTTGCCGTCGATGACGTAGCGCGTGTTGTAGCGGGTAAGGATCTCGCGGACCCTATCCTTCTTCAGCGGCTCCAGTTCTTCCAGCTTCTGCGAAAGGAAGGCGAACTTCACCGTTTTGCCGATCTTGACGCGGCCCGACTGCGGGCGCAGCTTGCCCTGCACGATGTCGAGCAGGGTGGACTTGCCCGCCCCGTTGGCGCCCATAAGGCCGTAGCGGTCGCCCGGGCCTATCATCCAGGTCACGTTGTCCAGCACCTTCGCCTGCCCGTAGGAAAACGAGGCATCGATGACGTCCACGCACTTCTTGCCCAGGCGCGAGATGGCCGCGCGCTTCAGCTCGGTGGTATTGCGCAGCGGCGGCTCTTCGGCGATGAGGGCGCTGGCGGTTTCCACGTGGAAGCGCGGCTTGCTGGAACGGGCGCGGGCGCCGCGGGAAAGGAACGCCAGCTCGCGGCGGATAAGGTTCTGTCGCTTCTGCTCGGCTACTGCAGCCTGGCGCTGGCGCTCCACGCGCTGCAGGATGTAGGCGGAATAGCCGCCCTCGAAGGGCTCGGCCACGCCGTCGTGCACCTCCCACATGCGCAGGCACACCTCGTCCAAAAACCAGCGGTCGTGCGTTACCACCACCAGCGCGCCGCTGCCGCGGGAGAAGCGCTGCTTCAGGTGCTGCGCCAGCCAGTTGATGGCCACCACGTCCAGGTGGTTGGTGGGCTCGTCCAGCAGCAGCACGTCGGCATCGGCAACCAATACGCGCGCCAGGTCGACGCGACGGCGCTGGCCGCCGGAAAGCGTGCCCACCGGGCTTTCCCAATCAAGGTCGCCTATCATGCCGTCGATGATCTGCCGGATGCGCGCATCGCCCGCCCATTCGTACTCGGGGACATCGCCCACCACGTTCCAGCCGACGCTCTTGCCGTCGTCCAGGGAATCGGACTGGCGAAGGGAAGCGAAGCGCACGCCGCCGGTGCGCAGCACGCGCCCGTCGTCGGGCTCGATGGTGCCGTCGAACAGCCCCAGCAGCGAGGATTTGCCGTCGCCGTTGCGGCCGACCACGCCAACCCGGTCACCGTCTTCGACGCCCAGGGAAAGCGATTCGAAGATCGTCTTGGTGGGGTATTCCAGATGCACGTTCTCGCAGCCGAACAGAAAGGCCATCGTGTAAGCTCCTTTTCGTTTGGCCCTGTGTCCGCAGGGCAAGTTACCAGTATAAGGCCCTTTGCCCGCGTGCAGCGCGCGCACCCGCGTTCGCCGCAGAGACCACAGCGGATTCGCGGAGCGCGGAACCCGCGAAGCCCGAGCCGTCCCAGGCGCGAGCCCGTCGCACTCCTAGCCCGAAGCCGCGCAGCCGTCGCACTCCGAGCGCGGGCCACCCGCCCCAAACGCGAGCCGGGCGCCCGTACGCCCCGCACATCGAAAGCTTCGCGACCGCGGCTTGCCGTCTATCTATTTTTGCTATAGTCGCAACCATGGAAACCATGGATTCGCAGAACGAAAAGATCGGCTTCGTGCTCATGAACACGGGCACCCCCGACTCGCCCGACCCGGCGGACATCAAGCCGTACCTTATCGAGTTCCTTTCCGACCCCAACCTCATCCATATGCCCCGCGCGCTTTGGCTGCCCATCCTGCACCTGTTCATCGCGCGCACCAGGCCCAAGAAGACCTCGCCGCGCTACCAGCAGATCTGGACGCCCGAAGGCTCCCCTTTCATGTTGGAGTCGAAGGCGCAGGAAGACGGCCTGAACAAGCGCTTCCAGGAAGCCGGCGTGAACGCCGTGGCGCGGCTGGGCATGCGATACGGCAACCCCTCCATCAGCGCCGCGCTGGACGAGCTGCAGCAGCTGGGCTGCAGGAAGGTGGTGGCCTTCCCCCTGTTCCCGCAAACCGCGTACTGCACGGTGAAGAGCTGCAAGGGGAAGATCGAGAAGACCATGCGCAAGCACCCCGGCCTGCAGCTTGCGAAGACCATCCAGGGCTATCACGCCAACCCCGGCTACGTCGAGGCGCTGGAACGCAGCGTGCGCGATTGCTGGGAGTACCAGCCCGGGAGCAAGCTCATGTTCTCGTTCCACTCCATCCCCCTGAGCGATGTGAACGCCGGGGACACCTACGTGGAACAGGCGCGCGCAGACGTTGCGACGGTTGCCGCGCGGCTAGGAATCCCCGATGAGGATTGGGCGCTCGCCTTCCATTCGCGCTTCGAGGACCCGCACGCTTGGGTTACCCCGCACCCGAAGGCCCAGCTGGCCGAATGGGCCGAGCAGGGCGTTACGCGCGTTGCGATGATGACCCCTGGGTTTGCGGCCGACTGCCTGGAGTCGCTCTACGACATAAAAAGCGTCACCTGCGATTACTTCAAAACGCTCTGCCTGCAGCACGGCAAGCAGGCCGACGTGACCTACATCCCCTGCCTGAACCACCGCGAAGACCACCTAGACCTGCTCTTCGAAACCGCAAAACAAGCCCTGGAAGAGCTCTAGGCGAAGGGTGACGTTGCAGCCCTGCGCGGCTGCGCCCACCCCCCCAACAACCTGAGATTGTTAGGTGTTTCTTTGCCCGCGTCCGCATAGCGTCCTAGCGTGCACCCGTCGCGCTATCCCTATGCAGCCAAGGAGGCCCTCCTATTTCGCAGCCAGCATCTGGGCGAAATCGATCAAGCGGATTCCTTGGCTGTCCGCGTACTCTTTGCAGCCTTGGGTGAATCCGGCCTTGGAAAACACCATGAGGCTTTTGCTGCCGTGCCCCACCAGAACCGACCTGTCGACGAGCTTCTTCGCTACATCGGCCCCCGTTGGCTCGTTGCGCCATTTGCATTCGGCAAGCAGCATGCGGGAATCCCCATCGTCTACGACAATGTCGATTTCCTCTTGGGTTTTGGTTCGCGGGTCGGTACCCCACCAACGGCCCATCTGGGCTGGGGCAACCTCGATTGCGCCCCTCCGCGCTTCCCGCACTATCCACTGCATGCAGATCTTCTCGAATATCGGCCCCATGAATTCTGGGATCTTGGGCTCTATTCGCTCGAGCGCCAAATCGGGCATGCCGTTTTCGATAAGGCCCATGTTGCGAGGCACAAAGCGGTACCAAAACGAGAACATCGAATCGGAGAGCGCGTATATCGTTTTCTTCGAAGAATCGTTCCCGAACGGGTGCTCCCTCTTCACTATGCCGATGCTCTCGAGCTTCCTTAGGAACGCGCGCGTATTGCTCTCTGGTGCTTTGGCCATTGAGGCGATCTCGTTCAACCGCGAGCGCCCGCAGGCGATTGCCTGGATGATTGCATCGTATTGCTCGGGCGAACGGCATTCTTGCAACAGCAGGTTGCTGGGCTCTTCATAGAGGTAGCCTTCGGGCCTCAGCAGGAGCTCCTTGATGTTTTCGAGCGCACTCGCCTGACCGTTGACCATCTCGACATAGGCCGGAACGCCATTCGTTACACCATAGAGCACTGCGGCATCTTCTTGGGGCATGGCCGGCCAGAAGCTCCTGGTTTCGAAGAAATCGAGCGGCTCGATGCGCAGTTGGGCGGTACGGCGCCCGTAAAGAGGGCTTTGGTATCCGAGCACCTGCTCTTCCATGAACGAAAGCGACGAGCCGCAAAGCACGAGCATCAGCTTCGAACCCTCTTTGAATTCATGGTCGATGCGCTCTTGGAGCATCGACGATATCTCCGGAAAGGACTGCGCCAGATAGGGGTACTCATCGATGACCAGGACAAGCCTTTGCTGGCGGGATATCTCGAGCACGGCATCGAAGGCCGCGTCGAAGCTTTCGAAGCTTGGCAGCGAGAGCTCCGTCCCGTATTCAGCCAAGATGGCACGGGAGATCATCTCGAGATTCGCCTGGGCGTTCGTTCGGCGCGCCTGGAAGTAAATGGCGCGTTTTCCCGAGATGAATTCGGTGAGCAGCTTTGTTTTGCCTACCCGTCGCCTGCCATACACAACGGGCATCTCGAATGCATCAGAGGAATAGAGCTTTTCGAGCGTTGCCAGCTCGCGTTCGCGTCCGATAAACATATCTGCCCCTATCGAATCCGTTCTTATACGTAGCTATATTATACGTACCTATAATATAGCTACGTATAAGAAAAGGAGGACTGGCAGAAAGGCTGCATCTGCAGCGCGGCCCCACATTGGGCCGATGCTGCTTTCGAAGCGCTTTTCAGCTTCGATGCCCACGCCCCGCCTTCGCCATGACGCGCATAGTTCGGCCTGAAACGAACAAGGCCGCCCCGGTGGGACGGCCTTGCGGAGTTGCAGCTTATTGCCGGCAGGCTACTTGATAACCAGAACAGGCACGGGGCTTTCGCGGAGCACCGCGTAGGAAACGGAGCCGAGCACGCCGCGGATGGCGCCGAGGCCACGGGAACCCATAACGATGAGGTCGGCCTTTACCTTCTCTGCGTAGTTCAGGATGTCGGCGGCAGGCGTGTAACCAGGGATTACCTCGATAGCGGCCTTATCGCCCAGAGCAGTGATGGCGTCGCCGATGCCCTCCTTCACCTTTTCGGTTTCCTCGCCGATGGTCTTGTTGTAGAGCGCCATGATGTCCTCTACGGAAAGCAGGTACTGCTGAGGATCGAAGGAAGCGCTGTTGAAGTTGGCGGGAAGCTGGGCATTCGGATGGGTGGTAACGAATACCACATGGAGCTTGGAGCCCTCTGCGCCCTCGACGATTTCGGCAGCCTTCTTTACTGCAGCAAGCGCCTGTTCGGATCCATCATAAGCAACAACGACATTCTCAAATACCATAGTTACCCCTCCTGTTCGTGATACAGCAAGCTTGCTTCTGCACCGTCTTCGCGCAGCGCCTGCTTTTGTTTCCTCAAGGATACCATTCCCCCAAGAGGGAAAACAATGAAACGGTGCCCGGCGCGCAGATAAGGGTAAATGCATAACGAACAAGGGCACCGAAACGGTGCCCTTGCAAGTTTCAGCCGATAAGCCGAACCCGGCGCTAGCTCCTCTTGCGGCGGTATGCCAGCAGTACCGCTCCGGCTGCGCCAATGGCGAGGACCATGGCAGCCCCGCCGAAGATGAGCATGTTGTCGCCCGTCTTGGCGGAGGAAGCCTTCGAGGAACCGCCGTTCTGGGAAGCAGACTTCCCGTCTGCCTGCGAATCGGAAGATGCGGGCTGCGCATAGGTGTTGTCGAAGACGAGGGCTGTCTTCATCTTGCCCTGGTCGTCGGTGCCGTAGTCGACGTCGGCGGTGATGGTGCCGTCGCCGTTATCGAGCACGGCTACATCCACCTTCTGGTCGGCGGCCTTGGTCCAGCCTTCGCCGAGGTCACCCAGAACGCCAACGACGTAGGTGCAGGTCTGGCCCGCGTCGTCCTGGTCGTACCAGACGCCGCTCAAGGTCGCGGTCTGGCCGGCCTTCACCTTCACGGTAGAAATGGGCTCGCCCTTCTTGGCGCCGGACTCGTCGGTCTCGTACAGGCCGAGCTCGAACTCCTTGCCGCTAGCGGAAGCGCCACCGTTGACCGTCACGGAAACATCGACCGCGAGCTCACCAGAAGCCTCGTACACGTTGTTGAACGCTGCGGCCTCTGCCTCTGCGTCGTTGTACGTGATGGTGACAGGCAGCTTGCCACCCTCATCGCGGGTGCCCACAACCACCGTGGCGGTAACGTCGCCGGCCGAGGTCCAGCCGTCGCCCAGCTGGGTGGTCTGGTGAATGCAGTAGGTGTAGGTCTGGCCAGCATTTTCATCGCTCAGGTCCGCAACCCGGAAGGTGGCGAAGCCGTCTGCGTCGGTGGTCACGTTTTCGAACTTGGGCGCAGAATCGGCGTTTTCACCCGTGGCGGTAGCGGAGAACTCGAAGGTCTGGCCCGCCTTAGGCGCCTTGCTGTTCACGGTCGCCTTCAGGGACAGCTGGAACGAGCCAAAGGTCTTGTGCACACCGGTGGAGATGATGCTCGTCCCGGTATCGTCGTCCACCTCATAGCCCGCGGGCGCGCCCTGGATGTCGATAACGCCATCGGTGCCCACGGTGAACTTGACGCCGTTGAGGTTGGGCAGGTAGTCGTCGGGCGCCTGGGTCTCCTTCAGGATGTAGATGGAGGAACCGTCGGCCCGAAGAAGCGCATCGGGCAGAACGGCCTCACCGTTCTCGTTCGTGGTCAAGGTCTTGGACGTGGTGCCATCGGCGAAGTTGCCGGAAAGGCTGAACGTCGCACCGGAAAGCGGCACGCCGTACGCGCCGACCTTGGTTATCGCGAAGGTCGCAGGGGCGTTCGTGACGGCGACGGTTGCGCCCTCGACGACGAAAGTGGCAGGCACCTCGCCAACAGCCGTAATAGCACCGTCGCTGTTCACCGCAAACTGCAGCTCATCGGAGCAGAGCTTGTAGCCCGCCGGTGCCTTGGTCTCCTTAAGAATGTACGTGTTGCCTGCAACGAGCTGGGCGGAAAGGCTGGCCGTATCCTTGTCGCCAGTGATGAGGGTCTTGGCGGCCTTGGTGCCATCGGCGAACGCGGACCCCTCTGCCGGGGTTACGGAGAACTCGGCGCCGGCAGGCACGTTGACGGTCAGGACGGTCGCCTCTTCGTTCACGATGACGGCAGCTGCATCGGAGTAAACGGCGTAGGCGGCAGGCACCTCGCCAACAGCTTCAATGGAGCCGTCGCCGTTCGCCTTGAACTGCAGCTCGCCAGAGCAGAGCTTGTGGCCCGCCGGGGCCTTGGTCTCTTTGAGGATATAGGTTTCGCCCGTAACAAGCTGGCCTCCGTCGAGGGAGACATAGCCGTACTTGTTGACCGCGAGGGTCATGGACGAAGTCCCAGAGGCAAACGTGCCGGAAAGCTCGTATTCAGCACCGGGGATCGCCATCCCCTCCTTGTTGCAGCTGATGACGAAGAAGGGGGCATCCGTCGGCTCGTCCTTCTTCGTGATGGTCGCGCTATCCTTATCCACGTCGAACGCATCGGGCGCAGAGCCAACGACCTCGATGGAGCCGTCGGAGCGCACCTTGATGGTGAGCTCATCAGCGGCGGGGTCATCGCTGGCGGGTTCAGCCGAAAGGAGCATGACGGCCGAAGCAGCCGCGGCCTCCTTGATGACGTACGTGTTGTCCTGGGCAAGCACGCCGGCCAGGGTTACCGTGCCGTCATCGCCGGTGGTGAAGACCTTTTCTTCTTCAGTCCCATCGGCGAACCTGGACCCCTGGCCCGGGGTCACGGAGAACTGGGTGCCCTTGAGGTTGACGTCTTCATAGGTCCTCTTGAGCGTCACCGAAACGGCGTAGGCAGTCACGGTTCCGCAGTCCTGCACGGAGGCCACCTTATCGCGATCGATGGTGGCTTCCTCGGTGATTCCGTCGCTGCCGGAAGCCGGGGAAACCTCGGCGAAGCGATAGGTGCCCCATGCAAGGCCGTCGACCGTGATAACGCCATCGCTCCCGGTAGTCAGGCTGGTCTTGCCGTCGACGTCAGTCCAGGTGCCGTCGTTGCCCTTCGCCTGCAGCTTGAACACCGAACCGGCAACACCCTTGCCGGATTCGTCCACCTTCTTCATGGTGACGGCGCCGGTCAGGCGATCGTTGACCATGACATCGTAGTAGATAAGCGACTGGTCCACATTGGTGGCTTCGATGGCATTGCGGCTGTAGTCGCTGCCCAGGTCGCGATCCTGATTGGCATCGTCTTCATCGATGATGAAGTCGGCGACCTTGATGCCGCCCTCGGGCACAACGTAGCCCGTGTTCGAAACCTCGGTGAGGGTGTAGGAGCCCTTCATAAGGTCCTTGAACCACACCTCGCCGTCGTCATCGGTCGAAAGCTTTTGGATGGTCGTGTACCCATCGGCCTCCGGAGCCTTGTACTTGAGCTCGAACTTGGCGCCCGTGATTGCCTGGCCGCCATCGGTCAGATCTGCCAGCGTCAGGTATACGGAAGACGGATCGAACAGCTTGTTCTTCATGTAGGCATACGCCGTCAGGGGCTGCTGCGTCTTGTCGCTGTTCACCCTGACCGAGAAGCTCTTCTTCGCGTCTTCGCCGGTGGGCTTCACCAGGTTGCCCTTCTCGCCGACCTCAAGCAGGTAGTACTCCCCCACCGGCAGGCCGTCGGAAAGCTTCGTGTAGTTGACGCCCAGGTTAGCGCCAGCCTCATACGCAACGTCGGACGACTCCGAGGCGATCTTGCCCTCCGCATCAGTGGTCAGGCCCTTGGCAACAAGGGTGCCATCGCTCTTGTACAGCTCGAACGCCATGCCCTCGACCGGGGTGTCGTCGTCCGCAGTCAAGGCGAACACGAAGGTACCGCGCAGCACGTCACCGCTCGTGGTGACGAAATCGGCGATGCCGTCGCCGTCCGAGTCCTTCACCGACACAGAGCTCGACGTGCTGCTCACCGCACCATCCGTGCCGATGGTTACCTCGAAGTCCGGTGCAGCCACGTAGCTTGCGGAAGCCCCGGTATCGCTTACGGTGTAGGTGCCCGCAGGCAAGCCAAGGAGGTGGGTGATGCCGCTTCTTCCGTCAGTTGCCGAAGAGTAGCCGTAGCTGGAGGTCACCTTCACCTTGCCCTGGCCATTGCGGGACCAAACGGCAACCGTATCGCCCGAGGCGTTCTTGATCGTGAACTCCACGTCGTTGAGCGACACCGCCTGTTCGCCCGCAGCCCCAACCTTGTCCAAGGAAAGCTGCGTCACGGTGTTGACGATCGTGTCGTTGAGCAGGAGTCCGTCCTTGTAATACCTGGCAAATGCAGTTGGGTTGGCCGAGTAGTAGCCCACCGAAGAAGCATCGACCTCGGTCATCTTGTAGTAATACGCGGTGCCGTCCATCGCAGTCGTAGGCAGGCCCTCGATCGCGTAGTTCCAATAATTGCCCGTTGAATGGTCCCACTCGAAGGAGGTCTTCTCCAGGGGAATGGTAACGGGGTTGGTATCGTCCTGGCCCTTGTACTGCTGCAGCACAAGCTTCACGTTCGATGGATCCGGAAGGGAATACCCGCGGTTGAACCACTGGACGCCTCCGTTGAGCTCCACCGTTTCCGTATCCAGGGTGTTTTCGAGGGCAACGCTGCCATTGCCGGCGGAGTAGAGGTTGTACCAACCGTTCGACGCCACCAGTGTGGCGCCCTCGGTGGTAAGGCTGTATCTGGCAGGCAAGATCTCAACCGCACGATAGGTGTTCGAATCAACCTCGGGCAGGCCCGTGAAGGCCTTCTGCCAGGTGCTGGCGTCGCCGTCCTTGGCGTCCTTCTCGCTAAGGTTCAGCATCAGCAGATAGTCGTTGAGCCTCTCGCCGTCGCGAGTGAACGCGCTGCTTACGCCGTGCCCGTCCGTGGTCACCCACTCCCAGTCGCCATCTGCGACCTTGCGCTGCAGAAGGACCCACACCGTGCTGCGCATGCCCCATACGTTGTCGCTGTCTTTCCAATTCACGGCAACGGAGAGGGAGCCCGTACCTTCCAGCTTGTTGTACAACGAAGAAGAGAACGAAGGGTTCTCGGCGCTCGATTTTGCGGTAACCGGGCCTCTGCCAATGAAGTATTGATCGAGGGAAGAGCCCTCCTGGACCTTCGAGGGGTTCTGACGCAGGGAATACACCCAAGACTCGCCGCCATGGGCCCACTTCGACAGGTTAGATACCGAGAAGGAAGTGTAGGCGTCGGAGCCGGTCGTGCTGCCGGTCCACGAGAAATAGTTGGCCGCGCTAGGATCGGTGTTCTGCAGTTCCACAGTCGAGGAACCGGATCCATCCTCGTACGAACGCGTGAGCTCCAGTATGCCGAAGATGTCCTGGCGGGTACCCCAAGCGTTGTCGGAGTCGTTCCACGAAACGGAGCCGGAGACAGCCACACTGCTCGGGGTGTACGTATTCTCGAAAACCGCTTGGTGATCGTTCGAATAGTCGCTCATGTTCACAACCGACAGATAGTCGACGAAGTTGGACTCCTCGGGCTGTGCGCCGTCCCGCACCTTATCGGCGGCCGTCTTATACCCGTCAACAGTATCCTGCACGAGCTTGTACCGGTAGGCCGTGCCGTCGGGCGCATACGCTGCCAAGTCAGGAAGATCGAACTGATCGACATACAAACCGGGAACGCCCCAGCCTGATACCCGGAACGTCTTCGTGGTCACCAAATCCCACGCAGGATCGGACGCGCTGGCGTCGGTAGTGCGGTACAGCGTATACGTGAACGTCGGGAACTTGTCGCCCGCATCCTTGCTAAGGCCGAAAAGCTTGATGTAAACGCTAATCGCGCCGGTCTGCCCGGAAGCTGCCAACGAAACCGCGTCCGAACCCAGCGTAGAAGCTACCGCCGGCTCGTCGCCGACCGCGGCATTGGAGTACGCGTCGGCTTCCGCTGCGCTGTCGACCTCGCCGGCAGCAGCATTGCCCTGGGTGTCACCGGCATCCTGATTGCCCTCAATGGCGCTGTCTGTTCCAGTGCCCTGCTGCTCTACCTGCGCGGATTGAGCGCCAGATGAATCGTTCGACTCGGCAGCAAAGGCGGTTGCCGGCGCCGAGAAGGCGAACATCTGCGTGGCCAGCAAGGCGGCCAGCAGGCACGATAGAGCCTTGCGCCACAATGGCGCAGCTCCGTAACGACAACGATGGTTCAAGCCTGAAGTGTTCATGGGAGACCCCCTGAGTTCGGTTTCGGGCATAAAAATGGACCGCCATTGGCAGTCCATTCATTATATCTGTTTTGGATAAAGGAGCGGAAGGTCTAACGGTTTGCAGGGCTAGTCTTCCAGGAAGTTGCCCTTCTTTTCCAGCGGCTCGATGTTCAGGGGAAGGTTCGGGTCCACCGTGATGGAAAGCAGGTACGTTTCGATGGCCGCATCGAGTTCGTATTCCAGGTCGATGTCGCCCTCGAACACGCACCAGTAGAACAGCAGGCCGGTAGAGGCGGCGGCGATACGCAGCATGGCCTCGTCAATATCGACATCGGGGCGAACCAGGCCCTGGTCGATGCCTTCCTGCAAATACTGGCGAACCGAGGCGATGATGAAGTCGTCCTTGGTGTCGCGGTGCATGAAGTCGAAGAACGGGTTGTGGTTGGAAGCGTACAGGCCGGAAACGAATTCGAGGCCCATGTCCTCGCAGTACTTCACGTAGGCGCGGTAGATGATGAGGATGCGCTCGATGGGATTGTAGTCCTTGGCATCTTCAAGGGCCTTTTCGCGGTACGGGGCGAAAGCGTACTTCAGGTAATAGGAAATGAGATCTTCCTTGCCGCTGAACAGGTTGTAGAAGCTACCCGTGGAAAGACCAGCCTCATCGCAGATGTTGCGCACGGTGAGCTGCTTCATGCCATCGCGGTTGACGAGTTTGATGGCCGCTTTCAGGAGCTTCTCGCGCGTGATCTGAGCTCTGGTTTCGTGAACAGAGACATACTGGTTCCGGCGAATCATGAACTAATCCCTTCCTTGGTTACCATGACAGGCAAACATTAGCTAATTTGTTGGATCAATTGTAAGTTTTGTTGCGGTATTCCTAAAATGAACATGTTTTGAACACGTTCATTCACGGTAAACCCAACAAAGAGAAAGATTACGCCCAACACAAGCGTAATTTTGCGAGAGTTACGTAAGCGGAAGCTGCAGCCGTTCAGCGCAGCGGCGAACAGGGCCGCGCGACGGCGGGCAGGGCCGTTGGCGGAGCCCCCTGTTGGGGAACGGCCGGGGCAAACCGCCGCATCCCGCGAAAGAACAAGCCAGAGGCCACGTCGGCAGGACGCAGCCCCCGGCTTGTGCAATCGAATCTAAGCGCGGGTGACGCGGGCGCCCTGCGGCGTGTCTTCCACCACGTAGCCCAAGTCGCCCAGGCGGTCGCGCACGGCATCGGCCAGGGCGAAGTCCTTCTGCTTGCGGGCGTCGGCGCGGCGGGAAAGCAGCGCCTCGATGGCGGCCTCGGCGCTATCGCCCGTGAAGCCGGCCAGTTCCGCAGCCAGGGCAAGCAGGCCCTCGTCGGAGCCGCCTTCGCCGGCCGCCTCGCCCTTGAGGCTCACGCCCAGAACGCCCAGCAGGTCGCAAACCATGTCTGCGCCCACCAGCACCTTTTCGGCCACATCCTGGCCCACGGTCGCATTCGCCAACATGGTGTTCGCCTCGGTGACGAAGCCGAAGATGGCGCCGAGCGCGCCAGCGGTGTTGAAATCGTCGTCCATGGAGGCGATGAACGCATCGCACATGGCGTCCATGGCCTGCTTGTAGACAGCCGCGTCGAAGTTCGCCGTATCCTCGGCCGCGTTCTGGCACAGCCACTCGGTGTTCTTCACGAAGTTGGAGAGCCTGCCCAGGGCGGATTCCGCTTCGCCCAAGCGCTCATCGGAGAAGTCGAGCGGGCTGCGGTAGTGCGTCTGCAGCATGAGCATGCGCAGCACGCGCGCATCGGTGGTTTTCAGGATGTCGCGCAGAAGCAGGAAGTTGCCCAGCGACTTCGACATCTTCTCGTGGTTGATCTGCAGCATGCCGCCGTGGATCCAGTAGTTGGCGAAGGTGCAGCCGCATGCCGCCTCGGACTGGGCGCGCTCGTTCTCGTGGTGCGGGAAGGCCAGGTCGGCGCCGCCGCCGTGGATGTCGAACGGCAGGCCCAGGTACTTTTCCGACATGGCAGAGCACTCGATGTGCCAACCGGGGCGACCCTGCCCCCAGGGGCTTTCCCAAGAGGGCTCGCCGGGCTTCGCGGCCTTCCAAAGGGCGAAGTCGAGCGAGTCGCGCTTGCGGTCTTCCAGGCCCTGGCCGTCGGCGCGCAGCTCGCGGTGGCCGCTTTCCATCTCGTCAACGTTGCGGTTGGAGAGCTGACCGTACTTGTCGTAGGAGCGCACGGCGAAGTACACGTCGCCCTCCACGGCATAGGCGTGGCCCTCGGCGATGAGCTTTTCCACCAGCGCGATCATCTCGTTGATCTCCTCGGTGGCGCGCGGGCGCACATCGGGGTCCATCACGCCGGCGGCATGCATGTCGTCGATGAACGCCTGGGCGTACTCGGCGGCAACCTCGGCGGCGGGACGGCCCTCCTCATTGGCCTTCTTGATGATCTTGTCATCGACGTCGGTGATGTTCTGCACGAACTTCACCTCGTAGCCGCGCCAGATAAGGTAGCGGCGGATGGTGTCGAACGAGATGAAGGTACGGGCGTTGCCGATATGGATGTAGTTGTACACCGTGGGCCCGCACACGTACATGTTCACCTTGCCGTCGCTTACGGGAACGAAGGGGCGCTTCTCGCGTGCCATGGTGTCGTAGATCTTGATCATCGGTTCTCCTAGGAAATGGGAAACGCGCCCAAGCGGGCGCGCGGTATTGCACTGCAGATGGGAACGGCGGGCATCAACATCGGCTGACCAGCGCCACTGCCTGGGCCGAAATGCCCTCTTCGCGGCCCTCGAAGCCCAGGTGCTCGGTGGTGGTTGCCTTCACGCCCAGGTTCTCTACCGGGATGCCGCAGGCGTTGGCCAGGTTCGCGCGCATCTGGTCGCGGTAGGGGGAAAGCTTCGGCGCCTGCGCGGCGATGACGCAGTCGATGTCCACGATGGAAAAGCCGAGCTCCCGCACCAGGCTGGCAACCGCCGCCAACAGCTTCAGCGAATCGGCGCCCTTGTAGGCCGGGTCGGTGTCGGGGAACAGCTTGCCGATGTCGCCGCCGCGGATGGCGCCCAGCAGGGCATCGGCCACCGCATGGGCAAGCACGTCGGCATCGGAATGGCCGTCAAGGCCCTGGGTATGGGGGATGTCCACCCCGCCCAGGATGAGCTTGCGGTTGGGGGCGAAGGCGTGCACGTCGTAGCCCAGGCCGATGCGCATGGCCAAGGCGCCGCCCTGGCAAGGTTCGGCGTTGCCGCCGTTCTGCGAAGGCGCCACTTACTCCCCCTTCTTCTGCATCTGCTCTTCGAACGCGGCGCGCACGGCGGCAGAGATGAGCAGGAAATCCTCGGGGACGGTGAGCTTGATGTTGTCGCGCTTGCCTTCCACCATGATGACGCGGCCGCCCAAGCGCTCAATGAGCGAAGAGTCGTCGGTGCCCACGAACCCGTCGGAAAGGGCCGAGGCATGCGCGCGGCGGTAGATGCCCGCGCGGAAGATCTGCGGCGTTTGCGCGTTCCAGAACACGGAGCGGTCGGGGGTGCCCACGACCACGCCGTTTTCCACCACCTTCAGCGTGTCGATGGAGGGGTGCCCCACCAGGGCGCCGTCGCAGTCGATGTTGCCCTTGATGGTGCTGATGGTGTGCTCCACCAGCTCGGTGGTTACCAGCGGGCGGGCGCCGTCGTGCAGGATGACGAACTCGTATTCCTCCGGCACCAGCTCAAGGCCGGAAAACGCCGATTCCTGGCGGATGGACCCGGCAGGCGCCATGACGATGGGCGTCACGAACGGGAACGGGTCGATGGCGCGGGCACGGTACTCGGCGGTGCGCTCTTCCGGGCACACGATGACGATGAGGCCGATGTCGGCCACCGCATCGAACACCTCTGCCGAGCGGGTAAGGATAGGCTTGCCGGCGATTTCCACCAGCTGCTTGCCGCCCTCGCGCCCGAAGCGCTCGCCGCTGCCGCCGGCCAGGATGATGGCCGCGGTTTTGGGCTTCTTGCCAACGACGCCCTCGGGGCGGGGTTCCGCCTTAAGGGCGTCGAAGCTCATATCGTCGAACATCGCCATGGCATGCTCCAGAACGGAGGGGGCGAAGATCGGATCGATCATCTTTTCTGTCATAAAGGGCTCCTGTACGCCACGTGCAGCTTGCTCGAGCCGCCGCACAGGTGCGCACCTCAAGCTCTAGTCGGCCGCCTGGCCCCCTGCAGAGGAACCGCCGCCACGCGAAGACAACCCCGCATGGCCCAGATCGTAGCCTGCAAGAAGCAATTCGGCCTCGGCAGCTATGGTATCACGCTTGCGCGGCGCGGGGATAGAGCCGGTGCCGGGCGTGAAGGTAAGCTCGCCGTCCGCAACGTCCACATCGATGACCGAGCCGCTGGTCCACTTGCCTTCCAGCAGCTGCTCGGAAAGCGGGTCCTCGATAAGGCGCTGAATGGCACGGCGAAGCGGACGGGCGCCGTAGGTGAGGTCGGTGCCCTCCTTCGCAACGAAGCGGCTTGCCTCGGGCGTGAGGTTGATGGTCATGTTCTGCTCGATAAGGCGTTCGCGCAGGTCGGCCACCATGAGGTCGACGATCTTGACGATCTCGTCCTCGGTGAGCGACTTGAACACGATGATCTCGTCGATGCGGTTCAGGAACTCAGGGCGGAAGAGCTTCTTCACCTCGGCCATCACGCGCTGCTTCATCTCCTTGTCGTCCATGCCGCCGTTGGCATTGCCGGTGAAGCCCAAGGGTGCGCTTACCGTGATCTCGCGCGCGCCGACGTTCGAGGTCATGATGATGACCGTGTTGCGGAAGTCGACCACGCGGCCCTGCGAATCGGTAAGGCGGCCTTCCTCCAGGATCTGCAGCAGGATGTTGAACACATCCGGGTGCGCCTTCTCGATCTCGTCGAAGAGCACCACCGAATACGGACGCTGGCGCACCGCCGTGGTAAGCTGGCCGCCCTCGTCGTAGCCAACATAGCCCGGAGGCGAACCCACCAGGCGGCTTACGCTGTGCTTTTCCATGTACTCCGACATGTCGAAGCTGATAAGGGCTTCCTCGGAGTTGAACAGGAATTCTGCCAGCGACTTGGACAGCTCGGTCTTGCCCACGCCCGAGGGACCCAGGAAGATGAACGACCCGGCGGGGCGCTTGGGGTCCTTCAAGCCGGAACGCGAGCGGCGGATGGCCTTGGAAAGCGCGGTTACCGCCTCGTCCTGGCCGATGACGCGCTCGTGCAGCACCGATTCCATGCGCAGCAGCTTCTCGGTTTCCGCCTCGGTGAGGTTGGAAACGGGCACGCCGGTGGTCATGGAAACCACGTCGGCCACGTCTTCGACCTCCACCTCGCTCACGGTCTTGCTGGTTTCGGCCTCCCAGTTCTTCTGGGCTTCCTTGCGCTTGGCCTCGAGCTCTTCCTCTTGGGCATGCAGGGAATCGGCGCGCTTGAAGTCCTGGGCGGAAATTGCCTGGTCCTTCTGGGTGCGCACGCGGCGCAGGTCGTTGTCGATGACCTGGATCTCCTCGGGCAGCACCATGTTGCGGATGCGCATGCGCGCGCCCGCCTCGTCCAGCACGTCGATGGCTTTGTCGGGCAGGAAGCGGTCCTGGATATAGCGGTCGGAAAGGTTCACCGCCGCCTGGAGGGCGTCGTCGCTGAAGTGCACGTGATGGTGCTCCTCGTAGCGGTCGCGCAGGCCTTCCAGGATGCGCATGGCCTGTTCTACGTTGGGCTCCTTCACCAGCACGGTTTGGAAGCGGCGCTCGAAGGCGGAGTCCTTTTCCAGGTGCTTGCGGTACTCGTCGAGCGTGGTGGCGCCGATGATCTGTATCTCGCCGCGCGACAGGGGCGGCTTCAGGATGGCGGCGGCGTCGATGGAGCCCTCGGCGGCGCCGGCGCCGATAAGGGTATGCAGCTCGTCGATGAACAGGATGATGTCGCCAGCCTGCTGCACCTCCTTGATGCACTTCTTCAGGCGCTCCTCGAATTCGCCGCGGTACTTCGAGCCTGCGACCAGCGCGGAAACATCCAGCGTGACAATGCGGATGTTGCGCAGCAGGTCGGGAACCTGGTTGGCAACGATGAGCTGGGCCAGGCCTTCCGCGATGGCGGTCTTGCCCACGCCGGGCTCGCCGATGAGCAGCGGGTTGTTCTTCTGGCGGCGCGACAGGATCTGCATCACGCGCTCGATCTCGCCCGCGCGGCCGATAACCGGGTCGAGCTTGCCCTCGCTGGCCTTCTTGGTAAGGTCGGTGCCGAACTCGCTGAGCATGCTGTCGGAGGAACCGGTGGTGGGGTCGAAGCTGACGCCGGCAAGCACCGGGGAGCGGCCCACCAGGTCGTTCAGGGCGCTGCGGATTGCGTCGCCTTCAACGCCCATGCCCTTCAGCACGTCGATGGCCGTGCCCTCGCCTTCGCGCACGATGCCCAGCAGCAGATGCTCGGTGGAGATGTAGCTCTTGCCCATCTGCATGGCTTCGCGCAGGGAGTACTCCAGTACGCGCTTGACGCGCGGGGTGAAGCTCAGGTGCCCGGAAACGTCGGCCGTCGGGTCGGCCTTCACCGCTTGGCGCACGGCCGCCAAAGTAGGGTCGTACTCGACGCCAAGATGGTCGAGCGTTTGGGCGGCCAGGCCCTCCTTTTCCTTCATAAGGGCGAGCAGGACATGCTCGGTGCCCACATAGGGCTGATGCAGGGCGCGCGCCTCTTCCTGGGCGAGCACCAGCACCTTCCTGGCTTTATCGGTGAACTTGTCGAAGGACATGTAAGCCTCGATTCTCTCGGCAAGTTAGCAGTTCGGTAGTTCTGAACATGCTAGCACTCATATAAATCGAGTGCTAACGCGTAACGCAACTGTTGTCAGAATACAAAAACGCCCCGAGCCGCAAAGCCCAGGGCATTCAAAACCATGACGAAAATGACTACTTGATAGCCTCTGGTCTCATATGTGGAAACAGCAGCACATCGCGGATGCTGGGCTGATTGGTGAGCAGCATCACCACGCGGTCCACGCCGATGCCGATGCCGCCGGCGGGAGGCATACCGTACTCAAGGGCGCGCACGTAGTCGGTATCGTACTCCATAGCCTCTTCGTCGCCGGAAACCTTTTCCTCCATCTGCTTCTGGAAGCGCTCGGCCTGATCGACCGGGTCGTTCAGCTCGCTGAAGGCGTTGGCGTACTCATGGCCGGCGATAACCAGCTCGAAGCGGTCGGTAAGGCGCGGCTCGCCCTCGAAGCGCTTGGCCAGGGGGCTTACCTCTACCGGGTAGTCCACCACAAAGGTGGGGTTCACGATGGTGGGCTCGCCGATCTCGTCGTACAGCTCGGCAATGAGCTTGCCGGCGGTCCAGTCCGCGTTCACCTCGATGCCGTTCTTCTTGGCAAGCTCGGCCAGGTGCTCCACCGGGGTGTCCAGCGTAACCTCTTCGCCCAGCGCGTCGGAGACGACCTTGGTCATGGGGATGGACGGCCACTCGCCCGAAAGGTCGATGGTCATGCCCTGGTACTCAAGCTGCTCGGTGTCGTTGACCGCGGCGTTGGCGGCCTTGATAACGCCCTGCGCCAGCGCCTTCATGCCCTGCAGGTCGTTGAATGCGCAGTAGGCCTCCATGGTGGTGAACTCGGGGTTGTGCGTGGGGTCCATACCCTCATTGCGGAAGATGCGGCCGATCTCGAACACGCGCTCGAACCCGCCCACCAGCAGGCGCTTCAGATGAAGCTCGGTGGCGATGCGCAGGTAGTTCTCCTGGTTCAGCGCGTTGAAGTGCGTGATGAAGGGCTTTGCGGTTGCGCCGCCCTGGATGGTTTGCAGGATGGGCGTTTCCACCTCGTAGTAGCCGTCTGCCTCCATGAAGTGGCGGAAGGCCGACAGGATCTTCGAGCGCTTCACGAAGGTCTGGTACACATCTTCGTTGGCGATGAGGTCGACGTAGCGCTGGCGGTAGCGGATCTCCTTGTCGGAAAGGCCGTGGAACTTCTCGGGCAGGGGGCGCAGGCTCTTGGAAAGCAGCTCGAAGGAGTCTGCGGCAACGGAGAGCTGGCCGCGGCGCGTGCGCATCATAAGGCCGCTCACGCCGATCCAGTCGCCCAGGTCCAGGTCCTTCATCTCGGCGAAGGCTTCCTCGCCGAGCGCATTGATGCGGCAGAACAGCTGGATGCGGCCGGTGGAATCCATCAGCTCGAAGAAGATGATCTTGCCCTGCGCGCGCTTGGCCATGACGCGGCCGGCGATGGCCACGCGGTCTTCCGTGCTGGCGCCGTCTTCCAGGCCGGCGTACTTGGCGTCAAGCTCGGCGATGTGGTGCGTGTAGGCGAAGGCATGGCCGTAGGGGTTCTTGCCTGCGGCGATGAGCGCCTCGCGCTTGGCGCGGCGAACCTCGATGGGATCGTCTTCGATAACCTGCTCGTTGTTTTCCTCGGCCATGTAGGCTGGTCTCCTTCTTCGTGTTTCTGCGGCGTTATAGCAAACGCGCCAACGAGGCCACTGGCCCGTTGGCGCCGGATGGCAGCGGTTGCCTAGTGCTCGATCTTCAGGATCTTCGCCTTGATCTCGCGGCCGGTGGGGCCCTGGGCTGCTACCTCGTCGCCCTTCTTGTGGCCCAGCAGCGCAGCGCCAACCGGGCTCTCGTTGGAGATCTTGCCCTGGGAGGAATCTGCCTCTGCGCCGCCGACGATGGTGAACACGCGCTCGCGGCCGCCCATTTCCACGGTGACGGTGGAGCCGATGTTCACGACGCCCGTCTTCTTCGGGGCGTCCACAACCGTGGCCTCGCCCAGGATGCGCGTGATCTCGGCGATGCGCGCCTCGTTTGCGCTCTGCTCGTTCTTCGCGTCGTCGTACTCGGAGTTCTCGGAGATGTCGCCGAACTCACGGGCCACACGGATGCGGTCGCCGATCTCTGCGCGCTTCTCGGTTTCCAGGAAGTGAAGCTCTTCCTCGAGCTTGTCTTTGCCTTCTTGCGTAAGAACGTAATTGTTGTCCATGGTGTTACACCCCTCGGCCGTATCCCCGGCCAGTTGCTTTCCTATACCCGCGAAAAGGGCGCGCCGAAGCGTGCCCTTTCGTACCTGAGATGTGAAGCCAACCGTTGGCTAGGCTTCTTCCTTTTTCGCCTCTTCAGCCGAAGGCGCAGGCTTTGCGCCCGGTGCAGGCTTGTCGATAACCTCGACCTCGATCTCCTCTTCGGCCTTGGCCTTCGGAGCCTCTTCTTTGGCTTCTTCGGCCTTCTTGCCGCCGCCGAGGCCTTCGCGAAGGTTCTTCACGGCCTTGCCGATGGCAGTGCCGAGCTTGGGAAGGTTCTTAGGCCCGAACAGAACGAGGAAAAAGATGAGGATGATGGCGATCTCTAAGGGGCCAAAAGGTCCGATCTTCATGAAACACCTCCGTGTTCACGGGTGGCGCGAACGCATGCGCTGCCCTCTTGCTGCGAGTAACCGGAATCACTCTAACAAAAAAGAGCGGTACCCTTTTCAGGATACCCCTCAGTGGTTGCAATGGTCGGGATGACAGGATTCGAACCTGCGACCTCTGCGTCCCGAACGCAGCGCTCTACCAAGCTGAGCCACATCCCGTTTGTGATTTAGCGGGTGCTATAGTACCACACTTCCGCAGAATGCAAAGGGGGCGCCGAAGCGCCCTCCACAACTTGCGAACGGTTGCCCTATCCCGTGTAGCGCACGTACCACATGCCGGAGTGCACGGCGCTGATCTTCACCACGTCGCCCGTGTGCGGGGCATGGATCATCTGGCCGTTGCCGATGTACACGCCGGTGTGGTGGCTGTTCAGCGCGAAGTCGCCCGGCTGCGGGTCGGTCACGCGCGTCCAGCCTTCCATGGTGTAGGTGGTGCACCAGTGGTTGCCCATGACGCCGGTGATGCAGTAGCCCACCAGGCCCGAGCAGTCGAAGGAGTTCGGGCCGGCGGCGCCCCACACGTAGGGTTTGCCCAGCTGGGCGTAGGCGCGGTCCACCACGATGTTGCCGGTAACCGACTGCACGGCGCTGTTGTTCACCGCTGAAGAGCTGCTGGAGCTCGCCGCCGCTGCTGCAGCCGCGGCGGCTGCGGCCTCGGCAGCTTGGCGGGCCTGCTCGGCGGCTTCCTCTTCCTTGCGCAGAAGCTCCTGGGCTTCGGCGGAAAGGGTGTCGTAGGCGGTCTGCAGCTCGGCGGAGGTGGCCTCTGCCTGGTCCCTCACCTGCTTGGCCTCGGCGGATTTCTGGGCAGCGACCTGGGCCTGCTGCTCGGCTTCCTGCTCGGCGGCCTGAAGCTCCTCGCGGGCTTCCTTGGTTTGGGAGACCAGGTTCGCGTCGTTCTCGTTCAGCTTTTCCAGCGTGTTCCAGGTGGTGGCGAACGCCTCGAACGAGGAAGAGCCCAAGATCACGTCGATGAAGTTGGTGTCGCCGGAGCGGTACATGCTGCGGGCGCGGTCGCCCAGCTTTTCCTGGTAGACGGAAATCTCTTGGGACTTCTGCTCTACCTTTTCCTTGGCCTGGACCACGCGGTCTTCGGCTGCCTGCTGCTCGTCGAGCGCCTGGTAGTAGTCGTTGGAGGCCTTGTCCAGCTGCTCCTGCATGCTGTTGAGCTCGGCGAGCTTGGCCTCGGCCTCTGCCTGCTTTTCGGCCGCCGTCGGGTCGGCCATGGCGGAAGTTGCGGGTACGGCAAGCGCGGCAGCCAGCAGCACGGCCATGCCGGCCGATGCGCATGCGTGCTTGTGCGATGCGAGTGAAATGCCCATCGTTAGGTTCCCCCTTGGTGGTTGCATTTTGGTAGTACGTTTAAGCGATAGGTTGGTTTCAGCTTAGCGGGGCACGGCGGTGCGCCACAACAGCGCACACAAAATCACCCCTACGCCACCGGCGTGGCGTTTTGCGGGCAGCATGGGAAGAAGCGCGGGCATTCGGCCCGAGCAGCACGCCGCAGGAAGGAGCACGGCATTCGCCCGAAACCGCAAGCCGCGGGAAGGCGCAGCGGGCATTCGGCCCGAGCAGCACGCCGCGGGAAGAAGCGCCGCAGCTAGGGCCATCAAGCCCCACAGGCCGGCTCACGGCAAAGAAAAAGCCCGCCGAAGCGGGCTTTCCAAATTCGGTTGTTCCCTACCTGCTAGTAGCGAACGTAGATCATGCTGCTCTGAACGGAGCTGATCTTCACCACGTCGCCCGTCTGGGGAGCGTGGATCATCTGGCCGCCGCCGATGTAGATGCCGCAGTGATGGTCGTTGGTAACGACGTCGCCCGGCTGCGGGTTGGTAACGCGCGTCCAGCCCATGAAGGTGTAGGTGGTGCCCAGGCGGCTGTAGCTACCGGTAAGGCAGTAGCTTACCAGGCCGGAGCAGTCGAAGGAGTTCGGGCCGCAGGCACCCCACGCATAGGGCTTGCCCAGCTGGGAATATGCACGGTCGACAACCGTGTTGCCCGTTACGGTCTGGACCTTGTCGTTGTTGGTGCTGCTGCTGGAATTGCTGCTGTTCGAGCTGGAGTTCGAGCTGCTGTTGTTGCTGCTGCTGTTGTTGCTGCTCGAGGCGTTGCTGGAAGCGCTGTTGCCGGCGGTGTTGTTCGCCTCTGCGGCAGCGGCTGCCTGCTGCTGAGCTGCCTCAGCTGCGGCCTTTTCCTGTGCTACCAGGGCCTGAGCCTCGGCAGAGAGGTTGTCGTAGACCGACTGCATCTCGGAAGCCTTGGCCTCGGCGCTGGAAGCGATGGACTTGGCTTCGTCTGCCTTGTCGGAGGCGACCTGAGCCTGCTCCTGCGCTTCCTGCTTGGCAGCTTCCAGCTCCTGGCGAGCGGTCTTGGTTTCGGCAACCAGCTGGGCGTCGTTGCTGTTCAAGGTTTCCAGCATGTTCCAGGTGGTCGCGAACTGCTCGAAGGTGGAAGCACCCAGGATAACGTCGATGAAGCTGGTATCGCCGGAACGGTACATGTCGCGGGCACGCTCGCCCAAGCGCTGCTGATCGTTTTCGATCTGAGCGGTTTTCTCTTCGATCTGGTTCTGAGCTTCCTGAACCTTGGCCTCAGCATCGAGCTGATCCTGATGGGCGGCCTCGTAGTTCGCCGAAGCCTGGTCGAGCTCGGACTGGTACTGGTTCAGCTTCTCCAACGCAGCGTTGGCTTCTGCCTGCTTGTCGTCGGAAGGGGCGGCGTATGCGTTTGCCACCGGGATGGAAAGGCCAACGGCCAAAACCGCTGCAACCGCAGCGTTCATCATTGCCTTAGGTTTAGATATGCGCATCTGTTCTTTCATGTATAGAGCCTCCTAGCGCTTTTGGCATTGTTCCCGCGCATCGAATTGTTCTTTGTGCAGGAATAAGCTTTCGCAATGGTATCAAAGGCCCGTTCGGCAAGGCAAAATAATGTGAAGAGGCACTACATAACACCAGGTAGAGAGCATGGCATCCGCATCCGTTGCGCAACACGGCGCACTCGCCCGCAACAACGAGCAGCCGGGCAGCGCGCCTGCGTTTGGCGCCGCCCGGATCCGTGGCATGAAACAGCAGGGTATCGTTTTAGAACAAGTTCATTTTTATTGATGAATCGAACATGAAGTGCGTTATGCTAATAACAAGCAAACGGTTGACGAGGGGATTTGAGAAGCCGTTTCTTGCCGAACGCGAAGCAGGGGCGGCGCTCCACGCAGCTGCCTTGCATGCGCAACCTACCATCGGTTGGCCTCGGTTTCCCGGAACATCTCGTCGATCTAACAGTTCGTTCCAGTATGAGAGGTGAAATCATGGAAATCACCATCACCGGCCGCAAGATGCCCATCACGGATGCTATCCGCTCCTATGCCGAAGAGAAGATCGGCAACTCCATGAAGGTCATGGACATCAGCCCCCTTACCGCCGAGGTAGTACTCCAGGTAGAGAAGAACCCGGCCAACCCCACCCCCTGCAAGTGCGAGGTAACCATGCGCGCACGCGGCCACGTTATCCGCGTTGAGGAAAACGAGGAAACCATGTACGCGGCCATCGACGTTGCCGCTGCCAAGGTGCTCCGCCAGCTGCGCAAGTTCAAGACCCGCGTCATCGACAAGAAGATCGCAAGCGCTCCCAGCAAGGCGGAAGCCGCCGGCGGCGAGCTCGATCTCGACGGCCTGATGAGCGAGCTTTCCCAGGACGACGAGGTAGTACGCGTGAAAGAACTGGTCCTCGAGCCCCTTACCGAGGAAGAGGCCCTTATCCAGATCGACCTTCTGGGCCACGACTTCTTCGCCTTCATCGATCGCGACACCAACGCCGTGAACATCCTGTACCGCCGCGAGCATGGCGGCTACGGCCTGCTGAAGGCAACCGACGAATAAGCGCCCCGCACGTATAGCGAACGCAACGGAGGCCCGCTCACCTTGGTGAGCGGGCCTCCTTCTTTTATGCGAGGTTTATGGGCAGCCCTGCGCCGCATTCCCGCAGCCCGCCGTCCCGCGCTGGCAGAATCCGCCCTGTGCCGCAGTTCCCACAGCCCCAGCCGCTCCGCCCTGTGCCGTAACCTTCCACGGCTCCCTACGCCCCGCTTTGCGCCGCACCCCACGGCTCCCGCCGCTCCGCGCTGGCAAAATTCGCCCATAATGCGCGCTCGCGCAGGAAAACGGCCCCTGCTTGGCGAGATACGACTACTTTGCGCGCCACGACAGCGGTAATTCGCCATCAGCGCGGTCTTAGCGTACAAAGTAGGCGTATCTTGCCAGCTTCGGCTGTCGCAGCGCGCATTATGGGGATATTTCGCCAAGCAGGGGCCTATTTCCTGCGCTGGCGCGCAAAGTAGCAGTTTTTCGCCACCCCGGGGTGGATCCGCACCAAGCGCACCATAGTGCACCCGCCCAAAGCGCGCCATAGTGCATCCGCTCCGAATGCGTCGCCGCAGCGGTCCGGGCAAGGACGCGTCGAAGCCCGCGCCACTTGCGGCCGCAGTTGGCGGCCGGGTCCCAAGCCGCTTACAGCCACGGCCAGCTCGCCGAAACCCGCCCCGCTTTGCGTCGCACCCCACGGCTCCCGCCGCACCGCGCTGGCGAAATTCGACCATAATGCGCGCTCGCGCAGGAAAACGGCCCCTGCTTGGCGAGATCTTGCTACTTTGCGCGCCACGACAGCGATATCTCGCCACCTGGCGTACAAAGTAGGCGTATCTTGCCAGCGTTGGCTGTCGCAGCGCGCATTATGGG
>CAVAFY010000016.1:0-39349 GCA_963588035.1 Alloprevotella sp. | reverse complement strand
CGTTCTTCGCCATCGTTCTTGTGGTGGGCCTGGTGCCCGTAACCGCATGGGCTGATAGCGAAAACGCGCAGAACAACGACAACAACGCAGCTCAGCAGGAGCAGACCGACCAGAGCGCCGATAACGGCGAATCTGGCGACGATTCCGCTGACCAGAACAGCAACGAGGCTGCCCTCGCCAACGAGTCCGGCGACGGCATCGCAGTTGCCGACCTTTATTCTGCCAATCCGATTTCCGACACTGCCGTTAAGGAATTCAATGGCTCCATCAAAAAGAGCGAGATATATAAAAAGCTCAATTCTACGTGGGGTCAGGGATGGGGATGGTTCTCCTATAAGGTTGACGGTAAGACGATCGACAGTGATTCAACCGGAAATTTTGATGTGAAAAATGCAGGTACCTCTACGTACAAAGTAACGAGTAAGCACGGTAAAGAACTTGGCACCTTGAAGTTGGTGGAGAAACCGACGGTAACCAGCGCGGACGAGTTTACGTACGACGGCAATGCCCACAAGCCTGTGCTGAAAAACTTCAAGGGCGATGAACTTAAAGAAGGTGCAGACTACAATGTCGTCTACAAGCGTGGCGGCGAGGTGACGGAAGACTTCACCAACGCTGGCACTATCGATGTTTCCATCACGGCCAAGAATGGCTATACCGGTACGTTCAACTTCTCGTACACCATCAACCCGGCCGAGGGCCTGACTATCGACCAGATCGAGAATGTCGTCTACGACGGTAACTCCCAGAAGCAGACGCCGACGGTGACCGACAAGTACGGCAACACTCTTTCTGAAGGCACTGACTACGACGTCACCTACAGCGAGGACACCACCAACGCTGGCACCGTTACCGTGACCGTCAAGGGCAAGGGCAACTACACCGGCGAAGCCACCGCGACCTATCAGATCAACCCCAAGAGCTACACTGTGACCACTGAATCGGCAGAGAAGGTCTATGACGGTACTGCCCTGACGGCGGGCGGTAAGATCACCGGCCTGGTGAACGAAGACGATGCAAAGCTCATTATGACCGGCACCCAGACCAATGTCGGCGACTCCGACAACGACTATGACATCGAGTTCTCCTCCGATCAGATGGAGGATAACTACGAGCCCGGCGGTGTGACTGTTGGTACCCTGACCGTAAATCCTGCCAAGGTGACCGTCACCGCAGACGCGAAGTCCAAGGTTTACGGCGATGCCGACCCCGATCTCACCGCCACGGTGTCTGGCTTGGTTAACGATGAGTCCGAGGAGCTCATCACGTATGACGTTTCCTGCAAGCACGACGAAGAGGACGCAGGCACCTATAAGGACGCTATCGTCCCCTCCGGCAGGTCTATTCAGGGCAACTACTCCGTGACCTACGTGCCCGCTGACTTCACCATCGAAAAGCGCGCCATCGAGGTTAGCGACTCCGCTACCGTCGCATACAACGGCCAGGAGCAGGTGCTGAACATCACCGAGGCCAAGGCTACTGGCCTGCTGGAAGGCGACACCCTGCACCTTGAGAACGCACAGGTCAAGGGCACCGAGCCCGGCACCTACACCGAGGTAACCGAGCACAAGTGGGCCGTGTTCAACGATGAGGGCAACGTGACCAAGAACTACGACCTCAAGGTGACCGGTGAGCTCACCATCACCAAGGCCGACGGCTCCGGCGCTGCTGCTGACAACGGCACGAACTCCGGCGACAAGGCCAAGACCTCTTCCGCCTCCCCGCAGACGGGCGACTCCACCGCTCCTCTCGCAGCGGGTGCAGCAGCTGCGGCAATCGCAGCAGCACTGGCAGCCTTCTTCGTATCCCGCAAGCTCCGCGGCAACGCAAAGCACTAACCCGGATACCTAAAAGGTAACCACCCAAAGGCCCAGCCCCCGGCTGGGCCTTTTTCGTTGCCCGATTTCAAGTTTGGACATTAAAAGCAAAGTGCGTGCCGTATACGTTCCAGCCGATGCCGCAACCGTATCAACCGCCGCCCTTTCCGCTCGCCTAATTTGATGTTGGCGAGATTCGCCCTGGCGTATCCAGCCCTGTGCCGCATCTCCACAGCCTTCGCCACTGCCTGCGCTGGCGAAATTCGACCATAATGCGCGCTCGCGCAGGAAAAAGGCCCCTGCTTGGCAAGATACGACTACTTTGCGCGCCACGACAGCGATATCTCGCCACTTAGCGTACAAAGTAGGCGTATCTTGCCGGCTTCGGCTGTCGCAGCGCGCATTATAAGGATATTTCGCCAAGTGAGGGCCTATTTCTTGCGCGAGCGCGCAAAGTAGCGGTTTTTCGCCAGCCCGGGGCGCATCCGCCCCAAGCACGCCATAGTGCCCGCACCAAGCGCCCCCTCGCAACCCGTTCTGCCTCATATTCTGCCCAATCTAACCATGGGTGGATTGGTTAGATTGGCTAGAACGAACTGCGGGAGCAATGGCCTTCTAGGCTAAATGGATGGTTTTATCAGGCCATTCAACGTTTACCACGAGCTTTGCGCCAAGGCTTTCGACGTAGCGCCTAATCGTGTCAAGTTGAGTAGAGCCCAAATCGCCGTTTTCAAGTTCCGATATACGGGACTGGCCAACGCCCATCTCTTCGGCAAGCTGGGCTTGGGTCATATGGCGTTCTTTACGCGCTTGGGCAAGGTTGTAGGCTTCGATTTTGTCCAGAGTGGCGCGGTGTGCCCTGTCCCTCATCTCTGGAGTGATCTCAATACCGCGCTTTGCGACGTATTCCTCGATATTCATTTCCGCTTCAACTCCTTAATGTGCTGCTCGAATAGTCTTTCTGCTATCGGGATTGCCTTTTTGTACCAACCGCTCCATTTCATTTTTCCTGATTTCCCTTTTGACTTGTCGCCTGCGACGAGCATTATTGCGTGTCTTACTGGGTCAAACGCGAACAAGATTCTTATTTCCGTCCCCTTAGGAGAGGCAGGGCGAAGCTCTTTGAGGTTCTTTGCCTTCGATCCGGTGATGGAGTCGACAAGGGGCCTTCCAAGAGCCGGACCTTGCAGCTTTAGCAGCTCCAGAGCTTCCAGTATGTGTACAAAGGTTTCGTCGTCCTGTTCATCAAGCCAGGTCTCTATATAGTCAAGCTCGATTTCCCAGTCCACGGGTTCTCCTTAATATTGGGTACAACTAATATATCAGAGATAACCAATATTTACTCGCAGTTATCCTGAGAGAACATCGGCATGGTGTACCTCGATGACATATATGAGCTGGCGATAGGCAACCACGGTCTCATTGCCGCAGCCTCCCTTTCCGCTCGCCTAATTTGATGCTGGCGAGATTCGCCCTGGCGCATCCAGTCCTGCGCCGCAACTCCCGCAGCCCCGCTGTTCCTCGCTGGCGAAATTCGCTCTGTGCCGCAGTTCCCACAGCCCCAGCCGCTCCGCGCTGGCGAAATCCTCTCATAATGCGCGCTCGCGCAGGAAAACGGCCCCGACTTGGCGAGATACGACTACTTTGCGCGCCACGACAGCGATATTTTGCCATCAGTGCGGTCTTAGTGTACAAAGTAGGCGTATCTTGCCAGCTTTGGCTGTCGCAGCGCGCATTATAGGGATATTTCGCCAGACAGGGCCCTATTTCCTGCGCAAGCGCGCAAAGTAGCAGTTTTTCGCCACCCGGGGACGCATCCGCTCCAAGCGCGCCCACACAACCCGTTCTGCGCATATTCTGCTCAATCTAACCATGAGTAGTTAGTTTGGTTAGATTGGTTAGAAACGAGTGCTCGGATGGGCTTTCGGATCGGATCAACCCGCACGGGCGCTGCGGCGACGAACCCTTCCTTGACAATGCATGCGATAATAGGGCTGATCGTAAAGGCGTTCAATGCCAGGTTTTAATCTGAAGAGGAGGAGATATGGCAAGCGTATTCGATGTTGCTGAGTACATTCTTTCTGATTTGGGCTATGTTTCCACCATGAAGCTTCAGAAGCTCGCGTTCTATAGCCAGGCATACTCGCTGGCTCTAACCGACAAGCCCTTGTTCGATGAGGACTTCCAGGCATGGGCGAACGGTCCCGTGTGCCCCGATCTGTTTGCTTCGCACAGGGGCCTGTTCATTGTCGGTTCGGGCGAATTGCGGTGCGAAGGTCGATCGGAGAATGTAGATGGTCGGGATCGGTCTATTGTTCAGCACATTCTTTCAACCTTGGGGGGTCTTAGCGGAAACGAACTCAGCGAGCTCACGCATGCGGAGGCTCCATGGAAAGATGCTCGCGGAAATTGCCCGGAGGGCGATCGCTGCGATGCCGTCATCAGCAAGGCGGCCATAAAGGAGTACTACAGCTCTCCGCGCTGCAACAACGCTGCTTTTGCGGATGTGAGATAGTGACAGGGAGCCTGTCCAAGAACAAGGTTAAAAAGGCCGGGGAAGCTCTTGCGAATAGCGAGACGCTTTCCGAGCGAGAGTACGCAGAGGCCCTTCGCGTCGTAGATCAATGGAGGGAAGCACATCGGGAGCTGATCGCTTCAGTTCCTGACGCGCTTAAGGAAATCGCTTTTAAGGTTGACCAAGAAGCGGTTGTGGTGGGTAGAATCAAGCGCATCGACACTATCATCGGCAAATTGCGCCGTCCTGGACTGAACATGAAGCTCAACGAAATGTGCGACATCGTGGGCTGTCGCGTGATCGTCGACGATATCGGGCCTGCCCGCAAGGTTTCCGAGGAAATCAGGAGGGCGCTTCCCGTAAAGCCGGATACGGGGGTGAAGGATTATATAGCCAATCCCAAGCCTAATGGTTACAGGAGCACCCACATCATTTCGCGGCACGATGCGCCCGAAGCGGGCTTTACCAACCTGTTCTGCGAAACGCAAGTTCGGACAAGGCTGCAGCACGCATGGGCGACGGCCCTCGAGACGTACGATGTGGTGTCTCGGGGTTCCTTGAAGTTCGGAGTCGGTACGGACGGCGAGAAGAGACTCTTCGCGCTCATTTCCAATGCTTTCGCTATGAAGGAGGGTGCTGCTCTTGTGCCAGGGTTGCCATCGTCATTGGAAGATGTGCAAGAAGAAGTTCTTCGCCTTAACGGCGCTTTGTTTGCGATAGAGAAGTTGAGGGCGTGCTCGGGATCGGTGACTACAGTTTCTCAGGATGGTCGTTTTTCCGGTGACGCGTTCTGCCTCTTGGTGATTGATTACGAGCTGCAAAAGACGGACCTTTTTGTCTACAGCACAAAGGACGAAGTCGAAGCGAACAAAGTGTACGCCAAGCGCGAGAAAGCCAAAAATGGATTGCAGGATGTACTCCTGGTGCGAGTTTCCTCTCTAAAAGCCTTGAAAAAGGCATACCCGAACTATTCCACGGATATCGGGTTCTTCTTGGACCAGATGTCTGAGCTTTTCGGGATATGACCCATTCCTGCTCCAAAAGATCCAAAGGAATCGATTGGCTGTGCTGTTTGACGGCTGGTTAGTTTAGGTAATAATGATCCCAGACAGAAAAACCTTCTGGTTTTGTAAGGCGGGGTTGCGAAAGCGGTTCCGCCTAGTTTTTCTCTGGACGTAACATTGCCCAGAGGCTATCAGGAAATCTGGTGTAAAACCTTCGGGTTTACAGGGGCGGAACCGCCTAGTGGATCCGTCCCAGTTTTGTATGAGGGCAAAATACGGAGCGCTCAATTCGGTGCTGGCAAATTCGCCCTGTGCCGCATCTCCGCAGCCCTTGCCGCTGCCTGCGCTGGCGAAATCCTCCTATAATGCGCGCTCGCGCAGAAAAACGGCCTCGACTTGGCGAGATCTGCCTACTTTGCGCGCCACGACAGCGGTAATTCGCCATCAGCGCGGTCTTAGCGTACAAAGTAGGCGTATCTTGCCAGCTTCGGCTGTCGCAGCGCGCATTATGAGGATATTTCGCCAGCTAGAGCCCCATTTTCTGCGCAAGCGCGCAAAGTAGCGGTTTTTCGCCGGCCCGGGGGCGCATCCGCTACATGCGCGCCGGGATGTATCCGCTCCAAGCGACCATAGCGCGCCTGCTCCACGCGCGCCATAACGCATCCACCTCGAATACGCCTTTGGCGCAAGTGGGCCTTCGCTGTTTCGCCCCAAATCAAACCCTTGCGGGGCGAAACTCCTGCCTGGGCATCACATGACCGCCGCAAACCTTTGCGCTGACGGGCCGTTCCTATCTTTCGCCTTGTCAACAACAATCAACCGCGGGCGGTTTTGCGCGCTTCGCGGAAGGTTGCGCCCTTATAATGGCAGAATGCAAAACAATCTTCGGGGAAGGTGTTCATTATGGGCAAGTTCGCAACGTTCATCGTAGGCGGCGCAGTAGGCGCTATTGCAGGTCTGCTCCTTTCGCCCCGCTCCGGTTCCGAGAACCGCGCGCTTCTGGGCGAAGTCATCAATGAAAAGGGCGGCAACATCTCTTGCCCTGTCAAGGTCCAGGAAAAGGGCAAGCAGTTCGTTGAGGCTGCCGCTTCCACTTCCACCAAGGTAATCAACACGGTGGTAGACAATGGCGCAGACGCTCGCAAGGCCGTTGCCGAGCGCGCGCAGAAGCTCACCCCCGAATCTGTGAGGTCGTTCGACTCCAACGGCGACGAGCTCCGTCAGAAGATCGAGGCCGCCCGTGAGCGCATCGCCACCCAGGTAGCCAAGAACGCCGAGGCCGCTCGCGATGCCGCGGTGGACAAGATCCCCGCTGTGGTAGACGCAGCCGCCGGCGCCAAGACCGCTGCCACGGAAGCTGCCGGTGCGGTGAAGGACGCTGCCGCCGGTGCCGCTTCTGCCGTATCCGCCAAGGTCAAGCCCGCCGAGTCTGCCGAATCGGCTGAACCCGAGCCCGCTGAGCCCGAGCCTAAGGTAGAGGGCGCACACGTTGCCCCTGCTCAGCCTGCGGAAGAAAAGCCTGCAGAATAAGACCCAAACGGTTCGATAACGGTTCGGTTCCCCAAAGCGATAAGCAATATCGTGGGAACCGGACGCACGGCTCGCTAAGAGCCGATGGAGCGGCGGCCCTCGGTCGCCGTTCTTCATGCCCGGGGCAAGCCCGAAGGAGGCCCGTTGAAGAAGAGCGAATACCTAGCAAGCAGCCTGCGCGGCGTGCCCGTGTACGAATTGGACAAGAAGGGCGTCCCGCATAAGCGCATCGGCAAGGTGCACCAGCTCGTGTTCCACCCGCACGCCCGCAAGGTCGTGGGCTTCACGGTGAAGCGCCCCGACATCGCCCTTATGGCGCACCGATCCGACCTGTTCGTGGCACTGGATAGCTTCGACGTGGAAGACGGCAAGCTGTTCATCACCCTTGCTAAGGCCGCCACCGGCAAAGCCGCCTGCAAGCGCCTGGGCGTCGACTGGGACGAATGCATAATGTGGCAGGGCATGCCCCTTATGACGCAGGATGAAAAGCGCTGCGGCTTCGTGGGCGATGTGCTGTTCGAAACCGAATCGGGCCAGGTGAAGAAGGTCGTGGTAGACCGCGGCACAACTGCCGACGTGCTGTTGGGGTGTGCGGAGCTGCCCGTTGGCCTTATCAAGGGCTTCAAGCTGGGCGTGGGCGACAAGCTGAACAACGAGGAAGGTGAGGACTTCCTGCGCGGCGCCATCATCGTTGCGCCCGAGGCGCTGGAGGTTGCCAGCGAAGGCGGCCTGGCGGAAAAGGCGGGCGCGGCCAGCGCGGTGGCGGCGAACAAAGCTTCTGCCGTTGCCCAGAAGGCGAAGCCCGTTGCCTCCGCGGCGGCCCAGAAAGCCAACGACGCCGCAGGCAAGGCCGCCCATAAGGCGGGCGAGGCCGTGAACGACGGCGCCTTCAAGCTGGGCGTTCAGCTTTCCAAGACCAAGGGCATGTTCTCCAGCTTCAAGGAAGAGTACCGCCGGGCGGTGCACGGCGAGGATGAGGGCAAATGAGCGAATCCGACAAGCAGACCGTTTCCGTGTTCGGCCACAACATCAAGAAGGCCGACCTTATCAAGCTCCTGGGTCTGGTGGCGTTCATCGCCATCCTGTGCGCCATCGTGGCGGCGCTGTGGCCCAGTCTTTCCCTGTTGTTCCAGGAAGACGGCCTGGGCAAGGTCATAGAGAGCATCCAAAGCAAGGGCCCGTTCGGCGTGCTCATGCTGCTGGGCCTGCAGCTGCTGCAGATCATCGTGGCGTTCATCCCCGGCGAAGTGGTGCAGGTCGCCGCGGGTATGCTGTACGGCCCCTTCTTCGGATCGCTCATCATCCTGGTGGGCTGCGTCATCTCCAGCGCCATCATCTACCAGCTGGTGCATAGGCTGGGCGCCCCGTTCGTGCGCTCCATGGTCAGCGAAGAGCACCTGGTGAAGTTCTACGAGTTCGAGCGCTCGGGCAAGCTGAACCTTATCGTGTTCATCCTGTTCCTGATCCCCGGCATGCCGAAGGACGTGTTCACCTACCTGGTTCCGCTGACCACCATGCGCATGAAAACGTTTCTGCTGCTCACGACGGTGGCGCGCATCCCCGGCGTGATAATTTCCACCTACGCCGCCGCCGGCCTGGCGGAAGGCGACATCCAAACCAGCCTGATCATCTTCGGTGTGGCGGCGGTGCTCATGGTGCTGGGCATCGTTTTCCGCGACCGAATCATGAGCTTCTTCAGCGCGCAGAAAACCTATCACCATATGGACGAAGAACGAAAGCGAATGGCCGAGGAGCGTGAGCGCAGTGACCACTCCTAACCAGCCCCCAGTCCCTCCCGCAGGCAGCGGGGTGCCGCAAGGTCAAGGTTCGGCTTTTGGTGGGCAGGGCGCTGCTGGCACGGCCGGCGAAGCGCAGGTGCCGGGCTTCGAGTCGCAGAGCAACATGGGTGGCGTTGGTGCTGCTGGCCCTGGCTTCGCTGCGAGTGCCGCGGGCACGGCCAGTGCAGTGCAGGATGCAGCCAGGAGCGAAGCGCTCTCATCTGCGGAAAGGGAGCTTCAGGCTGCACGCGAGGCTCTGCAAGCTGCCGAGCGAAAGCTTGCAGAAGCGCAGGCCGCCGCGGGAGTTCCTGCTGGGCAGCAGTCCTATCAGCCGGTTGGCGCCCAGGGCGCGGGCGCAGGCCCCGGCCAGCCGCCGATGTCCGCCCAGGGCGCGGGCGCAGGCTCCGGCCAGTTCCAGCAGCCCGGTCAGGCAGTGTCAGCCGCGGGCGCAAGCTATGCCCAGCCTGCCTACAGCCAGCCATCGCCCGGATATGGCCAAGCCGCATCTGGCCAAGCGGTGCCGGGCCCGGCGCAAGCTGCACCCGGCCAACCGGCCTACGGCCAACAAGCCTACAGTCAGCCCTCGGCCGGTCCCTCCCAAGGCGCCTACCAGCAGCCCCCGGTGCAGCCGCACTACGCCACACCGCTTTCCTCGCGCGACCACGTGGCCGCCGGCCTGCTGGCCATTTTCCTGGGCGGCTTCGGCGTTCACAAGTTCTACCTGGGCTACAACACCCAAGGGTTCATCCTGCTTGCATTGAGCCTGTTGGGCGGCTTGTTCACGTTCGGCTTGATTGCCGGTGTGGTATGGATAATCTCCATCATCGAGGGCATCATCTACCTCACCAAGACCCAAAGCGAGTTCGAGCAGCTCTACGTGTACGGCCGGCGCGAATGGTTCTAGCGGCCGTCTGCGCCGCCGCGCCGCCGGGCGGCTGCGCGGTTACGTCAACGTAATATTAAGGTGCGCTGTTCGGCACAGCAGCGTGCGACACGATATAATGAAAGTCACTGTGTGAATCCATGCCTTTAAGGAGGAACAATATGCCCACCATCACCCGTGATCAGGTTAAGGTCCCCGCGGACGTTATGCCTGAGGCTCGTGAGACCTACATTGACAACTACATGAAGGCAACCCGCGGCACGGGTCGCCTGATGCTTTTCGCCTGTGACCAGAAGATCGAGCACCTGAACAAGGACTTCTACGGCGAGGGCATTGATATCTCCGACGCCGAGCCCGAGCATCTTTTCGAGATCGGCTCCAAGGGCACCATCGGTGTTCTGGCTGGTCAGCGCGGTCTGGTTGCCCAGTACGCTCCCGACTATCCGGAAATCAACTACCTGGTGAAGATGAACTCCAAGACCAACCTGGTCAAGGGCTCCCAAGACGATCCTTACAGCCCCCAGCTCCACGAGCTCGAGGCTGTTCTTGCCATGCGCGAAGCTGGCGTGAACATCGTTGGCCTGGGCTACACCATCTACCTGGGCTCCGAGTACGAATCCACCATGATGGCTGAAGCTGGCGAGCTCATCGCCGAGGCTCATGCTGCCGGTCTGCTCGTTGTTCTGTGGATCTATCCTCGCGGCAAGGCTGTTACCGACGAAAAGGATCCCGAGCTTATCGCTGGCGCTGCTGGCGTTGCCCTGTGCCTGGGTGCCGACTTCGTCAAGGTCAACCCCCCGCACGAGGTAGAGGGTCAGACCTCTGCTCAGGGTCTTGCCATTGCTTCCAAGGCTTCCGGCCGCACCGGCCTGGTTTGCGCTGGCGGCTCCAAGGCAGATGCCAACGTGTTCCTTACCCAGCTGCACGACCAGATCCATATCGGCGGCGCTTGCGGCAACGCAACCGGCCGTAACATCCACATGCGTTCCACCGAAGAGGCCATCCGCCTTACCAACGCCATTTCCGCCATCACCCTGGGCGACTGGAGCGTTGAAGACGCCGAGGCCGTATTCAAGGGCGAAAAGGAATTCTCCCTCTAAGGCATTCCTCGACAGAAGCCCAAAACCAACGGGAGCCCGCCTCTGCGGGCTCCCGTTTTTTGCGCAAGTTGGTAAACCGTCTACCTGCGGTTATCGTGTTTCTATCATGATATTATCAACGAAAAAGTCGTGATAGAAACGTTATCAAAAGGGGGCCGTAAGGCCCCCTTCATTTTGTTCGTATTCGTTTGCTTCGCAGCTGGTTGGCTAGCCGAGAACCTCTACAAGCTCGATTTCGAAGTTCAGGTCCTTGCCGGCCATTTCGTGGTTCAGGTCGAAGGTCACGTTTTCCTCGGTAACCTCTACCACCAGGGCGGGCAGGGGTTGGCCGCCGGGGCCCTGAAGGTACACGCGCTGGCCAACGGGCAGGTCTTCAGCGCCGGGAACGTTGGCAGTGGGAACGGTCTGCACCAGTTCCTCGTCGTGCTCGCCATAGGCCTCAGACGCGGGCAGGTGAACCTTCTTCTTCTCGCCCACGGCCATGTCCTTCACGGCGTTGTCGAAGCCGGGGATCATCTGGCCGGCCATGCATACGAACTCCAGGGGCTCGCCGCGCTCTACGGAAGAGTCGAATACCGTGCCGTCGTCGAACGTGCCGGTGTAGTGGGCGCGAACGCGCTTGCCTTCATTGCTCATGTGGTTTCCTTTCTTCGGTTCAGGAAAGTGCGCCATAGCTTGCTGGCGCCGTGGCCTCGGTGCGTTGCGGAACCCGGTGAACTGGCAACCCTGCCGCAGCCGAAGCCGATTCAAATGCTGCAGGCTAGTGTACCTGCTAATGCCGCGCATAAAAAGAACCCCGTCCGGAAACGGGGTTCTTCTGCAAGCGATAGCTCACGTAGCGCTGCTTTGTGCGGCGCAGGTTCGCAAACGGGGCAGGCCTAAGCCAGCACCACGAACCTGACGATAAGCCAAGCGCAGCTGATGGCGGTGAACACGAGCATCATCGGGAAGCCGACCTTGGTGTACTCCATGAAGGTGATGGGGTAGCCGTAGCGGCCCGAAATGCCCGAGAGCACCACGTTGGCGGAAGCGCCGATGAGCGTGCCGATGCCGCCGATGCAGGCGCCCAGCGAGATTGCCCACCAGTACGGCATAACGTCGATGCCCGTCTGCTCCATCGCGATGATGATGGGGATAAGCGTAGCCACCATGGGGATGTTGTCCAGGAACGACGAGATAATGGCCGATGCCCAGCACAGCACGATGATGGTAACCAGCACGTTGCCGCCGGTAACCTCGATAAGGCCGTTGGCAAGCATGTTGATAACGCCGGTCTCGGAAAGGCCGCCAACCACGATGAACAGGCCTGCGAAGAAGCCGATGGTTGCCCATTCAACGTCGAGCAGGATCTTCTCGATGTCGGCCGCGCTGATGATAAGCATGATGGCGGCGGCAGCAAGGGCCACGGTGCTCGGGGTGACGTTGAAGATGCTGTGCGTCACGAACGCCAAGGCAACCAGGACGATCATTACCACACTCTTCTTGAACAGGCTCTGGTTCTGGATGGCCTCATGGGCGTGCATCTCCATGATGTGCGCCTGCTTTTCGGGCGAGGCGTTCATGTTGCGGCCGTACATCACGTAGAAGATGGCGATGGCGGCAACGGTGATAAGCAGCACCGCCGGGCCGTTGTACACCAGGAAGTCGAGGAACGTGAGGTTTGCGGCAGAGCCGATCATGATGTTCGGCGGGTCGCCGATAAGCGTTGCGGTACCGCCGATGTTCGATGCCATGATCTCCACGATGAAGAACGGCACGGGGCTCATTTCCAGCATCTTGCACACCGTGAAGGTAACCGGGCCAATAAGCAGAACGGTGGTCACGTTGTCCAGGAACGCGGAAAGCACGGCGGTGATCAGCAGCAACAGCACCATAATCACCCAAGGGTTGCCCTTCGCTATCTTCGCCGCCCTGATGGCTATGTATTCGAAGATGCCCGATTGTTTAACCACGGCCACGAATATCATCATGCCCACCAAAACGCCAAGCGTGCCGAAGTCGATGTGCTCCATGCCCTTGTCGAACGTGACGATTCCGGTAAGGATGAGCACGACGGCGCCCGCAAGCGCGGCGGTTGTACGGTGGATTTTCTCCGAGATGATCAGCGCGAACACCACAATGAAGATCACGATGGAGATGATCTGCGGTGTAGTGAATTCAGGCATACACACCACTCCTTCCGTTCCCAGATGCCCGGCACCCGGGAGTTTTCCTTTGTAGGGAGTTTACCCCCTCTTACCCGACGCTATACAAAAAGAAGGCCATTGGCCTTCGTTGCAGCGTCGAATTCCCCTGTAAGAAAAGATACGTTTTGGGCAAATGGGCGTCAATAACACGTTCACGGCAAATCGGCCGCGATCCATTTCCGTTTCTTCTTACATTTATAGGCAAAGGAAAGCGGGCAGAAGAAAGGCCTGCGCCCGAGCCGCGCCCGCTCCCTTTGGCTGGGAAGCGGGGCGGGCTCGAAGCGCAGGCCTTGTCTTAGACGTTGGCGCGCTGAAGCGGCTTAAACCAGGATGCAGAAGCGCAGCACCAGGTACACGCAGCTGATTGCGGTGAACAGGATCATCAGCGGGAAGCCCACCTTGGTGTACTCCATGAAGGTGATGGGGTGGCCGTACTTGCCCGAGATGCTTGCCAGGACAACGTTGGCGGAAGCGCCGATGAGCGTGCCGATGCCGCCGATGCAGGCGCCCAGCGAAACGGCCCACCACAGGGGCATTACGTCCATGCCGGTGGATTCCATCGTGGTGATGATCGGGATGAGCGTGGCAACCAGCGGGATGTTGTCCAGGAAGGAGGAGATGATAGCCGAAGCCCACACCAGCACGATGATGGTGACCATCAGGTTGCCGCCGGTGGCATCGATGAGCGCGTAGGCCATCATCTCGATGACGCCGGTTTCGGCCAAGCCACCGACGACCACGAACAGGCCGGCGAAGAAGCCGATGGTTGCCCATTCGACGTCCATGAGCGTGTGCTCCACGTCGGCGCGGCCAATGATGAGCATGATGGCTGCTGCCGCAAGGGCAACGACGCTGGGTTCGATGTCGAGCGCGCCGTGCACCACGAAGGCGAACGCTACCAGGAAGATCATAACCACGCTCTTCTTGAACAGGCCCTGGTCCTTGATGGCCTCATGCGCATGCATAGCCATTACGTGGTCGCGCTTTTCCTGGGAGGCGCCCATGTTGCGTCCGTACATCACATAGAAGATGGCGATGCAGACGGCGAGGATGATGAGCACTGCCGGGCCGTCGTTGGCCAGGAAGTCGAAGAAGGTAAGGCCGGTGGCGGAGCCGATCATGATGTTCGGCGGGTCGCCGATAAGCGTTGCGGTGCCGCCGACGTTGGAAGCGATGATCTCCGTCAGGAAGAAGGGGATGGGGTTCACTTCCAGCATCTTGCACACGGTGTAGGTAACCGGGCCGATGAGCAGTACTGTGGTCACGTTGTCCAAGAACGCGGAGAGCACGGCTGTGATCAGCACGAACAGCACCATGATTACCCAGGGATCGCCCTTCGCTATCTTGGCGGCGCGGATGGCCAGGTACTCGAATATGCCGGAGTTCTTCACCACGGCAACGAATATCATCATGCCAACCAGCACGCCGAGCGTACCGAAGTCGATGTGCCCGACGCCGGTGTCGAACGACACAACGCCAGACAGGATAAGGACGACTGCGCCGGCGAGGGCAGCCGTGGTGCGATGCACTTTCTCGGAAATGATGAAGGCCATCACGACGACGAAGATGACGATCGAGATGATCTGAGCGGTAGTTAAGGCGATCATTCCGTAGTGCTCCTTTCTCTTAAAAGGGAACAGATGCGGTTTCTCGTCTTGAAGCACAGAGTCCCGGGTAACACACGTCCATTGCCTGAACAGGCAACGCCCCACTCTGGCGTACCGACTCCAAAAAAAGATCCGACACCGAAAGTACGGGATTGAACATGTTTTAGTCAAGCAGAAACCAGCAAGTGGCTTCAGCTGCAATGATCTTGAAACCTAATAAGGAAGACGCTTCTATTTGCTTTGCCTATGGGAACGATAACCTGGGGAAATCAACAGGAAGATAACGCCGCATATCAACGCAGGGAAAAACGGAAGTCGTCCGAAAACATCAATGCAAGCTATAGGACTATAAGTTTCACATAGGTGTTGCGAATCATATTCACGCAAACTATCTAAAACATGTTCAAAGTGAATTAGAACATGTTCACCCAAAGGAGAATAATCGGCTGTGGACTTAAGCGCTGTGCGTTGCCCATCGGGGGATCGGGCTGCAGCGCAACGGTTCACAGTAGGGACCATCTTCATATGACGAAGGGGAACCGAGGGGATTTACGTTTGGCTTTGCCTTTGTTCGCGAAAGCGATCCAACAGCCAAGTGAAGCAGAAATCTCCAACCGTTTTCTTGAATCTATTGAAGGCATTGGGAAAGCAAGCGTGCACGTGCGAACCCGATGCAATCAAAAGAAGGAGGAGTAAGATGGTCGATTTCATTTTTGCGCAGGAATGCGCAAGAGGAGAGAGGGGCTAAGCAATGGCTATGCTTAAGCGTGAATTCGGTGGAATTCAGCCATGTTGGAAAATTGGCCTATTCCGTATCCGTCTGCCGTTCATCCACTTCAAGATCTCGCCTCCCGAGGTCGTAACCGGCCTGATGAACGCCTGTACTTCGTACGGCGCTCTGGCTGTTCTGATTACCACCTTGGGTCTTGATCCTGCAGTGGCATGGGCACTGGTTGTGTTCGAAACCGGTATGTACACCCTGAACTGGCTGCTCGGCGAGCCTTCCATCTGCGGTTGGATCACGCCCGCCATGGCAATCATCGTTGTGTTCCTGGAATCTTTGGATCCAGGCGTGGCGCGATTGCAGATGCTAACGTGCATCCAGTTAGAATTAGCGCTCTTGTTCATAATCTTGGGTGCTACAGGCTTGTCTAAGAAGCTCAACACGATGGTACCGCCCGCTATCAAGGCAGGTATCGTTATGGGCGCCGGCGTCAACGCCGTAGCCGTTCGCCTGAAGGAGGGCGGCGCAGTCGACACCGTCACCGTTGGTTGCCTCTGCGGCCTGGTGGTTGTGTTCCTGCTCATGTTCTCCAAGCGCGTACGCAAGTACATGGACACCAACCGCTTCGTTGCCATCCTCGGCAACTACAGCTTCCTGTGGGCCGTTATCGCCCTGCTGGTAGCTGGCGGTGCTGCTGGTGAGTTCAACTTCCAGTGGTCCGGCGAAATCATCAAGGTTCCCGACTTCGGTCTGCTCTTCACCACCGTTTCGCCGCTGTTCATCGGTTTCGCTTCCGACCCCACCGTTTGGGTTCAGGCATTCCCCTACGCAATCGTTGCATGGGTTATCGCCTACGGCGACTTCGTAACGGTTCAGCAGCTCGGTCTGCAGGCTGCCCGCGACGACGAGTACATCGAGTTCGACCCGAACCGTACCAACGTCATCTGCGGTATTCGTAACGCACTGCTTTCCATCTTCGCACCTTACCCGGCACTTGCTGGCCCTCTGTCCGCTCCTTACTGCGTAGCAACCTATGCTCGCTACAAGCAGTCCGGCCGTCAGGGCATGGACTCCATTTACGATGGTTCCGGTACCAACCTGATCTTCACCGTAATCGGTCTGTTCGTTTATCCTCTGTACGAGGCATCCCTGGCAGCATCTGCAGCACTCCTCGTGGTTGTGCTCCTCATTCAGGGCTGGCTCTGCGCACAGATCGCATTCGGCCTTGTACGCGATGACCTTGACAAGGGCATGACAGGCATGATCGCAGGCTTCATCGTAGCCCGCGGCGGCGGCGTCGGCTTCGTGGCCGCAATCGTCCTCTACCTGCTCATCTCCGACAACGACAAGATCCGCGAGGACTACGCCTACAACAAGGAGCTCCAGCGCATCGAGGATGAGGAGACGGAGCGTCAGCTCGAAGCTCTCCATGCTCGCCTGGAGGCTGCAAAGGCAGGCAAGATCAAGGAATAACCTTGGCCTAGCCTGAAGGCAGAGTAAACAGGACATACGTCCCATTCCGAAGTGAGATGCTTTGGATGAAGGGGGACCGGAGTGCACGCTCCGGTCCCTTTTTGTTTGCGGGGTTTCGTTGAGCGGCGGCGAGCAGCCTGAGTGCAAAGCCCGGTTGCGCATTTGGGGAACGTGGCGTTTAGCATGCGCGTAAAGCCCGTTTGCGCACTTGGGAAGACGTGGCGCTCGGCTTGGGCGAATGGGATTGGGCGAACGGGGTTGAGCGAATCTGCTGGGCGAATGCGGCTGCCTCGTTTCCTTATTCGTGAAGGGCAATAGAAGTTCGCGAAATCGGAATAAGAGCCGGGCGTACACAGCGGCCGGCTTCCGTATAATTGAACACGTTCTAGATAAAGCCCTTTGTCGCTCTGCTTCGCGCGGAACGGCGAAGGTGAATATGAGAGACGATAGGAGTTCCCATGGGCAACAACGTCGACGACCTTCGCAGCGCCCTTGAGTTTCTGCGGGGCATTCCCGGCCAGCTGGTAGAGACCGATGTGGAGGTGGACCCGGCCGCCGAGCTGTGCGGCGTGTACCGCCATGTGGGAGCCGGCGGAACGGTGCCGCGTCCCACCAAGGAAGGCCCCGCGATGATATTCAACAACGTGAAGGGTCACCCCGATGCGCGCGTGGCGATCGGCCTTCTGGCCAGCCGTTCACGCGTGGCGAAGCTGCTCGACGCCGATCCGCGCCGCCTGGGCTTCCTGCTGAACGACGCGGTGCTGAACCCTATCCCGCCGGTAGAGGTGCCCGCCGAAGAGGCGCTTTGCCAGGAGGTGGTCCACTATGCCACCGAAGAGGGCTTCGACATCCGCAAGCTGGTCCCGGCGCCCACCAACACGCCGGAAGACGCCGGCCCGTACATTACGCTGGGCATGTGCTACGCCTCCGACCCGGAAACGCACGTTTCCGACATCACCATCCATCGCATGTGCCTGCAGGGGCCCGATGAGATCTCCATCTACATGGTGCCCGGCGCCCGTCACATCGGGGCGTTCTACGAGAAGGCCGAGGCCATGGGGCAGCCGCTGCCCATTTCCATCAGCATCGGCGTTGACCCGGCCATCGAGCTTGCCACCTGCTTCGAGCCGCCGACGACCCCCATGGGCTACGACGAGCTCAACGTTGCCGGCGCGCTTCGCGGCCAGGGCGTGAAGATGGCCAAGTGCCTTACCGTGGACGAGCGCTGCATTGCCAACGCCGAGTACGTCATCGAGGGTGAGATTCTTCCCGGCAAGCGCGTGGCGGAGGACATGAACACCGGCACCGGCAAGGCCATGCCCGAATTCCCGGGCTACACCGGCCCCGCCAACCCTTCGCTGCCCATCATCAAGGTGAAGGCGGTCACCACGCGCAAGAACCCCATCATGCAAACCTGCATCGGGCCTTCGGAAGAGCACGTGAGCATGGCGGGCATCCCCACCGAGGCCAGCATCATCCAGATGGTGGAAAAGGCCATGCCCGGGCGCTTGCAGAACGTGTACTGCGCTTCCCCCGGCGGCGGCAAGTACATGGCCGTCATGCAGGTGAAGAAGAGCATGCCTTCTGACGAGGGGCGCCAGCGCCAGATGGCCCTGCTTGCCTTCTCGGCGTTCAGCGAGCTGAAGAACGTGTTCCTGGTGGACGAAGACGTGGACCCGTTCGACATCAGCGACGTGATGTGGGCCATGAACACCCGCCTGCAGGGCGACCAGGACATCATCACCATCCCCGGCGTGCGCTGCCATCCGCTGGACCCGTCCAACGACCCCGATTACTCCAACAGCATCCGCGACCACGGCATTGCCTGCAAGACCATCTACGACTGCACGGTTCCGTACGATTTGAAGGACCGCTTCCATCGCTGCAAGATCATGGACGTGGATCCGAAGCACTGGCTCCCCGATTTCGAGGCCTAAGCGCATGGAGCGTCTTGTTGTTGGCATAAGCGGCGCAAGCGGCACGCATCTGGCCTGCCGTTTCATCCGCCAAGTGAAAGAGTTCACCTCGTGCGAGGTGCATGTTGTGGTAACCGACGGCGGCTGCCTAACCGCGGGCTACGAGGAGCCGGAGCTTTTCGCCGAGGCGCTTCGCGCGGCCGACTTCGTGCACGACAACGCATCGCTGGGGGAATCCATCGCCAGCGGAACGTTCAAGACCTCCGGAATGGTGGTTGTCCCCTGCAGCATGAAGACGGTGGCCGGCATCGCAACGGGCTACAGCGACAACCTGCTGCTTCGCGCCGCCGATGTGACGCTGAAGGAGCAGCGGCCCCTGGTGCTGGTTGCGCGCGAAACGCCCATGAATGCCATCCACCTGCGCAACCTGAGCCAGCTGGCGGCAATCCCGAACGTGACGCTGCTGCCGCCGATGATGACGTACTACCATCACCCGAAGACCATCGACGATATGGAAGACCAGATCATCGGCAAGATCTTCGACCGCTTCGGATGGGAGTACCCGCCCTTCGAGCGCTGGAGCTAGGGGCGGGCGAAAGCTCGACGGTCTTTTGGGGTGCTGCAGGGGAATCCGTCCTGCAGCGCCCTTTTTGCGTTTGGGCGGGCGAATGCGCCGACGACCTGGCAGCGATGCCATGATCTTCCCGGTTCAGGCAGATGCGGGGTAGAATTGTTATGCCTGGTCGTTGGCTTTCCGCTCGTTTTTGAGCTCATTGCGCAACGGAGTGCATCGAAGCCCCGGGCACGGTATTCGTCAGTGCGAAAGGGCTTTCATGATAAGCATCAAGAACGTGAGCAAATCTTACGACGGCGGTAAAAGCTATTCCGTGAGCAATCTGTCCTTGGAAATCAGGGACGGCGAGATCTTCGGCTTGCTGGGCCCTAACGGCGCCGGCAAATCCACCTTGCTGAACATGCTGGTCGGTGTGCTCGACCCCACGCAGGGCTCTGTCGAGATCGACGGTATCGACGTTTCGAAGCACCCGGTGGAAGCCAAGCGCCACCTTTGCTATGTAAGCGACTCGCCCGATCATCTTCTTCGCCTGAAGGGCTGCGATTACCTGCAGTTCATTGCGGACATCTACGGCGTCCCCACCGAAACGCGCGTTGCTCGCGTCAAGGAGCTGGCCGAAGAATACGGCATGGCGGGCGAGTTGGACAACCAGATCCGCTCGTATTCCCATGGCATGCGCCAGAAGATGATGGTCATGGGCGCGCTTCTGCCCAACCCCGATGTGTGGGTGCTCGACGAGCCCATGACCGGCCTTGACCCGAAGGCGTCGTGGCTGCTGAAGCAGTCCATGCGCAAGCACGCCGATGCAGGGAAGACGGTGCTGTTCAGCACCCATGTCCTCGATGTGGCCGAGAAGCTGGTGGACCGTGTGGGCGTGGTTGCCCATGGCAAGCTCCTGTTTGTGGGCACGGTAGACGAGATGCGCGAGCAGTTCCGCAACAACGGTTCCTTGGAAGAGATGTTCCTGGAGCTGACCAGCGAGGAATCGCCGCTTTCCGCCGAAGCCGCCGATGGCGAGGCTGAATAGCATGGGCGGCTTCAGTTTCTCTCAGTTCCGCACCCTGCTTGCCGCCTTCCGCAACGGCGAGGAGCACGACGACCCTGAAGGCACCGACCTGTGGGGGTCTTCGTCGAGCAGGCTTTCGCCTGTTGCGAAGCGGGTGGTTACCGGTGTGCTCCTTGTGGTGCTGTGCCTCGTGCTGTTCATGGTGGGTGGTTTGCTGTCGTCTTCCGACCTGAACATTGTGCAAGTGTTCTCCATGATGGTTGGCATGCTGGTGGTGATGGTGGTGCTGGTGGGCTTCTACCAGGCCGTGAACATGCTGTATTTCGTGAAGGACATGGGCTTCTATTTGGCGCTGCCCATCCATCCGCTTACCATCATGGCCGCCAAGATGGTGTACTTCATCCTTACCCAGGTTATCGTGAACTTCATCATCATGGCGTTTGGCCTGGGCTTTTTGGTTGGAAGGGGAGCGGATGCCGCCGCCCTTGCCGGGCTTGTCCTGGCGTTCATCCCCTGCGTTATGGCAACGGCGCTTGCCCTTATCATCGTGGTTATCCCCGTGATGCGCTTCTCTCCCATCGCGGCGGACAAGGATAGGTTCACGCGCGTTTTCGGCGCGATGGCCACGGTTGTCTCGATCGTCATAGCCGCGGCAGTGAGCATGGGCACGAACTCTTCTTCGGGCATGATGGTTTCCATGGGCGATGTTGTCGGCAGCGAAGCGGTTGCCGTGGTCTTGGCCCTGGTGTGCGCGCCGGTTGTGCTGGCGCCCCAGGTTTTCGGCGGCAACATGGTGTTGGGCCTGGTGGGCATGTACCTTTTGGCGTTGCTGTACGTTGCGGTGATGGGGCTGTTCGCGAAGAAGTGGTACTTCGAGGGCGTTCGTGGCATACAGGGCGGCGCGGGCAAGAAGAGCCGCAAGCGCTATTCCGAAGGCGAGCTTGCCGGAGCCGTTAAGGAGCGCAGCCAGTTCAAGGCGTTTCTTTCCCAGGATTTCGCTACCCTGATGCGCGTTCCGGCGTTTTTCCAGCAGTTCGTGGTTTCGGTGCTCGTGGAGCCCATTGCCGTTGTTTTTGCCAGTGCCGTGTTGATCTCCATCCAGGATGACGATGTCTTCAATACCCTGCAGCAGCTTGTTCAGAGCGCCAGCATCGGTGCGAATACCCACTTGTTGCTTATAGGCATCGCCTTGTTGGCCGGTCTTTTCAGCTGTCTTCCCGCCTACATGTGCTCCTACGCGCTGGGGCGCGACGGCGAGGACTTCTTCTTCATGCGCGCTATGCCCATGGACATGAAGCAGTACGTTGTCGCCAAGTTCGTGAGCGGCTATCTTGTTACGCGCGTGCCGGTGTTCGTGCTGCTGTTTGTGGGCCTTATCGTGCTCGGCACGCCCCTCGATGCGGTGCTGCTTGCGGTATTGGCCTTCGCTTTGCCCCTGACTGCGGTCGATCTGGTCATGTTCGGCATCGGCAGCAGAAAACCGAACCTTACGTGGGAAAACGAGTCCGAGCTTCTTAAGCCGGCCAATATGCAGCTGAAGATGCTCGTCACGACAGGCCTGGGCTTGGTCGCCTTCGCCTTTCCGGCAGGTACGGTGGCTGCGTTCGCCATGCTCGGGGTGTCGGGCTACCTCGGTGCGGTGGCGATGCTCCTTGTGTGCGTCGCCGAATGCGCGGGAGTGGCTGCCTATGTGCTGAATGTTGCCCCCGAGAACATGGAGCTTGTGCGCCGGTAACCTTAAGCGGGCGGTCTGCCGAACAGGCCGAACGGGCATCGGGGCGCTGCAGGGGAATTGCCTTGCAGCGCCCTTTCTCGTTAGGGCGTCGGGACATCGTGCTGGCGCGCCGCCATTGCCCTGCCCTGCAGGGTCCCGGGTTTCACCCTGCCTGCGCCTTTTCTGCATTCCGTTCGTTTCTGGGGAGTATACTTCTCTTATAGACGGAAGCGTTGGCGGAAGGGGTTTGCCAATGCTTCGGATCCAAGCGAATGAGGGATAGGGGGTCCCTATGTTCGAGACGGCAACGCACCGCTTCATCGAGGGCGAAGGCGGCGTGCCCATCCACACGGTGGTCATGGGCAACGGTGAGCCGCTGCTTCTGCTGCACGGCCACCCGGAAACGTACCTGATGTGGCATAAGGTTGCGGGCGATCTGGCCCACAACTTCACCGTGGTGCTGTGCGACCTGCGCGGTTACGGCGACAGCGGCAAGCCCTCCGGCCTGCCCGATCACAGCACGTATTCCAAGCGAACCATGGCGCTCGATTGCATCAGGGTCATGTCTGAGCTGGGCTTTTCTCGCTTCAGCATCATGGGGCACGACAGGGGAGCGCGCGTTGGCTACCGCCTGGCGCTTGACCATCCGGAGTGCGTGGGCAAGCTGGTTCTGCTCGACATCGTTTCCACCTATGACATGTACGCGCTCAGCACGGCGGAGTTCGCCAAGGCGCTGTACCACTGGTACCTGCTCACTCAGGACGAGCCCTTCCCGGAAGACCTTATCCTTTCCAGCCGCAAGATGTACTTCCGCAACGCCCTGCACATCGGGCGCTACAACTCCGAGAACGACACCTCCGCCGAGGCGTTCCCGCCCGAGGTGTACGAGGAGTACCTGCGGCATTACAACGTCGAGTGCATCCACGCCATCTGCGAGGAGTACCGCGCCGGCGAAAGCATCGACCGGTTCCTGGACGCCGCCGATTTGAAGGCGGGCAATACCATAACGGCGCCCACGTTGGTTCTTTGGGGAGCGAACGGCCTGGTGGAAAGGTTCTTCGACCCGTTGGCGTGCTGGAACCATTTCTGCGAGGACGTTCAGGGGCGCAGCTTGCCGTGCGGCCACTTCATCCCGGAAGAGGCCCCGGCGCAGATGCTGGCCGAAGTGCAGCGGTTCTTGCTGTAATGGCCGGCCGGGAGGACGGGCGCCTTCTGCCGGGCTTCGTTGCAGCTGTGGGGCTGCAGCCATAAAGAGGGTTTTCTTAGGGGAGCGCGAAAGCGCAGAAAGGAATGAGGGAAATGGAATTCCTAGACGTAATCGAGAACAGGCGCAGCATCAGGAAGTTCACCGACAAGCCGGTCAGCCGCGAAGACCTGGAGGCCATCATCCAAGCAGGGCTCTGCGCGCCTTCGGGGCAGAACCTTCAGCCGTGGTACTTCGTTGCGCTTACCAAGAAGGAAGACCTGGCGTACCTGTTCTCCGAGATGGGGACCACGGCGTTTTCCCATCGCAAGGAACTGGAAGCGCGCTTCAAGGGGCACCCTGAAGTGGTGGAGGAAACCATGGAGTTCATGAGCGCCATGGGTGGGGCTTCCACCATCATCTTGGCGTTCCTGAACAAGCCCGACTACTCGGACGACATTTTGCCCAGCTGCATAGAGAGCGTTTCCGCTGCCATGGAGAACATGGTGCTGGCCGCTTACGACAAGGGCATCGGCTCGTGCTGGGTGGAAGCGGTGGTGCGCTCCGGCAACGCGCTGCGCAGCCATTTCGCGCCTAACCGCGGCAAGCTTGTCGGGGCTATCGTGCTGGGCTACCCCGATATGGAGGCGCGCCCCATCAAGAAGAAGCCCGGCCGCTACGAGATCCGCTAGGTTCCGCCCGGTTCCGCCGCCGTCGCAACCATACATGTGCCGGCGGCATTGGGCCATCGGCGGGAGCCTGAAGAAACCTTCACAAATGCATGCTAATATTTGAGTAGTTTCGGCCAATAAACAAGGAATTTACTCATATATGAGCAACATCGACAAGCTACAGAAACTGTATTCGCCTGCGCAGGCGGCTCGGTCTGTCGGGCAACGGGAGAAGTCCATTAGGCGGCAGCGCGGTATCACCCAGCAGCAGCTTTCCGAGCTTTCCGGGGTGCCCCTTGGCACGCTGCGCCGATTCGAGCAGACGGGGCAGATATCCCTGGAGGCGCTTGTCCGGCTCGCTCGCGCATTGGGGTGCGAGGCCGACTTCGACTCGCTGTTCGACAAGCCGGTATACCGCTCTATCCAGGAGGTCATCGATGGCCAGGGTCGTTAGCGAGGCGCCCGGCTTCGATGCCGCGCGAATCAAAGAGGGCGTGCTTCAGCTCGGCGTGACCATGGGGGGTGCGCGCGTTGGAACGCTTGCGCAGACCTCCGATGGGCTTGCGGCGTTTGAGTACGATCGATCTTGGCTGGCTGATGGGTTTTCGATAAGCCCCATCAGCTTGCCTCTTCGTTCAGGGGTTTTCGTCCCAAAGCGCGATCCGTTCAATGGCATATTCGGCGTCTTCCAAGACAGCCTGCCCGATGGTTGGGGCGCTTTGCTTCTTGTGCGTATGCTAAGGAAGTACGGGTTGGAACCGGGTGCGGTCTCGCCGATGACCATGCTAGCCCTCGTGGGGTCCGGTGCCCGTGGCGCGCTTCGCTATGAGCCGGAGGTGGCCGCGGTCGGGTCATCTGCTATTGAAGACCTGGATGCGTTTTCGCTCATCTGCCAAGACATTTTGGCGAATCATCCCACGGAAGACCTGGACGAAGCCTATGCAGCAGGCGGCTCTTCGGCCGGCGCACGGCCTAAAGCCTATATAGATCTCGATGGCTCTGAGTGGTTGGTCAAATTTCCGTCGAGCATGGACCCGAAGGAAATCGGCGCGATGGAGTTCGCGTACTCGGAGGCTGCCAAGGATTGCGGCATCATTATGTCGGAAACACGGCTGCTCCCTTCGAAGAATTGCGGCGGCTATTTTGCCACCAAGCGTTTTGACCGGGATGCAAACGGGCAAGGCGTCCACATGTTGACGGCATCTGGATTGTTGGAGGTTTCGCATAGGCTCCCGCTGCTCGATTACGAGCATCTTTTCCAGGCGACTCGTATGCTCACGGACGATCTTGAGCAGATGTGGCAGGTGTTTCGCCTGATGTGCTTTAACGTTTACGCGCACAACCAGGACGATCACTCCAACAACTTCGCTTGGCTCCACGATGGCGGATGGAAGCTCTCTCCTGCCTACGACCTAACCTACAGCGCATCGTTTGGTGGTGAGCACGCAACGGCAGTGGGCGGAAACGGGAATCCGGCTACGCAGGATCTGCTCATACTTGCCGAGAAAGCGGGGCTTCCGAATCGTTCGGCAAGGATCGTTGCCGAAGAGATCAGGGAGCGCTGCCACATGCTTCTTGAATCGCTTGGCTTGCCTTTGACTTCTGCCGAATAAGAAGGGGCAAGGCGGTTCTTGAACCTTCTTGAACCGGAAGCCCTTGAGGGCCGGCTCTGCAGTGAAGCCTCTCGTTGGGCTGGCATATAATCGGGGAAACGATTTTGCGAGCGCAAGGAGCGGGCATGAGGGACGGATTCGTAACGGTGGCGACGGCCACTCCGCAGGTGGCGGTGGCCGACTGCGAGGCAAACGCTAGTCAGATCGTGGCATGCGTCCGCACGATGGAAGCCGCCCACGCCAAGGTCATGGTCCTGCCCGAGCTGTGCCTTACCGCCTACACCTGCAGCGACCTGTTCTGGCAGGTGAAGCTCCTCGACGAAGCCGAGCAGGCCCTTTGCCGCATTGCCGCTGAAACCGCTTCGGTGGATGCCCTCATCTTCGTCGGCCTGCCGCTTCGCCATGCGGGCAAGCTCCTGAACGTTGCTGCCGCCCTTTCCCGCGGCAAAGTGCTGGGCTTCGTCCCCAAGGTGAACCTCCCTGCGTACAACGAGTTCTACGAAACGCGGCATTTTGCTCCCGGCGCGGGCAGCATGGGCTGCAAATCCTTCAACGGCGAAGAGGTTCCCGTGGGAACCGACCTGCTGTTCACCTGCGAGAACATGCCCGACCTGTGCGTTGCCGCCGAGCTCTGCGAAGACCTTTGGGTCCCCAACCCGCCCAGCACGCGCCACGCGCTGGCCGGTGCCACGGTGCTGTGCAACCTTTCCGCCAGCGACGAGATGGTGGGGAAGAACAGCTACCGCCGCAGCCTGGTTTCCAGCCAGTCCGCCCGGTTGGTGTGCGCGTACCTGTACGCCACGGCGGGCGAGGGCGAATCCACCACCGACCTGGTGTTTGGCGGCCAGAACCTTATCGCGGAAAACGGCACGGTGCTTGCCGAATCGCGCACGTTTGCCAACGAGGTGAACGTGACGCAGGTGGATGTCGCTCGCCTTGCCGCCGAGCGCCGCCGCATGAGCACGTTCCCCGCCGCCGATGCGCAGGGCTACCGCACGGTTCCCTTCGCCCTGAACATCGAGGAAGCCCCCATCACGCGCCGTATCGACGCCGACCCGTTCGTTCCGGCCGACCCGTCCCAGCTGGCGCATCGCTGCGAGGAGATCTTGAATATTCAGGCGCTTGGCCTGAAGAAGCGCCTTGCCCACACCCACGCCAAGGCCGCGGTGGTGGGCATCTCCGGCGGTTTGGACTCCACCTTGGCGCTGCTGGTCACGGCCCGTGCCTTCGACATGCTGGGCCTGCCGCGCACGGGCATCGTTGCCATAACCATGCCGGGCTTCGGCACCACCGACCGAACCTACCGCAACGCCCTGGACATGATCCGCTCGCTGGGCGCAACGCTGCGCGAGGTTCCCATCGCGCCGGCGGTTACGCAGCACTTCGCCGACATCGGCCACGATGCCGGCGTCCACGATGTCACCTACGAGAACAGCCAGGCGCGCGAGCGCACGCAGATCCTGATGGACGTCGCCAACCAGGTGAACGGCTTCGTTATCGGCACGGGCGACCTTTCCGAGCTGGCGCTTGGCTGGGCCACCTACAACGGCGACCACATGTCCATGTACGCGGTGAATGCTTCGGTCCCCAAAACGCTGGTGCGCCACCTGGTGCGCTACTACGCCGACACCTGCGGCGATGCCAAGCTTTCCTCGGTGCTGGCCGACGTGCTGGACACGCCGGTAAGCCCCGAGCTGCTTCCGCCGGAAGACGGCGCCATCTCGCAGAAAACAGAAGACCTGGTGGGCCCGTACGAACTGCACGACTTCTTCCTGTACCAGATGCTTCGTCAGGGCTTCCCGCCTGCTAAGATCTACCGAATGGCGAAGATCGCCTTCGCGGGACGCTACGACAGCGCCACCATCCTGAAGTGGCTGCGCACGTTCTACTGGCGCTTCTTCGCCCAGCAGTTCAAGCGCTCGTGCTTGCCCGACGGCCCGAAGGTGGGTAGCGTCGCGGTTTCTCCCCGCGGCGATCTGCGCATGCCGTCGGATGCCTGCGCGCGGGCTTGGGTGGAAGAGGTTGCGCAGCTGCAGGCGTAGGCCCGCCCGGCCCTCGCCACGCCGGCGCTGCGTCTGCGACACATAAGCCAACGAAGGAAAGCGCCCTGCCGCGCACGGTGCGGCGGCGCGTTGAAAGGATCTTGCATGACTAAACTGTTCGGCAGCCTGAAGATGGGCTGGCCCGGGGTAATCCTGTTCGCCCTGGTGGCGGGCGTGGTCACCGGCATCCTGGGGTCTATCCCCGCTACCGAGGGGACGTCGTTTCGGGACATCGCCATCGGCTACGAATGGTGGGTCATCTTCGCCTTCGTCATTGCCTCCAACTGCAAGAAGAACTGGGAATCGGCGCTGAAGATCTTCGTGTTCTTCCTTATCAGCCAGCCGGTGATCTTCGCGGTAGAGGTGCTGTGCGGCCATATCACCGCGAACATGGCCCTGTACTACTACTCGTCCGTCTGGGGGCCGGCAACGCTGTTCACCCTGCCGGGCGGCTTCATTGCCTACTACATCCAGAAGCAGAACGCGCTCGGCCCCATCGTCTTGGGTCTGGGCTGCGTGATCCAGCTCATCCTCGGCGTCTCGTACGCCATGCAGATGGTACAGACCCCGCCGTTCCACCTGCTCAGCGCGCTGGTGTGCTTCGCATCGGTGGCTGTTATGACGTTCAGCATCCAGAAGAGCACCAAGAACCGCGCGGCAACCCTGGCCGTGGCCGTGGGCGTTACCGCGCTGCTGGTGGTGCTGGTGGTGGCTACCGGCCGCAGCCTGGTTTAGCGCTAGCCCACCTGCCCCTTCAGGTAGGTTTCCTCGATGGGCTCGCCGAAGTCGCGGTCGCCCAGCTGCTCGCAGGCGAAGCGCACGAACGCGCGCGTGGTCTGGTCGAGCGCCGCCGTTTTGCGGTAGGTCATCGAAACCAGGTGGAACTTCCCCTCGAATTCCTTGATGGGCAGCGTCTTCGTTCCCGGGAAGGGGATGTCTTCCACCACGTCGAGCATCAACGCGATGGCGCGCTCGTCGGAAAGCAGCAGCGACATGGCGCCGATCTCGTTCGAGAAGCGCTGCTTGAAGGTCAGGCCGTGGTCGGACAGCAGCCCGTCGAAGATGCGGAACGTGAACTGCGAGCTTGCCTGGTTGTACGAGATCAGGTTCTCCTGGTGCGCGCTCAAGTCTTCCAGCGTTACCTCGTCCTTGCAGGCCAGGGGGTTGCCCAGGTTCATGGCCGCCACGATGTTCTGCGTGGTGAACTGCACGGTTTCCATGTCGGGCAGGTCGGGCACGTAGGTGCAGAACGCCACGTCGAAGGCGCGCTCGCGCAGGCCGGTGAGCGATTCCTGGGTGTTGGTCACCGCAATGTCGAATTCCACCGGAGCATCGTAGGTTTGGCGGAAGGCGTTCAGCAGTTGCGGCAGCTGGTTGCGCTGCACCGATTCGGTGGTGGCGATGCGCACAGTGCTCTTGTGCTCGGCGCGGTCGGTCATGGCGCTTACCGCTCGGTCCACCTCCGAAAGCGCCACCGCGATGTGGCGGTTGAACTCCTCGCCGTCTTCGGTAAGGTGCACGCCGTTCTTGCTGCGCTCGAACAGCGTGACGCCCAGTTCCTTTTCCAGGCTGGAAATGGAAGTGGAAAGCGCGGGCTGTGTGATGAACAGTTCCTTCGCGGCGCGGTTGAAGTAGCCCACCTGGGCAAGCTTCCTGAAGTAGTACAGCTGTGAAAGGTTCACGGCAATCTCCCCTTTGATTGGATCGTGACGGTGTCGGGTACGTGCAGGGCCGGCGCTCAGCCGGCGTCTTTGAAGTCGCTGCGCTCGTAGGGCGGGGCCTCGAACGCGAGCAGGAAATCGATGAACGCCTGGGTTGCCGGGTTCGGCGTTGCTCCTTCGCGGCGCGTGAGCGATATGGGGTAGAACTCCTTCGCCCCCGGCACGTCTAACGGCAGGACGACCATGTCCGGGTCGGGCGCCAGGTTCGAGGTGAGCATGGTAAGCGCCACGCTGGACTCGTGCACGGCCAGGGCGCCCAGGATGACCTCGTCCTCGTAGTTGCGCACCAGCGTGAGCTTGCCCAGCGGTGCGTTGGTGTTCTGCAGGAACGCTTCCAGCACCTCGCCGCAGGTGATGCCGCGGCGGTAGGTTATCACGGTGTGGCCCACCAGGTTCTCGTAGCGCACGCTGGAAAGCGCGGCAAGCGGGTGGCTTCGGTGCACGGCCACCACCAGCTGCTGGTGGAACAAGGTGGTGCAGGCAATGCCCGGCTTGCGCACCGGCCCGGCCAGCACCAAGTCGCATATGCCCTGCTCAAGCTTTTCGTTCAGCGGGGCCGTTTCGCCCTGCAGCACGTGGAACTCGGTCTTGTTGCCGAACGCGCTGCGGAACTGCTGCATGGCGGCGGGCAGGTAATGGGAGCGCACGGTGGCGATTGCCCCCACGTTGATGGTGCCGGAAAGGCTGCCGTGGCGGCGGTCGATCTCGGCCACGCCGCGGTCGATGCTGGCCAGCCCTTCCGAAACGTATTTGAAGAACACCCTGCCGTCGTCGGTAAGCTGCACGTTGCGGCCCACCTTGCAGAACAGCGAGCAGCCAAGCTCGCGTTCCAGCGACGAGATGGAATGCGAGAGGGCAGACTGGGACACGTGCAGGCTCTCGGCCGAGCGCGTGTAGTGCTCGGTCTTGGCCAAGTGGCAGAAGTACGTCAGTTGTGCAAGGTTCATAGCCCCTCCTTGCAGGTTCCCCGTGCGGCCCCGTTCGCTCTACCAGGCGTTTTGCCCAATGAACACGTTGCATGGAAAACCATGAATGTGCTTCATATATTAGCCCATCTCCCATCGATTCTTTGCGGCAGACGCCAGAAAGATCTTGGGATACCTTTGTTTTGCGGGGCGAAGGGCCCCAAGGGGAACAATCGCGGCAAGGCCGCGCGAAGGGGGAGAAGAGGAAATGACGAAGCTGCCTTTGGAAGTTGGCAACAGCTGCACCTTCACCAAAACGGTGAGCGAATCGGACGTGTACCAGTTCGCGGGCATCACCGGCGATTTCAGCCAGATGCACCTGAACGAGGCGTTCATGAGGACCACCAAGTACGGAACGCGCATCGTGCACGGCGTGCTCACCTTCGCGCTCGGAAGCACGGCTTCCACGCTTATCCAGCAGAAATACCAGTCGCCCATCCCCAGCGCATCGTACGGCTACGACCACCTGCGCTTCACCGCTCCGGTGTACTTCGGCGACACGCTCACGGCCACCTACACCGTCAAGGAAGTGGACCAGGAAGCCATGAAGACGTTCGCCGACGTGGTGGTAACCAACCAGGACGGCACGGTGGTGTGCGTTGCCACGCACATCCTGAAGTTCTTCGAGGTAGAGCAGTAGCGCGAAGATTCGCGAAAGCGCCGATGTCCCGGGAGTTATGCGGGGAGGGGACCTGCGAGGGGCCCGGGGCATCGGCTCTGCCGGGGAAGGCCGAACCGGCCTAAGGCATGCCGCCCAACGGCAACCGGCCGGTATTAGAAAGGGGAACGAAGATGGAATCACCGCAGGTAGAACATGTGGCCGTGAAGGTCCGCAACTTCGACGAAACGCTTGCGTTCTTCACCGACATCATGGGAATGGAGGTAACGCTGACCGACCCGGCCGATGGGCAGGCGCCGCTTTCCCAGGCATGGGTGGGCGGCATCCAGCTGCAGCGCGACGATCAGGGCGAAGGCCCGTACCAGGGCGACATGACCCATATCGGCTTGGTCGCCGACGAAGTGGAGCCGCTGCTGCAGAGGGCGTACGCCACGGAAGGCGTGCGGCAGGCTCCGGGCAAGCCAAGGAATTGGTTCGTTGTCCCGTGCGGCGTGATGATAGAGCTCAACGCCCGGGCGTAGCCGGGCAAGGTTTTCCCGGCCGGGCGCAATAGGCCCTGGCCAGGGCAAGGAGGGAACACGATGAAGGTATGTGTTTTAGGGGCCGGCTCGCTGGGCAGCACCATCGGCGGTGCGCTTGCCAAGGCGGGCAATGAGGTTCATTTCGTGGGCCGTGCGCCCCATATGGATGCGGTGAACAAGAACGGCCTGGCAATGGTCACGCCCACGGGCCAGGAAACCGTGCACCCGGTGGGCCACACCGCGCCCGATGGCATCGGGCCGTGCGATTTGGTTATCGTGCTGTGCAAGGCGTTCGATACCGCGAAGACCATGGAAGAGGGCAAGGGGCTTGTCGGCCCCAACACCGTGGTGATGTCGCTCCAGAACGGCTTGGGTGCAGAAGACGTGCTGTGCGAATGCGTGGGTGCCGATCGCGTCATCGGCGGCAAGACCTACATCGGCGGCATGCTGCTGGAGCCCGGCCGCGTGCAGGCGACCATCCCCGGCAAGGACACCTACATCGGCGAGCTGGACGGCAGCATCACCGAACGCGTCCGCGTCATCGGCAAGGCGTTCGACGACGCGGGGATGCACTGCGTGGTCTGCAGCAACATCATGGGCGTCATCTGGGACAAGCTGCTGGTCAACGTGGCCACGGGTGCGGTGTGCGGCATAACGCACTTGCCCTATGGCGACATGTACGAAGAGGAAAAGCTGGTGGCTACCGCCGTTGCCGCAGTTCAGGAAGGCATCGACGTTGCCCACGCCGCAGGGGTGAAGCTCACCTACGAAAACCCCATGGACACGTTGGAGCTTGCGCGCGCCGGCCTGCCCAAGAGCTTCAAGCCCTCCATCCTGCAGAGCCTGGAAAAGCACCGTCCCACCGAGGTGGGCGTCATCAACGGCGCCGTGGTTGCCCAGGGCAGGAAGTACGGGGTGCCCACGCCGGTGAACGAGACACTGGTGGCGTGCGTTACCGGCATAGAGCGCTACATCCGCGAATACGTGAACAAGTAGATGCGGCCATCCGGCCGGCAAGGGCGTGCCCGGTGCGGGCGGCCCGCAGCCGACCTGGCCGGCATGGCAGAACGGGCAGGCGGGTGCCCCCGCCTCGCCTTCGATGGGAAGCGCCGTGCAGGCGCTGGAAGGAGACCCCGATGCGTCGTTTGGAGATAGTCAACGGCCCGAACAACAACTTCTACGGAATCAGGAACAAGGGGGTGTACGGCAGCCAGACCTACGCCGACCTCATCAACGAACTGAAGGAATACGGCGCTGGCCTGGGCTTCGAGGTGCATGCGTTCCAGAACAACGGGGAAGGCGGCCTTATCGACCACCTGCAGGAGCTGTACCTGGAAGCGGAAAAGACCGGCCAGAAGATCCCGGTGGTGCTGAACCCCGGCGCGTTCACCCATTACAGCTACGCGCTCATGGATGCGCTGGAATCGGTGCACACGCTGGTGCCGGCGGTGGAGGTGCACATGTCGAACATCCAGGACAGGGATTCGTTCCGCCATATTTCGGTAACGGCCAACGAGTGCCTGGGGCAGATCGCCGGCTTCGGCAAGGCCAGCTACAAGCTTGCCATGCACCAGTTCAAGCTCATGGACGAAGCCGGGGCGCTGTAGGGCGCCGTCTTCTTTTGGCTACTTCCCGTAGCTGGGCCCGCTTCGGCGGGCCCATTTTGCTGTCGGGCTTGTTTAATGCGTGGATACGGGTTAAACAATCAGGCGAAATGGAGTACCCTGATAAGACCTGTAAATCAGGACTATTCATCAAAAGAACCCTGCGCACGCAGGGCGATTAGACGGAAGAAGGCTCAGCAGATGTTGAAGGCGGGTATCGTAGGCGCAGCCGGGTATGCAGGAGCAGAACTGGTACGCATCTTGCTGCGACATCCCTCGTTCGAGCTTTCCGTCATCACCTCCAACTCAGACGAAGGCACGGCGCTTTCCCAGGTGTACCCGGCCTTCACCGGCATCACCGACCTGATGTTCTCCAACCACAGCAACCCGGCGCTGTTCGATTGCGACGTGGTGTTCCTGGCAACGCCCCATACGGTTGCCATGAAATCCGCCCCTGGCCTGCTTGAATCGGGCGTCACCGTGGTAGATCTCTCCGCCGACTACCGCCTGCGCAGCCAGGAAACCTACGAGAAGTGGTACAAGGTAGAGCACACCAGCCCCGAGCTTCTGGCCAAGGCCGCCTTCGGCCAGCCCGAGCTCAACCGCAAAGAGCTCAACGCCGCCGCCGCGCGCCATGCCGAAGGCGAAGCGGTGCTGGTTGCCTGCGCCGGCTGCTACCCCACGGCAACCTCGCTTGCCGCCGCCCCGGTAATCGGGCTTTCCGAGGGCGTGGTGGTCGCCGACGCCATTTCCGGCGTTTCCGGCGCCGGCCGCAGCGCCACGGCACGCACGCATTACGTTTCCGCGAACGAGAACTTCGAGGCCTACGGCGTTACCAGCCACAGGCACACCCCGGAAATCGAGCAGATCCTGGGCATCCCGGGCCGCTTGGTGTTCACGCCCCATTTGGCTCCCGCAACCCGCGGTCTCCTTTCCACGGTAACCGTGCAGCTTGCCGAAGAGGCACGACGAAGCGCCACGGCAGAGTCGATCCATCGACGATTCTGCGACGCCTACGCGAACTCGCCGTTCGTTACCGTGCTGCCCTTGGGCCAGCAGCCCAAAACCTCTTCGGTGGTGGGAACGAACCGCGCTCATGTGGGCGTCGCTTATAACGCCACTACCGGTTCGGTCATCGCAACCTGCGCAATCGACAACATTGTGAAGGGCGCGGCCGGCCAGGCGGTCCAGTGCGCGAACATCGTCTGCGGTCTTCCCGAAGACCAGGCGCTTTCCCCTGTTGCCAATCCCTCTTAGGAGTAGATCAAATATGAATACAGCGAACCTGACCACCGTTGAAAACGGCGGCGTCACGTCCGCCCAGGGTTTCCGCGCCGGCGGCATCCACGCCGGGTTCCGCGCCGACCCCAATCGCCTTGACATGGCTTTGGTCGAGGCCGACGAGCTTTGCCCTGTTGCCGGTGTGTTCACCCAGAACGTCTTCTGCGCGGCGCCGGTAACCGTTTGCCGCGAGCACCTGAACGGCGTGGGCTACGGCTTTGCGCGTGCCATGGTAATCAATTCCGGCATCGCCAACGCCGCAACCGGCTCGGTGGGCCTGGAGGCTGCGCGCCGCACCGCCGGCATCGTCGCCGACGTGGTGGGCTGCGTGCCCGAGGACGTGCTGGTGGCATCCACCGGCGTCATCGGCCAGAACCTGGACACCGCGCCCTTCACCACGGGGGTTCCCGCGCTGCACGCCATGCTGGGCGAAACCACGGGCGCAAGCGCCGCCCAGGCCATCATGACCACCGACACGCACCCGAAGGAAGCGGCGGTAACCTACGTTTCCGCCGACTCCGACTACGCCGGCTGCACCTTCACGGTGGGCGGCATGGCGAAGGGCTCGGGCATGATCATGCCGAACATGGCCACCATGATCTCAGTCATCACGGCCGACGCCCCGGTTCCCGCCCCGCTTTTGCACAAGGCGCTTTCCGCTGCGGTGAACCAGAGCTTCAACAAGGTGACGGTTGACGGCGACACTTCCACCAACGACACCTGCGTGCTGTTCGCCTCCGGCAAGGCGGCGCCGGCCGGCGCTTCCCTTATGGCGGAAGGCTCGGTTGCCTACCAGGAGTTCTGCGCGGCACTGAACCAGGTAACCCGCACGCTGGCGCGCGCCATGGCCGAAGACGGCGAAGGGGCAACGCGCCTGGTAACCGTGAGCATCTCCGGCGCCGCCACCGATGCCGACGCCGATGCCGCGGCCCGCACCGTGGCGAACTCGCCGTTGGTGAAGACCGCCATCACCGGCCACGACGCCAACTGGGGCCGCATCGCCGGCGCCCTGGGCCGCTCCGGCGCCACGTTCCAGCAGGAAAACGTGGACATCGACATCATGGGGATGCCGGTCCTTCGCGCCGGCCTGCCCGTCGCCTTCGACGAGGACGAGGCGCTCAGGCGCTTCGAGCAGCCCGAGATCGTCATCGACGCCAACTTGGGCGCCGGCACCTGCGCAACCACGATGTGGACCTGCGACTTTTCCCACGAATACGTTTCGATCAATGGAGATTACCGCTCATGAAATACGCAAGAGACCGCAAAATCACCTCTACCCATACTGCAGAGGTGCTGATCGAGGCGTTCCCCTGGATCAAGAACGCCACCGGCAAGACCATCCTCATCAAGTACGGCGGAGCCGCCATGGTGGACCCGCAGCTGCGCAACGCCGTGATGAGCGACATCGTCATGCTGAAGATCATGGGCGTGAACCCCGTCATCGTGCACGGCGGCGGCGCGGCCATCACCGAGAACATGACCAAGTTCGGCATCGACGTCGAGTTCAAGAACGGCCAGCGCGTCACCACCGACGAGGCCATGGACGTGGTGAAGATGACGCTCGTGGGCAAAGTGAACGAGGAGCTGGTGCTGGCCATGAACGAGCACGGCAACCTGGCCGTGGGCGTGAACGGCACCGACGCGGGCACCATCATCGCCGAGCAGGCCAGCCCCGACTTGGGCCGCGTGGGCAAGGTGGTGGAGGTCAACCCCTCGTACATCAATGCGCTCATCGCCGCCGACTACGTGCCCATCATCGCCTCGGTGGGCAAGGGCACCGACGACGGCTCCTACAACATCAACGCCGACGTGGCGGCCTGCGCGGTTGCCTCTGCCATCGGCGCGCACAAGATCATCTTCCTCACCGACGTGGACGGCTACTACGAGGACTTCTCGGACAAGGGCTCGCTCATCTCGCAGATGACGGTGAGCGAAACCAAGCAGATGTTGGCCGACGGCAAGGTTTCCAGCGGCATGATCCCGAAGCTGCAGTCGTGCATCGAGGCCATCGAGGGCGGCGTCCCGCGCGCCCACATCGTCAACGGCACCAAGCCCCATTCCATCCTGGTGGAGCTCCTTACCTCGAGCGGCGCCGGCACCCTGATCTACGACGACGATGCCGAGTTCTCCAAGGACGAGATGCGCCCGCTGGGCATCCTCGCGTCCCGCCTGAGCGAGAACCTGTAAAAACGGGGCGGTGGGTGCATGCCCGCCGCAAAATAGTTAGAATCAACGGATAGGTTTTCGCGGGAGATGCCGCAAGGCCTGTCTTAGTACGAAAGGAACACCATGGGTTTTGAAGAAGCAAAGAAGCTTGACGAGCACTTCGTCATGCACACCTTTGCCCGCAAGCCGGTTATGTTGGTTGAGGGCCAGGGAATGGAAGTCAAAGACGACGAGGGCAACACCTACCTCGACTTCCTTTCCGGCATCGGCGTAGACAGCCTGGGCCATTGCCATCCTGCAGTGGTCAGCGCCATCCAGGAGCAGGCTGCCCGCCTTATCCATGTAAGCAACTACTATTACATCGAGAACCGCGGCGAGGTGGCCAAGCTCATCTCCGACATGCTGAACGTCTGCGTGCCCAAGTTCTTCCGCGCCCCGTGGCCGGTGTTCTTCGCCAATTCCGGCGCCGAGGCCAACGAGTGCGCCATCAAGCTGGCACGCCTGTACTCCAAGAAGATGGGCAACGGCGGCCAGACCATCATCACCATGGACCGCAGCTTCCACGGCCGCACCCTGGCAACGCTGGCCGCTACGGCGCAGCCCGCCAAGCAAGAGGCCTTCCAGCCCCTGCCCGGCGGCTTCATGCACGTTCCCATGAACGACCTGAACGCCCTTCACCAGGCGGTTTACAACAACCTGGCCGATGTGTGCGCCGTTATGATCGAGCCCGTCCAGGGTGAAGCCGGTGTGTACCCCTGGGATGCCGATACCCTTTATGAGGTGGCGCAGTTCTGCCGCAAGAACGGCTTGCTGCTCATCGTCGACGAAGTGCAGAGCGGCATCTTCCGCTGCGGCGAGTACCCGTTCGCCTTCCAGAACATGGGCATCACGCCCGACATCATCACCATGGCCAAGGGCATTGCCTCCGGCTTCCCGATGGGCGCCTGCGCGGCCCGCATCGAAGTGGCTGAAGCGTTCGAGCCCGGCGACCACGGCTCCACCTTCGGCGGCAGCAACCTTGCCATGGCAGCGGCGCACGCCACCCTGGCAACGCTCACCCGCGGCCACTACGACGACCGCGTGGCCGAGCTGGGCGACTACTTCGCCGAGAAGCTGCAGAACCTCGACGACATCACCGAGGTGCGCGGCCTTGGCCTGATGATCGGCGCCGACGTGGCCGAGGGCATCGATGCCAACAAGGTGGTGGCCGCCGGCCTGAAGGCGGGCTTCCTGCTGAACGCCACCAGCAAGGGCACGCTGCGCTTCCTTCCGCCGCTCATCATCACCGAGAAGGAGATCGACACGCTTATCAAGGCGCTGCCCGAGCTGCTTGAAGCCGGCCGCGCCGCCGACGAGCCCGAAGGCTCCGAGGAAACGGTTCGCGCCGAGGAGCTTGCCTCCGCAGACGCCGCCGGGGCAACCGAGGAATAGCAACCAACGAAGGGGAGGGCTTGCCTCCCCTGTTTCGCCCCAAGCGGGCGCTCATTATAGGAACAATGCCAAAAGAAAGGTAAGAAGATGGCAAAGGATAAATGCGTACTCGCCTACTCGGGCGGCCTGGACACCAGCGTCTGCATCAAGTGGCTGCAGGACGAGAAGAACCTCGACGTTATCGCCGTTGTGGGCGAGGTAGGCCAGGAGCACGAAGGCCTGGAGCAGGTTAAGGAGCGCGCACTGGCAACGGGCGCAATGGACTGCATCATCGCCGACATGCGTGAGGACTTCGCCGCCGACTACCTGTCCAAGGCCCTGTTCGCCAACGCCCACTTCGAGAACAAGTACCCGCTGGTATCCGCCCTTTCCCGTCCGCTGATCTCCAAGTACCTGGTGGACACCGCCCATAAGTACGGCGCCAAGTACGTCGCCCACGGCTGCACCGGCAAGGGCAACGACCAGGTCCGCTTCGAGACCTCCATCCAGGCGCTCGACCCCACGCTGGAGATCATCGCCCCTGTTCGCGAGTGGGATATGCACACCCGCCAGGAGGAAATGGACTGGGCCGAGGCTCACGGCGTAACCGTTCCCACCACCAAGAGCAAGCCGTACTCCATCGACGACAACCTGTGGGGCCGCGCCATCGAGTGCGGTGTCCTGGAAGACCCGATGAACCGTCCTCCGCTGGACATCTACACCATGACCACCGACCCCGAGAAGGCTCCCGACCAGCCCACCGAGATCGAGATCGAGTTCAAGGGCGGCCTGCCTGTTGCCATCGACGGCCAGCAGATGAGCTACCTGGACATCATCGCCAAGATGAACCAGGTTGCCGGCGACAACGGCTTCGGCCGCATCGACATGATCGAGAACCGCATGATCGGCGTTAAGAGCCGCGAATGCTACGAGGCACCGGGTGCCCTGGCCCTCATCGTCGCCCACCGCGGCCTTGAGGACATGTGCCTGGAGCGCGAGGTTCTGCGCTACAAGCTGCACCTCGAGCACGACTGGGCAACCATGGTGTACAACGGCCAGTGGTTCAGCCCGCTGAAGCACGCAGTGGATGCCTTCATGGCCACCACCCAGCAGTGCGTAACCGGTACCGTTCGCCTGAAGTTCTACAAGGGCAACTGCACCGTAACCGGCCGCAAGTCCGACTTCAGCCTGTACGATTACGGTCTGGCCACCTACGACGCCGCCGACACCTTCAACCACAAGGCAGCCAAGGGCTTCATCGACCTCTACGGCCTGTCCACCAAGGTTTGGGCTAAGAATCGTCGCGAACAGGGTGTGACGGACGGAGAGTAAAAACGCGAAGCGTTTTTCTCTCCTGAGCCGCGATGACGCTGCGCGTGGTTCTGACGGCACAGGGAAACCTCAAAGCCCAGGGCATGGCATTCATTTCGCTGTTCTACGAACAGCGAAGGTCCGTGTGAGCCGCGATGACGCTGCGCGGGCCCCTGGCGGCACAGCTGAGGTTCCAAACGGGCTGGACGTGCGAAGCACGCCTGGCACCCGTTTTCACCTCATCTGCACTCGCCAGGGGCCCGCTCGCTGTTTTTGCCAACAATGCAAGACTTTCCACTGGATGCTCGCTGACTTACTGGCGCATACCCGGACATCATTAACGCCCTTCGGGCGTTCTGCTCGAATTCGCTTCGCTGTTCGAGCATTGATAAGGGCTCTTCCTTCGCAAAGAGGG
>CAVAFY010000015.1:35543-41877 GCA_963588035.1 Alloprevotella sp. | reverse complement strand
CGGTCGTTGATTATGCAGCGCCCTAGCTCGTCGCATCGGCGGCAAGCCAAGCAACTGGCAACGGGTTTGTTGCCGACCCAGAAGATCTCAGTGCTCACGCCTTCTTCGCGAAGAGTGGCCGCAACTTCCTCGAGCGCTCGATTGGTGCAGCCGGTTTTGTGGGGCCCGGCATTGACGAGCAGGACCCTTGGTTCTGGATTATCCAACGCCATGTCCCTTCCTTAGTCTTTTCTTCTTGGTGAGCATCCCGGCAGCCTTGCCGGCGATGTGGCCGACAACGACGAACAGGGACGCTATCAGCAGGTAGTCGGCAATGCAGCGCCAAACCGGCTCAATGGGATCCATGAGGGCGAAATGATTGAGCCCCAGCAAGTAGCGCCAAAAGCCTCGGCGCACAAAGGCCGCTATTCCAAGCAAGACGGCCAGAAGCGGGAGCAATGCCGCTGCGCCCCGCCTTGCGTCCCCGCGTTTCGGTTGCGGTATGGCTGCGGCGATCCGCTTTCCGTTAAGGCCCAAATGGATTCCTGCAAGAGCAAACGCCCAATGCGCGGCTGTCATATGCGCGATCTCAAAAGGTAGGGCGTCCGATGAGCTGGACAGGCCCGCAAATAGATAATGCGAGGTGGCGATGCCCGTTGCCGTCGTCACGGCAAGGGCGGCCGCCAAGGCAAGCATGACAGCCGCCCTGAGTGCTCGCGCGACGTTCCATCGAGCCTTTGCGGTTGCCTTGATCGCCTTGAGGTTAAGGCAAACGTGAGCAACGAACAGCACGCCTGCGATTATCCCTATGCACTCGTGGGCGAATTCTCCCACGAGTGCATAGGCCATAAGCAGGGGCATCGCTGTCATCATTGCGATATCGACGGCCATCCAGGCCTTGTTCTTGCGCACGTCCACCATCCTTGTTGTTGCGCACAATCTTCGAAGAGCCAGCCCATGATCTGCGTGCCACGTGTGACCTCGGCCTCGGCTGTGGGGTCGGTGGCGGCAAGGCCAAGTGAGGTTAAATGCCTGCGGCCCAGGCGTGCACTTCGCTATCCGATACGCCAGACGAGAAACGCTGTCCCGTTTGCCAGTCACCGGTGCCCGCCGCGCTGGCCAGAAGCTGGCCGCTCTGCCCCAGGCTCGAAGACGAGGAGGTGCAGAAGGCGACAACCTTCTTGCCGGCGAAGTCGTTGTCGGTGGCGAAGTGGTTGCACGGCCAGGCTGCGATGGCCCACCAGATGGGGTAGCCGATAAGCACGGTATCGTAGTCCGCCCAGTTGCTCGGGGTCGTCTGCACCAACGGGGTGTCGCGCAGGCTCTCGTCGCTGTATTCGCGGGAGACGCGGCTCTGCTCGTCTCGCCAGTCCAGGTCGGCTTCGGAATAGACCTCCTGCGGCACGATCTCGAAAAGATCGGCGCCCAGCTCGTCGGCTGCTGCTTCAGCCACTCGCTTGGTATGGCCCTGAGCCGAGTAATAGGCAACAAGCACTTTGCCGCCGGCGGTGTTGGCGGCGGTGCCGGATGCCGCCGCCTGCTGCTCGTCGGCCCCAGTGGTGCTTGCCTGCCCAGTGCTCCCGTTATCCGAAGAGCATGCCGAAAGGACCTCTCCCATTGCCAGGGCGCCCATTGCTGCAACGCCCATCTTCACGAAGTCCCTCCTTGCGATAGTTGCGTTAGCCATGATCTGTTCCTCCTACCAGTTCTTCTTGTCTTGACGGCAGTCGTGGTTGGATTTGCGCTCCTCCACGATCTGCGCGAACCACTGCACCATGGCCGGGTCGCTGTGGCTGAAGAAGCTGCTCGTGGCCGTGTCGAGCGCAGCAATCTGGGCCATCTCATCGGCCGTGAGCTCGAAGTCGAACACGTCGAGGTTCTGCTCCATGCGCTCGCGGTGCACGGACTTGGGGATCACCACTACGCCACGCTGCAGGTTCCAGCGAAGCATCACCTGGGCCGTGGTCTTGCCGTGGGCTGCGCCGATCTGCGCCAGAGTCGGATTCTCGAACAGGCCGCCGCGACCCTCGCCGAAGGGAGCCCACGCCTCGGGCACGATGCCGTACTTGGCCTCCCATTCCTGGAGTTCGGTGTTCTGGTTAAGCGGGTGGCGCTCCATCTGGTTCACCATGGGGCGCACGTCGTTGAACTCGCAGAATTCCACCATGCGGTCCGCGTAGAAATTGGAGATGCCGATGGCGCGGATCTTGCCCTCTTCGTAGAGCTTCACCAGGTCGCGCCATGCGCCGAACGCATCGCCGAAGGGCTGGTGCAGAAGCACGAGGTCCAGGTAGTCGGCCTTGAGCTTGCGCAGCGATTCCTCAACGGATGCGCGCGTGGCGCCCTCGCCGTAGTGCTCGAGCCAGACCTTGGTGGTGAGCCAGATGTCGCCGCGGTCGATGCCCGATGCGGCGACGGCTGCACCGACCTGCTCCTCGTTGAAGTAACTCTGGGCCGTGTCGATGTGGCGGTAGCCCACTTCCAGCGCATCGCGCACGCAGCGCTCGCATTCGTCCTGGGTTACCTGGTACACGCCGTAGCCGAGCTGCGGCATCTTCACGCCGTTGCTCAATTCCACATACATCATGCTGCTTTGATCGAAAGACATAGCTGCTCCTTTACGTCCTTGCGTTCTCTTGACAATGCGGTTATAGCAACCGATAGTTACTATCGGTCAAGAAAAATTCCGTGTATTTGGAGGGAATATGACGCAGGGAGCGGATGTATCCGAAAACACACCGAGGCGGGTGCAGGCAAGTGGCAAGCTGTTCACCATGATGGAGGCGTGCCGCGAGGCGGACATGACGTATCAGACGCTCAAGTTCTACTGCAACCAGGGCCTTGTTCCCAACGTCAAGCGCGACAAGAACAACCGACGCGTGTTCGACGAGCATGACCTGGAATGGATCAAAAGCCTTACCTGCCTTAAGAAATGCGGCATGAGCATCGCGGAGATGCGTGACTACCTGCAGTTATGTTTGGAAGGCGAGGCCAGCATCCCGGAACGCAAGCGCATGTTGGCCGAAAAGCGCGAGCGCTTGGTTGAGCAGCTGGCCGAGGTACAGGGCAGCATCGACTACATCGATTGGAAGCAGGGCTTCTACGACGATGTGCTTTCCGGCCGCACGGAGTATTTCAGCAACCTGGTGTCAGATGGCGAAGAACGCTAGGCATTCGCCAACAAGTTTGTGCCGCAAAAACTGTTCCGCTAGCGGAACAGTTTCAGCAAAGCCCATCCCTGAAAACTATTCCGCTAACGGTATAGTTTTGACTTTGTGGGTCCGCAATAATTGTTCCGCTAGCGGAACAATTATCAATGGCGGCAAAGCATGTCCAGCGCAACATCGACAAGGTGGTTGACTTGTCGTTTGAACTGGGCGGATGACCTTCTCTTGGCGCCCGGTTAGCCCAGGGCCACGTCCAGCACCATCATCAGCACGAAGCCGAAGGAAAGGGCTATGGCGCCGATGTTGGTGTGGCGGCCCGTCTGCGTTTCGGGGATAAGCTCTTCCACCACCACGTACATCATGGCCCCGGCGGCGAACGCCAGGATGTAGGGCAGAAGCGGGGTCATTAGGCCCACGCAGGCAACCATCAACGCGGCGCCGATGGGTTCTACCACGCCCGATAGGAAGCCGTACAGAAACGCCTTGGGCCGTGAAAGCCCACAGGTCACCAGCGGCATGGATATGATGGCGCCTTCGGGCACGTTCTGGATGGCTATGCCCGCGGCAAGCGCCACAACGCCCGCAAGCGCAATGCCGGTTTGGCCGGTGAGGAAGCCTGCCAGCACCACGCCTACCGCCATGCCTTCAGGCAGGTTGTGCAATGCCACCGCGAAGATGAGCATCGTGGGCTTCTTCATGCTGGTGGGCACGCCCTCGGGCTCGGGGCTGTCGAGGTGCAGATGTGGCAGGAAATGGTCGAACAGCAGCAAGAATCCCATGCCGGCCAGGAAGCCGATCGCGGCCGGCAGCCAGCCCACCACGCCTTGCCCCTGCGCCATCTCGATGGACGGCATCAGCAGGCTCCACACGCTGGCGGCGATCATCACGCCCGCCGCGAATCCCAGCAGCATCTTCTGCACCAGCTCGCTCATCTGCTCCTTCATGAAGAAAGCGAAGGCGGATCCCAACGTGGTGCCGGCCAAGGGCAGGCAGAGCGCCACGAGCGTGCTCAGGGTTGCGTTGTCCATGCCCGGGCCCTACTCGGCGGATTCGCAGGCCTTGAGCTTGCGGCAGGTTTGCTCCATCTCCTCCACCAGGCTGCTGAACTGCGCAAGGGCATCTTCGACCGGCTTGGGGCTGAGCATGTCGACGCCGGCGCCGCGCAGAAGCTCGATGGGGGGCTTGCTGCTGCCGCCCATCAGGAAGCCCAGGTAATCCTCGCGCCCCTGTTCTCCCAGCTCGACGATGCGCTGGGAAAGGGCGATGGCGGCGGCGAAGCCGGTGGCGTACTGGTACACATAGAAGCGGTAGTAGAAGTGCGGGATGCGCGCCCATTCCAGGGCGATGCGGTCGTCGAGCTCGATCCCGTCACCGAAGTAAAGCCTGTTCAGATCCTTGTACATGCTGCAGAGCGCATCGGCGGTAACGCCGGCTCCGCTGGCCACCAGCTGGCTTACCTTCAGCTCGAACTCGGCGAACATGGTTTGGCGGTACAGCGTGGCGCGGAACTGCTCCAGGAAGTGGTTCAGGAAGTAGGCGCGCTCGCGCTCGTTCTTGGCGTGGTCAAGGAAGTAGCGGGTAAGCAACGCCTCGTTGCAGGTGGAGGCCACCTCGGCCACGAAGATGACGTAGTCGGAATAGCAAACGGGCTGGTTGGCGCACGAAAGGTAGGTGTGGATGGAATGCCCCATCTCGTGGATCAGGGTGAACACGTCGTCGAGCTTGCCCTGGAAGTTCATCAGTATCACGGGGTGCATGCCATAGCCGCCGGCGGAATATGCGCCGCTGCGCTTGCCGGGGGTTTCGTACACGTCTACCCAGCGCTCCGAAAGGCCCTTGCGCACCAGGGCCAGGTAGTCCTCTCCCATGGGCTCGAGCGCCTTCAGGATGATGTCGCAGGCTTCCTCGTAGGTGAACGTGAGGTCGCATTCGTCCACGATGGGAACGTAGAGATCCGAGAATTTCAGCTGGTCAACGCCCAGGATCTCCTTGCGCAGCCCAACGTAGCGATACATTGCGGGCATGTTGCTGTGCACGGTTTCGATGAGGTTGGTGTACACCTCGGTGGGCACCTCGTTGCCCGAAAGCGCTGCCTCCAGGGCGGAATCGTAATGGCGTGCGTCGGCGAAGAACTTCAGCTGCTTGTTCTGCGCTCCCAGCGTTGCGGCGAAGGTGTTGCGGAACTGATGGTAGGTGGAGTACAGGTTCTCGTAGGCCGATTCGCGCAGCGTGCGGTCGGTGGACATCATAAGCGGAACATAGCTGCCGTGCGTAACCGGGTGCTTTTTGCCCTGGGCGTCCACCGCATCGGGGAAGGTGAGGTCGGCATCGTTCAGCAGGCTGAAGATGTTGTCGGGCTGGTTGGCCATGTCGCCCGCTGCGGCCAGCAGCTTCTCTTCGGCGGGGGAGAGCACATGCGCGCGCTGCTGGAAGATCACGTCCAGGCAACGGCGGTACACCTCAAGGCCGGGCTCGGCGGCGTAGAACGTCTCCATCTGGCCTTCGGTAAGCGAAAGCAGCTCGGAGGTGAACCAGGCGCAGGCGCTGGAAAGGGAAACCCACAGCGTCATCACCTGGCTGGAGTAATCCTGGTAGCGCGATTCGCGGGTGTCCTCGTCGCTCTTGCGCTGGGCGTAGTTCACCAGCTTGGTAAGGGCCAAATCGGCCTGGTCGTCCAGCTTCAGGTAGGCCAGAAGGTCGGCGGCGGATTGGCTGATCTTGCCCTGGTAGGCGGCGAACTGCGCGGGAAGCTCCTTGGCTGCCTCGAGCGCTGCTTCGAACGCTGCATCGTCCGGGAAGATGCTGGAAAGGTCCCAGCGGTATTTCTCTTCGATCTGGTCGCGGGAATCGTAGGTGGTTGCCATGTGCGTGCTCCTTGGGCGTGCGGGCGGGCTTTGCTTTCGTTGCGCTGCCGGTGCTGGGTGGCTTTGTGCCGGTTCCGTTGGCGGGGGCCGGTGTTGTCCCGGTGCAGCTTGGCGGTTAGCCGCAGGCGCAGGCGGGGCGGCAAAGCCGGTTCGGCAACGAACGGAAAGCAAGTTCGCCGTAGGTATCTTTCGCAAGCAATGGTACGGCAATTAGCCGAGGATGCGCTGCTGATACAGCCCATTGCCATAGAAACCGAGTTTTCGGTAGTAGCCGCGGGTGCCCACGGCGCTGATGACGTTGATGCGCCGGTACCCGGCTTCCGC
>CAVAFY010000015.1:15087-35262 GCA_963588035.1 Alloprevotella sp. | reverse complement strand
GCAGCTCAAGCTCGCCGGTGCTCATGTCGGCAAGGCTCACCTCGCGGTGGCGGATCTCGGGCGTTGCAAGCCCTTGCGAGTCGATGCGCTGCTCCACCATCTGGCGCAGGTTCACCTTCTTGTTGCCCGCCACGATGTCGGGCGCGCAGATGTCGCGGATCATGCGCGATATGCGGCAGAAGCGTGGGGTGGCGCAGGTATCTGCCACCAGCACGTCTACCAGCTCTTCTTCGCGGTAGGGCCTCCATGAGCCATCGGCATAGTGCTGGCACAGCCCTGTTCCCTCAACCAGCACGCACGGGTAGAGCTTCACCTCGTCGGGCTGGAAGGCCGGCTCGGTTGCCAGGCGGAGGTAATCCTGCTTGTCGGCTTCGGGCGCTGAGCCCAAGAGGTTCACCATGGCGTGCACGTGCGTCTTGAAGCCGAACAGGCGAAGCAGCTCGAAGGCGCGTTTGATCTGGGCATCGGTGGTGTGGCGGTTGTTCGCCAGGCGAATGTCCTCGTCCAAGCTTTGGATGCCCATCTGCACCTTGGTGCAGCCCAGGCGCCGCAGGGCAACAAGCTGCTCGGGTGCGATCCGCTCGGGGCGCGTTTCCACCACCAGGCCCACCACGCGGTGGTCCGCCTGCTCGTTGGTGCGGTGCTGTGCCTCGAGTCCTTCCCAGGTGGCGTTTTGCCAGCTAGCGGCCTCCTGCCAGCCGGCGTGCGCACCGTAGAAGCGGTCGAAAGCCTGGTTGTAGCCTGATTCCCGGCAGTCAACCCGGGCCTGCTCGGCGGCAACCTCGCCGGCAAGCTGGGCCGGGTCGTCGGATATGCCCGCCTGCCGGTAGCGCTGGCGGATGGCGGGCACGTTCGCCTGGCCTTCCGTGCCGTCGTTCAGAGCGCGGAACAGCTCGCGGACGAACCATATCTGGTACCCGGTTGGGTAGTCGCTCCAGGTGCCGCCCAAAACGATGAGCTCCACCTTGTCGGTCACGTGCCCCATTTCAGTGAGGGCCTTCAGGCGGGCCTGCACCTGAAGGTACGGGTCGAAGCAGCAGCGCTCGGCCCGTTGGCATGCGGGCTCGTCGGCCAGGTAGCTTTTCGGCATGCGCAGGTCGTTGGGGCAGTACAGGCAATCGCTGCCGCACTTCCATGGCTTGGTGAGCACGGTGATGGTGGCCACCCCCGAAGCGGTGCGGCGGGGCTTCATCTGCAGGGTTCGCTCCAGGCGGCGCTGCTGTTCGGGCGAGAGGCCCCAGGAGGCCCAGCGCTCGGGTTGGCTCTGACGAACGTCCAGGTAGTAGGCCATGAGGCGGCGCTTGGAAAGCGGGCGAGCGTTGGCGTTTTCCTGCCCTTGGGTGGCCTGGGCGGCCCGGACGCTGCATTTCGCCTGTTCAACAAGGCGTTTGTTGTTCCGGTTGATCACCCGGGTAAGCTCGCTCTCGTCAAGTCGTTCGCAGGTTTCAAGCTGCTTGAGTATGTCGAAGAGCGCCTGTTCCATCCCAGCGATTATAGCGTGCGGGTTTTGGCTGTTCCCCCGCGGCGGCGCGGGCGCTTGCGTGTATCATGGTGACAACTGTTCCATTCGGCATGAGGGCATGCCCTTCGCCGGCTGGAGCGGCCATAAAACCCACCGAATACAGAAGGGTAGGATCCATGGTTTCTCGCATTTATGTTGAGAAGAAGCCCGGTTTCGATGTGGAGGCCCAGCAGCTTCTGCATGAGCTGCGCACGGTTGTGGCGGAAGGCCTTCCGCAGCAGGCGGTCTTGCGCATCGTGAACAGGTACGACGTCGAGGGCATCGCCGAAGACCTGTTCGAGCAGTGCATCCCCACCGTTTTCAGCGAGCCCCAGGTAGACGTTGCCACGCGCCAGCTTCCCGTTTCCGGGGTGCAGGTCGGTGCCGACGGCACGGTTGATGCTCCTGCAGGCACCAGCGTGTTCGCGGTGGAGGCGCTGCCGGGCCAGTTCGACCAGCGCGCCGATTCCGCCTCCGAGTGCATCCAGCTCATCAGCCAGGGCGAGCGTCCCACCGTGCAGTACGCCAAGGTGTACGTGCTGGAGGGCGAGGTTTCCGATTCCGCCCTTGCCGCCATCAAGCGCTACGTCATCAACCCCGTCGAGTCGCGCGAGGCCTCCCTTGCCGAAAAGCAAACGCTTGAAGTTAAGGCTCCCGAGCCCCAGCCCGTGGAAGTGGTGGAGGGCTTCACCGAGCTGAGCCCCGAAGGGTTGGCGCAGTTCCGCGCCGAGCGCGGCCTTGCCATGGACCAGGCCGACATCGAGTTCTTCCAGGCGCACTTCAAGGAAATCGGCCGCAACCCCACCATCACCGAGATCCGCGTGGTGGATACCTACTGGTCCGACCACTGCCGTCACACCACCTTCGGCACCCAGCTCACCGACGTCGTCATCGACGACGAGACGGTGAAGCTGGCCTTCGACAAGTACCTTGCCATGCGCAGCGAGCTCGGCCGCGAGCACAAGCCCGTGTGCCTGATGGACATGGGCACCATCGGCGCGAAGTACCTGCGTGCGCACGGCGGCCTTGCCGGCTTGGACGAGTCCGAGGAAGTGAATGCCTGCACCGTGAAGTGCAAGGTGGACGTCGACGGCGAGGAGCAGGATTGGCTGTTCCTGTTCAAGAACGAGACGCACAACCATCCCACCGAAATCGAGCCGTTCGGCGGCGCGGCAACGTGCGTGGGCGGCGCCATCCGCGACCCCCTTTCGGGCCGCAGCTACGTGTACCAGGCTATGCGCGTCACCGGCGCGGGCGACCCCACGGCTCCCGTTTCCCAGACGCTTCCCGGCAAGCTGCCCCAGCGCAAGCTGGTAACCACCGCCGCTGCCGGCTACTCCAGCTACGGCAACCAGATCGGCCTGGCAACCGGCCAGGTGAACGAGCTGTACCATCCCGGCTACGTGGCCAAGCGCATGGAGGTGGGCGCTGTGGTGGGCGCCACCCCGGCAAGCCATGTTCGCCGCGAAGAGCCCGCCCCGGGCGACAAGATCGTGCTGCTGGGCGGCCGCACCGGCCGTGACGGCATCGGCGGCGCCACCGGTTCCTCCAAGACGCAGAACGTGGAAAGCGTCGAGAAGTCGGGCGCCGAGGTGCAGAAGGGCAACGCGCCGGTCGAGCGTAAGATCCAGCGCCTGTTCCGCCGCGGCGAGGCATGCCGCCTTATCAAGCGCTGCAACGACTTCGGCGCCGGCGGCGTTTCCGTTTCCATCGGCGAGCTGTGCGACGGCCTGCTCATCGATCTGAATGCGGTTCCCAAGAAGTACGACGGCCTCGACGGCACCGAGCTTGCCATCTCCGAGAGCCAGGAGCGCATGAGCGTTGCCCTGGCCGCCGAAGACGTGGAAGAGTTCATCGGCTATGCGCACGAGGAGAACCTCGAGGCCACCGTGGTTGCCACGGTTACCGAGGAAGCCCGTCTGCGCATGGAATGGAACGGCGACGCCATCGTCGACATCAGCCGTGCGTTCTTGGATACCAACGGTGCCCCCAAGTACCAGGACGTGCATGTGCAGAAGGGCCAGGACTACCAGCCCGAATGGGCCGGCTCCACGCTTTCCGAGCGCATGACCTCGCTGGTTACCGACCTGAACGTCGCTTCCGACAAGGGCTTGGGCGAGCGCTTCGACTCCACCATCGGTGCGGCCACGGTGCTCATGCCCTTCGGCGGCAAGCGCCAGCTCACGCCTTCCCAGGCCATGGTGGCCAAATTCCCGGTCGATGGCGAAACCACCACGGCAAGCGCCATGGCATGGGGCTTCAACCCCTATCTTTCCGAGAAGAACCAGTTCAAGGGCGCATACCTTGCGGTTGTGGAAAGCGTTGCCCGCCTGGTGGCAACGGGCTTCACCCGCGATGCCGCCTACCTTTCCCTGCAGGAGTACTTCGAGCGCCTGCGCGATGTCCCCGAGCGTTGGGGCAAGCCCACCGCTTCGGTGCTGGGTGCTCTGATGGCCCAGGTCGACCTGAAGATCGGCGCCATCGGCGGCAAGGACTCCATGTCGGGCAGCTTCGAGGAAGGCGAGCATGAGCTCCATGTTCCGCCGACGCTCATCAGCTTCGCCGTTTCCACCGGCTCCATCGACCGCGTGGTATCGCCCGAGTTCAAGCGCGCCGGCTCCCGCGTGGTCCGCATCGCGCCCGCCTTCTACGATGAGGAGGCCCTGATTCCCGAAACCGAGGGCATGGACGCTGCGTTCAGCCTGATGGAGCGCCTTGTCGGCGAAGGCGCGGTTGCCGCCGCCAGCACGCCCGGCTATGGCTGCACCGCAGAGGCGCTGTTCAAGATGTGCGTGGGCAACGGCATCGGCGTTTTGCTTTCTGCCGACGTCGAGGCGGACGACCTGTTCAGCCTGGCCTACGGCAGCTTCATCGTCGAGCTTGCCGAGGGTGCCGAGCTGCCCCAGGGCAACAGCGAGGTCTCCGTTTCCGTCATCGGCGAAACCACCGAGGCCTACGAGCTTTCCGCATGCGGCGAGGTCATCGACTTGGCCCAGCTGCAGGAAGCATGGGAGGGCGGCATCGAGTCCGTGTTCCCGTACCGCCAGAAGGGCGAGTCGGTCGAAGCCGTTTCCTGGTCGGAGAAGCTTCCGCTAGTATGCGGCGAATCGTTCGCCAAGCCCCGCGTGGTCATCCCCGTGTTCCCGGGCACGAACTGCGAGTACGACACGGCGCGCGCCTTCAAGCGCGCTGGCGCCGACCCGCATGTGCTGGTGGTGAACAACCTGACCCCCTCGGCGGTTGCCCAGAGCACGGCTGCATTGGTGAAGGCCATCAACGAGAGCCAGATCGTCATGCTGCCCGGCGGCTTCAGCGGCGGCGACGAGCCCGACGGCTCCGCGAAGTTCATCACGGCGTTCTTCCGCGCACCCGAGGTCACCGAGGCGGTTCGCGAGCTTCTGCAGAAGCGCGACGGCCTGATGCTGGGTATCTGCAACGGCTTCCAGGCGCTTATCAAGCTGGGCCTGGTTCCCTACGGCGATATCGTTCCCGCCGCTGCCGATGCACCCACGCTCACCTTCAACACGGTGGGCCGCCATCAGAGCGGCCTGGTGCGCACCCGCATCGCGTCGAGCCTCTCTCCCTGGCTTTCCCATTGCAGCGTGGGCGATGTGCATACGGTTGCCATCAGCCATGGCGAGGGCCGTTTCGTGGCCAGCCCCGAAGAGGTTGCCCGCATGGCGGCAGCAGGTCAGATTGTCACGCAGTACGTGGACGAGCAGGGCAATCCTTCCATGGACTGGTCGGTGAATCCCAACGGCTCCGTCATGGCGATCGAGGGCATCACCAGCCCCGATGGCCGCGTGCTGGGCAAGATGGGCCACACCGAGCGCAGCGGCAACGGCCTGTATCAGAACGTCCCCGGTGATCTGTACCAGCCCCTCTTCGAAGGCGGCGTGGACTACTTCAAGTAAGGCCGTTCTGCAAATAACACCGCATTGGAAGAAGAGCCCAGGGCGTTTCGCTGAGCGATCGCCCTGGGCTCTTCCTGGTTCATGGCGGCCCTTCGCTGCGGCCTTCTTTGGTGAAAGCTGGGGAATATAGGATAATGGCGGAATCGAGTCAAACGCTGGCCAACGGCATCCCTCATGAAAGGAATATCAGTGGCTGAATTCATCTATCAAATGTACCAGGCGCGCAAGGCCCACGGCGACAAGGTGATCTTGGACGACGTGACGCTTTCGTTCTACCCCGGCGCGAAAATCGGCGTGGTGGGCCCCAACGGCATGGGCAAGTCCACGCTGTTGAAGGTAATGGCGGGCTTGGAGGAGGTTTCCGCGGGCGATGCGCGCCTGACCCCCGGCTACACGGTGGGCATCCTGCAGCAGGAACCCCCGCTGGACGAGGACGCCACGGTCATCGAGAACATCCGCATGGCGTTCGCCGACGTGCTCGCCAAGGTGGAGCGCTTCAACGCCATCGGCGCCGAGATGGCCGATCCCGATGCCGACTTCGATGCCCTTATGGAAGAGATGGGCACCCTGCAGAACGAGATCGATGCGGCCAACGGCTGGGACCTGGACAGCCAGCTTTCCCAGGCCATGGATGCGCTGCAGTGCCCCGACCCCGATGCGCCGGTGAAGGTGCTCTCGGGCGGCGAGCGTCGCCGCGTGGCGCTGTGCAAGCTGCTGCTTGAAGCACCTGATCTGCTGCTTCTTGACGAGCCCACCAATCATCTGGATGCCGAATCGGTGCTGTGGCTGGAGCAGTTCCTGCACCGTTACCCGGGCGCCGTCCTGGCCGTCACGCACGACCGCTACTTCCTGGACAACGTTGCCGAGTGGATCTGCGAGGTCGACCGCGGCCACCTCTACCCCTACAAGGGCAACTACTCCACCTACCTGGAAACGAAGGCCGCCCGCCTGGAGGCGCAGGGCCAGCAGCAGGCGAAGCTGGTCAAGCGCATGAAGAACGAGCTCGAATGGGTGCGCTCCAGCCCCAAGGCCCGTCAGGCGAAGAACAAGGCGCGTTTGGAGCGCTACGAGCAGATGGAGGCCGAGGCCCGCAGCGCCAAGGACATCGACTTCACCGCCATCTCCATCCCCGTCGGCCCGCGCTTGGGCTCGAAGGTGCTTGAGGTGGAGCATCTGCACAAGCAGTTCGGCGACCGCGTGCTCATCGACGACCTTTCCTTCAGCCTGCCGCGCAACGGCATCGTGGGCGTCATCGGCCCCAACGGCGTGGGCAAATCGACCCTGTTCAAGATGATCGTGGGCAAGGAGCCTACCTCTGGCGGCACCCTTGAGCTGGGCGAAACCGTGAAGATCTCCTACGTCGACCAGAACCGAGAGGGCCTGGACCCGAAGAAGACGCTTTGGGAAGTGGTTTCCGACGGGCTGGACTACATCCGTGTGGGCGAGCAGGAGATACCCAGCCGCGCCTATGTTGCCAACTTCGGCTTCAAGGGCTCCGACCAGCAGAAGCCTTCCGGCGTCCTTTCCGGCGGCGAGCGCAACCGCCTGAACCTGGCGCTCACCCTGAAACAGGGCGGTAACCTGCTGCTTCTGGACGAGCCCACGAACGACCTGGACGTCGAGACGCTGGAAAGCCTGGAAGAGGCGCTGCTGGCGTTCCCGGGTTGCGCGGTTATCACCAGCCACGACCGCATGTTCCTGGATCGCATAGCCACGCACATCCTGGCGTGGGAGGGCACCGACGAGAATCCGGGCAACTGGCATTGGTTCGAGGGCAACTTCGATTCCTACCAGAAGAACAAGATCGAGCGCCTGGGCGAAGAGGCGGCAAAGCCCCATCGCATCCATCGCAAGCTCACGCGCGACTAAGTGCCGCTCGGCTTCGCTGCCCCATCGCCGTGCCTGCGTACAGGATTCGGCGGTGAGCTGGCGAAACGCTAGGCTTGCAGCACCAGGTACTCGTTGAGGTTGCCGGTACGGCCGTCCGCACGGAAGCGGGCGGCCGTTTTTGTATCCGGCGGCAGGCTGGCTGCCAGCTCATCGATATCGGCATCGCTGAAGCTGTGGCAGTAGCGGTAGGCTCCTTCGCGATTCTTCCAGCCCAGAAGGAAGTCGCCCTCGTTGAAGCTGGCAGGGTCGATGCCAAGTTCGGCACAACCTTCCCGGTGGGTACGCTGCGCCTTTTCGGCCAGGCCGCTATCATCGGCGAAGCGCCAGAACGAAGCGCAGGCGAACCCGCCCGGCTTGACGGCGCCGAGCATCGCCTTCAGCAATTGCGCGCGCCATTGGGGGAGGGGCACATGGTGCATGAACCCGAAGCAGACGGCCAGGTCGAAGCCCTGTTCCGCAGAGCTGCGAGGTACGCCGTTGTCGCCGCTACCGGCAAGCCTTTCGCAAAGGGTCCCTCTCGAGAGCTCTTCGATGATGTCGCAGTGCGCGAAGCGCGTGTCGCTTCGTGCAACGGGCAGGCTTTCGCAGGCGTCGAGGGCAACGGCGCTTAAGCGTGCATCCGCCAGCGTCTGCTCTAGGAAGGCCTCGAAGCGCAGGTTGCCGCAGGCAACGTCCAGAACGCGCAGCTCGTTTCGCCGCGCGCCTTCTTCGCGGCTCGGCGCTTCGCCGCCCGCCAGCCCTGTCGTTTCCAGGCATTGCTCCCATCCCGGCCAACCCGATTGGCGCGTGGCGGAAAACGATGGGGCGTTCTCTTCGTAGAAGCGGTTGTTCAGCCGGCAAAGCTGCTGTGCGAAATACGCATCCACCTGCCCCTCCAATCGCCCGTGCGTTATAGGCAGCTCTACAGGGCGGCCTTGATGCCGGCCATCAGCTCTGCGTATTCCTCGAACGCCGGGATGGTGGGGTTGTCGGCTTTGATCGAGTCGGTGCTCTTGAACAGGAAGCCCGCCTTGCTTGCCTTGATCATGCCCAGGTCATTGAAGCTGTCGCCTGCGGCGATGGTGTCCAGGCCTGCCTGCTGCAGGGCGCGCACGGTGGTGAGCTTCGTCTGCTCGCAGCGCATCTTGAAGCCGGTCACTTCGCCCGATTCGGCTACCACAAGCTCGTTGCAGAACAGCGTGGGCCAGCCCAGCTTCTTCATGAGCGGCTGGGCGAACTGGGTGAAGGTGTCGCTGATGATGATCACCTGGGTCAGGCTGCGCAGCTCGTCCAGGAATTCCTTGGCGCCGGGCATCGGGTCGATGGTGGCGATAACGTCCTGGATCTCCTTCAGCCCCAAACCGTGCTCGCGCAGGATGGCAAGGCGGTATTCCATGAGCTTGTCGTAATCGGGTTCGTCGCGCGTGGTCTTCTTCAGCTCGGGGATGCCGGAAGCCTCTGCGAAGGCAATCCAGATCTCCGGTACCAGCACGCCTTCAAGGTCTAGGCAAACTACGTTCATGGGTTCCTGCTTCCTGCGCGTTCGCGCGAATTTCCGTGGCTTGACACAGCAAGCATAGCCGAAAACGGTTGCGACAGGCTGCTTGCGCGCGCCGAAGCATATATAGAGTGGCGAATGGGCGCCCGTGCTCGCGCAGCCCGTCTGCCGGCGAACGGTTCATCTGAAATAGTGAACGTGTTCGGCTACTGCGGCGAGCCCCCTTTGTTCCCCAGATTCACCCGTTGGGCGGAAACCGAAGGGTTGCGAAAAACTAACTTCTAGTATGTGTTCCGTTCAATATATCCCGCTGGAAAGCGGTTTGTACCCTATCTGAAAGAGAGAAGCTTATGTTCCAAGCAGTGGTCGATCCCGTCGCTGGCAGCCTTGGCCTGTCGGCGCTGGTGGCCTGCGTTCCGCTCGCAGCATTCTTCATCATGCTCGTGGGCGTGAAGGCAAAGGCCCATGTGTCGGCGTTCGTTGCGCTTTTCGTATCGCTCCTGGTGGCGATCATCGCATTCCACATGCCGGTTCACCTGGCCGCCCTTTCTGCCTTGCAGGGCGCGTGCTACGGCGCGTTCCCCATCGTGTTCATCATCATCATGGCGGTATGGTTCTACGAGGTTACGGTTGTTTCCGGCCGTGCTGAGGACCTGAAGAAGCTCTTCGACATCGTCGGCGGCGGCGACATCCGCATCCAGGCCATCCTGGTTGCCTTCTGCTTCGGCGGCCTGCTGGAAGCCCTCGCCGGCTTCGGTGCCCCCATCGCCATCACCGCAACGATGATCCTGGCCCTGGGCGTCAAGCCGAAGAAGGCTGCCCTTGCGGTCCTCATCGCGAACACCGCACCTGTTGCCTACGGTGCAGCGGCTACCCCGATCACCACGGCTGGCAACATGGTGGCCGGCGGCGATGCTTCCGTGGCCCTTTCCACCGCGCAGCACGTAGCGGCCATCGCCGGTTACCAGGCACCGCTGTTCGCCCTGTTCGTTCCCCTGCTGGTACTGCTTATCCTCGACGGCAAGAAGGGCCTGCGCGACTGCTGGGCACAGGCGCTGTTCATCGGCGCTTCCTTCGCCGTTACCCAGTGGTGGTGCTCCAACCACTTCGCCTACGAGCTCACCGACGTCGTTGCCGCGCTCGTCTCCCTGGGCCTGAGCGTTGTGTTCCTGCGCTTCGTGAAGCCCAAGAACGTCAACGAGGCACGCGAGCGCTTCGGCATGGCTCCCATCTCCGAAGGCTCCCAGACCCAGCTGGCTCCCGTCCGCGCTTGGATGGCCCTGGTTCCCTACATCATCGTCGTGGTCGTGTTCGCCATCTGCAAGCTGGGCATCCCCACGCTGCTCTCCAGCACCGACATCAAGATCCCGTTCCCGGGCTTGGCGGGCAACCTGCTTTCCGCCGCCGGCAAGGATCCGGGCACCACGTTCAACCTGAACCTGCTGTCCAACCCCGGCACGATGCTGTTCATCGCGGCGTTCCTTTCCACGCTGGTGTACATGATCTTCAACGAGAAGGGCACCTACCGCATCACCGTCGGCAGCGCATTCAAGCAGCTGGGCGTGACGTTCTACAACATGCGCTTCTCCTCGCTCACCATCGTGTGCGTGCTCGGCCTGGCATACGTCATGAACTTCTCGGGTCAGACCATCTCCATTGGCCAGTTCCTGGCGCATACCGGCTCGCTGTTCGCCATCCTCTCGCCGGTGCTTGGCTGGGTTGGCACGGCGGTTACCGGCTCCGACACCTCTGCAAACGCGCTGTTCTCCAGCCTGCAGTACGAAGCCGCGCAGTCCAACGCCTCGCTGGCTGGCGTTACGCCCGACCTGTTCCTGGCAGCCAACACCATGGGCGGCGTTATCGGCAAGATGATCAGCCCGCAGTCGCTGGCAATCGCCGCCGTTACCACCGGCGAGCACGAGAGCAACCTGTTCAAGAGCGTTATCCCGTGGTCGATCGGCATGCTGGCAGTGCTCTGCGTGCTGGTGTTCCTGGAATCCGGCGTGCTTTCCTTCATCCTTCCGTAGGGAAGGGCTGGCATACGCCGAGCATATCCTCTGTGGAAGGGGCCCTGCGGGGCTCCTTCTTTTTTTGCGCCTCGATGGGATCGGGCGGTGTCGCGGAATGGATGGAAACGCGGCCATGCAGGGTTGGGCAGTTGCTCACGTGCATAGGCGGAAGGGCGTCCGGGTAGGGTCGGGATTGCCCTCGGCTTCTGCTGGCTTTTGATCGAAGTGTGGCGAATCGGTACTTCTTTTAGTGCATTTATTATTTAGCGGCTAAACTATTGAGCGCATTAAACATGTTCTAAGGAGTTGAATTGCCGCAAGCATCAGCAGGGCAGGCCGGCGACGACGCCCAGCGCGAGCGCGAGCAGCTGAAGAACCAGCTTGTTGCCGTTGCCCGCCGCTTCAAGCACCGCCGCCCGTTGCCGCCTTCGAGCATCGCCGACCTTTCGGAAACGGAGGTGTTCGCGCTCATCGTGATCTGCCACGCCTGCGACCATTGCGCCGAGGTGCGTCCCTCTCAGATCGCCGCGCGGTTCAATGCCTCCCCGAGCTCCGTGTCGCAGATGCTGAAGTCTCTCGAGGAAAAGGGCTTCATCGAGCGCACGCGCTGCAAAAGCGATTCGCGCGCGGTGGTGGTGCAGATCACCGAGCAGGGCAAGGTGGTGTCGGAGGAAATGCGCCAGCAGCGCTCCCGCTTCTTCGACGGCATGTTCGAGGCGGTGGGCGAGGAAGAGATCGTCCGCTTCATCGCCACGCTCTCGAAGATCTGCGACTACATCGATTCTTCGGGCGATTTCGAGAGTTGCGACCATGCCCCGGTTCCCTTCAGGGGAAAAGAGGTGGGCTAGGCCATGCGCATCATCCAATACCTCAAGCAATCGAAGTTGGCAGTGCTGCTTATCGTGCTGCTTCTGGTGGTTCAGGCCTTTGCCGACCTGTCGCTTCCGCGCTATACCTCCGACTTGGTTGACGTGGGCATCCAGCAGGGCGGCGTGGAGGACGCCTCGCCCTCCCGGATGCGGGCGCAGACGTTCGGCTACGTGTGCATGCTGGCCTCGGAATCCGACGAGCAGCTGATACGGCAGTCGTATGCGGAAAACGCCGACGGCACCTATTCGCTCACCGAAGCGGGCGAAGGCGACCGCGAAAAGCTTGATTCCGCCATCGCCTTGCCGCTGGTCATCGTCTCCTTCTCCGACCAGATCGCCCAATCCGCGCAGGCCGATACGGGCTCGCAGGGCTTCGACATCGAAGCCCTCTACGCCGCGTACCAGGCGGGGCAGATCTCGAAACCGCAGGTGGAGCAGATGGTGGCGCAGGTGAAGGATTCCTTCGGCGCCATCAGCGATTCGTTGGTGGAGCAGCAGGCCATCAGCGCGGTGAAAGCGGAATACGAGCAGCTGGGCATGGACATGGGTGCCATCCAGCTGGACTACTTGGTTTCCGTGGGCGCTAAGATGTTGGGCGTTACGGCGCTCATGGTGGTGGCCTCGGTGCTGGTGGGGCTCATTGCCTCGCGCACGGCGGCGGGCATTGCCGCGAAGCTCCGCGAGCGCCTGTTCGCGCGCGTGGTGTCGTTCTCCGATGCCGAGATCCAGTCGTTCTCGGCGGCATCGCTCATCACGCGCGGCACCAACGACATCACGCAGATCCAGACCGTGCTGGTCATGCTCCTTCGCATGGTGCTGTACTCGCCCATCCTGGCCATAGGCGGCATCATCATGGTTTCGCAGACCAACGCTTCCATGAGCTGGGTGATCGTGCTTGCAGTGGTGGTGATCGCCATCGTAATCTTCATCCTCATGGCGTTCGCCCTGCCGAAGTTCAAGATGATGCAGAAGCTCATCGACCGCGTGAACCTGGTTTCGCGCGAGATGCTCTCGGGCCTGCAGGTGGTGCGCGCCTTCGGCCGCCAGGATTACGAGGAGCAGCGCTTCGATGAGGCCAGCCGCGCCCTGTACAAGACGCAGCTGTTCACCAACCGCACCATGACCTTCATGATGCCGGCCATGATGCTGGTGATGAACGCCACCTCGGTGCTCATCGTGTGGGTGGGCGGCCATTCCATCGACGCGGGCACCATGCAGACGGGCGACATGATCGCCTTCATCACGTACGCCATGGTTATCGTGATGTCGTTCTTGATGATCGGCATGATCTCCATCATGCTCCCGCGTGCCGACGTTGCCGCCCAGCGCGTGAACGAGGTGTTGGGAACGGAGAGCTCCATCAAAGACCCCGATCAATCCCAGATCGCACGCGTCGATGCCGCCGCAACCGGGCTGCCGGTGCAGTTCGACCGCGTCACCTTCGCCTACAACGAGGGCAGCGAGCCGGTGCTGCGCGACATCAGCTTCACGGCGCCGCCCGGCAAGACCACCGCCATCATCGGCGCCACCGGGTCGGGCAAGACCACGATGCTCAAGCTCATCGAGCGCTTCTACGACACCACGCAGGGAACGGTTTCGGTGGGCGGCGTGGATGTGCGCAGCCTTTCCCAGCACGACCTGCGCAGCCTGATCGGGTACGTTCCGCAGAAGGCGTTCCTGTTCTCGGGCACCATCGCGGACGCGGTTTCCTACGGTGCGAACGGGGCGGGTGAAGGCGAGCTTCGCCGCGCGGCCGACATCGCCCAAGCCACCGAGTTCATCGATTCGAAGGAAGAAGGGTTCGCCTCCGAGCTTTCCCAGGGCGGAACCAATGTGTCGGGCGGACAGCGCCAGCGCCTGTCCATCGCGCGCGCCTTGGCAACCGATGCCCCCATCCTGCTGTTCGACGACAGCTTCTCGGCGCTCGACTACGCAACCGATGCGCGCCTGCGTGCGGCCCTGGCAACCGAAGCCGCAGGAAAGACGGTGATCGTGGTGGCCCAGCGCATTTCCACAGTGCTCACCGCCGACCAGATCTTGGTGCTCGATGAAGGGAAGCTGGTGGGCTGCGGCACCCATTCGCAGCTTATGGAGAGCTGTAGGACTTATCGCGAGATCGCGGAGTCGCAGTTGTCGGAAGAGGAGCTGAAAGGGGGTGTTGCCCGATGAGCGCTGAAGAGAAGAACGAGGGCGGCGTGATCCGCGCGCCCCAGCAGCGCCGACGCGGCCCCGGCGGCCCGATGGGCGCCAGCCTGGGCGGCGAGAAGGCCCACGACTTCAAGGGCACCATGGGCAAGCTCTTCCATTTCATGGGACGTTACAAGATAGCCCTTGTGGTGGTCGTCGTGTTCGCTCTGGGTTCCACGGTGTTCAACATCATCGGGCCGAAGGTGCTCTCCACCGCCACCACCGAGCTGTTCAACGGCATCACCGCCAAGATCGCCGGCACCGGCGGCATCGACTTCGACGCAGTAGGCATGATCCTTATCGCCACCCTGACGTTGTACGGCATCTCGGCGGCGTGCTCGTTCGCCCAGGGCTGGATCATGACGCGCGTGGTGCAGGGCACCTGCTTCGAGCTGCGTCGCCGCATCGCCGCCAAGATCGATGCGCTGCCGGTGGGCTACTTCGAGAAGACCAGCACGGGCGATGTGCTCTCGCGCATCACCAACGACGTGGACACGCTGGGCATGAACCTGAACACCAGCGTGACGCAGCTGATCACCGGTGTGGCAACCGTGTTGGGCGTGGTGGTGATGATGCTTTCCATCAGCCCGCTAATGACGGTGGTGGCACTGGTCATCATCCCGCTCTCGCTGCTGGTGGTGTCGCTGGTGGTGAAGCGCAGCCAGAAGTACTTCCGCATGCAGCAGAACCGCCTGGGCGTGATAAACGGCCAGGTAGAGGAAACGTTCTCGGGCCATGCGGTGGTGCGCGCCTTCGGCAAGGAAGAAGAGGTGGTGGAAAAGTTCCGCCGCACCAACGAAGAGCTGCGCGAATCGGCGTGGAAGTCGCAGTTCCTTTCCGGCTTGCTGATGCCCATCATGACGTTCGTGAGCAACCTGGGGTACGTGGTTGTGGGCGTGCTCGGTGCGCTCTTCGCCATCCAGGGGCGCATCACGGTGGGCGATATCCAGGCGTTCATCCAGTACATGAAGAACTTCACCCAGCCGCTGACGCAGCTGGCGCAGATCTCCAACGTGCTGCAGCAGATGGCCGCCGCTGCAGAGCGCGTGTTCGAGTTCCTGGACGCGCCGGAAGAGGAAGACGAGCCTGCGCGCATCACCTCGGCTGAGGTGGACGGCGGCGTCGAGTTCGACCACGTGTGCTTCAGCTACGAGCCGGGCAAGCCGGTCATCGCCGATTTCTCTGCGAAGGTGGAGCCTGGCCAGACCGTGGCCATCGTCGGCCCCACGGGCGCCGGCAAGACCACCATGGTGAAGCTGCTCATGCGCTTCTACGACGTGGATTCCGGGTCTATCCGCATCGGCGGGCACGACGTGCGCGAGTTCGAGCGCGACGACCTTCGCTCCATGGTGGGCATGGTGCTGCAGGACACCTGGCTGTTCAAGGGAACCATCCGCGAGAACATCCGCTACGGCAACCTCGATGCCACCGATGAGGAGGTGGAGGCCGCCGCGAAGGCCGCCTTCGCCGACCACTTCATCCGCACGCTCCCCGGCGGCTACGACATGGAGATCAACGAGGATGCCAGCAACATCAGCCAGGGTCAGCGCCAGCTGCTCACCATCGCCCGCGCAATCTTGGCCGACCGCCGCATGCTGGTGCTCGACGAGGCCACCAGCTCGGTGGACACGCGCACCGAAGAGCTTATCCAGCGCGCCATGGACCGCTTGATGGAGGGCCGCACCTCGTTCGTCATCGCCCATAGGCTTTCCACCATCCGCAACGCGGACCTGATCTTGGTGGTGCAGCACGGCAACATCGTGGAGCAGGGTACCCACGCCGAACTGCTCGAGCGCGGCGGCGCCTACGCCGACCTGTACAACTCCCAGTTCGAGGGATAGGGGCTGACCGTTCGGTTTTTGAGCGGATAGACAAAGATGGCCAGCGGATCTGTTTCCGCTGGCCATCGTCTTGGTAGGGGCTTTGCTGCGAAGCGGGGCTTTCGCTATTTCGCCTTGCCCTGGTTCGCCACGGCGTTGATCTTGGCGTTGATGGTTGCCTCGTCGCCGACGTATTTCTTGTCCAAGACGTTGAAGTCCTTGTCGAAGGTGTATACCAGCGGCACGCCCGTGGGGATGTTCACGCCCACGATCTCGTCGTCGGAGAGCTTGTCGAACTGCTTCACCAGTGCGCGCAGGGAGTTGCCGTGCGCCACGATGAGCACACGCTTTCCGGCGCGCATCTGGGGCTCGATTTCCTCGGTGAAGTAGGGCCATGCGCGGGCGATGGTGTCCTTCAGGCACTCGGCCAGGGGCATCTCTTCGGCAGGGGCGTTGCGGTAGGGGGCCAGCAGGCGCGGATTGCGCTCGTCATCTTCCTCCAGTGCGGGCGGACGCACGTCGAAGCTGCGGCGCCAGATCTTAACCTGGTCTTCGCCGTACTTGGCGGCGGTCTCTGCCTTGTTCAGACCCTGCAGGGCGCCGTAGTGGCGCTCGTTCAGGCGCCAGGTCTTGTTCACGGGCAGCCATTCGCGGTCCATTGCACCCAGGATGTGGTTCAGGGTGTGGATGGCGCGCTTCAGGTACGAGGTGTAGCACACGTCGAAGTCGAAGCCGGCTTCTGCCAGGGCGCGGCCGCCCTCGGTTGCCTCCTTGCGGCCCGTGTCGGAAAGGTCCACGTCCATCCAACCGGTGAAGAGGTTCAACTTGTTCCATTCGCTCTCGCCGTGGCGAACGAGAACGAGCTGCATGGTATCGCTCATGGTGCCATCGCTTTCTGCTCGGTTTGCTCGGTGAATGCGCCCGTTGCGGCGTTCGCGCGGGAACGTTTGGGCGGGCGCTCAACCATTTAAGTATGACGGTTCCTGCCCCGTCTTCCCGTTTCTTGGGGGAACGTAGCGTTTCTTTCGTTGGACGGTACCGGCGGTTTCGGCCCGTTTGCGGCGAAATGCCGCGCTGCTGTCCATTGCACGGTACTGCTGCGGCTGGCCGGCTTGCTAGAATCGAGGGGATAGCGAACGAAGGAGCTGGAATGAACGAGATCAAATGCCCTCATTGCGGTGAGGTTTTCCAGGTGGACGAGCGCGGCTTTGCCGATATCCTGCGCCAGGTGCGCACGGCGGAGTTCAACAAGGAGTTGGCCGAGCGCGAAGGGCTGCTGAAGTCCCAGGCGAAGGCTGACGTGGAGCTTGCGGTGAGCAAGGCGCAGCAGGAAGCCCAGGGGCAGTCGTCCCAGCTGCAGGCCAAGATCGCCGAGCTGCAGAACCAGCTTCAGCAGCTCACGGCCGAGCGCGAGTCGGACAGCCGGGTGTCTGCCGCCCAGCATCAGAGGGAGCTTGCCGACGCCACCGCCCAGCGCGATGCTAAGATCGCCGCGCTGGAGCAGCAGGTGGCCTCGCAGGAAACCGCCTTCAAGCAGCAGATAGAATCGCAGGCGCAGGAGTACTCCCAGAAGTTATCCGTGGAGCGGGCGGATGCTGCGCGCAAGGCGGCCGAGGAATCGACGGCGCTGCAGCAGACCATCGCCGCGCAGAAGCAGCAGCTGGAATCGCAGGAAGCGCAGTTCGCAGCCCAGAAGCAGCTGGCGGTTTCCGAGGCGCGCGCGGAAGCGGAGCGCCAGCGCGATGAGCTTGCCGCCCAGGTGAAGCTGCAGGAAGCCCAGGCCGCCCAGGCCCAAGCCGCCCTGCGCGAGAAGATGACGAACGAGCTTGCCGCCAAAGACGAGCTTATCAAGTACAAGGACGAGGAAATCGCCCGCGTGAAGGACATGAAGGCCCGCCTTTCCACGAAGATGGTGGGCGAATCGCTTGAGCGCCATTGCGAAACCGAGTTCAACAAGATCCGCGCCACGGCGTTCCCGAACGCCTACTTCGAGAAGGACAACGACGTTGCCGACGGCACCAAGGGCGACTTCGTCTTCCGCGAGTGCGACCCGGAAACGGGCGAGGAGATCGTCTCCATCATGTTCGAGATGAAGAACGAGAACGACGAGACGCGCACCAAGCACAAGAACGAGGACTTCTTCGCCAAGCTGGATTCCGACCGCACGAAGAAGAAGTGCGAGTACGCCGTGCTGTGCACCATGCTCGAGCCCGACAGCGAGCTGTACAACGAGGGCATCGTGGATGTGGGCTACCGCTTCGAGAAGATGTACGTCATCCGCCCGCAGTTCTTCATCCCCATCATCTCCATCCTGCGAAACGCCGCATTGGGCGCCCTGAAGTACAAGACCGAGCTTGCCGAGGTGCGCAACCAGAACATCGATATCACCAACTTCGAGGCCTCGATGGAGGACTTCAAGGACAGGTTCGGCCGCAACTACCGCATTGCCAGCGAGAAGTTCCAGACCGCCATCGCCGAGATAGACAAGACCATCGACCACTTGGAGAAGACGAAGAAGGCCCTGTTGGGAAGCGAGAATCAGCTGCGCCTGGCGAACGATAAGGCGCAGGACCTCTCCATCAAGAAGCTCACGCGCAAGAACCCCACCATGCAGGCCCGCTTCGCCGCGTTGAAGGAAGGCACGGGCTCGGGGTCCGCGGAGTAGGATCCTCTACAGCTGGGGAGTTATGGATCTGCTGCCCTAACGGGTTGCGTGTTGCTGCTTTGCTGCGCTGCGTGCGCTAGGATAGCCACGTTTTGCGATGGGCATAGCTCGAAGGGGGCACGCATGGAAACCGAAATGGGCAGAAGGCAGTGGCTGGCTTTGGCCGGCGTAGCCGTCGCCGCGTTCGTTTTCAACTCGTCCGAGTTCATGCCCGTCGGCCTGCTCACCGACATCGGCGCCTCCTTCGGCACCGACGAGGCAACCACGGGCATGCTCGTCTCGGTGTATGCCTGGGCGGTGATGATCCTTTCGGTGCCGCTGATGATCGTTGCCACGCGGCTTGATTTCCGCCGGCTCCTCATCGTTGTGCTGGCGGTGTTCTTGCTGGGTCAGGTGCTTACCGCGCTTTCCAGCAGCTATTGGATGCTGATGGCATCGCGTTTGGTGGTGGCCTGCGCCCATTCGGTGTTCTGGGCCATCGCGGCCTCCATTGCTGTGCGCTTGGTCACCTCGGATAAGCGTTCCTTGGCGTTGAGCCTGGTGGAAACAGGCACGGCCATTGCCGGCATCATCGGCCTTCCGCTGGGGCGCGCCATCGGCCTGGCCGTTGGCTGGCGCATGACCTTCGCCATCGTTGCCGTGCTGAGCGCGTTGCTTTTGGTGTACCTGCTGATAACCATGCCCTGGGTTCCCGGTGCCGAGCCGTTCAACGTGGCCCAGCTGCCTGGGCTGTTCCAGAACAAGGGCCTGGTTGCCCTGTTCATCCTTACGGCGCTCTACGCCTGGGGCTACTACACGGGCTACAGCTATATCGAGCCCTTCCTGTTGCAGGTGGGCGGCATAGAAAGTGGCATGGTCACCATCGTTCTTTCGGTGTTCGGCGTTGCGAGCATCGTGGGCAGCCTGGCCTGCTCGAAGCTGTACCCGCGCTTCCGCTTCCCGTTCTTCCGTATTATCACCATCGGCGTTCCGGTGGCGTTGCTGCTCATGCACGCAGCGGTTGGCCTGGGTGTTGGCGCGGTGTTCGCCGATGTGGTGCTGTGGGGCATCTGCGCGGCTTCGGTGAGCGTGGTGTACCAGGCCGAGATCATCAACGTTTCCGCCGATGAAGAGGAAACCGTGGCCATGGCCTTCTTCTCGGGCATCTTCAACTTCGGCATCGGCTTCGGTGCTTTTTTGGGAGGCCAGGTGGTGAACACCGCGGGCATCGCCAACGTGTTCTATGCCGGCGGCATCCTGGGTGTGGTTTCCATCGTTTTCTGCCTGCTCGTCGCAGTGCGCTGGCTTAAGAGGTTCCCGGTGAAGCAATAGCGGCGGCCGCCCGCCCCTCTGGCTGCTTTGTTGCCCACCGGCGCCTTTAGCGGCGTATCATGGTGTCCAAGAAACCTCCCAGGTAAGGAGTTGCCATGGCGGCGGAACACCAAAAGCTCAAGCTTCTGTACTTGGCCCAGATCTTGGAAACGGAAACGGACGACGACCATGGCCTCACGTGCCCGCAGCTTATAGAACGGTTGGCGGAGCGCGGGGTCAAGGTGGAGCGGAAAACCCTGTACAACGACTTGGACTGCCTGCGCCTGTTCGGCTACGACATCCAGAAGTACCACCGTGCGCCCGACGAGTACGGCCTGGCATCGCGCGAGTTCCAGGAAGGGGAGCTGTTGCTTCTGGCCGACGCCGTGCAGAGCTCCCGCTTCCTTACCGAGCGCAAGTCATCTTCCCTGGTGAAGGCCGTGTCGAAGCTGGGCAGCAAGTACATGGCCGAGAACCTGAAGAAGCACCTGCACGTTGAGGGGCGCATCAAGTCGGCCAACGAATCGGTGTACTACAACGTCGACGCCATCCA
>CAVAFY010000015.1:10085-14661 GCA_963588035.1 Alloprevotella sp. | reverse complement strand
TTCGCCGACGTTCTTCGGCTGGCTTGCCACCTTGGGCTCAAGCGTGATAATCGAGCAGCCCAGTTCCCTGCGGAAGTCGTACTTGACGTACCTCCAGCGGATCACGGAGTCGTATGCAGTAGAAGAATAGGCGTTGACGGCGGTGCTCATCAGGCTGCCTCCTTACCGCATTGGTTGACGAACTCGTCAACGCGTTTCGACATGAGCGCGGCGAGCTTGGACAGGCATTCCAGTTTGTTGGCGTACTCGATGCCCGATATGCCTTCCACCTCGCTGCCGCTTTTCTCTTGCTCGCGGATGTCCCATTCAAGGAAATGCAGGTCGTCGAAAAGGAAATCCTTCGCGCTGATAAGGATGTCGAAGTCCTTTTCCTGCATCTTGCCTGCGTATTCCTCTGGATCGATGATGCCCATGGCCGGCCTCCTTCCGTTGCCTGCGTACCTGCTTAGTAGTCGCGCCTGTCGGTGATGTAGATGCCGATGCGCACCTGCTTCCAGGGCTCGGCTTCCTTGTTCACCTGCAGGATGCGGCATTCGAACACGTTGCTGTGCCCGAAATAGGGCAGCAGGGAAAGAAGCTGGTTGTCCGATTGGGGGATGTAGCCGACCATGACATCCCGGTAGTAGAGGGCGACGGCTTCGGGGTCGTGTGGGTTGTCGCGCTCGGGAACGAGGGCAAGTTGAGTGCCTGCTTTAAGGTCTTCGAGCACCAACGCCTCATCGTGATGCTGGAACCCGGCGATGAAGAATGTGGCAACGTGACGGCTTGGCGTGTACATGGCGAACCTCCTTGTTGTTGGTCAACTGATGGTTCGCATACTACGCGGCTTGAAGTTGCCGGGTGGGCAGCGGAATGGACAGCTAGGAACCCATCAGGTCGCGTGCGACGGCAGAGCCGATGGCAAGCCCCATCGCGGCGGGGACGAAGGCGTTGCTGCCGGGAACGCTGCGGCGCTGCAGGCAGGTCCGCTCGCTGCCGGGCGGGCACACGCAACCGGCAGCGCAGCCGGCCTTGCCGTCTTCCTCCAGCTTGACGGCAGGTTCGGGGGAGAATGCCACCTTCAGGCTCTTCACCCCGCGTTTGCGCAGCTCCTTGCGGATGATGCGCGCCAGGCGGCAGATCTCGGTGTCGTAGATGTCGGCGATGCGGATTGCGGTGGGGTCGGTCTTGTTGCCGGCGCCCATGGCGCTGATGATGGGGGTGCCGGCGGCTTTGGCCTGGGTTACCAGGTTCAGCTTCGCGGTGACGGTGTCCACGCAGTCCACCACGTAATCGTACTGGGAGAAGTCGAATTCGCCGGCGGTGTCGGGCAGGTAGAAGCACTTGTGCTTGGTTATCTTGCAGTCGGGGTTGATGTCCAGCAGGCGCTGCTCCATGGCGTCCACCTTGTCCATGCCAATGGTCTTCCACGTGGCGATTACCTGGCGGTTTATGTTGGTAAGGCACACCTTGTCGTCGTCGACGATGTCGATGGCGCCCAGGCCGCTGCGCACCAGCGATTCGCACACGTAGCCGCCCACGCCGCCGCAGCCGAACACGATGACGCGCGCGCCGTTGAGGGTTTCCACGCCTTCGTTGCCGAATACCAATCGGGTACGTGAGAACTGGTCGAGCACGGGAGCACCTTTCTTTTGCCGCGGGTGGCGAGATGGAGCGGATGGACGCTGCCATTGTACGGCAAGGCATGCGGAGCCCGGTTGGGAATGCGCGGCTTCGCGGGATCTCTGCGAGTGGGCCGGCTCATGTCCCAATCGGGCCGCCCCGTGGGCTGCTCTTGCCGTTGGGCCGCATCGTGGGTCGCTCCCGTGGATGGCGCCCTATTCCCTCTGCGCCCGAAAACAACAACCGGGTCCTGCCTTCTGCTTGGCGGGACCCGGTTGGGCTCAGGCTGATTGTTGGGGCACGCTTACCGTGCGGCGGGCATTCCCCAGGCGAAATGGTCGGAATGCAGCAGCTGCTCTGCTTTCTCGCTGTTGGGGGCGCCTAGGAACTTCTCGTAGCATTCGGCCACCGAGGGGTTCTCGTGGCTGAAGCGCAGCTTGGAGTTGGTGTCGATGTCGCGCAGCACCAGCTCGCGCTCGTAGGCGCATTCGCGGCCCTCGTGGATGGGCTGGCCGCCGCCGCCGACGCAACCGCCGGGGCAGGCCATCACTTCCACGAAGTCGTACTGCACGCGGCCTTCCTCGATGGCCGAGCACAGCTTGTGGGCGTTCTCCAGGCCGCTGACGATGCCGATGCGCAGCTCGTTGCCGGCAAGGTCGAACGATACCTCGCGCCAGCCCTCGCGGCCGCGCACGGCGCTGAAGGCATCGGGGTCGGGGTTCTTGCCCGTTACCAGGAAGTAGGCGCTGCGCAGCGCGGCCTCCATGACGCCGCCGGTGGCGCCGAAGATGTGGCCGGCGCCCGTGGCATCGCCCAAGGGCATGTCGAATTCCTCTTCTGCCAGGTCCTTCACGTTCACCATGCTGCTTGCCAGCATACGGCCAAGCTCGCGCGTGGTGAGCACCGCATCCACATCGGGGCCGGTTCCGGTGGTGTCCATGTCGTCGTAGGCGCATTCGGCCTTCTTCGCCACGCAGGGCATGATGGAGACCACGGCGATCTTGCTTGGGTCGACCTCGAGCAGCTCGGCCCAGTAGTTCTTGGCGATGGCGCCGAAGATCTGCTGGGGCGACTTCGTGGTGGAAAGGTTGCCCACCAGCTTCGGGTGGCGCGCCTTCAGGAAGCGCACCCAGCCGGGGCAGCACGAGGTGAACATGGGCTGGCCGGGCTGCTCCTTCAGGTGGTGCAGCAGCTCGGTGCCTTCCTCCATGATGGTCATGTCGGCGGCGAAGTCCGTGTCGAAGACGTAGTCGAAGCCCAGCGAGCGCACGGCGGCAACCATGCGGCCGACCGTTGCCTCTTCGCGGGAAAGGCCCAGCGACTCTGCCCAGGCGGTGCGGATGGAGGGGGCGATCTGCGCGATGACGATGCGCTCGGGGTCGGCGATGAGGCTGGAAACCGTGCGCGTGTCGTCGCGTGCGGAAAGCGCGCCGCAGGGGCAGTGCGTCACGCATTGGCCGCACAGCGCGCAGGCGGCCTCGGAAACGTCCTTGCAGCCGGCGGCGCCCACGTGCACTTTCGCGCCGGTGCGGGTGGCCTCCCACACATTCAGGTTCTGTACCTTGGAGCACACGCTCACGCAACGCATGCAGTTGATGCACTTGCTGGCGTCGCGCACCAAGGGGAAGTCGGTGGGGCTTTCGCTATGGTCGTACTCGAGCGGGTAGGGGCTGTCGGTCATGTTCAACGCCATGGCGTTGTTCTGCAGAAGGCAGTTGCCGTTGCGCACGCAGGAAGTGCAGCGCGTGCGGTGGTGCGAGAGGATGAGCGCCATGGTTTCCCGGCGCGATGCGATGACGCGGGGGCTGTTGGTGGTGACCACCATGCCCTCGGCAACCTCGTTGTTGCAGGAGGCGACCAGCTTGTCTGCCCCTTCGACCTCCACCACGCAGATGCGGCACGAGCCTATCTCGTTGAGGTCCTTCAGGTAGCACAGCGTGGGGACCTTCGAACCGGCCAGGTAGGCAGCATTCAGGATGCTGGTGTGCTCGGGGACGGTGATGGTCTTGCCGTCGATGCTAAGGGTTACCATGCGCGGATCCTTCCTCTTCTGGGCGCACTTGTTGCCGGAACGGCTGCGACTGGCTGCGGCTGGGCTCTTGCCGCATTGCCCTTGCGGGCGTGCCCGGTTCGCGTTGCCGTGGCCGGCTGCTTCGTCCGTGCGCATATGCGGTAATCAGTATATCAACGGGTGGGCCGAGCGGTTCCCCCAACTCGATCAACGGCAGTGCTGGGCAAGGAAGCCCTCCATGCCGGGGAACGCCTTGATGGAGCGGTCGAACACGCCGTTCAGGTAGGCAAGGGCAAGGCCGTAGTTGGAAACGGGCATGCCGGCATGCACGCAGGCTTGGATGCGGCTGAGCACGGCACGGCGGTTGAAGGTGCATCCGCCGCAGTGGATTACCAGGTCGTAGGCGGAAAGGTCCTCGGGGAAATCGACTCCGCGTACGTTGTCGATGCGCAGGCCCTCGCCGACCCGCTTGCGCAGCAGGCGGGGGATCTTCACCGTGCCGATGTCCTCTTCGATGGGGTGGTGCGTGCAGGCCTCGGCGATGAGCACGCGCGAGCTTTCGGTAAGGCGCTCGATCGCCAGGGTGCCCAGCGCCTGCGTGGGGAGGTCGCCCTTCAGGCGCGCGAAGGCGACGGAGAAGCCGGTAAGGGGCACGCTTTCCGGGACCATCCGGGCAACCTCGCCGAATGCCTGCGAGTCGGTTACCACCAGCGCGGGCGGCTCCTTCAGCGCGGCAAGCGCCTGCGGCAGGTCCTTCTCGGTAACGCAGAGCGCCAGGCAGCGGGAATCCAGCAGGTCGCGGATGGCCTGCACCTGCGGCAGGATGATACGGCCCTTCGGCGCCTCCTTGTCGATGGGGATCACCAGCACCACGGTCGATCCGGTTGGCACGAGGTCGCCCACGATCTTCGGGTCGTCGATGAATTCCGCGGGCGCGTTGTCGAGCAGCGCCTGGCGAAGGTC
>CAVAFY010000015.1:8141-9653 GCA_963588035.1 Alloprevotella sp. | reverse complement strand
CACGCTGGACTTGCCCACGTTGCGCCTGCCGAACAGGCCTATCCCCAGGCGCATCCCCTTCGGCGTGCGCATGAGGGCCGGGCCGCTTTCCTGCAGGGTTGCGGCTGGCTTGGCGCTCGGCTCGCTGGTATTGCTGGTTTGGGGGCGGTTGCCGGCGGTGTTCTCTGCTGGGCTCATGTTGCCCTCCTCTGGTTCGCCTGGTTTGCGGCTGTTGTGGTGCAGTGCTTCGTTTCCTCAGATGATCCCATTGTATTGTTTCGATTTGCCGAAGGGGGTGCTGCCGTTTGCGGGCGGGCAAAGGATTCTTCTGGGCGCGCAACCTTATTTAGCGGTACCTTCTTCAGGAAGGACATTTTTGGAAGAAGAGCCCATGACGGATTATCGATACGACCCGAAATCGCTTTGCGCAGATGAGTTCATCAACGACGCGGAGATACTGGAGACGCTGGCGTACGCCGATGCCCATAAGGACGATCTTGAGCTGTGCCGCGCGATCCTTCGGAAGGCGCGCACGAACCTGCATCCTTCAAAGGACCACTGCGCGGTTATCACCCATCGCGAGGCATCGGTGCTGCTGGCGTGCGAGGACCCGCAGGTAAACCGCGAGATCCGCGAGCTGGCGCGCCAGATCAAGCTGGCCTATTACGGCAACCGCATCGTGCTGTTCGCGCCCCTGTACCTTTCGAACTACTGCGTGAACGGGTGCCTGTACTGCCCGTACCATGCCAAGAACCGCACCATCCCGCGCAAGAAGCTCTCGCAGGAGGAGATCCGCGCCGAGGTGATCGCCCTGCAGGATATGGGCCACAAGCGCCTAGCCATCGAGGCCGGCGAAGACCCCAAGCGCAACCCCATCGAGTACATCCTGGAAAGCATGGAGACCATCTACTCCATCAAGCACAAAAACGGTGCCATCCGCCGCGTGAACGTGAACATCGCCGCCACCACGGTGGACGAGTACCGCATGCTGAAGCAGGCCGAGATCGGTACCTACATCCTGTTCCAGGAAACGTACAACAAGAAGGGCTATCAGGAGCTTCATCCCACCGGCCCCAAGCGCGACTACAACTGGCACACCGAGGCCATGGACCGCGCCATGGAGGGCGGCATCGACGACGTGGGGCTGGGTGTGCTCTTCGGCCTGCAGGGCTACCGCTACGAGTTCGCGGGGCTCATCATGCACGCCGAGCACCTGGAGGCCGTGCACGGCGTGGGGCCGCACACCATCAGCGTTCCGCGCGTGAAGCCCGCGGTGGACATCGACCCGGACGTGTTCGACAACGGGATCCCCGACGAGGTGTTCGAGAAGATAATCGCGCTTATCCGCATCTCCGTTCCCTACACGGGGATGATCATCTCCACGCGCGAAGGGGAGGCGGTGCGCGCCCATGCGCTGCAGTACGGGGTGAGCCAGATTTCGGGTGGGTCGCGCACTTCGGTGGGCGGCTACGTCGAGGAGCTGCGCCCGCACGACACCGAGCAGTTCGACGTTTCCGACCAGCGCACGCTCGA
>CAVAFY010000015.1:0-7849 GCA_963588035.1 Alloprevotella sp. | reverse complement strand
GGCAACGACTTCCGGTTCTAGCGGGCTCTGCCGTTGCAGCGCGGCCGCTCCTGCCCGCTGCGTGTTGCGTGCGCGAAAACGAATGCCCGGCTACCGGCGGGGCGTGCTACGCTTCCTTGCGAAAGAAGCGCGGCCTGCGTGGCCGCAAAACCTAACGGAAGGCGGCGCCCATGCAGGCTGCAAGCGAAGAGATCGATGCGTTCATCGAGGCGAACTGGGATGCGTTCTTGGCCGATGCCGAGGCGCTGATAAGGATCGACAGCTCCGAGGACAAGGGCCACGCCGCCCCAGGTGCTCCGTTCGGGCCGGGACCGCGTGCGGCGTTGGATGCGGCGCTTGCCATCGCCGGCCGCATGGGCTTGCAGGCGGGCGACTGCGACGGCTATGCCGGCTACGCCGACCTGCCGGGCGAAAGCGGCCAGCAGCTGGGCGTTATCGGCCATGTGGACGTGGTGCCGGCGGGCGAGGGCTGGGACTTCGAGCCGTTCGCGCTCACGCGCAAGGGCGGTGTCCTTATCGGGCGCGGCTCGTCCGACGACAAGGCGCCGCTGCTTACGGCCCTGTACGGCCTGAGGTTCTGGCTGGACCGCGGCGCGAACCTGCGCCATAGCGTGCGCTTCATCTTCGGCTGCAACGAGGAAACGGGTATGGGCGATGTGCCGTACTACCTGGGAAAGCACGCTGCCCCCGACTTCCTGTTCACCCCCGATGCGGATTTCCCGCTGTGCTATGGCGAGAAGGGCCAGTTCGGAGCACGGTTCACCTCTGCTGTGATCGATGGCGCGGTTTCCTCGCTCGAAGCGGGCACGGCGCCCAATGCGGTTTCGGGCGTGGCGCGCGCGGTGGTCTCGGTCTCGGCCGAGAAGCTGCCTGCGGCTGAGCGCATTGCGCTGGAGCCCTGCGGGGAGGGGACGCTGGTCACGGCAACCGGCGTTGCCGGACACGCCTCGCTGCCAAAGGGAACGGTGAACGCCATCGGTGTGCTGTGCCGCTACTTGGTTGGTGCGGGCATTTGCTCACCGGAGGAAGTGGCCTGGTTCGGGTTCATCGCCAATATGGCGGAATCGACCGACGGGTCGTTTGCCGGGGTTGCGTGCCGGGACGACGACTTCCAGGACCTTACCAGCGTTGTCGGCATCATGCGCAAGGCGGAGGGACGCTATGTTGCAACCGACGACATCCGATTCCCTGCCGCCATCACCGGCGAAGAGCTGGAGCGGGCGCTCTGCGGCCTTGCCAAGGGCGCAGGCGCTTCGGTGGAGATAACGGCGAACCGCCCGCCGTTCGTGGTGAACCCGAAAACCGCTACCGTGCAGGCGCTTATGGACGCGTACTGCACCGAGACCGGCAACAAGGTGGAGCCGTTCACCATGGGTGGCGGCACCTATGCGCGCGAGTTCCCCAATGCGGTGAGCTTCGGCCCGGCCGAGGAAGGCGCGTTTCCCGTTCCCGAATGGGTGGGCGGCATGCACGCTGCCAACGAGGGCATTGCGGAAGCGGAGCTGAAGCGCGCGATGCGCATCTATATCCGCGCGTTCGGCAATCTTGCGGAAATCGAGGACCTGAGCGCATAGGGCTGCTGGCTGGTTTGGTCGCCGAGCGGTTTGGTGGCTGCTGGTTGTTGGCCGGGAGCCGTTTGGGCGCGCGTTTCCCGGGCTGCCCTTCCTCGCGAGCCGCTGTGCGGCGGTAAGCGAGCGGCTGAAGAGGGCTGCTAACTATGCCTGCGAGATGTCGATGGTGCGCCAATCCCCGGTTGCGGTGGGGCAGTCGATGTTGGTGTAGCCGATGCGCAGGGCGTAGCGGTAGGCTTCGCGGATGTTCTCGCCGATGCGGCTGCAGTGGTGGGCGTCGGAGCCTACGGTGAGCGGAACGCCGGCGGCATGGAAACGGGAAAGCAGCGCTTCCTGCGGGTAGAAGTCGGCGAAGTCCTTGGCCAGGCCGGCGGTGTTTATCTCCACGTGCACGTTGCCCTCGCGTGCGGCCTGGGCCATGGCATCGAACAGCGGGTCCAAGCCGATGGTGGGCTCGTAGCCCGAAAGCCAGAACAGGCGCGGCAGGTCGGGGTGGGCCATGGAATCGAACAGGCCGCTGGTAGCCGCCTTGCACCATTCGTCGGCGTAGAGCTTCCATAAGTCATCGGCGCCCAGCTCGTTCCAGATGCGCATGTCCTCTTCCCAGTCGAGTGCCTTTTCCTGCAGGTAGTGGATGGAGCCAAGCAGGAACGTGGCGTCGCCGCGCGTTTCGGCCAGATCGGCCGCGCAGCCGGCGTACCAGTCGGCTTCGAGCCCATGGATCACCTCGATCTCCGGGAACTCCCGGCGAATCTCGGCGATGGCCTGGGCGTATTCCCCCAAGCGCGATTCCTCTATGGAGCAGTCGACGAAATCGGGGCGCCCCCAGTGATCGGTGCAGGCAATCGTCGTGATGCCGCGCTCGGCCGCGGCGCGAAGGTTCTCGCAAAACGTGCTCTTTCCGTCGCTGAAAACGGTATGGGTGTGGCAATCGACGAGTTCGACGGTCATGGCGGCTCCAATGGAAAACAAAACGGCCGGCACCAAACCGGTACCGGCCCCGATTATCCCGCATTTACTCGCCGGCGGGCGGCTCCTCTTCGGAATCGGGCTGTTTTGCTGCCTTGCGGAAGTGCTCTACAAGGTAGTCGCGCATCAGCTCGACGGCGCCGGAGAGAACCGACCCTTCGGGCCATTTCAGGTACAGATGCCGCAAGCGGTGCACATCGGAAAGCGGGATAAGGACCGCATTGCTGCGTTCGGTAAGCCACGTTACCTCGGGCACGAGCGCGACGCCGAACCCCAGGTCAACTGCGTCCATGATCTGTTGGTAGGATTGGTTCTCCATCACCACATGGGGCTCGAACCCAACCTCGGAGAACATGCTGGAAACCATAGTGGTGTAGGCGTTGGGCACGTTGGCGATGAAGTCTTCGCCGGCAAGCTCACTAAGCGCAATGGACTCGCGGTCTGCATAGGGCGAGTGCGGTGAAACCGCCAAGACGATGTCCTCGTCACCCAGGAAAAGGTAGTTGGGCTTTTCCCTATGGTCGAGGGGGCTTGCGAAGAAGATGAGATCGGGGATCTCGTACTTCAGGGTATCTGCAGGGGCGACGCCAACCCTTAGCCGGATGTTCGGGTGCCGTTGCTTGAACTCGTAGAGGACGCGCATGTCGTTGCCCAGGGGAACCGGGGCGTACAGGTTGATGGTTTGCTCACGGCTTCGGATGTACTCATCGACGGACTGCTTGATTGCCTCTGCCGATTGGAGGGTGGCGTTGGCTCCGAGCAGCACCACTTTGCCTACATCGTTCAGGACGATATTGCGCCCCACATGGTCGAAAAGGGGCGCGCCCAGCTCTTCCTCGAGCGCTTTCACGCAGCGGGACAAAGGCGGTTGGGTTATGTGGAGCTGCTTTGCGGCTTCGCGCAGGCTTCCGGTGCGGGCGATTTCCTGCAGGTATTTAAGTTGGTATAGTTCCATTTCCCCTCCCCATATCAACTAAGCACCATCGGCGAGTAGGGTGCGCCGATGGTGCTTAGAATATCAAGATGAGCTTAGGTTATTAAGCTTCAGCTTGAGCCTGATGGGCTACAGCCGAATCGGTGTCGGCTGCACGGGGGATGGACTTGCCGAGCTTGATGGCGAGGAAAGCCATGATGCCGAAGGCGATGATCATCACGATTGCCACCCAGAAGGCTGCAACGTAGCCGCCGAAGGTCTCGGCGATGATGGGCCACATGAAGCCTGCGGGAACAGCGCAGAGGTTGATGATGGTGTTGCAGCGGCCGTAGACGATGGAGTAGTTCTCGCCCGTACCGAACACCGCGCCTGCCAGGATGGGCATGATAACCGCAACGGAAGCGTAGTAGAAGCCGAACACCGCGCCGCCGCAAGGCATAAGCAGGGTGGTGGGGCCGTAGGCGATTGCCAGGATGCCGACAACGCCGAGTGCGCAAGAGCCCAGGATAACAGCGGTCGGGTTGAGGTCGGACGTTGCGCCAACCAGCAGCTTGCATACTGCCTGGCCAGCGGAAACGATGGTGGCAAGCGTTGCACCCGAGATGATCACCGCTACGCCGGCGGTTTCAAGGCTGTTCACGTAGGTCGGGAAGAACTGGGCGATCACAACCACCATGTTGGCGACGGCGCCGCAGATGCCAACCAGCCAGAATGCGGGGCTCTTGACGGCTGCCTTCACGTCAACGGACCAGTTCTTGCTCACGGCTGCCTGAGCTGCGCCCTCTTTGGCCGTTGCCTTCTGGGAAACGTAGGGAAGCATGCCCTTGTCGGAGGGCTTGTTGCGGATGACGAAGAGGGAGAACGGCAGGCAGACGACCAGGATGATGATGGCGTATGCGATGAATGCGGTTCGATAATCGGTGGCAGCCATGATGGCCCTGCCTACCTGGATGAACACAACGCCGCCGATGCCGGTGAATGCGGCAACAAGGCCGATCACGAAGCCTGCGCGATCTTTGAACCAGCGGTTGATCAGCGTCGGGTTGGAAAGGCCGAGCACGGAAACGCTTGCCGCCATAAGGATGGCACCGGATGCCACAACCTGGTAGATGGATCCGGAGAATGCCAGCGACAGGAAGCAGAGGGCAACGATGCTGATCTGTATGGAGATGATGAGCCTGATGTCGTGCTTGGCCAGCAGTTTGCCCAAGAACGGCATGCCCACGGCCAGGATCAGGCCGCCGAACGTCATGTAGATGGTGATATTTGAGGTTTGAACTCCATAATCCTCTACCATCGATGGGAAGAAGATGCCCATGCATGATGCCTGCATGGCAACGGGTATGAATGCGAACACTGTCGTTGCGATAACGATAGGCAAGTAGGAAGAGATCCCCTTCGCCTCTAGCTTTTCTGTAGCCACAGCGTCTCCTTTCTCTAGAACTCCCTTTTACGCCGTCCCCACGGCGCCCCTTCGGCAAGTGGTTTCGGAGACTCGGAAGCACTTGCCCTTGCTGCGATTATCGATTCGCGGTAGGGCGGTGTCCAATTCCAAAAAGGGTTAAAACGATACCTAAAACGTAATCGTGGCCTTAAAGCATGACAAAGCGATTTATTTGAATGACGGCAAAGTTCAAAGAATAGGCAGGTGAATAAGGCGTTTGAGTAATCCAATAGCGGTTATAAGAACCGAATGATACTTTTGAGGTATCAGGTTTCCGACTAAATGGTATTGGACTGGGACCGTTTCCCCTCTCTAGACTTCAGGTTTAGAAGCAGAGCTCGGCTCGTGCTTCGATCGAGGAGAGGAGACAACATGGCTCTATTGAAAGCAGCCACTGAGACTGGCGTTGTTGTGGGGCAGCCCAGCGAGTACCAGGCATCGACCATTTTCAAGGGGATCCCGTACGCCAAGCCCCCCGTGGGCGATTTGCGCTGGCGCGCACCCGAGAAGCCGGAAAGCTGGGAAGGGGAGCTGCTGGCATACGAGTACGGCCCCATCCCGATGCAGATGAGGTCGACCGGGTTCTACAAAAGGGAGTTCTATCCCATCGATTATCCGATGAGCGAGGACTGCCTTTACCTGAACGTCATCACTCCCGCAGAGGCGCCCGATGAAAAATTGCCAGTGGTGCTGTGGATCTACGGTGGCAGTTTCGTGGGAGGTTACGCGAACAAGCTCGAAACCGATGGCTTGGCATTCGCGAAGAAGGGGATCGTCTTCGTTTCCTTCAACTACCGCATCGGTCCTCTGGGCTTCCTTACCTGCAAGGCCCTTGACGAAGAGGCGGCCAGTGGAAAATCGGGCAACTACGGTCTCAAAGACCAGATTGCCGCCCTTGATTGGGTGCACGACAACATTGCCGCCTTCGGCGGCGACCCGGATCATATAACCATCATGGGTCAGTCTGCTGGATCGATGAGCGTGTACGATCTGATGTGCTCGCCTTTGGCCAAGGGGAAATTCGTCGGGGCCATCATGGACTCGGCGGGCGGCCCGGTTCCCTGCATGACGCAGGAGGAATTCGCTACCCAGTACTGCAATGAGTTCGTCGATTCGCTTGGCGTTGACCTGGGCGGGTTGCGCTCTATGGATATAGACGAGCTTTGGGGCAAATGGGGCGACTACATGGCTGCGAACCCTCCCGCCCCGTTGCCGACCCAGCCGGTTCACGGCGATGACGTTCTGCCTGAAGACGTTGCCGAGGTATGGCGCAAGGCTGCGTTTGCCGATGTGCCGGTTTTGATCGGGAGCAATGCCAATGAGGATCAGTCGTTCGTGGACAACCCCGATGTTCACGGCATGCGCGACGGCTTCTATTCGGGCACGTTGGCGCTGTGCGAGAAGATGGCGGATGCCTGCGAGTCGGACGCCTTCATGTACCACTTCGCCGCCACCCCTCCGGGCGAGCCGAATGCCGGGGCGTGGCACAGCGCAGAGCAGATGTACGTGTTCCAGACCCTGCTTCGCTCGTATAGGCCCTATTCCGGGGTTGACCTGGATCTTTCCAACGCGATGAACTCCTATTGGGCGAATTTCATCAAGACCGGGAACCCGAACGGTGCTGCAGCCGACGGTACTCCGCTTCCCACCTGGGGGTCGTTCAAGGAGAAGGGCGAGTGCATCTACTTCGACAGGGGCACCGAACCGCATATGATTCCTGCGCCCGAGTTCGACGGTGTGCCACGCAAGCATATCCAGGATTTGGGTTAACGAACAGTCGGTTGGCTTGCTGGCAAGAGGTTGACCGTATTCGCTGAGGGGCAGCCTGGATGGGCTGCCCCTCGGTTTGCTTTAGGGCTTGAGTGGGTGCCGTTAAGCCTGCTTCCGGATGTTCTTCGTGGCAACACGGACCGCTTCGTCCAGGTCGTCGGTGACCACCACGAGCTCGGTGTCCAGCTCGTCGATCATTCCCTGGCCCACGAGCTTTTCCTCTACCCAGTCCATCATGCCGCTCCAGTACTCGGTGCCGAACAGGACGGTGGGGATGTTCGCGGTTTTGTGGGTCTGCACCAGGGTGAGCAGTTCGGTCATCTCGTCGAGGGTGCCGAAGCCGCCGGGGAAGAAGATCGCGCCGGACGAGTACTTCACGAACATGGTTTTGCGCACGAAGAAGTAGCGGAAGGTCATGCCGAGGCTCACCCAGTCGTTGAGTTTCTGCTCGTGGGGCAGCTCGATGGAAAGGCCCACCGATTTCCCGTCCGATTCCGAGGCGCCGCGGTTCGCCGCCTCCATGATGCCAGGCCCGCCGCCGGTTATGACGGCGATGTTCCTGCGGGCAATCATGCCGCCGGCCAGGCGGGCGGCCTGGTAGTAGCGGTCTTCTTCAGGGGTGCGTGCGGAGCCGAAGATGGCAACTGCGGAGCCAAGCTCGGCAAGCGCTTCGATGCCGTCGACGAATTCTGCCTGGATGCGCAGCACGCGCCAAGGGTCTGCGTGCAGCCACGAGGTGTCTTGTGCTTCGGCCAGAAGGCTCGCTGTGCTGTTCTCAGTGGTGAGCATGTTGCCGCGCAGCAGAACCGAACCGTGGCGGGTGAACGCCCCAAGCGGCGATTCCCGTTCTTCTGCTTGGCTTCGAGCGCGCTGCGCTTCGGCTTGCTGCCTGATGATCTGCTCGGCCTCGGCCAGGATGGATGCCTTGCCTGCGCGCTTCTTTTTCTTCGATTTCTTGCTCATGGAAGCCCCTCTCCCCATGTTTCATAACATGTTCAGAATACCCGGTTTTGCGCGCTGCGGGGAGGGCGTTGTTCTGTGGGCACGGGTGGGAGAAAGAAGGGAATGGATGCGCCTGACTGGATCCGGCCGTGCTACAATGTGAACAAATGGTGCCCCGCTTGCCCGGGCAGCATCGTTTAACTAAAGGCCAGGTGTAGC
>CAVAFY010000014.1:0-48903 GCA_963588035.1 Alloprevotella sp. | reverse complement strand
CGCCTCGATGGCGACACGAGCGGCTTGATGCTGGTTGCCAAGAACGACGAGGTCGGCTTCCAGCTTCAGGACGAGATCCGCTCCCGCAACGTGAACCGCCGCTACCTGTGCCTGGTGCACGGCAACATCGCCAGCGACACGGGGCTCATCGATGCGCCCATCTTCCGCTCCGACAAGGTGCGCACGCGCATGCAGGTCTCCGACAAGCCCCAGGCCCGTTCCTCGGTCACCACGTTCAAGGTGCTCGAGCGCTTCGAGTCTTCCAACAAGGACAACGGCTTCAGCCTTATCGAGTGCAAGCTGTATTCCGGGCGCACGCACCAGATCCGCGTTCATATGGAGTACATCCGCCATTGGTGCGTGGGCGACCCGATGTACGGCACGCCCGGCAAGGCGGACAACCTGGGCCTTACGCGCCAGTTCCTGCATTCGTACTTCATCGAGTTCGAGCACCCGCGTACCGGTCAGACGTTGGAGTTCTTGGCACCGGTGCCTGCGGACCTTCAGCGGACGTTAGGGAAGCTCTCCGAGCGCCGTATCGGCCTTACCGATTTCGGTAGGGAAGTGCTGCAGAAGTACTGCTCCGAGGGGCGGGGCGTCCAGCTGCCGGAGGGTTGCGGCCCTGCGGAGGTGGAATCTTTCACCTTCCTGAAAGTTTAGTAAATTACCCCTTTGCAATCGCTCGCGTTTGGGTTATTATAAGCGAGCTGCTTCGGAAGGAAGCAACCAAATAGATCGGGTTGTGGCGCAGTTTGGTAGCGCACTTGACTGGGGGTCAAGGGGTCGCAGGTTCGAATCCTGTCAACCCGACCAGCTTATTACAGCAGGTCAGACGGTAAAATGTCTGACCTGCTTTTCTATTTATCCTGCTACTTGGTATCAAACCGGTATCAGGGCGTCGAAAAGGAACAGTCTCTCTTCAGCATACTGAAGCGCAGCCCATGAAAAGGGGCGCCGACTTTCATCGACGCCCCGGAAACGGTGCTCTGCTTCATATTTGCTCCGTAGCCCGAAACCCTAGAGCTCCAGCGCCTTCGTGAGGATGGCATGGGCCAGCTCGGTCTTGGGGGCGGGGTCGATGTGCTCAACGCCCGCATCGGTTACCAGCCAGATCTCGTCGTCGTCTTTGCCGAAGGTCTTGTTCGCTCCCACCTCGTTGGCAACGATCATGTCGGCGTTCTTCTTCGCGAGCTTCTTCTTGGCGTTGTCGACGACGTCGTTGGTTTCTGCCGCGAACCCGACGACGGTCTGCCCCTGCTTCTGGTTTCCCAAGGTTTTCAGGATGTCGGGGTTCTCAACGAGCGAAATAGCGCTCAGCTCCTCGTCGTTGACGCCCTTCTTCAGCTTCTTGTTGGCAGGGCGCGCCGGGCGCACGTCCGCAACGGCAGCCGCGAAGAGTGCGATGTCAGTGTGCTCGAACGCCTTGGAAGCGGCCTCAAGCATGTCTTGGGCGGTCTCCACGTATTCCATGGTTACGCCCTCGGGCGCGGGCAGGGCAACCGGTCCGGAGACCAGGGTCACCTGTGCGCCTCGCTGTGCGGCGGCAGATGCCAGGGCATAGCCGAACTTTCCCGAGGAACGGTTGGTGAGGTAGCGCACGGGGTCGATGGGCTCCACCGTGGGGCCTGCGGTCACCATCACGCGCTTGCCGGCGTAGTCCTGTGCTGGGCACGGCGAAGCGAACAGCTGCTGCAGGCAAGCGTCCACGATGGTCTCGGGGTCCGCCAAGCGTCCTTTGCCGACGTCGCCGCAGGCAAGGTAGCCCGAATCAGCCTCGACGAAGTGGAAGCCGCGCTGCTTCAGGGTGCTCATGTTCGCCTGGGTGGCGGCGTTCTCGTACATATGCACGTTCATGGCGGGCGCAACCAGCACCGGGGCCGTGGTTGCCAGCACCGTGGTGCTCAGGAGGTCGTCGGCAATGCCATGGGCCACCTTGGCAAGCACATTGGCCGTGCAAGGGGCCAGCAGAAGCAAGTCGGCTTCCTGCGCGAGCGAGATGTGGTGGATGGGGTCCGACGGGTCGTCGAAAAGGCCGACTGCCACGGGCTCGTGGCTGAGCGAGCGGAACGTGAGCGGATCCACGAAATGGGTGGCATGCTCGGTCATCACGACCTTCACGCGCACGCCGGCCTTCTGCAGCCCGCGCAGGATCTCGCAGCTCTTGTAGGCGGCGATGCAGCCGCTTACGCCTATGACGACGGTTTTCTGTGCCTCGTTACCCATTGGTCTTTTCTCCTTGGGTCTCTGGTTCGCTCGGTGAATCGGGGGATTCGCTCGCTGACTCCGCGTTCGCTGCTTCGCCTTCGATGGTGGTGCTGGAAACGACCAGCGGGCCATTGACGGTGGTGTCCTTCGGCAGGGCGAAGGAAAGGATCACGGCCGAAAGGAAGGTGAGGGCAACGCTGTTGCCCACGAAGATGTCCTGGATCAGCTCGGGGAAGGCCACGAAGATGTCGCCCACCTGGGTGAAGCCGATGCCCAGGGCTAGGGAGATGGCCGCGATGGTGATGTTGCGCTGGCTGAAGCCGGCGCTTGCGATCATCTGGAAGCCGGAAAGCACGATGTTGCCGAACATCACGATGGTGCATCCGCCCAATACAGCATCGGGAAGCGAGCTGAACACGGCGCTGATGGCGGGCACGAAGGCTGCGATCACCAGAAGGGCGGCGCCGCAGGCGAGGGCGTTGCGGTTGACGACCTTCGTCATGGCGATGAGGCCGATGTTCTGCGCGAAGGTGGTCAGCGGGCTGCAGCCGAAGCAGCCGGCGAGGGAGCTGGTAAGGCCATCGGCAGAAACGGCGCCGCTGAACTCGCGTTCGGTGGGAACCCGGCGAAACCCGATTGCCGCCAAGGCAGCGGTGTCGCCCAGCGTCTCAGCGGCGCTTACCAGGTACAGCAGTGCAACCGCGATGATGGCGGCGGGCTGGAATTCCGGTGTGAAGGGCATGAACTGCGGAAGGGAAACCGGGGCGATGCCCTGGAAGGCCGAGAAGTCGACCTTGCCCATGATGAGCGCCAGAGCGTAGCCGACGCCAAGGCCGAAGAGCACGGAGAGCTGCTTCTTGCTTCCCTTGGCAAGCCCCTGGAACACCAGGCAGGCTACCAACGAAGCGAATCCAAGGACAAGGTTCTCGGGGCTGCCGAAGTCCTCGGCGCCCGAGCCGCCGCCGAAGCTTTCCGCGCCAACGGAGAGCAGCGAGAACCCGATGGAGGTAACCACCACGGCCGAGACGATGGGCGTGATGAACCTCCGCCAGTATTTTGCGAACAGGCCCAAAACGCCTTCAAGCAGGCCGCCGACGATCACCGCGCCGATGGCGGCGTTGTAGCCGTACGTAGCGGCAATGCCGCACAGCACGGTGACGAAGGTGAAGCTCACGCCCATGACGATGGGCATCTTCGCGCCGACGCGCCAAACGCCGAACAGCTGCACGAACGTGCCGATGCCGGCAATGAGCATGGCGTTTTGGATCAGCATCGAAGTGGTGGTGGCGTCGAACCCGGCTGCCGCGGCGATGATCGCGATGGGGGCAAGGTTGGCAACGAACATCGCCAGCACGTGTTGGATGCCGTAGGGGAGCGCTCGGGCGATGGAGATGGAGCCGTTGAATTCCTGGAGGCTCTTCTGTACCTCGGAATCGTCGGGTGCGGTGCGCTTCTGCCTCATCGGAATGTGATCTCTCCGGTTTCAGGATCCATGGCGTCCACGATGGCCAGCGATTCCAGATGGTAGCCGCGCTGGCGCAGCTTCGCCCCGCCTTCCTGGAAGCCCTTCTCTACCGCGATGCCGATTCCCTCGATGGTGGCGCCAGCGTCTTCGCAGACCTCGATAAGGCCGTTCATGGCACAGCCGTTGGCCATGAAGTCGTCGATAAGCAGAAGATGGTCTTCGGGGCCGACGAACTTCTTCGAAACGATGACGTCGAATACCTTGCCGTGCGTGAAGGACTGCACGCGGGTGGCGTAGACGGTTCCGTCAAGGTTGATGCTCTGGGCCTTCTTGGCGAACACCACCGGCACGTTGAACACGCGCGCTACGATGGCGGCGATGCCGATGCCGGAAGCCTCGATGGTGAGGATCTTGTTGATGGGCTTTCCCTCGAAACAGCGCTTCCATTCTTCCGCCATCTGCTCGAAAAGCGCGATGTCCATCTGATGGTTCAAGAAGGAATCGACTTTCAGCACATCGGCGCTCTTCACCACGCCGTCGTTTTGGATTCGCTCTTCGAGCAGACGCATGGGCGCCATCCTTTCGTTGAACCGATGCTCATCGGTGATTATGTACAGATGTGGTTATGTTATCGCAATTAGCGGTACCTATGCGGTTGCGCGCAGGCTTTTGTTGGCTTAGGGCGCCGCCGCATTCGATAGGGTGTGACGTGAGCGTGTTCACCCTGTATAGTTCCTAGACATGAGTGGAGCAAGAAACGAAGATACCGGGCTTTTAGCCAATCCCGCCAAGCAGGCCGCGCACGAGCCCAAGCCTGCTGGCGTCCGCGGGCTGGCCGAGAGGATCGTGGACTCGAATCTTGTCAAATCGTTTCGTGCCCAGATTGCCCCCGGCTACCTGAACCTCAACCTGATCCTTTTGTTCTGGATCTTCATGGTCGCCTCCGTCTTGGGGCTTGTTCTGGAAGACTTGTTCCATGTGGTGGTCTATGGCGGATACGAAAGCCGGGCGGGCTTGGTGTGGGGGCCGTTCAGCCCCATCTACGGCGTCGGCGCGGTTGCGCTCACCTTGTTCCTGAACCGCTTCTACTATACTCACGACCTGGTCATATTCCTTATCGCCATGGTGGTGGGCGCTGCCCTTGAGTACGGCGCGAGCTGGATGATGGAAACCTTCTGGCATGCGATTGCCTGGGACTACACGGGCACCTTCGGCTCGATCAACGGCCGCACCAACTTCTTCTTCGGCGTGATGTGGGGCACCCTCGGCCTGTTCTGGGTGCGCTTTGTGCTCCCCATCATCAAGAACGTTCAGCGGAAATTCCTTGGCAGGTTCGAGGGGAAGCTGTTCAAGGCCGTGAGCATGGTGCTCGTCGTGTTCATGGTATTCAATTCCGTGGTCACGGTTCTCGCGCTTCACCGAGAAGGGGAGCGTACGCAGGGCATCCCGCCGCGTACGCAGATCGACGTTGTCTTGGATCAGGTGTTCCCCGACGAATGGCTGCAGCAGCGTTTCCACAACATGACGGTTTCGGCCGATGTCGGGAACAGCGCGAGCAAAGAGCAAGCCGAGCCAAGCGTTGCGCCGGACCCGATAACGGAACTCAAGGAAACAACCGGCTCACTTGTCGATGGTGTGGCCGGCAACGGTCCGAAGGGGTAGCGAGGCGTAACCGTGTCAAAGCAGGCCGACAAGAAGACGAACGCCATGCGCGAGCTCGAGCGTGCGAAGCAGCCCTACCAGGCGCACTGGTTCGAGTGCCCCGAGGCCGTTTCGGGCGTTGAGGTTGCGCGCACGTTGGGGGAAGACCCCGACCATGTGTTCAAGACCTTGGTTACCGTCGGGAAAAGCGGGGAGCACTATGTGTTCATGGTCCCCGTGGCCATGGAGCTCGACCTTAAGAAGGCGGCGAACTCCGTTGGCGAGAAATCCATCCACATGATCAAGTCCAAAGAGCTTCTGGGCCTTACCGGCTATATCCATGGCGGATGTTCCCCGCTGGGGATGAAGAAGCTCTTCACCACCACCATCGACGAATCGGCAGAGCTCTACGACCTCATCATCTTCTCGGGCGGGCGCATCGGCTGCCAGATCGAGACTAGTCTCGCTTCGCTGCAGGCCGCCATCCCTGTAGCCATTGCCGATATCACGGTGTAGGGCGCGCTGGGCGGTCAGCTGCGGCTGAGCCTGTTTCCGGACGTTGGGGCGCAGCTCGGCGCCACCCCCATGCCTATTCTGCAGCCGCCGAGTCCTCCTCCACCTTCTTCATCAGCTCGTCGAAGCCGGTAAGGGCCGCGAAGGGCATGAACTGGGTTGCCCGCCTTGGGTCGGGCATCGCCTGATGGGGGCCGTGTTCGGCAACGTTCGCCCGGATGTCCCGCAGGATGGCGCGGCGCCGCTCGGCCTCTTCGAACGATACCCCTTCCAAGAAATCCTCTTCCCTAAGCACGGTGGCCTCCGATCTGATGGTTGCGTTCACGCATGGTTGCCTCTTTCCTCAGGCTGGTGCCGCGCAGCACCGCGTTCATGCCGAATCGCTGCCGTACGGCGACCGATGCCTGAGCAAGCGCGGCTTCCTTCCTGTTGCCCTCCCCGAAAAGGCTGGGCTGGTCGAACCGTGCGGGCCGGAGCTGCCCGAGCGCTACCGAGAGCCGCCGGATGGCTGAATCGCGCTGGACGTGGGCATCGAACAGCGCCAACGCCTCTTTGCGAATGATGCTGGGTGAATCGGTGCGCTGCGGCAGTTTGACGGAGCCGCCGGCTCCCATCCTCCACCTGCCGCTCTCGGTGAGGCTGGGCTGCGCGTAGCCCACATGCACGGCGATGTTGCCGCAGGAAAGCCCCTTCGCGCACAGGTCCAGGCAGCTGGCGTCCACCATCTCGGTCAGCACGGTGCGCGCCTCGTCGAACGAGTAGTCGCGCATCAGCACCTGGCCGTTGGAGATGGAGTGCGCTTTGGGGCGGTGCTCCTTTATCTGCTGGATGGTGCAGGGTTCCTGTCCCCACGCGTGGTCCAGCAGGTACTCGCCGGTTTTGCCGAATTCCCGGCGCAGCCACACCGTGCTTGCGGCGCATACGCCCGCCAGGTCGTAGATACCCCGCTTGGCAAGGCGGTGCGCGATGCCAGGGCCCACCTGCCATATGTCGGTTATGGGCTGGTGGAACCAGATCTCGCGCCTGAACGATTCCTGGTCAAGCATGCCTATGCCGTCGTCGGCCTTCTTCGCCTCGATATCGAGCGCCACCTTGGCAAGGAAGAGGTTGGTGCCGATGCCTGCCGTGGCGGTGACGCCCGTTTCCTCCAGCACGCGGCGCCGCAGCGTTTCGGCGAATCTGCGGGCATCCGTCTTGTACAGGCGCAGGTACGGCGTGGCGTCGATGAAGCACTCGTCGATGCTGTAGACGTGCATGTCGTCGGGGCTCACATAGCGGTGATAGATGCCGTTGATCTGCGCCGCTACCTCCATGTAACGGGCCATGCGCGGGGTTGCCGTGGTGTAGTCGATCCCGGCGGGTATCTGGAACACGCGGCAGCGGCCGCCCACGCCCAGCGCCTTCATGGCGGGGGTGACGGCAAGGCAGATGGTGCCGGGGCCGCGGTCGGGGTCGGCTACCACAAGGTTGGCTTCGAAGGGGTTCATCCCGCGGTCGACGCACTCGACGCTGGCGTAGAAGCTCTTCAGGTCGATGCACAGGTAGGTTCTCTCTTCTGCGGATGCCGCCACGGCGCTCCTTCCATCACATCAAAACTGGAGTCTGCCCGCCGGTCTATACGAACAGGTGTTCTAGTATAACCGCAAGGGCAACAGCATGGAAGGGGCGGCTGCCGACGCCTTCAGCTTGCGGTGCGAACAGCCCCTCCAGAATGCAAAGAACCCTCCTGCAGGCTTAGGCAGGAGGGTTCTTTCGGCTGATGGTTTGCTTAGCGCAGCGTTACGCCTTCAGGCAGGTCGTTAGGGTCGAAGGCGTTCTCGTCCTCTTTCTCCTGCTCTGCGGGCTCTTCGGTCTGGGCGGGCGGCTCGGGAGTGCCGAAGGCTTCGTTGAACTCGTCGAACTGGAAGCGCGGCACGGCGAACACGATGTTCGGGATGGCGCCGGGATGGGCGGCGATCCAGTTCTGGAACAGCTTGATAACCTGGGCAGCCGGGAAGCCCTGACGGCCGCAGCCGAATGCGCCGACGATGAGGTTGTCCACGCCGTTTGCGGCGGCAATGCGAAGAAGGGTCTCGATGCGCGCTGCCAGGCAGGTGTCGCATTCGCGCTCCGAGCGGTGGTTCTCCAGCGCATGCTGGCGGTTCGGCTCGGGGATTGCCAGCACGTCCGCTTTGCGGATCTGCCCTTCGCGGCTGAACACCACGTCGGCAAGGTAGGCGGCTCGGTCGGTGAACAGCTGCCCGCGGGCGAAGCCACGGTTCTTGCGATGGTACTCGCTGGAAATGCCCTCAAGGATGGGGTAGAGGTTGCTTTCCGAGCAGATCACCTGTTCCGGTCCGAACGCTCCTTCCTCGTAGTTGCCGCCGGGGCGGGTGAACGAAGCCGGGTCTACCAGCAGCGATTTTCCGTGGGTAAGGTACAGGGCCGAAACGGAAAATGCGGTGGTAACCGACGTCTTCGTTTCTTCGGCAGCGGCCTCGGGCAAGGCAAGCTCGCGGCCTTCGCCGTCCTTGTAGATCTTCACGGCGGCAACCGTTGCCTCCGTTTCGTGCGGGAACAGCCCCCTTACAAAGGAAAGGTGCTTGGCGGCTTCTGCTTTGCGTTCTTCTTTGGATATAGGCATGGCAAACTCGTTTCTGTGCAGGTAGTACCCCTGTATTTTAGTGAAATATCCATTCCCGGTGCATCTATGTAACCATGCTGGCACATTCTTGGTTTCGCTTGGCTCAGCAGGCTGGTAATCAAGCTCATCCGGAGCCCTCGGTGTTTGCGGGCAATGCAGTCAACCTCGGGCTTGAGATGGGCGCAGCGGCGGGGTGGAATCTGCTAAAGTGTGGGTACGTCGAAAACGAAGCTTAAACCCACAAGGAAAGACGTACTGATGCGAGAAGAGCGCGCGAATTTCAGGTTCCTCATAGTCTCGGTTGTACTGCTGCTCGTAGCGGTTCTGATCTCCGTGCTCTCGTTCGTCTCGTTGGTGAACGCGGGGCAGGAAAGCTCTTCGGCCGCGCAATCTTCAGCGGCCGTTTCAGAGGTTCATGACCTCTCGTATTCCGACTCAAGCTCTTCTTCCGATAAGCGCCGCTAGGCTCGGCTCCTAGCACTTTTCGCGGGCGAAGCACCCATTTGGGCAACGCACCCGTCGGGTCCCCAACCGCTTCCTATTCCTCTTCCTCGCTGAAGGTGAGGTCCACCTGCTGGGCAACGAATCCGAACAGCTCGCCATAGTAGGTGGCGGGATCGGCGAAGCACGACTGGCAGTGCCCTGCGTGCGGAATAAGCAGGAACTCGCTGCCATTGGCGCTTTTGCTGATAAGCGCCCCTTCAGCCTCTTCGCCGCATTCCCTGCTCGAGAATCGCTCGATGATGGGCTCGCGGTCGCAGCCGCCCGCCATCCCCAAGAACGCTCCCATGTACGGGGCGGTCAACACGTCCTCTTCACCGTGGATGATAAGCAGGGGGATATTGGTGGCCCGCACCGCCGAAAGCGGTTTCGAGTTCGCCAGATCGAAGCCGTGCGGCTCTTTGCGCAGGGCGTAGCGAATGAAGTCGAGTGCGGGGTGGGGCCTGCCGAAGCCTTCGCCGAGCAGGGGCAGGAACTCGTTCCAGGCGTCGGTGAAGCTTGAATCGCATATGCAAGCGCATACCTGGGTGGGGAAGTCGGCCTCCTGCGTGGCCATCAGCACGGCTGCCGCCCCGAAGCTCTGGCCGTGCAGCACGATCTGGGTATTCTGGCCGGTCCTGGCCACGATCCAGCTGCACCAGGCAACCACATCGCGCCTGTCCAGCCAGCCGAGCCCCGACCAGCTTCCCTCGCTTTCGTCGTGTGCCCGCATGTCCACGAGCATGATGTTGAAGTCAAGCTCCGCATACGCACGGGCGTGTCCGAGGTTTTCGCGCCAGGTTCCGCCGAACCCATGGAAGAACACGACCCAGGGGCGCTGGCGGCGGCTTGCGGGGTACATCCTTCCTGAAAGCAGGGTGCCGTCGTCGGATCGCACTTGGATGCGCCGCGCCACCGGGCAGTTCTCCAGCCAGGATCGGACAGCCTGGGCCTCTTCTGCGCGGTTGCTGTTGATGATTGCCAGCTCTTCATCGGAAAGGTTGGGGGCAATGGCCTGCATCAGCGTGTCGGAGGAAAGCCATTCGCCTTCGGCGTTTAGCGGCGGCTGGGAGTCCTTGCGGCCCAATGCATTCGCAATAAGGAAATGACCTGCGATGAAGGCGATGAATACCGCTGCCAAAGTAGCTGCGATCACTGCGATGCCGGCCCCTATCGCTCCTAGGCGGAACAGGGCAACGCCAAGGCCGATCAGCAGCAGCGGGACAAGCCAGATAAGGCGGACTCGCCACGCTGTTGGTTTGTTCTCGTAGCCGTTGGCAAGACGGTTCACCGCTGTGGGCAAAGTTGCACCCTTGATGGGTGCGGCAACGTTTGTTTCGTTTCTGTGGTGCATCCTACCGCCTTTCCGAACAGAAAGGCTATCCCGATTCCCGTGGCTTGTGCGCCCCCGTTGGTAAAACGTTTCACAAATGCGCAATAAATGCACGAAGGTGCTCTCGCTCGGTTCGGGCGCACCTTCGTTGATGGAGTTTAGGCGGATACCGGTTTGAGCCGGCTTGCAGCGGTCGCGGTCTACTTCACCACCAGCACCGGGCAGGAAACATTCTCGGTAACGGCCTTGCTTACGCTGCCGAGCAGCATGCCTTTAAGCCCGCTGAGCCCGCGGGATCCCATAACCACCAAGTTGGCCTGCGATTTTGCGGCTTCCGCGACGATGGCAGCTGCTGCTTCGCCCTCGCAAACCTTTTGAGTGCATTCCGCGCCGTAGCTTGCCAGCAGCTGGGCTGCGTGGTCGTTTGCCTGCTTGGCCTTGTCGGTGCTGGTAGGCGTTGCGGTCTCGGTGACGGAAACCACCTTGATCGACTGGACGTTCTTCAGGTCTATGGCATGGGCGGCAAAGCCGATGGCGTCAAACGAGGCCTTCGACCCGTCCGTCGCAATAAGCAGGCTTCCGATGGAAGAGGGAAGCTTGCTCGTGGCCTGTGCGGTAGCGAGGCGCGCTTTGTCCAGCTTGCGGTTGCGGAAGTACACGCCCCAGTTGATGGCGATACAGAAGAGGTTCAGGAAATACACCGCCAGAACCCAATTGATGGCATCGCCCGCGAATTTGGCGACGATGCCCGCGACGTAGCCCGCGGTGATGAGCAGGATGAACTGCCAGCTGGTCCCTGCTGCCGTTCCGGCCTTGTAATTCTTGTAGGCGTTGAGAGGCCAGGACAGACCGAAGCAGATAAGCATTACTGCTTCGAGGACTTGCGCAATCATCATGGGGGATGCTCCTTCGTTTTGTGCTTTTGCCGCTATACGGCTTAGCACTTCCGCAACTGCGCGAGGGCATAACGGGTTTGTTTTCACAGCAATTTGACGTTGTGCAGCGTTCTCGGCCGGCCCGATGCGGGCTTCTAACGGGGTCGAAAATCGCCACTGAACAGCCAGATGATGCTCATTTATGAATAATTCCTTAAATACCTATTAAGTAAGACTAAAATAGCCACTTGGCTCTTTCCCTAGTAACGAAACAGGTACGCAATGGAATTGACGGAAATACTGAATTCGGTGGACGCCGCTGTCTGGGGCCCGCCGATGATCATCCTGCTTTTGGGATGTCACATCTACACCACCATCCGCACTAAAGGTATCCAGAGGAAGCTCCCCTTGGCGTTGAAGCTCTCGGTGACCAAGGACGATGGCGCAGAAGGCGACATCAGCAACTTCGGCGCTATGGCCACCTCGCTCGCTTCCACCCTCGGCACCGGTTCCATCGTCGGTGTTGCGACTGCCGTGCTTTCCGGCGGCCCGGGTGCGGTGTTGTGGATGTGGCTCACCGGCATCCTGGGCATGGCAACGAAGTACACCGAAGTGTTCGCCGCTATGAAGTACCGCGTCAAGGACTGGCGCGGCCAGATGATGGGCGGCGCCATGCATGTTTGGGAGCAGCGCTTCAAGCGCGAAGACGGTACGGTGCCGTGGTGGGCGAAGATCGCGGCCATCTGGTTCTCGGTCATGGCCTGCTTCACCATCTTCGGCATCGGCTGCGCTGTGCAGACCAGCGCCATCACCAGCGTGGTGCAGGCGAACTTCGGCATCGAGCCGTGGATATGCGCCGCTTTCGTCTGCGGTACCGCGCTCCTGATCATCGTCGGTGGCCTTCAGAAGGTATCCAGCATTTGCGAGAAGCTCGTTCCCTTCATGGGCGGCGCCTACATCCTGGGCTGCATTTACATCCTTATCTGCAACTCCGGGTATCTTGTCGAGGCGCTTCAGCTTATCTTCGAGTGTGCCTTCACCCCGCGTGCCGCGTTCGGCGGCGCCGTGGGATCCGGCATCATGGTGGCCCTCCAGTTCGGCTGCGCCCGCGGCTTGTTCTCGAACGAGGCCGGCCTGGGCACGGCTCCGCTGGTATCTTCCGCGGCTGCGTCGAAGAACCCTGCGCGCCAGGCCCTGGTCGCCATGACCGGCCCGTTCTGGTGCACGGTCGTTATCTGCCTGGTAAGCGGCCTGGTGATCGTGAGCACGTTGTGCGCCCATCCTACGCTTATCGCCGACACGGGCGTTACCGATGGCGCCACCCTCACGAACGCGGTATTCGCCACGATTCCGCATATCGGTACCCCGGTGCTCATGCTGGGCATCATCTGCTTCGCCTATTCCACGATCCTGGGGTGGAGCTACTACGGCGAACGTGTGACCCTGTACCTGTTCGGCCGTCGTTGGGTTCCGCTGTACCTTGGCCTGTACATCTGCATGGGCTTCTTGGGCGGAATCGGCGTCGGCGACATTGCCTGGACCGCCACCGACATTGCGAACGCGCTTATGTCCATCCCCAACATCATCATGGTTTTGGTGATGACCGGTATGGTGGCGAAAGAGACGCAGCATTATGTCTACGACGGCAACATCGAAGAGGAATGCACCGACGACATACCCACCCTTGAAGAGAAGAGCGTATTCTTAAGGAAAACTGCTTGACCCTAGCGAATGCCCCAGCCAAGCTTGTTGTTTGGCCGGGGCATTCGTTTATCTGCGTCCTACTGGCTTGCCGGGTGCCTGCTTAACGCCTCGTTGTTCTTAAGGTATATCAGCCGTTTCCAAGGGAAGGTGACTCCATGTCTCGGATGCCGATTGTCTACTCAGACCGCCCGCGAATCGAAGAGCTGGCCCCGAATCTGTATCGGCTGGATCTGCCCATGCCGCAGGCGATAGGTCCCACGAATTCGTATATCTTCAAGGCCGATGGCATTCACGACGGCGGCCGCTCCCTTATCGTCGATTGCGGCTGCGATGAGCCCGAGACGTTCGCTGCGTTCGACAGCGCGCTGGGGCAGCTGGGCATCCCCTGGAGCCAGGTGGACGTTTTCATTACCCACTTCCATTGGGATCACTGTGCGGGCCTTGCGCAGATATGGCGGCCGGGGATGCAGGTGTTCGGTGGGCTTCCCGATTTTTCCGAACGCGGCATTCCGGTAATGGCGGCTTCCGAGATAGGTGATATCGAACGTTCGGTGAGCTTGCGGCATGGCGTCGAGGACGTTTACGACCCCGACTTCTGGGAGCCTATGACGCGTAGCGGCTCATTCGCGGGCGAGATCTCTGTTCTGCGCGAAGGGGACGTGCTGGAAGCGGGCGGATATTCCCTGCATGTGCTTGAGACCCCGGGGCACGACACGCATCACCTGTGCCTGTTCGATGAATCGGCGGAGCTTTTCGTTGGGGGAGACCAGGTGCTGTTCGACGGCTACCCGCCGGTGATGGTGGAAGGCGAGGAAGACCAGCTGGCCATTTTGCTGGGCACCAACAACCGCCTTGGCAAGCTGAAGGCCTCGCTGGTCCTTACCGGCCACGGCGGGGAGGGCACATGCCTTTCCACCCGCTGTGCGAAGATATCCGACCACTATCACCGACAGGTGAAGTCGTTCAGGGCCGTATGCGAAACGGGCATTGCCGATGCGGGTGAGCTGGCGTATCTCTCAACGAAGGGCGAACGCCGCACCCCTTGGGAGGATCGTCCGATCTTCGGCCGTCGATCGCTTGTGGTTCAGACCATGGCGTACCTGAAGTACCTGGTATCCAAGAACGAACTGCCGGATGCCTACGATCTGGTCCCGTTGCGCTAGTTCCCGGCGCCGCATCGACCTAACGGCGTGTGAACAGATCGGGCTTATGCGCAGTAGTTTCTGCGGTGTAATTCGTTGTAGGCGTTACAATTGCTAACGTTGTGCAGTTGCGAGAAAGGCATGAAATGGCCGATACGACCCTTGAGAGCTTGATTACCGATATCCCCGATTATCCCCAGCCCGGCGTTGTCTTCAAAGATATCACCACGTTGCTGAAAGACCCGAAGGGCTTGGCGCAGACCGTCGATTCGATCGCCGATCACTTTGCGGATATGGGTATCACCAAGGTTATCGGCGCTGAGGCTCGCGGCTTTATCTTCGGTGCGCCCGTAGCCTATCGCCTGGGTGCCGGCTTCGTTCCCGCCCGAAAGCCCGGTAAGCTTCCGCGCGCGGTCCGCTCCGAAGAGTATCAGCTCGAGTACGGCACCGATGAGCTGCAGATCCATCTGGACGCAATCGACGAGGACGATGTCGTGTTGCTGGTGGACGACCTGATTGCTACCGGCGGCACCGCGATTGCGCAGGTGAAGCTTGTTGAGCAGACGGGCGCTAAGGTTGCCGGCTTCGGCTTCCTTCTGGAATTGGCGTTTTTGAACCCGCGCGAGGTTATCGAGCAGGTCACCAGCGCCGAGGTGTTCTCGCTGGTTCGGGTCGACTAGCGTTAGCTGCTACGTACCCATACTCATCTCTTCATGCCCTTTCTCGTTCCTCGGTGGATCTTGAAAGGGCATGACTTTTGTATCGAAGGAAAGCGATATTCGGAATGAATGGCAATGCGAACATAGAGGCCTGGCTGGCCGATGCGCCTTCCGCGGTCAGGGAAGCCACCGAGGGCCTTCTGGCCAAGGTGGAAACGATGCGCGCAACCCAGGTGGTGTATCCACCGCAGGATTGCATCCTGAACGCGTTGGCCTACGTTGCCCCCGAGGACGTGAAAGTCGTTGTTTTGGGGCAGGACCCCTATCATGGTCCCAATCAGGCAATGGGACTTTCTTTTTCTGTTCCTGCGGGTCAGAAGCTCCCTCCTAGTTTGAGGAACATCTACAAGGAGCTTTCTGCCGATTTGGGTGTTGCCACGCCATCGAGCGGTGACTTGACCAAATGGGCTCAGCAGGGCGTGCTGCTGCTGAATGCCACCCTTACCGTTAAGGAGCATGCGGCAAACTCGCATGCAAAGCTCGGTTGGCAGGTTCTTACCAATTACCTTGTGGAACAGTGCTTCCGCATGCCTCAGCCCGTAGTGTTCATGGCTTGGGGTAGGAATGCCATCAAGGTGATAGAGCAGGCGCAGATCGCAGCATCTGTGGATTGCGGCAGCCCATCCGAGCTGGCGGGCAAGTTGGTTCTGAAGTCCACCCATCCTTCTCCGCTTTCGGCCAACCGTGCCAGCGGGGAATTGCCGGCATTCATGGGGTCGCGCCCCTTCTCTGCCGCCAACGCATTCCTTGTTGGGAACGGGGCAGAGTCCATCGTGTGGGATTGCCTCGACTGATTTAGGTCCCTGTGCTTTCCGTTGAACACGTTTGTTGCGTCAGTGATTGATCCAATAAAAAAGGAGCTCCCCCTAGAGCTCCTTTTTTGATCCGGCAAGTAGCCGAAACTATGTTGGTTTGCTTAGTCGAGCAGACCCTTGGTGATGTCCTCGAGCGTACGGCCGCGGGTCTCAACACCGAAGATCGCCAGCCATACTGCCATGAAGACTGCCAGGATGGCGTTGATCAGGAACACACCCATGGTGCCCAGAGAAGTGGTGATCAGGAAGGAGATCCACATCGGGCTCAGGATGCCAGCCAGACGACCGAAGGCGTTCGCAACACCGGCGCCACGGATGCGGCAAGCGGTGGGGAAGGGCTCGGACAGGTAGATGGCTGCGGTGGTAACGGAGTTGGTGAACGTGCAGACGCAGAGCAGGAAGCCGATGAGCATGATCAGCGCGGTGTTCTCGGTAGGCAGGGAAGCCCAGATAGGACCGATGATTGCGATGAGCAGGTAGGTCACGATGAGGATGGTCTTGCGGCCAACCTTCTCAACGTAGAACGTCAGTGCGCCAACGCCAACCGGGATGCCCAGCTGCATGACCACGGTAAGGGTGGTGGACATGTGCGGGTCGAAGCCGTTCTTGGTAAGGATGGTGGGCGTCCAGGTGATGACGGTGTACACGAATACGTTCATAGCGAAGCAGATGAACATAGCGGTGAGCGTACGGAAGATCATCTTCTTCTTGAAGAGGAAGCTCCAAGGCAGATCCTCTACCTTTTCCTCAGCAGCACGTGCGTTGATCTCGTCGTCGGAAACCTCTTCGAGAACCTTGCCGCCGCGGGATGCGAGAGCCTCGTACTTGTTCACGATCGTGTCTGCCTCGGCGTTGTGGCCCTTCATGGCCAGCCAACGAGGAGACTCGTCGAGGAAGAAGAAGCAGAGAACGACAACCAGCAGGCCGATAGCGCCGCAGATGATGAACACGGGACGCCAGCCGACCAGCGGAAGGACAACCATGTTCATTGCGGAGGCAACGAGCGTGCCGCAGTTTGCGATCAGGCCAACGTAGGACTGGTACTTACCGCGCTTCGTAGGAGGCGTGAACTCGGTAAGGGCGGAGTAGCCTGCGGGGAACGCAGCGCCAAGGCCCAGACCCATGAAGAAGCGGCATGCGGTCAGGAACGTCGCGTCGGGGGAGCCGGCTGCGACGAAGCAGAACGCGGTGAAGATGGAGCCGCAGATAAGAACTGCCTTCTTACGGCCGATGCCGTCGGAGAGGGCGCCGGACATAAGACCACCGATGAGGTAGCCAACCATGGTGATGGAGTTGAAGATTGCGAACTGCTCCAGCGTCATCCACTGGTTGCCAGCTGCGTCGTAGGTGTTCTGCAGGATGTTGCCGATCGGGCCACCAACAGCCATGTCAACGGAGTCGCAGAACGTGATGCCGGCGAGCAGCCACAAGATCTTCTTGTGGAAGCCGGAGATCGGCATGCGGTCCAAACGAGCTGCGATGCCATGGTAAGAAGAGTTCAAAGCATCAGAAGCCATTGAAACCTTCCTTTCGCATCGAGGGCTTTCGCCCTGGGGGATAATGCGCCTCGGAAGTCAATACAGGGGTTACCGGAACACCGGTGAATTGGCTTGGGGAGGCCTTTGCACTCTGGGGTGAGTGCGTTTCGGAGCGGGGGAGCTACCGAAGCGGACAATTCGCGCCGGCCCTGTTTGATGTTGGGGAACATGGGCTCGCACAAAATGACCAATACGTATTATTTGATTCGCGCGAATCGAAGTCAATGAATTTAAACCCCAAGTGTTGAAAAACCTATCGATTGTATCCATTCGAATAATAGGTTCAGACTATTGATAAACGGACTGCATAGTTACTGGTTCAAATCAAGCATGAACGCATTATTCTTCAGCTGCTGCTGAAAAAAGAGCCCGAATTTGCTGATTTGTGAACATGCTGCGTAGAGATTCGGCGAAATGAACAGGTTCGGTAGTTTCATTCGGATTCGTTGAACGTATTCACTCGGCAATAGAATATGTTATGAATCCATTCATTTTGACAATGAACGTGTTGCAGGGATTTTGAGGGTTGATTCCACTGATGGAGTATGCATAAACAAGATTTGCATACCGTTTGCGCCTTCGAGCACCATTGCAAGATTCGTTGTCTCCGTTTGCCGGGGTTGGCTTCTTCTTATTGGTACTATTGGGATCCGGAAAAATTAGTTTTGTAATGAACGATCGGTTCTACTGAAGGGTGAGGCGCAAGGCATGAAGATAGGTTTCGACAACGACAAGTACATTTCCCTTCAAGCGGATCACATCAAGGAGCGCATCGGGCAGTTCGGCGGGAAGCTGTACCTCGAGTTCGGGGGCAAGCTGTTCGATGACTACCATGCCTCGCGCGTTCTTCCGGGATTTCAGCCCGACAGCAAGATCAGGATGCTGAAAAGCCTCTCCGATGACGTTGAGATCGTCATCGCCATCAACGCCAACCATATCGAGCAGAGCAAGGTGCGTGGAGACCTGGGCATCACGTACGACGAGGACGTGCTGCGCCTTATGGACGTGTTTACGGGCATGGGCCTGTATGTTGGCAGCGTCGTGATCACCCACTACGCCGGCCAGCCCAAGGCCGAAGCCTTCCGTTCGCGGCTTACTTCCTTGGGTATTACCAGCTACCTGCATTACCCGATTGCCGGCTACCCGCACGACATCGACACCATCGTGAGCGACGAAGGGTACGGCAGGAACGATTACCTGGAAACAACCCGCCCGCTGGTGGTGGTTACTGCTCCCGGGCCCGGTTCCGGCAAGATGGCAACCTGCCTGTCCCAGCTGTACCAGGAATATAAGCATGGCGTTACCGCAGGCTATGCGAAGTACGAGACGTTCCCTATCTGGAACCTTCCGCTTATGCATCCGGTGAACGTGGCGTACGAGGCGGCTACCGCCGATTTGGACGATGACAACATCATCGATCCGTTCCATCTTGAGGCCTACGGCGAAACCACCGTCAACTACAACCGCGACGTCGACATCTTCCCGGTGCTCAAGGCCATGCTGGAGCGAATCCAGGGAACCAGCCCCTACAATTCGCCGACCGATATGGGCGTTAACATGGCCGGTTTCGCGATCGTCGACGATGATGCCTGCAGGGAGGCCTCTTGCCGTGAGATCGCCCGCCGCTACTTTCAGGCAGGCGTCAACTTCAAGCGCTATGGCGTTGGCGAAAGCGAGCTGCGCAAGATCGAGCTGCTCATGAGTCGTGTCGGCATCACTGCCGATGTGCTTCCCACCCGCGCAGCGGCGCTTCGAAAAGAGGGAGCAACGGGCGGCCCGGCCGGCGCTATCGAGCTTCCCGACGGTACGCTCGTTACGGGCAAGACCGGCAACCTCATGGGCTGCGCCTCTTCGCTGCTCATGAATGCGTTGAAGGCGTTGGCCGGGGTAGACGACGACTGCCTGGTTATCGAAGATGAGGTGATCGTGCCGATCTGCGCGCTCAAGACCGACCATCTCAGAAGCGTCAACCCCCGCCTTCATTCCGATGAGACGCTGATGGCCCTTGCAGTCAGCTCTCGCAGCAACGAGAAAGCCGCCCTGCTGATGGAGCAGATCGACAAGTTGAAGGGGTGCGATGCCCACTTTAGCGTCATCGTCTCCTCGGTCGATGAAAGGCTTTACCGTACCCTTGGCCTTAATGTGAGCTGCGAACCCCGATTCGAGCAGCGCAGGTTCTACCACAAGTAGCCGACTCGGCGGGCATCCTGATACGCAAATCGGCCCCAGCGGCGCCGCGAAGTGCGACTGCTGCTGGGGCCGATGTCGTTGGTCTGCCTATCTTGCGGCCAGCATGCCTGCTGGCCAGATGCGCGTTATTGCATGGCTGCAAGCATATGCAGGGTAAGGTTGGCGCAGTCTTGCGCAGCCTGCTTTTCGAAAACAGGATAATCCACCTGGGCAGATCCGTCTGCTTTGTCGGATATGGCGCGGATGATCAGGTAAGGCACATCGTTCAGATAGCAGGCCTGGGCTATGGCGGCGCCTTCCATCTCGCAGCACTTTGCGCCGAAGGTGCCGACGATGCGGTCCTTGTCTTCCTGATCGCGGATGAACCTGTCCCCGGAAGCGACGCGACCCTGATGGGCGGCGAGCCCCAGTTCTGCCGCGGCTTGCTGCGCCAGGCTGGCAAGACGTTTCGAAGCTGGGAACGCTGTGGTGCTGAAGCCGGGGGTGCGGCCTGCCTCGTAGCCGAGGTTCTGCACGTCCATGATGTGGTTCACCGAATCGGTCGCTACGAGGATGTCGCCGATGTTGATGCTCGCATCCAGCGAGCCCGCTACGCCGGTGTTGATGATCAGTGATACCCCGAATTCATCAACGAGCACCTGTGTGCACACGGCTGCGTTCACCATGCCGATGCCACATTGAACCACCACGCAGCTCTGGCCTTCCAGGTTGCCGGCGCAGAACGTCATGCCGGCATACTCGGATTCTTGCACGGAACCGTTGCTGCGCATGGTCTGCAGAAGAAGCTCAACCTCAACATCCATTGCGCCGATAATCCCGATAGTCGTGTTGCGTGGTTCGGTCATCTTGGTTCCTTTCGGATGGGTCGGGGCCTTCTCCACTAGTGGTCGTGGCGAGGTCGCTTTATGGCTGGGGGCAGGTTGGGCAAACCGAAGCTTGCCTGCTAGGGCCACTGGCTTACTGAAGCAGGGCCGGGTAGTGGGTGTGTGCGTCGTCCAGGGTCAGCAGGGTGTTTTCCAGGTAGCGCTTCGCCCACCATTTGGCCTGCGCCAGATCGGAGTCGTGGTAGTTTCCGCACTCTTCGGGCTTTGCGCCGGGAATCTCGCCTTCGAAGGATGCGGCGAACTCGAACAGCTGCGTTACCAGCGGAGCAACGTCTTCTGGGCGGTATTCGCCAAATACAACCAGGTAAAATCCGGTGCGGCAGCCCATGGGGCCGAAGTAGATGACCCGATCTTTCCATTCCCCGTTGTTCCTGAGGAAGGTGGCGCCCAGATGCTCGAGCGCATGAACGGCTGCGGTGTCCATCACCGGTTCGCGGTTCGGCGCGGTCATGCGAAGGTCGAACGTTGTGGTGATGCACCCCGAGGCGGGGTCGGCGTCGCTGCGGGAGGTGTAGATTCCGGGTTCCAGGACGTTGTGGTCAACAGAGAAGCTTGCAATGCGTTCCATGGATCTCCTTTTCGTTGGGTAGGGCTATTTTAGGCCAACAAAATGGACCCCGCGCATATTGCACGAGGTCCATGTGCTCATCGGCTTGGATGACCGGATTGATTCCGGCCTATGCCATGGCCTTCTTCTGCGCTCGTTTCGCTTTCAGGTTTTCCAGGTGGTTCACGATAACCGCAGCGGATTGATCGCCGGTGATGTTGACGGTGGTGCGCATCATGTCCAGGATACGGTCGACGCCAGCTACGAGTGCGATACCCTCAACGGGCAGACCGACGGACTGAAGGACCATGGCAAGCATGATCATGCCCGAGCTGGGCACGCCGGCGGTTCCGATGGAAGCCAGCACAGCGGTAAGGATAATGGTCACCTGCTGGCCGATGGTGAGGTCGATGCCGAATACCTGGGCGATGAAGACGGCGCATACGCCCTGGTAGATGGCCGTTCCGTCCATGTTGATGGTGGCTCCGAGGGGCAGTACGAAGCTGGATACCTCGTTGGATACGCCAAGCTTCTTCGAGCATTCCATGTTCACGGGAAGCGTTCCAACCGAAGAGGCCGATGCGAAGGCGAAGGCCATAGCGGGCATCTGCTTCTTGAAGAACTTGATGGGGCTCATCTTCGCGATAAGCTTCACCAGGCCGGAGTACACCAGCACCATATGCAGGATCATGGCCAGGTAGGCAACGACGATCAGCTGCAGCAAGGGGAGCAGGACATCAGGTCCGTTCGATGCGACCACCGGGGTGATAAGGCCGAATACGCCGATGGGCGCAAGGCTGATGATGAACTGCATGATCTTGATGCAGACCTCGCTCATCCCGTTGACGAAATCCGCAACGGGCTTGGCCTTCTTGCCAGCCGCCAAGATGCCGAAGCCGAAGAACAGGGCGATCACGATAACCTGCAACATGTTCGCATCGGCCATGGGCTGCACGAAGTTGGAGGGGAAGATGTTCACCAGCGTGTCGATGAAGGAAGGCTGCTCTTTCGCTTCGTAGGTAAGCCCATCCGTGCTGAGGTTCGCGGAGGCGCCAACGCTGAAGAGGTTCGCCACCACAAGACCGATGGTGATAGCGCAGGCCGTGGTGACCATGTAGTAGACGATGGTCTTGCCGCCGATGGATCCCACTCTCTTGATGTCAGAAAGCGAAATCACACCAGCAACCATCGTGAAGATGACCAGCGGCACCACGATCATCTTGATGAGGTTCAGGAATATCGTGCCGAAGGGCTTGATGTAATTCGTTGCGATATCGGGGTTCGATTGCAGCGCAAGACCGGCAAGGATACCCAGAACCAGTGCGATCATGATCCAAGTGGTAAGGGAAAGCTTCTTGTACCAGGGAAGGCGCGCATTGCTTTCGCTGACCTCGGCGGCAGCTTGCTCAAGATCGTCCTTGGCTTCTTTGCCAAGTTCAGACAATTCGGACATGGATACTCCATTCGAAGGATTCGGCATGGGGCCGCAGGCGCAATAGCCAGCTGCGGCCAACCGTGAATTTTAAACGAAATACCTGCACGTTGACCAATTATTAATAAACCCTGCTCCACGGCTCGGTGAAGAGAGCGTGGAGCAGGGTCATCCGAAGCGTTGTTCGGCTGGAACAATACGGCTCCGGCCGCCTAACGTCGTTGGTATTGGCAAAGATGATTAATCGGCAAGGCCTGCTATCAGCTCGTGGATACGTTGGCGCAGGGCAACCCCTTCATCGGTTTCCTCGAAGGTGGGCAGCGAAGCCTCGCTTTGCACTACGGTGATGTCTGCCTCGATTTCCGCATTGCTGTGCAGGGCGGCTTCCAACCCTGCGAACGGCTGCAGTGTTGCCAGTCGTACTCCGGAATAATCGGAGATAAGGGTCAAGCCGCCGATTCCGGTGGTTTTGCGATAGGCGGAAGACATGCCGCCGTCAACCACAACCACCTTACCGCCGCACTTGATGGGGTCTTCGCCGTCCTTCACCTTCACGGGGACATGTCCACATACTATATAGGCGTGTTCGGGGTCCATGCCGAAGTCCTTGAAGATGGCGTCTACCGTTTCGGCGTTTTGGTACAGCGTGTAGAAGGCGTTCTTGACCTCCTTGCGGGCCTCTTTTTCCGCGATCAGGTACAGTTCGAATGTGGCCATCTTGCTTTTGGCGAAAAGCGGCGAGGCATCGCCGAGCCACAGGTACCACAGCAGGTCGCAGCCCTTTTTCTTCTCTTCAGGGTCGGTGGCGTTGAACGCATTGCGGACATGCACATCGACCGCATCGAAGAGTTCTTTGCCCTTCAGCTTCTGGCCGTACAGATCGGCCTCCTTGAAGCTGCCGTCTTCGTTCAGCGGCGCGCAAGCGTGGAACATGAGTGCATTGTTCTGCACCTTGTATAGGCTGCCTCGGTCAAGGAACAGCTTCATGTGCCGCTGGAGTTTATCGCTGTTCTGGAACGCGCGCTCCAGGCTGCGCATCGCTTCCTCTTCTTCGGGGGTGAGGGCATAGGGGTCTTCCGGGTTCACCGTGGGAAAGACGGTGTCGGTAAGGGCGTACTCGATCTCATCGACTTCGATGGTGTTCTTCTGCCAGTCGATGCGATGCAAGAGCTTTCGGTCTTCGAGGCCGAACGAGGGGTTCTCGTCGATGAGCTGGGCTTCCACCTTGAACTGCAGGATGGCCATTGCTTTCTGGATCTTGATGTTCAGCTGCAGCTCATCTTCGGGCAAATCGGGGTTGCCCTTAAGGCCGAACGCCGCGCACGGGTCGTCCTTGTATTCGTTCAGGGCGAACTTTGCCAAGGGCTGCAGGTCGATGCCGTACGCGTCGGCAAGGATGGAAAGGTTGCCGTAGCGTGCGCAGTTTCGCACAACATGGGCTATGCAGCCGCGCTGACCCAACGCGGCTCCCATCCACACCACATCGTGGTTGCCCCACTGGATGTCGATGGCGGGATTTGCGCAAACCTCTTCCATGATCTTGTCGGGGTAGGGTCCTCGGTCGTACACGTCTCCAACGAGGTGTATCTTCGGCGCAGCGGCGGCTCGTATGCCAGCGCAAAGAGCGCATAGGGTGGCTTCGGCGCTCGGGCCTTCGGCTATCGCGCGCGTGGCTTTGCCAAGCTGGTCGGTGTTCAGCCCAACAAGCTCCACGGCAAGTGCGCGGTACGCGGCGGGAATTGCCTGCAGCGTACATACGTGCGAGTTTTCGCGCCCGGCCTTTTCCAACACGGAGACAACCCCGACCAGGGCAGCCGCATAGAAGTTGACTGCATCCTCTGCCGCTTCAGCCAAAAGGGGCAGCTTGTCTTCCGGATAGTAGATAAGGCCAGCCAGGTCCGCCTGCGGAAGAGGGCAGGGGGCACTGGCAAAAGTTTCCTCCACCAGTGCCCGGATTGCGCCGCATGCACTTCGGGTTGCGTGCAGGAACGTGTCGTATTCGCCATGCACGTCCGAAAGGTAGATCTCGCGAGGCCTGGGCAGCGTGAGCATTGCCTCGTCGAGCGCTATCTGGGCGAGCGCTTCCTCGTTGGAGCGTGCTTGCCCAGATAGCCCGTGGGTGCAGCAGGTATCGAACATCGGCCAGCCTCCTTGCTGGGAACAGGTTGCTTTTCGGCGCTTATTCTAGCGGAAGCCTTGCTGCTGCTACGCGATCAGAGGCTCATTGCCGCAGGCATGCCCAATGGCGCGGATAAGGAATTCCTCGTCGGTGCGCCAACCCATGTCGGTGTTCTCTTTAAGCGAAATCGAGCAGATGGGCACCCGAATAGCTTGAGCAGGGTCGATGGGCACGAACGCAATGTGCTCCCTTGCCTGGTTCACGCTCGGATACATAACGCCAAAGAAGTATCCGTTTCGGTTGGTCATGAACTCGACGTCTTCGGCCGGCATGGTTTTGACGTTCTCGATGTTTGAGACAAGCCCTTTTCTTTTGTATTCCTTAAGAATGGAATTGTTGAGCGTGTCGCTGATGGGGGAAGCTCCAGCAGGGTAGGCAAGCAAATCGTTCAGGTTTACTTGCCTCTTGGACGCCAAAGGATGCGTTGCGGCCACCGCAATGCCGGTAGGCAAAGTGCCAAGAACCAGGCATTTCGTGTTCGGATTCCGGTAGGCGCCGATGGTGATGAACGCATCGAGCGTTCCGTTTTCCAGTTGTACCTGGGCGTCTTGCACATTGGTGGGATACAGCTTGATCGAAAGACCTGCTTTCGATCCGATGAACGAAGCCAATGCCTTGTAGAGGCCGTTGTCATCGGAGAAGCTTGGCGCGCACAGACCAACGCGGTAGGCGGGCGCTTCGGTAAGCGTTTCCTCGCCGTGCGCAAAGGATTCAAGCTGGCCGAATGCGGAAAGCACCGGCATGACTCGTTGATAGAATTCACGACCTAACTGGGTTGGCGTTGCACCCTGATTAGACCGCGTGAACAGCGAGTCCGGAAACTCGCGTTCTAGATCACTGATTGATTTTGATACAGCTTGCACCGTGACGTCTCGCTTTTGCGCAGCTTGCGAAAAGCTTTGGCTTTCATACACAGATGCAAAGTACCTGAGTTGATTGATATTCATTTTTGTACCTCATTTGCCTGGCGCAGGCCTTTCAACTTGCCCCAAGCGATAACAGATGTGCCATTACGTAAGCGTTCGTGCTCCGAATAGAGTAAACGGCTTTTGCCTTACTGGTCAACCTTCCTTTGAAGCAAAATTTGCGGTTTCGGCTACGAATCGGGCAGCGGCAAGTAATGGCGAATGAACGTGTTCGTAATTGTTGCCTTTTGGCGTTAAACTGGCTCTATTGGGGGTTCCGCTTAGGTGCGGAATATAGTTTCAAGGAGGGGTTGGCCATGTGCGCTAATCGTTTTGTGTTGAACAATGTTTCCTATCACGGTTCGGGGGCTATCAAGGAAATCTCTGGCGAGGTCCAGCGCCGGGGGCTGAAGAAGGTATTCGTGTGCTCCGATCCGGACCTGGTCCAATTCGGTGTTGTTTCCAAGGTCACCGACGAGCTTGATGCAGCCGACATCCCGTGGGTACTCTTCGACAAGATCAAGCCGAACCCGACCATCCAGAACGTCAAAGACGGCGTTGCCGCGTTCAAGGATTCCGGTGCAGACGCGATCATCGCAATCGGCGGCGGGTCTTCCATGGATACCGCGAAGGGCATTGGCATCATTGCCGAAAACCCCGAGTTCGCGGACGTGGTATCGCTGGAGGGCGTTGCGGAAACGAAGAATCACGCCACCTTCACCATTGCGGTCCCCACGACCGCCGGTACTGCTGCGGAGGTGACCATCAACTACGTGATCACCGACCCGGATGCGGTGCGCAAGTTCGTCTGCGTGGACGTCAACGACATCCCTGATGTTGCCGTCGTCGATCCCGACATGATGGCCTCCATGCCCGCAGGCCTTACCGCCGCAACGGGCATGGACGCGCTTACCCACGCTATCGAGGGGTACACCACCAAGGCGGCTTGGGAGCTTTCTGACATGTTCCACCTGAAGGCCATCGAGATCATCTCCGGCTATCTGCGCAGCTCTGTCGCCGAAGCGAAAAGCGGCAAGCCCGGCATCGGCCGAGAGCAGATGGCGCTGGGCCAGTATATTGCCGGAATGGGCTTTTCCAACGTAGGCCTGGGCATCGACCATGCCATGGCGCACACGCTTTCGGCCCATTACGACACGCCGCACGGCGTTGCCTGCGCCATGCTGCTTCCCATCGCCATGGAGTTCAACAAGCCGGTTGCCGAAGAGCGGTTGGCCGATGTGGCTAAGGCGATGGGCGTCGACATCTCGGGCATGAGCACGTCTGCTGCGGCGGATGCTGCCATCGAAGAGGTGCGCAAGCTCGCAGGGGATGTGGGCATCCCCGTTTTCTGCGAAGCGCTGGCAGCGGAAGACCTCGAACAGCTGGCTACCGATGCCATGAACGACGCCTGCTTCCCAGGTAATCCCCGTGACGCTACGCATAAAGAAGTGGTTGCGCTGTTCGGGAAGCTCCTTAAAACAGCTTAAAGTCCTTTAAGGTTTGTGCGTTTTATAGAGCCAACAAGCCGCGAAACGCGCATTTTGTTCTACATATCATGGATATTGACGGGCTATCGCTTATTTTTTCAAAGGGTCTTTGAAAATTTGGCTGATTTGAAAAGAATTTCGCCGCTGCTCGTTGATTTTCATTACTATTAGGGCAGTTCAGGGGGATGTAGATAATTTAATCCTGAACGGGACAAAACGGCGGAACTGTGTAATTTCAGTTCTGCCAGAATGCCGGATTCGACAGGTGAGCGTTCGGCATCCGGCGTGTAGAAAGGGAGCAAAAAATGGCAGTACCAGAGTTGACGCCCGAAGAGCGCCAGCAGGCATTGGAGAAGGCTAAGGCTGCACGCACCAAAAGGGCGAAGGTTCGCGAAGACCTGAAGAGCGGCGCGCTTACCCTGAAAGAGGTTCTGGACATGAGGGACGATCCGGTGATCGGCCGCATGAAGGCTTTCACCCTCATCGAGACCCTTCCGGGCTACGGCGAGGCTAAGGCCAGCAAGATCATGGCGGAGATCGGCATCGCCGAGTCTCGTCGTCTTAAGGGCCTCGGCGAGCGCCAGCGCACCGCGCTCCTTGAGCGTCTTGGTTAGTACACGCAAAGGAAATCTTTTTGTCCTTTCCGGTCCTTCTGGGGCCGGGAAGGGCACTTTGGTTTCTAGGGTCTTAAACGTCGTTCCCGACGCATGGGTTTCCGTTTCGGCAACCACCCGGCAACCCCGTCCCGGTGAAGTGGATGGTGTCAGCTATTACTTCATGGAGCAGCAGCGCTTCGACGAGCTTGCTGCCAACGACGGGTTCCTTGAATGGGCAACCGTCCATGGGAATTCGTACGGTACCTTGAAGTCCAGTGTTCAGGAGCATATGGAGGCTGGCTACCAGGTTATCCTGGAGATCGACGTGCAGGGTGCCTTCCAAGTGCGCAAGGCCATGCCGCAAGCCCACCTGATCTTCATCGAGCCGCCTTCTATCGAAGAGCTCGAGCGCCGTCTTCGGGGCCGCGGAACCGAAACGGAAGAGGTTATCTGCAAACGCATGGAAAACGCGAAAGTGGAGCTGGCCAGCAAAATGGAGTATGATGTTCAGGTTGTCAACGACGACCTGAACCGAGCAACAGATGAGCTGGTAGCTTATATTGCCTCGTTTGCAGATGATACGAGAGGAACCAACCAACAATGAGTCTTATCGACCCCAAGATCGATGTTCTGCTTGAGGAAACCGACAACGATCGTTTCCTTCTTTGCGCATTGGCATCCAAGCGTGCACACGATATCAACGAGATGATGCGTGGTCAGCGCAATCGCGCTATCCAGCTTCAGACCGCGGTAGATATCGCTCGTGCCGCAAACCGTCGCCCTCTTTCCATCGCTTTCGATGAGATTGCCAAGGGCGATGTTTCCTACGCGCCCGACACCATCGATATCCACAACCACTAATCCCAATGCAAAATATCGAGCTCGAAGAAGAGCAGGCGCTTCGCCGCGTCTGCTTGGTTCATTATCATGAGATAGGCCTCAAAGGCCATAATCGAGCCCAATTCGAAAAGCGCCTTGTTTCCAATATCAAGGCGCTTTTGCGCAATGGGGTTAAGATCAAGCGCATCTCTGGCAGGATCTGCATTTTCCTTCCCGCGGATTCTACCTTCGAAGATGCCTGCGCGGTTGCCGACCAGATTGCCGGTGTGCCCGGTATCGCCCGTGTTTCCAGCGGCTATAGGTGCGAGCAGGATCTTGAGGTGATGTACGACACGGCGGTGAAGGCCCTTGCGGATGCCGGCAGTTTCGAGACCTTCAAGGTTTCCGCCCGACGCAACCATACCGATTTCGCCACCGATTCCATGCAGATGAACAAGCTGGTGGGCGCGGCGCTTTGCAAGGCGTTCCCCGATAAGAAGGTTCAGATGAAGAACCCGGATGTCGAGGTTCGCGTAGAGGTTATCCAGGGCTGGACGTATATCTACGGCAGGTCGATTCCCGGTATCGGCGGCTTGCCGGTAGGCAGCGCTGGTAAGGCGGTTTGCCTGCTTTCCGCTGGCATCGATTCGCCGGTTGCCACGTGGCGCATCGCCCGTCGCGGCGCAACCTGCATTGGCGTTCATTTCTCCGGTCGTCCTGAAACCTCCGCCACCAGCGAGTATCTTTTGGAGGATATCGCGCAGGTACTTGAGCGTACCGGTTGCTTCGCGCGCCTGTACGTTGTGCCTATCGGTACGTATCAGCGGGAAATTGCCGCGCAGGTGCCGCCCGAGCTTCGCGTGATCATGTATCGCAGGCTCATGTTCAAGGTAGCCGAGTCTATCGCGAATATCGAGGGGGCAAAAGCCCTGGTAACCGGCGAAAGCCTTGGTCAGGTTGCCTCTCAGACCATGGACAACATGCTCTGCACGAATGCTGTCGTGTCGCTGCCGGTGTATCGTCCGCTTATCGGTTTCGACAAGCTCGAGATCATCGGCGAGGCGCAGAAGCTCGGCACCTTCGAGATCTCTTCGCAGGATGCCCCGGATTGCTGCACGCTGTTCATGCCCCGCAATCCCGAGACGCATGCGAAGCTTCCCCGTGTCGAGGAGGTTGAGTCTGAACTTCCCTTCGATCAGTGGATCGCTGAGGCCGTTGCGGCTGTCGAGGTTCATGACTACCGCTGCCCTTCGTATCGCCCGCCGAAGGCAAAGAAGGAAGGGGTTTCTTCGGATAAATAAGCGGGTTTCGCATTTCTTTCGCTTTGCTTTCGCATCGGCTTCGCAAACAGTTAAGGTTTCATCCCTATCCTCTCCCTTGATGGGAGGGGATAGGGATGTCTTTTTTGGATGAGGTCGATTCGCTTCGTACGAAGCTGGGCGTTTCGCGTGTTAACCCGATTGCGCTTATCGGCATTGCGTTCGTTGCAATTGCCGTCGTCGTTGTGGCCGGCTTGTTTGCATGGGGGTATTTCACAAGTCCTGGTTTGGTTATCGAGAAGGGTGAATCCTCTTCTAGCTCTGATGATGCGGGGCAGGTCAGCGAGCAAAGCGCAGTTGCTACGGTATTCGTACATGTGGCAGGAGCGGTGCAGGCTCCGGGCATGGTTGAGCTCCCGTCAGGTTCGCGGGTCTCCGATGCAGTGAACGCTGCAGGGGGCTTTTCCTCTGACGCGGACCAGTTGTCGGTGAACCTCGCTAGGCAGGTTGCCGACGGCGAGCAGATAGTGGTGGGCAGCGTTCAGTCAAGTTCGGCAAACGCGGCTTCGCCGGAGGAGGGATCGGGGTCGTCGGCAGCGAGCGATGCTGCCGGTACCGCAGCGCAATCGGGCAAGGTGAACATCAATACTGCGACTGCCGAGCAGCTTACTGCCTTGAAGGGGGTGGGCGATGCCACAGCGCAGAAAATCGTCGAGTACCGCCAAAAGAACGGCTCCTTCAAAACCATCGAGGACATAAAGAACGTATCGGGTATAGGCGACAAGCGATATGCGGCCATCAAAGACAGCATCACCGTCTGACTCCGATAGGGAACCGGAAAACTTTCCCGATCGCCCTTCGCTGCCACCTCTGCTGCTGTTCGGTTGCTTCTTCTGGTTGGGGTCATACGCGGCTGGCCAGCTTCCCTATGAATGGAATGCCTGGTTGGCGGCTGGGGGTGCGTTTCTGTCGCTCTGCTGCATTGCGGCCACTGTTGCTTGCCTGAAGAAATCGAAGGGGGTTCTGCCTTTCGTTCTGGGCTCGGCTCTTTGCCTAGGGTGCCTTGTTGCCTCTTTGGCGCTGTTCGGCCTTCATGAATCGCGCGTGGCCTGGCATAACCTCAGCGGTTCGCAGATGGCTTTCCGAGTGACGGAAGATGTGAGCGCCGGCGATTTCGGGTACTCAACCTATGCCGAGGCTTGGGTTGCCGGCGATGCGTGGCATAGCATGCCGGGTCATAGCGTTAAGGTAAAGCTCTTCTTGGAAGATTCTGGGCTTTCCTATGGAGATGAGTTCGTTGCCAAGGCCTCGTTTTCGCTCCCTCGCGAATCCGCGGTAACGAGCTACGATCGTAAGCATGTAGCCCTTGGATGCACACCCTCCGATATCGAATTCATGGAGCCATCCCGCATGGGCCTGCTCTCTGTGGCAAGGGATTCGTTTTCCAGGTCTATAGATTCCTTGGCTGAAGACTCCTCGCTTGATGCATCGTCGGCTGCCGTGTTGAAAGCCCTGGTGATAGGTGAGCGGCAGCAGCTGTTTGAGGAGGCGGTGTACCAAGACGTTAAAACATGCGGGCTTGCCCACATGGTTGCGGTATCGGGCGCTCATCTTGTCATAGTCCTGGGAATGGTCAATTCGGTGCTTCGTGCGCTCAACGTGTCGCGCCGGGCAAGCGTTGCGGTTCAGCTTTTGTTCCTTTGCACGTATCTTGTCCTGGTGGGGTTCCCTGTATCTTGCTTGCGGGCCAGCGCAATGGCCGCCATTGGCCTTGTCTCGTTCACAGTGCGCAGGCGCTCGTATGCCTTATCTTCCTTGGGCGCTGCGATGGTGCTATTGATTGCAGTGGATCCCTCAGCGGCATGCTCGTTGTCGTTTGCCCTTTCGGCGTTTTCTACATTGGGGATCGTCCTGTTCACTCCGCTGCTCACTGCTTGGCTTCCTTCGGTGGGGGATAGGTTCAGGAACTGGATAACGGAGCCGCTTGCGATGACCTTGGCCGCATTGTTGTTCACTTTCCCTCTGAGCATCGCCGCTTTTTCGCAGTTCCCTGTGGTTGCCCCACTTGCCAACATACTCACGGTGCCCTTGGTAAGCGCTTCTTGCATATTCGGCATGCTCGGATTCGTTGCCATGCAAGTGCCGTATCTAGGATCTGCATTCTCGCTGATCGCGTACGTCTTTTGCCTTGTATTCGTCAAGGTTACAGCGGCTCTGGCTACCATGCCATTTGCTTCCGTTCCGGTTTCATTGCCATTCCTTTTCATGGCTGCCTTCAGCATGCTGATGGCTGCGTTGCTGTGGTTCTTTTGGCCTGCTAAGGCTCCTATTCGGACCGTCGGCGTAGTTGGTCTCGCATGCCTGCTTTGTCTCTCGGTTGGGATGGCTCGCAATACTGCAACAACGTCTGTTGCGATGCTCGATGTGGGGCAGGGCGATGCGATCCTGTTCCGAAGCAAAGGCGCCACCTTGCTGGTTGACACGGGGAATCAAACCCAAAAGCTTCTATCCGCCCTTGCCGAACAGGGCGTTCGTCATTTGGATGGGATCGTTGTCACCCACCCTGATGACGACCATTGCGGAAGCCTTCCGGCTCTGAGGGGCGTTGTTTCCTGTGATCGGGTATTTGTGGCAAACGGCATCAAGGGGCTCGGTACCGACAAGACCAAAGCCATTGTCGATGAAGCCTCCAGCCTGGTGGGAGCTTCCAATGTCGAAGAGGTTTCAGCTGGGGACACACTACGGGTGGGTGCGCTTTCGCTGGAGTGCATATCTCCTAACGGCCTGAAAGACGAGGGCGGCAATCAGGACAGTGTGGTTCTGCTGATGCTCAGCGATTTGGACGGTGACGGCAATCCCGAGTGGAGCGGGCTGTTCGGGGGAGACGCCGAAAGCGAGGTGTTGGATGAACTGGAAGATTCGGGCGCCGTCGGCGTGGTGGATATCCTGAAAGTGAGCCACCATGGTGCGAAGGCGGCAATGACGCAGAGCTTGGCCGAAGACCTGCGCCCGCAGTTGGCTTTGGTGAGTGTTGGGAAGAACAACAGGTATGGGCATCCAGCTTCGCAGACGCTTCAGTATCTTCAAGAACAGGGAACGCAGGTGCTCAGAACCGATGAGCAGGGCACGGTGGTGTGTAATTTGGAGTCGGCTGAGCTGAAGGTTTACTGCATGCGCTAGAATCCAAGCCATGGCTACATCCAAGAAACAAACTGCACTTTTACCCGTTTACCTTATCGTCGGCGAAGACGAGCTCAAGCGCGAAACGGTTATCAAGCGTCTTCGTGACAGGCTCGGCAAAATGGGCGACCTGTCGTTCAACTCCGAGACGTTTTCCGGTCTTACCTGCACCGGCGATCAGGTTGTTGCCGCGGCGAACACCTTGCCCTTTGCCAGCGAGGTCAGGTTGGTTGAGGTGCATGACGTCGACAAGATGAAGAAGGCCGACACCGAACTGCTTGTCTCGTATCTGGAAAAACCCTGCCAGACTACCGTGCTAGCGCTTCTTGGCACAAAGCTTGCCAAGAACACGCGCCTCTATAAGGCCGTGGCTGCAGTCGGCAAAACCGCCATCATCGATTGCGCGCCTTTTGCGCGGCGCGATCTTTCGGGGGCCGTGCGCTCAATGGCCGTTGGCCACGGTATCGCCATTACCCAAGGAGCGGCAGCGGCCCTCATCGATCTTGTCGGAACCAATACCGTTGCGCTTGATGGCGAGCTGAAGAAGCTTGCGCTGTCCCATAGGGGCACCGATCCGGTGAACGAGAATGAAGTGCTGGCGATGGTCTCGCGTACTGCCGAAGCGAAGCCATGGGACTTTGTCGATGCCTTTTCCCGCAGGAATCCCGAAAGATGCATCTACCTTATGAACCGGTTGGGCGGCACTTCGCCGTTCGCCCTGCTTTCCATGTGCACCACGCGCATTCGTGAGCTGATTACCGTGAAGGCCCTTACGCGTCGTGGCGATCAGGGGCGAATTGCCTCCGTGTTGAAAATGCCCGATTGGCGTCTGAAGAACCATCGGAGCTTTGCCCAGCTGTTTTCCATGGAAGAACTCATAGAGGCCCTGCGCACCGCCCGGGATGCCGAGCAGGCGATGAAGAGCGGCTCAGACCAGTCCGAGGCATTCATCGCCTGGATGCTCGGGGTGTGCAGGCGCAGCTAGGGCTCGTTAGTCGATTCGGCCTGATCCCTGCGCTCGCCGTTTTTGAAGCATCAACAAGAAAGGGGCTCGAAAGAGCCCCTTTCTTGTTGATATGCGGATGGATCCGAAAAGGATTCAGATTCCGTTTACTCAGCAGCCTCTTCTTCGGATGCTTCCTCTGCAGCAGCGGCAGCCTCTTCAGCAGCCTTCTTCTCTGCAGCGGCCTTCTGAGCCTTCTGGGTTGCCTCGCGGCGCTTGGCCTTTTCAGCCTCGGCAGCAGCCATGGCTTCCTTGCGAGCAGCCTTTGCAGCAGCCTTCTTGTTGCCGGTAGCGGCAGCGGCCTTCTTCTCTGCGGGCTTGTAAGCTGCGATGTCTTCAGCGGTAACAACGGTGTTGGCGAGCTTCATAACGCCGCTCTTGCGGTTGGCAGCCTGACGCTTGTGGATAACGCCCTTGCTTACGGCCTTATCGAGCAGACGGCATGCATTGAGAGCTGCCGCATAAGCCTTTGCACCGTCCTTGGCCTCTACGGCCTCACGGACAACGCGGATGGCAGTCTTAAGCTCAGAACGAACTGCACGATTACGCATACGTGCCTTTTCGTTGGTGATGATTCGCTTCTTCTGACTTTTAATGTTCGCCACGTTTTATCCTCCGTATTATTTATTTTTCTGTAGACGAAAACTCTAGGATCTTACCACAAGTATTCGACCATGCACAGATAGCAGTTGCTCTATTATTACGAAGACAAGTGCTCATTGCAACTGGTGGGGTAGAATCCAGTTGTATCGCCTTTACGCGCATATCCAAGCAGAGCAAACCGTTTTCGCAACGATAGGAAACCATGGCCCTCAATCCCGCTTACATCAGGAACTTCAGCATCATCGCCCACATCGACCACGGCAAATCAACGTTGTCGGACCGTATATTGGAGCTTACCGACACCGTATCGAAGCGCGATATGCAGGAACAGCTGCTCGATTCCATGGAGATCGAGCGTGAGCGCGGCATCACCATCAAGAGCCAGGCGGTGCGTGTGGACTACACTGCCGATGATGGCCAGCTGTACCATTTCAACCTTATCGACACGCCGGGCCACGTCGACTTCACCTATGAGGTGTCGCGCTCCCTCGCAGCATGCGAAGGGGCCGTTTTGGTGGTCGATGCCACCCAGGGCATCGAGGCGCAAACCGTTGCCAACGCCATGATGGCGATGAACGCCAACCTGGAGATCGTGCCGCTTATCAACAAGATCGACCTTCCCGCCGCCGAACCCGAGCGCGTTCGCGGCGAGATCGAGGACGGCCTCGCTATTCCCGCCGACGACGCCGTGCTCGCCAGCGGCAAAACCGGCGAAGGCGTCCATGACCTGCTCGAGGCCATCGTCTACAACATCCCGCACCCCGAAGGCGATCCGGACGCGCCCCTTTCGGCGCTCATTTTCGATTCGTACTTCGATGCCTATCGCGGCGTTGTGGCGCTGGTGCGCATCGTGAACGGATCCATGCGGAAAGGGCAGGCCATCCGCATGATGGCCACCGATACCCATGCGCTGGTGGAAGAGGTCGGCGTTCGCCGCCCAACCGAGGTCCCCTGCGACGAGCTTGGCGTGGGCGAGGTAGGGTACCTGGTCACGGGCCTGAAAGACCCTTCGAAGGTCAAGGTCGGCGACACCATCACGCTTGAATCCGGCGGCTGCAGCGAGCCCCTTCCGGGCTACCGCGACGTCAAGCCCATGGTGTACACCGGCCTTTTCCCCATCGAGGCGGACCAGTACGAGGAGCTCAAAGACGCGCTTGCGAAGCTGACGCTGAACGATCCAGCGCTCGTGTACGAGGCCGAGAACAGCCACGCCCTCGGGTTCGGGTTCCGCGTGGGTTTCCTGGGCCTTCTGCATATGGAGGTGGTGAAGGAGCGCCTGGAGCGCGAGTTCGGCTTGGACTTGCTGGCCACGGCTCCTTCGGTGGAGTACCACGTGTTCAAGACCGACGGTGAGATGATCTCGCTGCATTCGCCGCAGGACATGCCCGACAACAGCGAGATCGACCACATCGAAGAGCCTTACCTGAAGGCCAAGATCCTCATCCCGCCCGATTACGTGGGCGCCGTGATGGAGCTTACCGTTGCCCGCCGCGGCGAGTTCAAGACCATGAACTACCTGAACACCAACACGGTGGAAATGCTCTGGGAGATGCCCCTCTCCGAGCTGATCATGGATTATTTCGACCAGCTGAAGAGCAGGACGAAGGGCTATGCATCGCTCGACTACGATTTCGACGAGTACAAGCCCTCGAAGCTCGTGAAGCTCGACATCCTGCTTTCCGGCAAGCCCATCGACGCGCTCTCGTTCATCGTGCACTCTGACAAGGCCTATGATCGCGGTCGCGTGCTTACCGAGAAGCTGAAGGAGATCATCCCCCGTCAGCAGTTCGAGGTGCCCATCCAGGCTGCGGTCGGCGCCCGCGTTCTATCGCGCCAGACCGTTCGCGCAGTTCGCAAAGACGTTCTGGCGAAGTGCTACGGCGGCGACATCTCCCGTAAGCGCAAGCTCCTGGAAAAGCAGAAGAGGGGCAAGAAGCGCATGAAGAACATCGGCAACGTCGAGGTTCCCCAAGAGGCGTTCATGGCGATCCTGAAGGTCGACGAGTAGGGAGGTGCACCGTTGAAGAAGCGCGAAGAATACGATTGGCTCAACGATCCGTTCGACGAGAAGAAGGCAGCCCAGGAAGCTGAGCAGGCGAAGATGTCTTCTGGTTCTAAAGTTGCGCTCGGATGCGGTTGCGTCGTCATCGTGCTCGTCATCGTTGCCCTGCTTGCCGTTGCCGCGGTGCAGTTCGTCGCCATTGTCTCGTAGGTTGGTGTTCGACCGTGCTCTACGATGATCGCCGTATCATCCTTGCGCCCATGGCTGGCGTAGGGGATGTGGTTTTCCGCCAGCTCTGCATCGAGCTGGGTGCCCAGCTCACCTATACCGAAATGGTTTCCGCCAAGGCCTTGAGCTACGCAAACGAGAAGACGGCGCACTTGCTGGACCTTGCCCCCAACGAGGAGAAGGTTTCGGTGCAATTGTTCGGTCACGAACCGGACACCATGGCTGAACAGGCGAAATGGGTGGAAGAATCCATGGGCAGCCGGCTGTTCTCCATCGATATCAACATGGGCTGCCCCGCCCGCAAGATCGCCGGAAAGGGCGATGGCTCGGCGCTGATGAAGGACCCTGCCCTTGCCTCGCGCATCATAAGCTCTGTGGCCGATGCGGTGGACGCTCCGGTAACCGTAAAGTTCCGCCGTGGATACGAGCTGGGCAACGAAACGGCGCTTTCCTTTGCCCGCATGGCGCAGGAGTCGGGTGCCGCCGCCGTTGCCGTCCACGGCCGGTACGCCCAGCAGTTCTACCGGGGCGATGCCGATTGGGGCATCATAAAGCAGATCAAAGATGCGCTTTCCATCCCTGTCGTCGGCAACGGCGACGTTGTGGATGGCGGCACTGCTCTGGCCATGCTCGAGCAAACCGGATGCGATGCCGTGATGGTGGGCCGCGCCGCCCAGGGCAACCCTTGGGTATTCCAGGACATCGCATCGCGCCTGTCCGGCGGGCCGGGATACAAGGGGCCTTCTGCCGACGAGAAGATGGCCTTGGCCATTCGTCATGCGCGCTTGCTCTCGCAGGCTTCGGGCGCGAACATCGTGAGGATGCGCAAGCATGCCATGTGGTACCTGGCGGGAATGAAGGACGCTGCCGTGTTCCGTCGCCGCGTCAACACTGCGGTCACCTTCGAAGACTTCGAGGCAATCTTCCTCGAGGCGGCCAGCCATAGCCGCCAGGCGGAGTAGGCCAATGGATTGGGAGCCGTACCGGGCGCTGTATGTTCATGTGCCGTTCTGCAAGCAGCGTTGCCTGTACTGCGACTTCAATACCTGCGCCGTATCGTCGGCAAGTCCGCAGTTGGACGAGTATACCCAGCAGATGATTGCCGACATCCGTAAAGCTTCGAGAAACGACGAGCTGGGGTCCATCGAAACCGTCTACTTCGGTGGGGGTACTCCAACGTATCTTGGCAATGCGCGCCTTTCCTCGATCCTGTACACCCTTTCGGTTTCCATGCACCTTACGCCCGATGTTGAGTGCACCGTCGAGGCGAATCCAGACAGCTTGGACGGGCGGATGGTCAAGGACATCTTCGCCTTGGGGGCCACCCGGGTTTCCCTGGGTGTTCAGAGCTTCAACGACGATCAGCTTCGGTTCCTTGGCCGGGTTCACAGTGCCGATCAGGCAAAACAGGCAATTGCTGCAGCGCAGACGCGCTTTGAGAACGTCAGCATCGACCTGATGTGCGGCTTGCCCGGGCAGACCGAAGAGCTGTTCCGCAGCGATTTGGAAACCGCCCTTTCCCTAGGCGTGAAGCACGTCAGCGTGTACCCGCTTATGGTTGAAGAGGGCACTCCTCTGGATAGGCTCGTCGAATCCGGCCGCGTTTGCGTCGATGAGGATGCGGGCGCCGACTTGATGCTGGTGGCAGCCGAGGTGCTGCAGAATGCCGGCATGCGACGATACGAGGTTGCCAGCTATGCCTATCCGGGCTACGAGTCCCGGCACAATGCCGCGTACTGGACGGCCAAGCCTTACCTGGGCCTTGGTAAGGGCGCGGTGTCCATGCGCCAAAACCAGCTGGAGCGGCAGCGCGTTGAGAACGGGCAGGTTGTTGAGTCGCTCGACCCGTTCCAGATGGCCGCAGAGGACCTGATGCTGCGAATGCGCATGAGCGACGGCGTCTCGTTCGACTTGCTGGAGACCTGCGGCATCTTGCTCCCTCAAGCCGAGCCCACCTTCCAAAAGCTTCAGGCCGAGGGATACGTTCGGGCGCAGGACCGCGCTTGGGTTCCCACGGAAAAGGGTTGGCTGTTCGGCAACCATCTTTTTGGCGAGATGTACAACCTGGCGCCGTAGCGCGAGCGCGATGCGCCCGCTGAAAATGTCTGGCGCGTAACGGATTAGCAGTCTTCCATGCTGGCTGCTAAAATGCAGTCGGTATCGAATAGCTGCACTAAGGCCAAGGGTATGAAGGAGGTATGCGATGTTGTCCGATCGGCGCCAATTGATTCTGCGGGCTCTGATCGAGGAATACATCGCGTGCGCCATGCCGGTCGGCTCGCGGGCGTTGGTGGAGCGTTACAACCTTGGGGTCAGCTCGGCCACGGTCCGCAATGAGCTTTCCTTCTTGGAAGAAATGGGCTATCTGGCCCAGCCCCACACTTCGGCCGGTCGCGTTCCCACCGATTTCGGCTACCGAGCCTTCGTCGATGACCTCCTTTCCCGCGAGGATTTCGCTGCAGACGAGTCGTTGGTCGACGAGCTTCGCTGCGCTGCGGGCGACCTGGACGACCTGTTCGACAAAACCTCGGCGGCCCTTTCGCGCTTCACCGATTGCATGACGCTTCTGGTGCCACCGCGCTTCCTTTCGGTGAACATCCATCTGGTGAACTTGGTGCTTCTTGCTCCGCAGCGCCTTGTGGCGGTGGTGGTTGCCGAAGACGGCCAGGTGCTGAACAGGCAGATCGAGCTTCCTCGCGAATGCACCAACGAAGAGGCAATGCGCACACAGGAGCTGCTGAACCGCCTGTTGTCCGGCCGCTGCATCTCTACCGTTTCCGAGAGCCTGCCTTTTGATGTTGATGTCAAAGAGGTCCACGACGACCTGTTCCGCCTGGTCATGGCAGAGATCTTTGCCTGCCTGAAAGAGCAGGGCACCGTGAAGGGCCACCCCTTGGGCATGTCCCACCTGCTGGGAAAGCCGGAATTCAGCGATTCGTCGTGTTTGATGCCGGTGCTCGAAGAGCTCGAAGGTGATACCATGCTTGTTCGCGTGTTCGAAGAGGCGATGGGGCAGGATGCTCCCGTTGTCCGCATCGGCCACGAGAACGATTCAGAGGCTTTGAGCAGCGTGTCCCTTATCGCCAACCGTTTCGGCGGCAAGGAGCACAGTGGGCTGATCCTGATCGTCGGCCCCACGCGTATGGATTATTCCCAGGTGCTGAAAGCGGTTCGCGCCGCCCGAAGCATCTTGAAAGACAAATAAGTTCCCGAAAGCGAGATCATTACTCCTATGGCTAACGATTTGTATGAGGTTCTGGGCGTTGACAAGAGCGCCAGCGACGATGAGATCAAGAAGGCCTTCCGCAAGAAGGCGCGGAAGCTCCATCCCGATGTGAATAAGGAACCTGATGCGGAGGATCGCTTCAAAGAGCTCAACGAAGCGTACGATGTGCTGAGCGACCCCACAAAGCGCGCCCAGTACGATCGGTTCGGCACCATTCCCGGTGCAGCCGGAAGCGCAGGTGGGCCGCAGTACGTTGACCTGGAAGACATCCTTGGCGGCTTCGGCGGCATGGGCGACATCTTCAGCTCGTTCTTCGGAGGCAACGGCGGCAGCGCCAACGTGCGCAAAGAGGGCCGCGACATGGGCGTGGGTGTGCGCATTTCGCTGGAAGAAGCTGCCACCGGCCTTAAGAAGGAAATCGTCTACGATCGCCTGGCTCCGTGCCCCGATTGCGAGGGAACCGGCCTTGGCGAGGACGGTAAAGAGGTAACGTGCCCCGACTGCAACGGTCAGGGCCGTGTAGTCACCGTTCAGCAGACGTTCTTGGGCGCCATGCAGTCCGCCTCCACGTGCCCGCATTGCTCCGGCTCGGGCAAGATCATCGAGAACCCCTGTTCCGAGTGCGATGGGCAGGGCAGGGTGCCCGACCGTCAGCGTGTCTCGGTCGACATTCCCGTGGGCATCCGCGACGGGCAGCAGCTTCGCCTTACCGGCTACGGCGAAGCCGGCATCCGCGGCGCCAAGCCCGGCAACCTCACCGTTACCATCCGCGTTGAGGACCACGAGTTCTTCGAGCGCGATGGCGACGATCTTCACTGCTCTGCGGCCATCGGCATGGTGCAGGCTGCCCTCGGCTCGATCATCGAGCTCGACGGCATCTTCGAAGACGAGAAGGTTCAGGTCAAGATCCCTGAGGGCTGCCAGTATGGCCAGGTGGTACGCGTCAAGGGCTATGGTATGCCGCGATTCCGCAGCGATGCTCGCGGCGATTTGTTCGTGCATGTTGAAGTGAAGATCCCCACCCGCATCTCGAAAGGGGAGCGCGCCATCCTTGAGCGCCTGGCCGACGAGATGGGCGAAAACGTCACCGAGCAGCGCAGTCCCCTGCAGAAGCTCCGCGACGCCTTCAACAACTAGCGTATAGAGCCAACGATATGTCGCTGCCTCATTTCTTCCTGGAGAGCCAGGTGCTCTCGCTTGAGACCGAGCAGGTCTTTGACCTGGACATCTCGTCCGACGATGCCAAGCATGCCAAGGTGCTGCGCCTGCAGCCCGGTGAGCATATTGCCGTCGTAGACGCCTCCTCGGATTACTTCGAGTGCGAGGTGGTCTCGTTCGGGCCGGGGGAGTTCACGGTTTCCATCGCCCAGCATCTGGACGCTCCGAAGAGGCCCCGCGTCACCCTGGTGCAGGGCTTGGCCAAGGGCGACAAGATGGACCTTATCTTGAGGCACGCCACCGAGGTCGGTATCAGCTCGTTCATCCCCTTGGTGTGCGAGCGCAGTGTGGTGAAGCTCGACGCGAAGAAGGCCGCCGCGCGTCAAGCTCGCTGGAAGGCCATCGCCAAAAGCGCATCCATGCAAAGCGGCAGGGCCGATATGCCCGAGGTTTCCCTGCCGCTTCGCGTTTCCGAAGCCGCTGCTGCGGTCAGCGACGCTGCGGCAGTGCTGGTTTGCTGGGAAGAGGCTTCTACCGATTCCTCTATCCGTCTGGCGCTCGATGAGCTGCTGGATGGCTCCGGCGCCTTGCCATCCGAGGCCAGGGTTGCAGTGGTGATCGGGCCCGAGGGCGGATTGGCCGCAGCTGAGGTGCAGGAGTTCCTTTCCATTTGCGGCAATGCCCGTGCAGTGAGCCTTGGCTCTTCCATCTTGCGCACTGAAACCGCCGGCATCGTTGCGCCTGCCCTGGTTATGTACGAGCTGGAGGCACGTTCGTGAACGTGAACGTCGTCAACCTTGGCTGCAAGGTGAACCGTGTTGAATCCGACACCATCGCGCTTTCGTACCAGGGCAAGGGCGACCGCCTCAGCCGGCTTGAGGAAGCCGACGTTATCGTCGTCAACACGTGCACGGTTACCGAGGAAGCCGACAAGAAGACCCGCAAGACCATACGACGTGTGCTTCGATCGAACCCGACGGCCAAAGTGCTGGTAACGGGTTGCGCCGCATCCATCGATCCCGCGTTCTTCGAGAGCCTGGACGAGCGCATTTGCGTGGTGGACAAGATCGACCTTCTGGACGAAGGGGAATCGGCGCTTGCCGCGCGCTCCGATACGCTGGTCCGCGTGGGCGACTACTTCCCCTCCCGCGTGTCGCTGAAGGTCCAAGATGGGTGCAATCACTCGTGCACCTACTGCATCGTCCACGTCGCAAGAGGGAAGGCCTGGTCGAAGCCCCTTGAGGATGTTGTTCGGGAAGCAGTCTCGCTTGCCGATGCGGGCGCGAAAGAGCTTGTGCTTACCGGTATAGACCTTGGTTCGTATTGCTATGGGGGCGGATCGTCCCGTATGCGCTTGGGCGACTTGGTGCGCCGCCTGTTGAGTGCGCTCGACGATTCGGGACACCCCGACGTGCGGTTGCGCATCGGCTCGGTGGAGCCCTGCTCGCTTGATTCCGGGTTTATCGAGGTTATGGCCGCTTCGAACGGCCGCGTGTGCCGTCATCTGCACCTTCCTTTGCAGTCCGGCTCCTCTAAGGTGCTCAAGGAGATGAACCGGCCTTATTCGGCCGAACGGTTCTTGGAGATCGCCGAAGATCTGAAAACCCGCGTGCCGGGCATCTCCCTTACCACCGACATCATCGTGGGCTTTCCTGGTGAAACGGAAGATGATTTCGCTCAAAGCTGCCAGCTGGCGGAAGCGGTGGGCTTTTCCAAGATCCATGTGTTCCGTTACTCCAAGCGTAAGGGAACGCCCGCTGCTGAGCGCGCCGATCAGGTAGCGCCTCAGGTCAAGGAGGAGCGTTCGCATCGCTTGAGCGCGCTCGGCGATGAGCTGCGCTTACGCTTTGCCCAGAACCAGCTGGGGAGTATCGAGCGGATTGCCGTAGAGCAAGACGGGGTAGGCATGACGGAATCCTATTATCGTGTCTCTGTGCTCGAGAGCGTTTCTGCAGGCAGCCTTGTAGAAAGGGAGCTCACTGGCCTGGATGGGGCGAGCTTCACCTTCTTATCCTGATAGGCTCCGTATTCGCGGTATCATGCAACTATGACTGAAACGCAGAACACCACACTCACCATCCCTGCCGAAGTAGCGCCTACTGCGCTGTTGGGGCCACAGGACGAGTTTGTCCGTTTGATAGCGGATAGCTTCGATGCCACCATCACGCTCCATGGCAATACGCTTGTGCTGCAGGGCGATTCCCTGACGCTTCATTCCCTGACCACCTTGTTCTTGGGGCTGATCAAGGAACTTGAGGCGGGCGGCGAAATCACGCGCGACGATGTGAAGCGCTCCATCGACTTGGCCAAAACCGGCGAGCTGGCCCCCTCCTCCATGAAGAACGATGTGGTTCTTACCCATCGCGGGAAGGCGGTTCGGCCGAAAACCCCTACGCAGAAGCACTATGTCGATGCCATCCGCCGCAACGTCATAACCTTCGGCATCGGTCCGGCAGGCACCGGCAAAACGTACCTTGCCATGGCGATGGCGGTAAAGGCGCTTGAGGAAAAGCAGGTGAGCCGTATCGTTCTTACGCGTCCCGTTGTGGAAGCCGGCGAGAACCTGGGCTTCCTTCCCGGGTCGCTCACTGAGAAGATCGACCCGTACATCCGCCCCCTCTACGATGCGCTGTTCGAGCTGATGGACGGGGCACGTGCCAACAAGCTCCTTCAGGACGGTACCATCGAGATCGCCCCCTTGGCCTTCATGCGCGGCCGAACCTTGAACGATGCCTTCGTCGTTCTGGACGAGGCCCAGAACACCACGCCGCGTCAGATGAAGATGTTCCTTACGCGCCTAGGACTGGGATCGAAGATGGTGATCACCGGCGACATCACCCAGGCCGACTTGCCTAAGGGGATCTCCGGCTTGAAGACCGTCCGTCAGGTTCTTGACGGCCTGGAGGATATCGAGTTCTGCGAATTCAAGAACACCGATGTGGTTCGGCACTCTCTGGTTGCCCGGATTGTTGCCGCGTATGCGCGGGCGGAGGAAATGAACCTGCGCCTGTAACCTCGACGAGGAGGACCTTCCATGGAAGTAAACGTGCTGGTAGAGCATGGGGAAGAACACGTTAAGGGGCTCGATCTTGATGGGCTTGCCAAGTTCGTCATGAAGAAGATGGAGCTTCCCGAATGCACCGACGTCACCATCAGCTTCGTTACCAACGAGCGCATCCATGAGCTGAACCGCGACTACCGCGGTATCGATCGCCCAACCGATGTGCTCTCGTTCGAATGCGACAACATTCCCTTCGACGACGAGGAATTGGCGGATGTCGAAGAGTTCGAGCTGGGTGACACCATCATCGCCACCGATGTTGCGTTGGCCCAGACCAAGGAATACGGCACCACGTTCGAAGAAGAGGTTACCCTTCTGGTGGTGCACAGCCTCCTTCACCTGTGCGGCTACGACCACATCGAAGACGAGGACTACGAGGTTATGCATGCCCTTGAGGAAAAGCTGATCTCCGAGTGGGAGCAGATGCGCTCATGACGCGTAAGGGATTTTCCTTGGCTGCGGCGTTCCGATGCGCCCTGCAGGGCATCTTGGACACCGCCCATGAGCGCAACTTCCATATCGAATGCTGTTTCATGGTGCTGTGCATCGTTTTGGGCTTTGCCTTCGCCATCAGCACCGTCGAATGGCTTATCGTCGTCCTGTGCTTCGGGCTGGTTCTGGGCGGCGAATGCTTCAATTCGTCGGTCGAGGCCGTGGTAGACCTCGTGAGCCCCGAGTTCCATGAGCTTGCACGCAAGGCCAAAGACGCCGCAGCGGGCGGGGTTCTGCTGTTCAGCATCGCCTCGTTCGTCATCGGGGCAATCATTTTCCTGCCGCGTATCCTTGCGCTCCTCGGTTTCCTGTAACCGCTATCCATAGTTAGGATCCCATGAACAACACTTCCAATGTTGAAACCGAAGCTCCCTTCAAATCGGGCTTCGTCACCCTTGTCGGCCGCCCCAGCTCGGGCAAATCCACCCTGCTCAACGCCCTCATGGGCAAGAAGCTGGCCATCGCTTCCCCTACCGCTCAGACCACGCGCCATCGCTTTCGCGCCGTGCATACCACCGACACGCACCAGATGGTCATCGTCGACACGCCCGGCGTCCACAAGCCGCACGACGCGTTGGGCGAGGAGCTGAACACCACCGCGTTGAAGTCGCTCGACGGCATCGATGTTGCCGCCTTCCTCCTTGACGCATCTGCGCCGTTTGGTCGCGGTGATGAATGGGTTATCTCGGAGCTTGCCAAGGAGAAATGCCCGAAGATCCTGGTGCTTTCCAAGGTCGATCTGGTTGAACCCGAGGAACGCGCGGCACAGCGTGCCAAGGCCGAAGAGCTGGGCACGTGGGACGAAGTGGTGGAGCTTTCGTCGGTAACGGGCGAGGGCTTGGATGGGTTCATCGATGCCGTTGTTGCCCGTTTGCCCGAGGGCCCGTTGTGGTTCCCGGCCGATATGGAGACCGATCAGCCGCTCGAGGTCATCATCGCGGAGTTCATCCGAGAGAAGATCTTGCTTACCGCCCACGATGAGGTGCCCCATGCCGTCGGCGTGGTGGTGGACTCCATGGACTACAACCGCAGGAAGAACCTGCAGCGGATCTACGCCTCGGTATACGTCGAGCGCGACAGCCAGAAGGGCATCATCATCGGCAAGAACGGCACCGCCATCAAAGAGGTTGGCTCTCAAGCGCGCCAGGACCTGGAAACCCTGCTTGGCCATAAGGTCTTCTTGGACTTGCGCGTCAAGGTCCGCAAGAACTGGCGCCGCGACCTCAACCAGATCCGCCGCTTCGGCTATGGCGAGGGCGCATAGGCCCGGTGGCGTCCAGAACGTACAGCCTTCGCGCGTTGGTGCTGCGTCGCACCAAGCTAGGGGAGAGTGATGCCATCTGCACGCTTCTAGCTGAAGACGGCTCCCAGGTCCGCGCAATCGCCAAGGGTGCGCGAAAGCCCAGCTCGCCCTTCTCCTCGCGGCTGGAGGTATATGCGGTGTGCGACCTTCTGCTTTGCCTGGGTCGCTCGCTCGATATCGTGAAGGAGGCGCGGCTGATCCAGGGCAATGCCCATCTGCGCAAGGACATCTCGCTTATGCAGGCGGCCGCCCCGATTGTCGAGCTGCTCGAGAGGGCTTCTCAAGACGGGCTGCAGGATCGGCGTCTGTTTCCCATGGCCTGCGCCGCACTTTCCGCCTTTGAAGGGGCCGGATGCCCGTATCCTGCGATAACCGCTGCTCAACTGCTTAAGACGCTTGCCGTGCTGGGGTTCCGCCCGCGGTTGGATTGCTGTGTGGGCTGCGGGAAAGCGCTTCAGCTTGAGAATGGACCTGAAACGGTGCCGTTCTCGGTGCTGGATGGGGGCATGCTATGTCGTGCATGCGCTGCCGATTCCGACGTTATGCTCCTTGACCGGAATCTTCTGCGCTGGATCAACTCACTGCTGTTCAGCACCTTTCAGCAGATCTCCTCATTCAACCCCGATTCGCGCACCTGTTTGGAGCTGATGCGGTTCCTGCAGATTTGGATCCGGCAACATTTGGGGCTTAGGCTGAAATCCCTTGATTTCTTGATATCGAATCCGTTGTAAGCCGAGCTCTAACGTTGGCGTTGGCGAATCAGGCCGCGTTCGCCTGCAGCGCGCCAGTTTTGCCCCATGGTTTAAATCGCAAAATCGAAGGTAAGGGAATCGTCCCATTGCTTCATGAATGGCGCCTTGCGCTGATCGTTGGCGCCGAGCGAAAGCCCTGCAGGCAATGGCCTTGCTGTTCATTATGATCGTTGGGGTCTTCCTGAGCTTTTGGCGTCCCGTGCAGGTTTGGGGGACGGCTGGGCGAAAGGCGAATAGCACAATGTAGAGGATCGATGGATATTCTGTGCATGGACTGTGGTATAAATTTCTCAGCCTGCAATGGCAGGCACAGAGAAAGATCAAGCACGGAAGGGGCATACCTTGTGCAGACCCTCTAGGCTCAACCTGATCTCCGCATGCATATCGGCGCTGCTGCTGGCGGCGATGCTGCTGGCGGCGCCGGCATATGCGCACGCGGACCAGGTGGAGAAGAGCATCGACTCGACGCTGACGATAACGATGCAGAAGCCCGCCGACGGCGGATCCGCGGGCGGGGCCGCATCGCCCGCCGCAACCGCCTCGGGCGATGCGGCCGACGCCGACACTCAGTCGAAGAAGTCCCCCGCGACGGACGATGCCCTGCCGCTGGCCGTCGCCGGGATAGCGGCCCTGTGCGCGGGCGCCGCCTACTGCCTGGTGCAGGGCAGGCGGCTCTCTGTCGCCCAGGGCGCGCGCTCGGCGCATCCCCGCGACCTTGGCGGCGCGGCCAGGCGGACGGTGGCGGTGATCGTGTCCGCGGCGCTCGTGTCGGGGCTGTGCTTCGGCGCCTTCGCCTCTAAGGCAAGCGCGGCGGAGGGGGACGCCTCCTCGGGTGCCGACGCCTCCGGATCGGACGTGGAGTGCAGCGCCAACGTGGTGATCGACGAGGAGGGCAACGTCCTCTCCGCCGAGGTGAGCCTGGCGAACAACTCCGAGTACACCGTCGACGTCATGGACCTCGACGCCCCCGATGAGCTGAGCGACGAAGAATGGGAGGCGCTCGTCGAGTACCTGTACTGGGGCGAGTACGCCTGGGACTACGATTCGTGGTACGACGGGGCCTGGCACGACGGGTTCCAGAGCGCCGACGGGGCCACCGCCGCCCTGTCCGACGCGGGCTCCGCCGAAACCACCGTCACGCCCGCGAGCGCCCTGGCCGAGGTGAAGGCCGGCGAGAAGGCGACGGCCACGTGGAGCGGCGAGGCCGACGTCCAGGTGCCCGCAAGCGTGGTCGCCGAGGTGAAGGCCGGCGGCAGCGCGAGGCTCGGCTTCAAGACGAAGGTCTACATGGGCCTGCCCGAGCTCATGTACGGCGAGGTGGTCTTCGACGCCAACGCCCCGAGCGGGACCACGGCGACGGTAGACGGCAAGAGCGCGAGGACCTTCACGCCCGTGTACAGAGGCACCGAGCTGACCAACGGCCTTATTCCGGCGGACTCGAAGGTCTCGTGCAGCGACGGGGAGTACATCTTCATGGGCTGGGCCGAGAGCAGCTCGGCGGGCGCCTCCGACGCGAAGAAGGCCGCAGACCTGGCGGCGGCCGGCGTGAGGATCGGCAACGAGATGAAGGTCTACTATGCCGTGTGGGTCAAGGCCGGATACTACTGGCTGAACGCAGCGGGCGCCTCCGACCCCGCGAAGGGCATCCTGAAGACGGGTTCCGAGATCGCCGAGGACATGGAAGTGCTCCACGGCACTCGCGCCCAGACCTCGGCCGGTAAGGGCAAGGAGGCCGTAGCAGCGGAATACGCCAACTACATGAACGGCAAGAGCGCCGACGGCACGGCCGACCAGGAGGTGCGCCTGTACACCAAGTGGGGCACCGCCTCTGGCGAGCACAAGAATGCGGTCACCACCGGCAAAAACGCCTATGTGGAATTCCGCATCATCCAAGTAGGGGAGCACGATGGCGACGGCTCCGCCGTGACCTTCATGGCCACCCATTCGCTGCCCACAACTCAGCGGCTGAAACCGTATATGGGCAACGAGGACGGCTGGCGGAATGCCAGCATCATGCGAGATTCGGTTCTCGCCGAGGGCGGCTACGTCCAGACCGGTATGCCCGGCCTGGTTCCCGCTGCCATAACCGTCGGCAAGACGTGCGCGGTTGGCAGAGGCTATTGGAGCAACTGGACGCCTGCGGTCATATCCGAAAAATTCTGGCTTCTGTCCCATACCGAGGTGTACGGCGGCAAGGCCGACGGCAACGACCTTGTGCCCACATGCTATGCGGAAGAGGGGAGCCAATACGATTGGTTCAAGAGCCAGGGCGTCAGCATCAAGTCCACAACCTCCATTGCGGGTATGGACAGAACCCGTGATGGCTCCAGGCCGGCAGACGAGTGGTACACCGACGATTGGTGGCTTCGCTCGCCTTACCTGCAGTCGGACGGGTTTAACGCCTACCTCTTCTTCGGTGCCGTCGGCAACAGTGGCGGCGCGAGCGTCATCAGGCCCGATTTCGGCTGCGGCCTTGTCCTCGCCTTCTGCATGTAGCCCCGCAGCCGCAAGCGATAAGGGCTGAACCCCGCCCATCGCCACCTT
>CAVAFY010000013.1:0-49072 GCA_963588035.1 Alloprevotella sp. | reverse complement strand
TTGGAATAGTAGCGGCCAGACAGCCCCGTGAAACCGGTGCCGTAACCCGTCATGTCGTAAGAGGCGCCGCTTGCGAACTTAAGATCGACGCCGGAAAGACCGGACGCGCAAATATACGCGGTCGGGGCATTCGCATAGGCGCGCACCAGATAAGGGGAGTTGAAGGTCCTTGAGTTGTTCTCGAGATTATCAAGGGGCCCTTCCCACACGCTGCCTTTGGCGTCGTTTATCTTACCGGGGGCATACATGTCGTCATTTTTGGCAGTATCGAAATCATCGACGGAAGTTCCGCTGCCAACCCCGGAGTAGGTGGCGTTCCTGACCTTGCCGTACTGCTTATTACCAAAGCGATAGCCGTTGATGGACGGGAACTGCTCACGCTCGCCCTGATATGCGCGCGCACCGCAGAAAATGCCTGCGCCGGGATCGTAGCTTGAATTCGACGGGCCCGTAGCGGCGCCGCTGTTGATAATGGCAGAGAGGACCAGGAGGCCTTGCGCGTTGCTCACGGCCACATTGGCCGCGGCGTTGGGATTGTTCCAGGTGTACTTGCCTTGGATGCTGGACGTCTCGACACAGGCAGTGCCGGCGTTCTCGAGCTTATTGATCTTGTAATTCTTGTCGCCGTTGTCGATCTCACAGTCCTCGCTAAAGGCGAAGCCGTCGATGACGCGGCCGACGTAGGGGTTGTCGTAGAGGTTGACGCCGCTCTCGTGCCACGAAGAACCGCTCATGTTGCGGAAGATGACGCCGCCACCGGCGATGGCGCCGACGTAACCGCCGATGGCAACCAGGTGCGACTTATCGCCACTGGCGCTCACGCTGAATGTGCCACCTGAATTCGTGGCCAACGCTACGAGGGAATTCCAAAGCGATACCAGGCTGGCCTCGTTGCTTTCGGACTCCCCTTCAGTCGAACTTGAGCCAGCGCTCACGGTGACGCCGTCAACAATGTTATCGCCGCCCATGATGCAGCCGATCACGCCGCCGAAGAACGCGGTGGGCACGCCGTCGTCGGCATTCTTAGCCGAGTAGGTAATCACGTCGGCCGCGCCCGTGTACTTGATGTTCAGGTTGCGTACGACACTGCCGTAGCTGTACGGGATGAGGCCCTTGAAGTTGGCAGTGCTGTTCTTGATCACGAGGGTCGTCTTGTCCACGCCGCTCAAAAGGTTGCCAACGACAACGCCGCGGAACGGATAGTCGTGGGTGCCCAAACCGTTGAAGGCGGAGGTATCAACCTCAAGGTTGTCCGTCTCGATGCTCAGGTAGCAGCTCTGGATGTAACGGCGCATGGTGTCGTTGGCGAGCGTGCCGCCAGATTCAGCGGCTGCCCAGCTCTCGCCTTTCTTGGTCACTTCCTTCCAAGTGTCACCGGAGGCGTTGTACTGGTAGCTCACCTCGTTATCGGTCGAGCCACCGTTGCGGCGGGAGCAAATCGTTTCTTGGTCCCTGGCGATAGTAACGACCCACTCGTCCTGAGCTGCGCCGGTATTGATGTAGTTCGCGATGGCGTACAGCTGGCCAGGCGAGGTAATAGCATACGGGTCGCCGTAGGTGCCGCAGCCAACCGTCAGGTTGGCGATACGCTGGTTGACCTTGATCTCGTGGTAGCAGTCGCCGGACTTGCCCTTGGCAACGTACGGAAGATACACGCCGAACTGCGGATTCGTCTTGCTGGCGGTACGAGGACCATCGCTGACCAGGCCGGCGTCGATCTCATAGGTGCTCTCATCGTAGTACCACAGCTGCTTGCCAGCGTATTCGGCGTTATCGTCGTTAGAGTCGATCTCTCTGCCGTAGGTAACCTGCTTTGCGGTGTCGTTGGATTTCGTAAACGTGTACGTCGCCGAAGACGCCCCGCCTTGGGCGTAGGCATAGCTCTCCAGCAAGCTTGCGTGCGTGAAGATGGCATTCTTCCCGTCGCCGGAGTTGAGCGACGGAACCGAAACATTGGTGAACGAAGCCGTGACCTGATCGGCGTTCTCGCCGCCCAGATTGCCGAAGAGCGAGGTTGCCGCAGTGGTGTCGTTAGAGTAATTGCTGGTCGAGACGCCCGTCACATTGAGCGCCGCGTACGATCCGAAGTTGCACGCCACGAGCGGAGCCAGCGACGTGCTTGCCGTCACGCCGCGCACCGTAAGCCCATCGAGCGTCAGATCAGAAATAGTCAGCGTGGCGATTCGCGCATTCGTCGACGTACCCGCCATCGTGCCAGAAAGCAACGCACCGGCGCCGGCAATTACGCTATCGCCTTCCATGAGCATACCCACGGAACCCTTAAGCACCACGTTGTTTACGGTGTAGCTGTACGCTGTGCCGGAATCTGTGCCAGCAGCGAAGTTGCGCAGAAGGCCAGCATGCATGTTCATATGCTGGGTCGCGGTGCTGGTGACCTTGTTACCGTTTTCCTCGGACTCAATCTTATCGTTGCAGAACGCGATGGTCGCGCCCTGGATAGTAACGCTCTCGCCCGCCACATCCACGGGATAGTAGCTGTAGCCGTTCATGTCCAGAGTTCCGGTGATGATGGTCGCCTTGGAGTCAGTGGACTCAAAGTTCGACTTGATGCCCGCCGCCGCATAGCGATACACACTCCACAGGAGTAGTTCAGCCGGAGTATCGACCGAGCCATCACCGTTGGAAGACATGGTATCGAGGTTGTAGTAGTACCGCGAGCTGCCGTTCGTTTGGTGCGCCTTACCGAAGTCGGTACGGTTCTCGTACGAGTTACGAGAACCCTCGGTACCCGACATATCGAGCGTAGCATTGGCCGCGTGCAGAGACACCACGCCATTGACGCCGGAATCAGTCACGCTGGAACCAGGCCTACAGGTATCAGCAACCCACTCGTCGAAGGATTGGACGTTGCCGGCGGTAACGGAGGCCCCCTCGACCTTGAATGCCGTGCTCCAGTTAACGGTGTTCTTCAGATACAGACCGCTCAGCGTGTCGTTGAAGGCATAACCGCTGCCACCAACGGTAACGTCGCTGCCGCCCATGCACACAAGCAAGCCGAGCTTGGTCGCCGAGTTCGCGCTCACGGTTGCGCCGCTCAAATCGATGCCGTAATCGTTGACGGTCCAAACGCCGCTCGCGGCGTACACCAGCCCGCCAACCTGCGTCGCGCTGTTCGCCGCAAGAAACGTGCCGCTCGTTTTGAGGGCATAGCTACCAGAGCTACCCTCGAAATTCACCTCCGCATTGCCCCAGCTGTAGCCCAGCAGGCCGCCAGCCGTGGAGCTCTTGTCGTTGCCGTCGCGTGTAATCTTCAGGCTACTCAAGTCAAGGCTCGTGATATTGACGGTCTTCTTGTTGCCGCCCTGCCCGATCACGCCGATGAAACCGCCGACCGCCGCATAGGCGCTCGAACCCTGAGTAGAGATCGAGCCGCTCACGGCAGCCTTTGCGACGTGGACCGTCGTCGCAGCATCGTCCACACGGCCGATGGCACCGCCGACATTAGAGTTACCAGACTCGGTATCGCTCGAGGTAATTCTTCCGCCTTGCCCAAAAGCAGCCGTTCCAGTGCCGCCAAGCGTCACCGTGCTTGCAGCCGAGACGCGGCCCAAAAGACCACCAACGCTGGTTACGCCAGAGGCATTGGTAGAACTGTCGTAAGCAATAGCAACGTTCGAGGCCACATTTCCACTGGCGCCGATGGCGTTCGTACCGCCTTTCACGCGCGCCGCCAAAGCACCCGCATCGGTTCCCGAATTAGTGTTGCTGCCCGTCTTGGCATCGAAGTTCATGGTGCCCGCAATGGTGAGGTCGTTCACCGTAGCGCCGTTGATCTCGCCCAGAAGGCCGAGGCGGTTGTGGTAGTAGATCTTGCCGTTACCCTCGGAGGTGTCAGTCGACCCGATCTTGCTATCTCCGCGCTGGCCATACGGCTCACCAACGGCAAGAGTCACGGTGTGATTATTACCGTTCAGTGTTCCGGAGAAGACCCAGGCGGTCTTATCGCCAGAGTCGTAATACGTATCCTGCGTTAGGCCCGTAATGCCCGTACCAGTAAGGTCGATATCAGCGCCGATAGTAACGGTCGCTGTCTTGAGGTCATTAATGTTCCCGTTGCCAATACCGCTCACACCCGAGAAGTAGCCCAGGGTCTGGATAGTAAGCGCAAGGCAGGCAAATTCATCGACAGACGCAACGTTGACCGTAGACGAGCTAAACGGAAGCTGCTTGGCCCAGGCGTAGCCATTTGAATCCGTTCCGGAATCGGAACCAGTGGAAAGCCAGAACCGGGGCTGATGCGTCGTATCGTCAAGCTCAATAAGGCCAGAGCTTAGTCCACCGCTACCCAGACGCACAACCTCGTTATGGCCGAGCATCGTTTGGGCAGGCGAACCATTGCCGGCTAAGTCGTCAGCAGCAACAGCATTTGTGGGTCGCTTGAGCGTCCAGCCAGCATCGCTACCGCTGCCAGCCGCAAAAATCAAAGAAGGCGAAGCCGTGCTAGTAACGGCAATCTGTCCGGCCATACCCTTGGCATTGCCGTCGATGTTCAAACCAGAAAGGTTGGTCGTGCCGCGCAGACGAATGGCTCCCTTCCAGGTCTCGCCCGCAATGCCAGCGCCCTTGCTCACAGCACCAGTAGTGCCCACGGTCACGTTACCGCAATCGAGCACGGAATAGTTGTCAAGGCAGCCAACGACACCACCGAATGAGAAGCTGACCGACGGGCTGCCCCAAGCAACGGTTGCGTCGTCAACAATCAGAGAGGCGCACGTAGAGCCACCGCTACCCAGCGAGCCAACAAGGCCGCCAGCGGTCTTGGGCGCGTTCGTGCAAGTTCCCTCGACGTCGACCCTATCCATCGTAATGGTGTGCGCGCTGGAGTAGGCGCCGTCAGTACCCGAGCTGGCGCTCGTGTCCTCCACACGACCGACAATGCCGCCGTAAACCACGTTTCCGCTAACCTCTGCCAATGCGCTCTTAAAGACAGCTTTTGCGTTGTCTGTGCCATTAAAGGCAACGTTGCCATTCTTAAGATCGAGATAGCCGAAAACAGCACCAACGTTGCCGGAGGGAGTGGAGTCGCTTCTCTTGCCCTTGAGTTGGACGCCGTCGCCAGGGGTCACGATTTCATTGTTGGCCGAGAACTCTTTATCACCGGCGAAGCTGACGCTGCCGATGAAGCCACCGGTGTTTTCGCTGGAGGTGGAGCCGACGGTGGTGGGACAAGTGAATGGAGCGTCCGACTGATTAAGGGTGAGGTTGGTGGCCTTGCCGATGAGGCCACCGGAAGCAGTGGTGCCTTGGGCGGTGAGGTTGGTGAAGTCCACTGCGCCGGTAAGATCCACCGTGGCGCCGGCGGAAGATCCCACCTGACCGACGAGGCCACCAGCGGAGCCGCTCGTAGTGCTGACGGCAACGTTATTGTTCAGCTTGAACTCGCCAATACTCAAGGTGGCGCCGTCGTTTACTTCACCAACGAAGAGACCGGCGTTGCCGTTGCTGGTCAAGATGGTGCCGTTGTCGTTTGCATTATCAAGACCCGTAACGGAGCCGATCGTAAAGGCTCCACTCTGGACCGTGTTCGCAAGAAGACCGATATTGCCGGAGGCCGAAACGTCCAGCGCCTTACGGGTGCCGGTGAACGAATAAGCAGCTTTAACCGTAAGGGAACCATCAGACTTAGCGATCCCAACGAGCGGGGCCGTCAGAGCGGGAGACCCGCTTTCAATTCCCTCAGTATCGGTTGGGTCGGAAATCTTGACCGACACATCGAGCGTACCACTGCCAGTCAGCTCGGTCGCGATCATCGGATCGCTATTGCTGGTAGCGCCCTTCCAGATGATCTTTACCGTGCCATTACCTTCGTTGAGCTCCAAACCGTTGAACACCGTACGGTCGGTGGTCAACTCCAAGGGATCGCTTCCATTAAGCAGCTTGCCCACAAAGGGATAGTCTGTGCTGCCGAAACCCTGGAAGGTAGCAGCCTCCCCCGACACGGAGACCACGCTAAACTCCGAACCGGTGGAGCCACCGCGCTGGATAGTCGCGTTCTGGTAAATCGAGGGATCAGCATGGGAGATGAGCTTCAGCGCATCGTTATCGTTAAAGGTAATGACCGCCGCATCGCCAGCGCCAGAAGCAGAGCCATGGTTGCCATCGACCAGAGCCTTATTAAGGGCCTCAATGGAGCCATACTCGTATGTCCCTGCAGTGGCATTACCGGTATCGGCCAAGGCAATGGCGTCTGCGGACTGACCCTCCTGCGCGTTCTGCGTCGAAGCAGAGGCAGCAGCGGAAGTATCCGAAGAGGAAGTCGAGCCGCTGGATTCGCCCGTGGTGCCCGTAGACCCCGAACCACTGCCAGAAGAAGAATCAGAAGAGGAACCGGATGCGCTGGACGCACCGTCTGCAGAAGAACCCGAATCGGAACCGTCTGAAGAACCAGCATCGTTGGAAGCGGTTTGAGCGGAGGCATCAGTGGAGCTATTAGCGTTAGCAGCGTACGCGGGCGTTGAGTAGCCGAATCCTTGGAGCACCAGGAGCACACTCAGGCAGACAGCGATTACCTGCTGCGACAATGTAGCGGCAGAGGCCTTTATGTTATGTCCCTGCAGAGTCATATTTCTATTCTGCCTTTTCAACGTTGATATTCAAGCTTTCCCAACTGCTAGGATTGCCTACCTTGAAGAAGTTGACCACCGTGCTGCCCGGCTCCATTTCGAACGCGGCAGTGCCGGTTCCCATTTCGACACTAGAGTGTCTTTGACTGAAGTACGGATCAAGCTCTACGACACCCGAATCCCACGTTAGCTTCACCTTCGTTTTGATGCCCGTAACGGTAATACGGTAGTTGTAGGCATCGTAGTCGGCGAATGCTCCGGCTTTATCAACCAGACCGCCCGTGACCGAAGCAGCCTCCACGCTGGAGGGAGCATTCGGCACGATCTTTGCCGCAAGGCAGGAAAGCTTGGTGCCGATGGCGCTCTGAGAAGAGCCTGCGTTCACCGCAGCTTTTACCGTGAAGCTTGCGCTACCGAGGGCCGACTTGGGGAACGTGATGGTATAGGTCTTGATGGTCGGAACAAGACCCGGGAGGTTCTCTGAACCAGCCGCAGGGCTGATGCTCCAAGCACTATCGGCAACGCCATCCGCCTCAACCTTCAGCGTATACGGCACATCCTTATCGTTGACCACCTGCTGGTCGTCGAGCAGGCAGTTGTAGATGCGGAACGTGAAACTGCATGTTTCGCCATCTGTGTTCACAACGACCGTGCGCGTATCAAGGCTGGTGGGCTCACTGTAGTAGCCCACCAACATGTCTGACGCAAAGAGGCTTTGCGTGGCCTTGGTTACCTCGACGCCCTTAAGGAAAGCGCCGCCGGTGTAGGCCGACCAGGTTAACCCGATGCCAGCAACAAGAGCGCAAACGCACAGCACGGCGGCAACCGGCATGGCACAACGATGCAGAATAGAGCGCTGATTACGGCTTTGTGTATCGGTTTCGGTCATGGCGGCACCTCCTAACTGGGCTAGTTGCTCTCTGCTGTGGCAGAGCTGCGGGCAATAAGATAAACCATGTCGGTCTCCTTAACCGACTCGGTCCAAGTGGCCTCGATAATGAAATTGGTTACCTCGGCAACGTCGCTGCCGTCCCTGTCGAGATCGTCAGCTGCAAAAATGTGATAGCGATACTGCGGAATGGCGTTGCTTTGGACGTTTTCGTAGCCATTAAAAGTCTGGATTCCGGAAGAGTCGGCAATTTCAGTGAAGTCGATCGCACTACCGTTCTTGCTCCAGGAATAGCTGCCAGGCTCAACGACATCGCCCGAGGCAGAAGGGTCATTTACCATTACTCGATACACCTTGATTTCAAGGTTGCTGATGTTGGTGGTATTGGCAACCTGCAGCTCGAAGCCCTCTTTCTCGCTGTCCACGCAGAAACCACGCCGAACAGTGACCTTCTTTTCGCCATCGATGTTGCTTACATCGTACGAAAGATCAAGCTGCTCGATCGCAGACTGGTTGGGCCCCAAGATATGTAGCTTGGAAGGCTGGGCGACTTTACCGACCGTGGATGCCGTCTGGCTACCCACGAACCAGCTGAGGGTAAGCCCCAAGATGAGCACAGCAACGGCGATAACCGCAAAAATGGCCATCAAGCGCTTACGCTTGCTGTCCGCGACATCGCTTTGAAGAATCTCTTCTGTACTCATTGGGTCACCTCCTCGGCGGTGAGTCGAAGTTGCAGGTATGCGGCATTGGTGCCCAGCACCTCATCGGCATGGTCGTAGGCATCGCTGCAGGTTTGCAGGTTTGCAGACGACATGCCGGAAGCAACATCGGGAAGACTGGCGATGCCGGACGTATCCCCATCGGTGTCACGGTAGTACTGGGCAGTGCCAGCAGTGCCGGACTTGCTAGCGTTAATCGCTGAAAGCAACTTGCTGTATCCATCAGCGCTCGTATTCTTGAACAGGTTCTTGTTGTAGTTGATGCTGCCCGTCAGAACGAACGAAGAGAACTGGCTTGGCCAAACCCAATAGAGGGTTCTGGTAACCTTTTTGGTCGTTTCCGATGAGCCTTCTTCGCAGAACTCGGAAGACCTGATGGTAAGCGCATCATCAAGAATCGGATCCGAGTAATAGCCGTTTTCGTTTTTGCCAAGGAAGAAGACAATGTGGCCGCGGAACAGGTCAGCCAAACCATTGCTTGCAGTAGCCCCCGAACGCGCTTCCACCAATCGCTCGAGGGAGATCTCGATGTCGTGCACATCCTTGGCATTAGGGGTAACGGTGATCTGCAGCTGGCCAGAAGCCCCGGGGCGCAGGGAGCCGCTGTTGTAGTTGTTCAGGTTGAACGTCGCTGAAACGTTCATTGCGTCGGTCGTGGTGAACGTGGTGGGGCGCTGGGTAGAACCCGAACGCTCGTAATAGCCAACCTGCGAACCCTCGTCCGTTGCACCCACTACCGAGAATCGGCCGGCATTTGCGCTGATGCTGGAGGTAATTGCGTTTACCCGGTTGTTGCTAGCGAACCACGCCAGGCTGGCGAAGATGATGATGACCACCGCAATGATGAACAACCCCGACACCGCAAAGCGCTTCCAGAAATCCTTCAACGTCTGAGCATGCGCACCAGCAACCTGACGGTACTCGTCTGCCGTCTTAGGTTCAAAATCGGTATGTTTCTGAAGCAGAGACATCTATAGTCGGGAGATCCAAACTGGTGAACAGGTTGCACTGAGTCGAATCAAGGGCGATTTCCAAGCAGTGCAATGAATGAAACATGCCGGAACGCATATCGCGAACCGGCATGCTAGTTACTCGGTTTGAGGTATCGACTATGCGGTAGCTTTGTACTCCTTGGGAGTTGCCGTAAAGGTGAGCTCAACATTGCAGTTCTTCAGGTCTTCAAGGTTATTGGTGTAGACCTTGTCGTTAGAGCCGTCGTAGTAGACGTAGCATTTGACGGTAGCATCACCTTCAGTCTTGCCGAATTGTTCCGCCTTGATAATGCCATCAAAATCGGTAGTCTTATCCTTCTGAGACTCGATCGCGCCGTTATTCTTTACAACAACCCAATTATCGTCACAGGTAATAAGTACGCGAACAGCTTCGGTAAGCTGAGAGCCATCCGAAGCAGTAACCGTTGCACCGGTTACCTTAAGGTTAGTGAACTCACCGTCGTACTCACCGGTACCAATGTGGAAGACGTTCTCATAGGCGTAACCGGCTTTAATGGCAGCAGCAGCATTGCCAATGGCGAAACGGGTGTTATCCTTCTCGTCTGATTTAGTCTTGTCAGAAGCATAAGCAGTCTCAAACTGATACACACCGGAATTGCCATCAGTGGCTTTGGTATCTCCACCCTCGGTAGTGAAGGTGTTCTCCCACTGCGCAGGGAACAGCTTGGTATCGCCAGGATCCGTAGCCTTAGTTGACGAGGTGGACGTGTTGGAGGTTGCTTTCGTGTCAATAACCAAATAAGCCGAATTCGACTTCGCACTAACGTTAGAAGTCTCGGCCGTAACGGTGTTGTTGCTAACAAACCAAGCGTACGTTGCGGAGCCCAGGGCTACTGCCGCCACGAGCACCATCGCTATGGCTGCGCCGAGTTGTTTTTTGAGCGCCTTTGTTTCCATGGCGAACCCTTTCTCTTAACCTAACAAATCGAACAAGAGCGAAATTACACTCTTGAACTGCGGATACATTGAATATCCATATGAACACAGCGATTCTACCATACGTTGAAGCGCCCAGGTGCCGGGAAACCCCAGAATCTGGTCAATGAAAAGTTAAATTGAACAAAAGGTTGATGCACTACTCGGAAACAGGCGAATTTGCCTGGTTGCGGCGGTTATCCCAGGTTACGTCGTGCTGCTTGTAGTAGTCGGGCGCGTCGTTGCCGGAAGAGCTGATGGGGTCGGTTCCGGTAAGGGTGTCGCCGATGTCCCGCACGAACTTCACGAACAGGCTGGAGTCATCGTGGTCGAGCGTGTCGAAGTCCATGGCGAACTCCACCGCACCGCCTACGATGTCGTCGGTGCATTCAGGGTCGTCCCCATCAAGCCAGATAACAACCGTGTACTTGTCCACGTTGCCCACCAGGAAGTTTTCCTCTTCGTAGGTGCACACCGTGCTGTCCGATTCGAAGCTGACGCAGCCCTGCTCTGCCCCACCGTTGCTGGCAGCCGCGGCATACACCGTAGCCTCGCCGTTCTTCCACACCTTCACGCGCGCGGCCTTTTCCACGCCCTTGGAGGCAGAGGCGATCTTCACCTTGCAGCTGTAGTTCAGGTCGGTTTTGCCGGCATTGCGGATATAGAACGTGTAGGCAACGTAGTTCTTGCCGTTGTGGCTGCCGTCGATGCTGTCCAGGTTATCCGGCAAGTCCTCGGCCGCGATGTTGGTGCCGTTCGAGACTACTTCGGCCTGCAGCCTTGCCGTGGCGTCTTTGAAATTGGGCTCGTCGGCGATGGCCACGCCGTAGCGGAACAGCTCCAAGCGGTTCAGGTTGATGGTGAAGTTGCCCATGCTCTGCTGCATGAACGCGAATGCGAACAAGGTGCAGAACAGCATCACCAGCACGATGAGCGCTTTCTGCAGGGTGCTCAAACGCAGAAGCGCCGCCCCCAAACGCTGCATGCGGCGCTTGGGCAGGTACATGGAAACGATGGCCTCGTCGCTCATATTGCGCAGGTCATCGTCGCTCATAGCTTTCTCAAGCTCGCCGATGCGCACCACGCCGCGCTTGCGCTCCATCTTATCCAGGCGCTTCTGCGCGCGCTTGGCCTTGCGGGCAGCTTTGGGCGAAAGGACTGCAGCTGTGCCTTGGGCCCCAACAGAAGGGGCGGACTGAGCAGAGCCATCCGCTTCAGCACCAGAGCTTACCCCGCTCCCCTGCCCATCGGATACAGGCCGAGCCGTTGCGTAAGAATGCACAGCATCCCCTTGCAGCTCAGCGTCAGCGGAAAGGCCCTTTTCGGGCTTGTTGGTATGTTTGCCGAACAGCGCCATTGGCTACAGCTTGTACTTCGTGCGCAGGTAGTGCAGGTACTCGCACATGGCCTCGCGCTCAAGGTCGTCGGCGAAGCGGAACTGGACGCCGCACACATGGCGGTACACGCTGCCCTTAGGGGCCTGGCGTACCCAACAGGCAATGCCCAGCTGATCCGGCAGCTGATGGGTAACGCCTTCTACCGTTACCGGCGGCAGGGAAACCTGCAACGCCTCGCCCACATCGGGGTAATCGTTCATCAGCAGCGCCATGCCGCCAGCGGAAACGTCGGCAGTCATGGCCTCTTCGGTATCGGTTTTGCCGGATGCCAAATCGCGCGTGTAGGTAAGGTGCATGGCAATCTTGAAGCGCTCGTCCTGGCGCTGCAGGAACATGCGCTCTTCAGCCACCTTGCGCATCTTCCAAAGCGTGCGGATACCCGCCTTCTCTTCCGCTTCGGGGAACGCAGCGATGATGAATTCTTCGGCACCCACGGTATAGCGCAGGTGGAACTTCTGGGCGATGTCCATCTGAAGGGGCTTGCCTTCCAGTACCGGCGCGCTCACATAGAAGAAGGCGTCGTCGATGGCCTTCTTGAAGGTGACCATCATGTTGAAGTTGGTATGCTCCCCCACGGGGGCATCGAACGCCATCTGCAGCTTGGTGCCGGGCTGTATCTGAAGGTCGGCCATAGTCCTCTTCCTAAACATCACGCAAGATCGAACACATTATATACGCAGGGCAAACGAACGCTACCGGGGAACCTGGCAGATTCTGGCGCAGAATGCAAGAAGAGCCCCGAAGGGCTCTTCCCGAAAGAGGTCAGTAAACGAAGGTTCGCTTACTTGTCTGCAAGGGCAGCGTGAGCTGCGGCAAGGCGTGCCAGGGGCACACGGTACGGGGAGCAGCTGACGTAGTCGAGGCCGATGCCGTAGAAGGTCTTGATGGAGTCGGGGTCGCCGCCGTGCTCGCCGCAGACACCGCAAACGATGTCGGGGTTGCCCTGGTGGCCCAGCTCGACGCCCATCTTAACCAGCTTGGCAACGCCGGGGTCTACCGTGGCAAAGGGGTTGTAGGGCAGGATGCGCTCAGCCAGGTACTGGGAGATGAACTCTGCCTCAACGTCGTCGCGGGAGAAGCCGAAGGTGGTCTGCGTAAGGTCGTTGGTGCCGAAGCTGAAGAAGTCTGCCTTGGTGGCGATCTCGTCGGCGGTAACGGCTGCACGCGGAAGCTCGATCATGGTGCCGATCTTGATGTCCAGCTCAACGCCCTGCTCCTGGGCTACCTGGGCGATTACGCCCTCTGCCTGCTCGCGGAGCTTGGCAAGCTCGGGAACTACGGAAACCAGCGGGATCATGATCTCGGGCTGCGGGTTCAGGCCCTCCTTCTTAAGCTCGGCAGCTGCGGTTGCGATGGCGCGAACCTGCATCTCTGCCAAGATGGGGTACTTGATTGCCAAGCGGCAACCGCGCAGGCCCAGCATGGGGTTGGCCTCTGCGAAGGAGTCGATCTGCTCCATAAGGGCGCGCTTCTTCTCGATAACCGCAGGGTCGCCACCGGTGGCCTCCAGACGTGCGATCTCCACGTCGAGGGCACGTGCGGACTCCAGGAACTCATGCAGCGGCGGGTCAAGCAGGCGAACGATGACCGGCAGGCCGTCCATAGCGCGGAACATGCCCAGGAAGTCGCCCGTCTGGGCCTTGAACAGGTCGGCGCAGGCCTTTTCACGGGTGGCCTCGTCGTCGTTCAGGATGAAGGTCTGGATGATCTGCTTGCGCTCGCCCAGGAACATGTGCTCGGTGCGGCACAGGCCGATGCCCTGTGCGCCGAAGTCGCGGGCAAGCTGGGCATCCTCGGGGTTGTCGGCGTTGGCGCGAACACCCATGGTGCGGAACTCGTCTGCCCATTCCAGGATGGTGTCCAGGTCGCCGGCAAGCTCGGGCTGAACCAGGTCGACAGCGCCCAGAACAACGATACCGGTGGTACCGTCGAGGGAGATCATGTCGCCTTCCTTGATAACGATGTCGGTGCCGGAGATCGCGGCCTGCTTGGCCTCGGCATCGATCTTCAGCGCGTCTACGCCGCAGACGCAGGGAGCGCCCATGCCACGGGCGATAACAGCCGCGTGGGAGGTCTTGCCGCCGTGGGAGGTGAGCACGCCTTCAGCAGCGATCATGCCGGCAAGGTCGTCGGGAGTGGTTTCCCAGCGAACCAGAACGGTCTTGCGACCTTCCTTGGCAGCCTCTACCGCATCTTCAGCGGAGAACACGGCTTCGCCAACGGCAGCGCCGGGGGAAGCGTTCAGGCCCTTGGCAACCACGTCGTAGTCGGCCTTGGCGTCGAACTGCGGGTGCAGCAGCTGGTCGAGCTGCTCGGGGTCAACGCGCTGAACAGCCTCTTCCTTGGTGATGAGGCCTTCCTGCTGCATCTCGATGGCGATGTGCAGTGCAGCGGCAGCGGTGCGCTTGCCAACGCGGGTCTGCAGCATCCAGAGCTTGCCCTGCTCGATGGTGAACTCGATGTCGCACATGTCGCGGAAGTGGTTTTCCAGGATGGTGAACACGCCTTCCAGCTCGCGGCCGGCCTCTTCAAGGCCGGGGGTGTTCTTCAGCTCGGCGATGGGGCTGGTGTTGCGGATACCGGCAACAACGTCTTCGCCCTGGGCGTTGACCAGGTAGTCGCCGTAGAATTCCTTTTCACCGTTGGCAGGGTTGCGGGTGAAGGCAACGCCGGTTGCGGACGTGTTGCCCTTGTTGCCGAAGATCATGGACTGGACGTTAACGGCCGTGCCCAGATCGTCGGAGATCTTGTTCTGCTTGCGGTACAGGATTGCGCGGGGGTTGTTCCAGCTGCCGAACACTGCCTCGATGGCCAGCTGAAGCTGGGTATCGGGGCTCTGCGGGAACTGGACCTGGCCGTCTACGACCAGGGAAGGATACTCATCGGCACTGACGTTCTCGGTGAAGATCTTCTTGAACTCGCCTACGAGCTCCTGCAGGTCTTCAGCGGTGAGGTCGGTATCGGATTCGACGCCGCGGCTGCGCTTCATGATGTTGATGGCGTTCTCGAACAGGTCGCCGTCGAGGCCCATAACCACGTTGGAGAACATCTGGATGAAGCGGCGGTAGGAGTCCCATGCGAAACGGGGGTTCTCGGTCTGCTTGATAAGGCCGTTGATGGACTGGTCGTTCAAGCCGAGGTTCAGAACCGTGTCCATCATGCCCGGCATGGACATGGGAGCGCCGGAACGAACGGAAACCAGCAGCGGATCCTCTGCGTCGCCGATCTTCTTGCCGATGCGGTTCTCAAGGTCGAGTCGATATTCCTGGATAGTGTCAAGAACGCCCTCAGGCCACGTGTTGTCAGAGTTTGCGTACTCCATGCACGTCTGGCAGGAAATCGTGAATCCCGGAGGCACCGGCAGGCCGATGTTGGCCATCTCGGCGAGGTTTGCGCCCTTGCCGCCGAGGATGGGCTTCATGTTGGTATTGCCCTCCGTAACGTTCTTGCCGTTTGCGTCCTTGCCGAATGCGTAGACGCGCTTAAGTTGGTCCGTCACCATCTTCTCCTTAGACTAAACGTTTCTCTCTCAATCCCGCGGGGCGAAGACCTGCGGGTGAGCGTTCTCATAATATCGTAAAATTTCCTGCGCCGTTTCTTCGATAGCCCTGTTATCAGTGCGAACGACGATGCAGCCGAGCTTCCTCATCAGGGCTCGGGCGCTCTCCAAATCCTGGTACACACACTCCAAATCCGCATATGAAGCAGCCACATTGCTGGCATTTCCCAGGCGCCGCTTGCGGATGTCGGAAAGGATCTCGGGCGAGATTATCAAGCCGAACAAGCGCGTTGGATCAACTTCGTAAATCTCTTTGGGCGGCTCGCTTTGGGGGTCGAGCGGCACATTCGCCACGCGGTAGCCCATCTGGGAAAGGTAGATGGAAAGCGGTGTTTTGGAGGATCGGGACACGCCGATGAGCACGATATCGGCCTCGGGAAGGTCCTGCGGGTTGCGGCCGTCGTCGTGGGAGATGGTGAATTCCATGGCCTCGATGCGGCGGAAGTAGTACTCGTTCACCGAGTGCACGCGGCCGGGCTCGTTGAGCGGGCTCTTACCCGTGGCAGAGGTCAGGGCGTCCAAGACGTTGCCCATCAGGTCCACGCCCAGGATCTGGTCGGGGTGCGCCTCGATGTAGCCGGCCACGGCGTTGCGCATCTGCTTGTCCACCAAGGTGTAGAACACCACGAAGGGCGTGAAACCGCGGCTGACGTGGAAGTTGAAGTGGGCGTCCAGCTCCTCGATCATGCTCTCGGGGGAAACCACGCGCGGCAGGATCTCGATAGCCGGGTCGTACACCTCGAAGCAGGCGGCGGCGGCGCGCACCAGCGTCTGAGCGGTGGTGCCCACCGAGTCGGATACAACGTGAATAACGGGAAAGCCCTCGTGGGCCTTGCCCTGGGTCATCCAATTCTGCATAGAAACCTTCCTAGAAAAGAAACGGCCCCTTTTCAGGGGCCGCATTGAAACCGATTACTTTGCCTTTGAGAGCAGCGCGAAGTCGGCCACGTTGCTGAACACGCCCACGAAGCGGTTCAACAGCCGCAGGCGGTTCTGACGCAGGGCCGTATCCTCGTCCATGACCATGACCTCGGCGAAGAACGCGTCGATGGGCTTGCGCAGGGAGGCAAGCTGGGCAAGGGCGCCGGCGTAGTCGTTGGAGGAAAGCGCCTGGGCAACCGATGCCTCGGCAGCGGCCACGGCGTTCAGCAGCTCGAGCTCCACCGGGGCAAGCATGCCCTCATCGACCTGGGTGCCCAGATCCGCCTCGCGCAGGTTGTTGGCGCGGGCGTAGGCGGTGGCCAGATCCTCGAACGCATCGGGCTGCTGGCTGCGGGCGGCTTCCAGCGCATGGACGCGGCTGACGAGCTCGACGGGCTCGCGCACGCCTGCCGCCAGAACGGCGTCGATGGCGTCGGGGCTGCTGCCGCCGTCGCGCAACATGACCTTGGTGCGGGTCACGAAGAAGTCGACGACCTGCGAAAGAGCCTCTTCCCTATCGAAGGAAATGCCCTGGTCGGCATAGGAATCAAGCGCAGCCTCGATAGCGGGAAGGAGCTGCACGTCGATGTCTTCGCACTGCAGCATGGCCACGATGCCGATTGCGCTGCGGCGCAGGGCGAACGGGTCGGAAGAGCCCGTGGGGCCCTGACCGACGGCGAACAGGCCGCATACCGTGTCGAGCTTGTCGGCGATGGCGACGATCTTGCCAACGGCGGTCTCGGGCACCTCGTCGCCCGCGAAGCGCGGACGGTAATGCTGCTGGATGGCCTGGGCAACCTGGGCGGTTTCGCCGCTGGCCTGGGCGTAGTAGCTGCCCATAACGCCCTGAACGCTGGTGAACTCGATAACCGCGCCGGTTACCAGGTCAGCCTTGCACAGGTGCGCTGCGCGCTCCGCGTCGGCAAGGTCTTGGCCGGCCAGGCCGGTGTCCTTGGCAAGGTGGTCGGCCAAGCGCTCGATGCGAACGGTCTTGTCCAGAACGGTGCCCAGCTTTTCCTGGAACACCACTTCGCCCAGGCGGCCAACATAGGCTTCCAGGGGCTGCTTCAGGTCTTCGTCGTAGAAGAACTTGGCGTCGTACAGGCGGGCGCGCACCACGCGCTCGTTGCCGTCGATGATGGTGTCGGAGCAGGCCGGGTCGCCGTTGCCCACCACGATGAAGCGGTTGGTGAGCTTGCCGTCCTGGTCGTAGAGCGGGAAGTAACGCTGGTGCATGAGCATGGCGTCGACGATGATTTCCTCAGGCACCTGCAGGAACTCCTTGTCGAAGGTGCCCACCAGAACCGTGGGGTACTCGGCCAGGTTGGTGACCTCTACCAGGGTCTTCGGCGGGAGCACGGCCTGGTAGCCGGTTTCGGCCTCGGCCTTGGCAACGCCTTCGCGGATAACCGCTTCGCGCTCTGCCTGCGAGGGAACAACGTAGGCCTTGCGTACCACGTCTACCAGTTCATCGGCGCTGGCAACCTCGAAGGGACCGGGCGCCAGGAAGCGATGGCCGCGGGTAAGCCTGCCGGCGTCCAGGCCAGCGAAGTGGAAGTCGACCACTTCGGTGCCGAACAGGGCCACGAACCAGCGGATAGGACGCGTGAAGTACTCGTTCTGCGAGCCCCAGCGCTGGGAGCGCGGCCAGGAGATGCCGCGGACGATGGCGTCGAGGACCGTCGGGATAAGGGTGACCACCTGCACAGACGGGGTACAGGTGCGTGCGTACACGTAGCCGTCTTCCACTACCAGCTCGGAGGCATCGATGCCCTTGCCGCGGGCGAAGCCCTGGGCGGCCTTGGTGGGGTTGCCGTCGGCGTCGAAGGCGATCTTGGTGGAAGGGCCCTTGAACACCTCGTTCTTTTCCTCGGTTGCGGCGGGAATCTCGTTGGCCACCACGATAAGGCGGCGGGGCGAGCTGAAGATGCTCACCTGGCCATGGGGAATGGCGGCGTTGTCGAGCAGCTCGGGGACGAGCTTCTCCAGCTGCTTTACGGCGTTGGCAAGGTCGAACGCCGGGATCTCCTCGGTGCCGATCTCGAAAGCGAGCGTGCGCTGTTCCATCTGCTACTCCCCCTTCTTCTCTTCTGCGCCCTCGGGCACGATACCGACGACATGCTCCAGGTACGCGGCGCAGCAGGCCTTGGCGATGGTGCGCACGCGCAGGATGTAGCCCATGCGCTCGGTAGCGCTGATAACGCCGCGCGCATCAAGCAGGTTGAAGGCATGGGAACACTTCAGCACGTAGTCGTAGGCCGGCAGCGGCAGGCCCTTTTCCAGGGTGCGCAGGCATTCGGCCTCGTAGCGGTCGAACTCGCCGAACAGCAGGTCGGTGTCGGCCACCTCGAAGTTGTAGGTAGAGAACTCGCGCTCGTTTTCCAGGAACACGTCGCCGTAGGTGAACACCGTGCCGTCGGCACCGCGGGCCCACACCAGGTCGTAGACGGAATCCACGCCCTGGATGTACATGGCCAGGCGCTCAAGGCCGTAGGTGATCTCGGAGGGAACGGGGCGGCACTCGAAGCCGCCTACCTGCTGGAAATAGGTGAACTGGGTAACCTCCATGCCGTTGAGCCAGACTTCCCAACCAAGGCCCCAGGCGCCCAGCGTCGGGCTTTCCCAGTCGTCCTCCACGAAGCGGACGTCGTGTTTTTCCACTTCGATGCCGATGGCGCGAAGGGATTCCAGGTAGAGCTCCTGCACGTTGTCGGGCGAAGGCTTCATAAGGACCTGGAACTGGTAGTAGTGCTGCAGGCGGTTGGGGTTTTCGCCGTAGCGGCCATCGGCGGGGCGGCGGCAGGGCTGCACGTAGGCGGCCTTCCAGGCATCGGGGCCCAGGCTGCGAAGCGTGGTTGCCGTATGGAACGTGCCCGCGCCCACTTCGTTGTCGTAGGGCTGCATGATCACGCAGCCCAGGTTGGCCCAGTAACGCTGCAGACGCAGGATCATGTCCTGGAACGTCAGCACCTGGGAGGCTTGCGGCGTTGCCATGCCTTCCTCGTGGTTAGTCATCTATGCTCCTTAATCGTTATACGATCTATAGGTTACTCAAGGGTACCGATGCGGTTCAGCGGCCAATACTCGAATATGGCCTTGCCGAAGATGGTGTTGGTGGGGATGCTGCCGAAGTAGCGGGAGTCGGAGGAGTTCTCGCGGTTGTCCCCCATCACCCACACGCAGCCGGCAGGCACGGTGTAGGGATACGAGATGTCGGCGCTGCCTGCGGTTTTAGCCAACGGGTAGGATTCGCCCTGGGTATAGGGCTCGACCTTTGCCACGCCGTCGATGTAGACCACGCCATCGACCAGGTTCACCGTTTGGCCTTCGGTGGCTATGACGCGCTTCACCAGCACGCGCGAGGGCACCTGCGGGTCGGAGAACACCACGATGTCGCCCGCCTTCGGCGAGTTGAAGTGGTAGCTCACCTTCTCGGCGAACAGCCGGTCGCCGGTCATGATGGTGGTTTCCATGGAAGCGGAGGGAACCTCGAACGGCTCGCACACATAGGTGCGGATACCCCATGCGGCCGCCAAGACGATGGCGATGCAGACAAGGAAGTTCAGGAAACGGCGAACTAGGCTGGGAGATTTCGTACCCGCATGATATCCGTAATCCAAGAGTTTCCCTTCCCTTTCAAGGGGTTGCCGCAGAGTTCGGTCGAATAGTCCCACTATAAAGCAAATGGCGGTGACCCGCCACAAATGCATTGACTGGCTTATTGCTGCCGTGAAGCCAAGAATGCGCGCTCTTTTTCGGAAAGGTTCGCGCCTTCCAGCAAGTCGGGGCGCCACTTCTGGGTGCGCAGGAGGCTCTGCTCGCGGCGCCATTGGGTGATCTTGGCGTGGTGGCCCGAAAGCAGGATATCGGGCACGTCCATGCCGCGGTAACTTGCCGGCCGCGTGTACTGCGGGTATTCCAGCAGGCCGTCGTAGAAGCTTTCGTCCACCGCGCTGCCCTCGTCGCCCAGCACGCCGTCGATGCGGCGAACCACCGCGTCGATCACCACCATGGAGGCAAGCTCGCCGCTGGTAAGCACGTAGTCGCCCAGCGAGATGACCTTGTCGGCCAGGGTGTAGGCGCGCTCGTCGATGCCCTCGTAGTGCCCGCAGATGAAGAACAGGTGGTCTTCCTTGGCAAGCTCCAGCGTCATGGCGTCGTCGAAGCGCTCGCCGGTGGGCGAAAGGAAGATCACGTAGGGCTTCTTCGGCGCCGCAGCGAACAACTGGTCGGTGGCCTCGAAGATGGGCTCGCACTTCATAACCAGGCCCTGGCCGCCGCCGTAGGGCTCGTCGTCGGTGGTGCGGTGCCTATCGTGCGTCCAATCGCGCAGGTCGTGCGCCGTGAAATCGAGGAAGCCCTTTTCCTGGGCGATGCGCATCATCGACTCGTTCATGATGGAGTCGTAGCACTGGGGAAAAACCGACAAGGTCTCTATTTTCAAAGGGATGCGCTCCTATAAATCCAGCAAGCCTTCAGGGAGGTTCATGGTAAGCGTGTTGCTCTGCTCGTCCACCCCGACGATGAACTCCTCAACCAGGGGGATGAACACCGTGGCGTCCGGCTGGGCGCCTTCTGCCTGGGTTCGGACCTCGAGCAAGGGATGGGCCGGGTTCTCCAGCACATCGGCCACCACGCCCACCGGCCCGGCAGCCTCGTCCACGATGCTGAAGCCAACGAGCCCCGAACCCTGCTGCTTGTCGAAGCCTTCCGGCAGCGCAGCGTAGGGAACCAGGCAGAAATGCCCTTCCAGCTTTTCAGCCTGAGTGCGATCGACGATTGCGTCGAAGTACACCATGTGGCGGCCCTGCCCCATTTCGACCACTTGCTCTACCACGGCAGAGCGCGGCATGCGCAGCACCGGAGGCACAAAGGTAACCTCCATGCCCGGTTGCAGCAAAAAAGGAAGACCTTCCGCCTGCTTGACGGAAAGCCCTCCTTCATTGTTCTTAGCCTTCAGAAGGCTAGCGATATTGACCCAAGGATCCATGTACGGCAAAAGCCCTGTTAGTCAACGAGCTCGACTTCAACGTCGAAGCCATGACGGGAGCCTGCGGCACGGGAAAGCGTGCGGATGGCCTTGATAACACGGCCCTGACGGCCGATTACCTTGCCGGCATCGGCTTCGTCCACGCGAACCTCGATGAGAACCGCGCCGTCTTCAGTATCGGACGCCTCGATGCTGACGGCATCGGGGTTGTCCACCAAAGGCAGTACCAGCGATTCAACAAGCCCTGAGATATCTTCGCGAGAATCCGCCATGGGTTAGGCGTTCTTGCGCTCTGCCTCGATGAGGCGTGCAACCGTGTCAGTGGGCTTTGCGCCGTTGGCAACCCACTCGTCGACCTTGGCGAGGTCGAGCTTCACAGCTGCAGGGGTGGTGCAGGGGTTGTAGGAACCGACCTGCTCGATATAGCGACCGTCGCGACGAGCGCGGGAGTCTGCTACGACAATGCGGTAATAAGGTGCCTTTTTAGCGCCGTGACGGGCGAGACGAATCTTGACTGCCATCGAGTTGTTCTCCTTCTAAACATTTGAGCGACCCGATGGGAAATGCCGTGCGGGTCGCAAAACAGCGGTTATAGATATTACCTCTTGAACACGGAATCATCAAGCCCGCTCATCATGTCCTGCATCTTCTTCACATCGGACAAGCGCATGCCGCCCATGCCGGGAATGCCCATGCGCTGCTTGCCCTTCTTGCCTTTCTTCCCCTTCTTGCCCTTGCCTTTGCCGCGGCGGTTGGCCTGGGCCTCTTGGGCGTTCATGATGGAGCGCATCATCTTCTTGGTTTCGGTGAACTGCTTCAGCAGCTGGTTCACCTGGAACACCTTCACGCCGGCGCCTGCGGCAACGCGCGCCTTGCGCGAGCCGTTCAGGATCTCGGGGTGCTCGCGCTCGGCCTTGGTCATGGAGCCGATGATGACGGCCATCTCGTCGAGCGCGTGCTCGTTCACCTGGCCTTCGCGCATGGCCTTGTCGCCGCCGGGGAGCGCGCTGATGAGCTTCTGCACGCCGCCCATCTTGCTAACCTGCTGCTTCATCATGAGGAAGTCGTTCAAGGTAAGGTTGCCGCGCGCCATGCGCTCGGCCTCTTCCTGCTCAACCTCTTCGGCGCGCAGCTTGGAGGCGGACTCGATGATGCTCACCACGTCGCCCATGCCCAGGATGCGCTTGGCCATGCGGTCGGGGTGGAAGCGCTCCAGGGAATCGGGCTTTTCGCCCGAGGAGATGAACATGATGGGCTTGCCGGTTACCTGCTTGATGGAAAGGGCGCCGCCGCCGCGGGCATCGCCGTCCATCTTCGACATGATCACGCCGTCGAAGTCGACGCGGTCGGAGAACGCCTTGGCAACGTTGACGGCGTCCTGGCCGGTCATGGCGTCTACCACCATGTAGATCTGGTCGGGCTCAACCGCGGCCTTGATGGCCTCGGCTTCGGCCATCATCTCCTCGTCCACATGCAGGCGGCCCGCCGTGTCGACGATGACCACGTCGCGCAGGGAGTCGATGGCGTCGCGCACGCCTTCTTTGGCGATCTTCACCGGGTCCTTGCCCTCGCCGCGGTACACGCGCACGCCGATCTCGTTGCCGAGCGTTTCCAGCTGGTCGGCTGCGGCGGGACGGTAAACGTCGCATGCGCACAGCAGCGGGTTGTGGTTCTGCTGCTTCAGCAGGTAGGCGAGCTTGGCCGCCGCGGTGGTTTTACCGGAGCCCTGAAGACCCACGAGCATGATGACGTTGGGGATGCGGCTGGAAAGCTGCAGCGGGGCGCTTTCCTTGCCCAAGAGCTCGGTGAGCTCTTCGAGCACGATCTTGATGACGTTCTGGCCCGGCGTGAGCGAATCCAGCACCTCGGCGGTAAGGCAGCGCTCCTTCGTGCTCTTCACGAAGGACTTCACCACCTTGAAGTTCACGTCGGCCTCGAGCAGCGCCATGCGGATCTCGCGCATGGCAACGTCGATGTCCTCCTCGGTCAGGCGGCCCTTGCCGCGCAGGCCCGTGAAGATGGACTGTAGCTTTTCGGAAAGGTTATCGAACATCGGCCATGTCTCCAATCAGTGCCCGCGCGAAGTCGTGGGCATCGAAATCCTGCAAGTCGTCTATCCCCTCGCCCACACCGATCTTGAAGATGGGCAGTTCCAGCTCGTGCGAAACGGCGAGCGCGATGCCGCCCTTGGCGGTGCCGTCGAGCTTGGTGACGATGACGCCGTCAAGCTCAAGCGCCTTGTTGAACTCACGCGCCTGCTGCAAGCCGTTCTGGCCGGTGGTGGCGTCGATCACCAGCACGGTGTACACGGGGATGTTCGCGCGCTTGCGAACCACGTTGACCACCTTCTGCAGTTCGCGCATAAGGTCGTCGGAGGTGTGCAGGCGGCCGGCCGTATCGATGATGACAAGGTCGGAGCCGTTCTTTTCGGCAACCTCGATGGCCTCGAAGCACACGCTGGCCGGGTCGCTGCCGCGGTCGCGCGAGACGATGGGAGCCCCGCTGCGCTGCGCCCACACCTGCAGCTGCTCGATGGCAGCGGCGCGGAAGGTGTCGGCCCCGCACAAGAGCACGTTGCGGCCCTTCTCCTTGTAAGCGGCGGCAAGCTTGCCCGCGGTGGTGGTCTTGCCCGAGCCGTTGATGCCCACGAACATCACCAGCGAAGGGCTTTCCTCGAACACGTCGGTTTCCGCCGGCGTGAAGGTGGACGCCATCTGGTCGGTGAGCATGTCGAAGACGGCGTAGGCATCGGGCAGTGCCTTGCGTTTTGCCTGGTCACGCAGCTCCTCGATGATAGAATCGGCGGCAGAGGCGCCGATGTCGGCCAGGATAAGGGTTTCCTCCAGCTCTTCCCAGAAGTCCTCGTCGACGTCCGGGCCGCGGTCGAGCAGGATGTTCATCTGCTCCTTGAACTTGTCGCGGGAGCGATGAAGGCCTTCGTTGATCTTGTCGAAGAATCCCATTTAACCCTCCTTGCGGGTAGCTTTGTCGAGTTTCTGGCTGAGCACCTTGGTGATGCCGTCTGCCTGCATCGATACACCATACAATATGTCGGCCGATTCCATGGTGCGGCGCTGGTGCGTGATCATGATGAACTGCGTTTCGTTGCGCACCACGTTGATGTAGGCGATAAGGCGGCGCAGGTTCGTGTCGTCGAGCGCTGCTTCCACCTCGTCCAGGATGTAGAAGGGCGTCTGGCGGATGCGGTACACCGCGAACAGGAGCGCCATGGCGGTCATCGATTTCTCGCCGCCGGAAAGCAGCGACATCTTCTTCACGCGCTTGCCCACCGGCTGCGCGTTCACATCGACGCCCGTGTTCTCCAAATCCTCCGGATCCACCAGGGAAAGGTGCGCCTGACCGCCGGGGAACAAGGTGGAGAAGATCTCCGAGAAGTTGGCGTTCACCTGCTCGAACGTTGCAATGAAGTCGTCGCGCATGCGCTCGTCGATCACGTCGACGATGCGTGCGAGCGACTTGCGGGCCTGGCGCATGTCCTCCAACTGGGAGCTGAGGTAGTTGAAGCGGGTGCTTACCTGCTCGAACTCCTCTGCCGCGTCGGGGCTTACCGCGCCCATGTTCTTGATGCGGCGCTCGAGTGAGGCAGCCTGCTCTTCGGCCTGCGGGCGGTCGGTTAGCGGCTCCAGGGCAAGCGCGGTTTCCAGCGGGGTTTCGCAATCCTGGGTAATGGCGTTGATGCTGGATTCCACCTGGACTTCCAGCCGGCCCTTCTCTATGCGCACGTCGGCGATGCGGGCGGAATGCGCCTCGAAGCGGTCACGGACCTCGCGCGAGGCCTTGGTGGCCTGGGCGATCTTCTCATGCAGGGAACGGGAGAACTCCTGTTCGCTGGCCGACTCGCGCTCCAGGCGCGCCGAGATGAGCGATGCGGCGTCGGAGAGCGACCTGAGGGTGGAAAGCAGGTCGGAGGCGCGGTTCGCGGCGCCGCGGGCAATGGCGATGCGATGCGTTGAGGAGGCGTCTTCCCGGTTCGATGAGGCGATTTCCTGTTCACGGGTGGCAACCATGCGCTCGGCGTAGGCCTTGCGCTCCGACAGGCGGGCGGCCTCAAGGCGTGCGTCGGATACTTTTTCCGAAAGCGAGACGATGTCGCGCTTCAGGGGCGAGATCTTCTGCTCGATGGCCGCAATGCTTTCCTTGTTCAATTCCAGCTGAGCCTGCACCTGCGCAAGGTCGTTTTCCAGCTGGTCGGAATCGGGCTGGGCCTTCTCGAAGAACGCACGGTTTTCCTCCTGCTCTTTCAGGAGGCGCTCGTTTTCCTGCTCAAGCTCGCGAACAGCCGTTGCCGCCGAATCGGCATCGCGGCGCGCAGATTCGCTGCGGCCCTTGGCGCTGGCCAGCTCTTCGGAAAGCTTCAGGGATTCGGTTTGGGCTTGGCGCAGGCGCGCCTCCACCGCTGCGTCTTCTTCCTTGGCCTGCTCATAGGCCTGCTCACAGCGCGCTTCGGCTTCCTTGGCAGCGCCGAGCGCACGGCGACGTGCGAGGGCGCTGTTCTCCCTATCGGCATCGGACGTGCGGAAGAGGGATACCTTGCCGTGCGCATCCACAACGCACCCGTCAAGGGAAGCGAAACGCGCCTGCGCGCCCTTCTGCTCGACCGCCAGTCGGAGCGATTCGTCGATCGACTCGGTGAGCACCACATCGCCCAACAGCGCTTCCACCTGAGCTTCGAAGCCGGGGGCAACGGTGATGCGGTCGAGTAGGCGCTCGCCTGCGGGCGCACCCGGTACGGCCGCGGCGCCAGAAGAGAACACGGCGGAAACCGTGCCCACCGCATCGGAGCCGAGCGATTCGCGCAGCAAGCTGACCGCCTGCTGCTGGCCAGGAACCAGCACCGCCTGCAGGTCGTTGCCCAACAGCGCTTCCACCAGCGAATCGATGCCCTCGGGCGCGGAAATGGCATGCGAGAGCAAGGCGGAGCCGGAGGCAACCGAATCCTTGACGGAAAGGGCGTGGGCCAGAAGCGCGTTGGACGCCTCGCTGGCGCGCTCCAACTCTTCGAGGGCAGTGCGCTCGCCCGTTGCCTGGGACAAGGCATTGCGGGCGGAGTCGAGCTGCTTGCGGGCAGAGTCGCGGGAAACCACCAGCTGGCCCAAGGCGGAGCGCACCTCGGAATCGCGCTGGGAAAGGGCGGCATGCTCGGATTCAAGGGATTCGGCCGTTGCCGAAAGCTCGGCCGACTTCGCACGTGCCGCAGCCAAGCGCTCGGCAGAATCGGCAACATGCGCATCGATAACCTGGGCACGGGCGCGCTTTTCGGAGAGGTTTTCCTTCAGGGCCTGCTGGGTAGCCTGGATGGTGTCGCGACGGTGTGCCAGCCCGCGCTGCTCGCTGGTGAGGGTATCGAGCTGTTTGCGCAGGTCGTTGCGCTCGTTCACGCGCTTGGTGTAGGAGATCTCCAAGTCGCCGCGGAGCTTTTCCGCCTGGTCGGACTTGGTTCGGGCCTCGTCGGCCGCCTCGCGCGCATCGGCCAGCTCCTTCTGGGCGGCAGCGCGGCGCACCCTACCCTCTTCAACGTAGCGCGAAAGGCGCTCCGCTTCCGAAAGGTAACCGGTGCGCTTTTCCTCCAACAGGATGGCCGTGGAGTTCAGGCGCTCGTAGGAGGCCTGGGCGCGACGGTAGTTGCCGTTCAGGTCGTTTTCCTGCGAGCTGCGCTTATGCAATTCGCCTTGCAGGCCGTCGAGCACTTCCTCGGACGCGGCCAGCTCCTCCTTCAGCGTTGCCTGCTGGGCTTCCAGGGCCTTTTCCGACTCGAGCGTTTCGTCCCAGCGCTTCTGCAGCACGCGCAGGTCGTCCACGGCCAGGCCAAGGCGCAGGTCGGAAAGCTCGGAGGAGAGCTGCTCGTGCAGGCGCGCCTTCTTCGCCTTGCGCTCGAGCGGCTTCAGCTGGCGCTCGACTTCGGCGGTGATGTCGTTCACACGGGCAAGGTGGGCATCCATCTGGGCAAGCTTGCGCTCGCTCTTCGCCTTGCGCTCCTTGTGCTTCAGGATGCCGGCAGCCTCTTCGATAAGGGCGCGGCGGTCTTCGGGGCGCGAAGAGAGCACCGAATCCAGGTTGCCCTGGCTGATGATGGAGTTGGTGCCGGTGCCCATGCCCGAATCGTGCAGGATATCGAGCACGTCCATGCGGCGGACGACGTTGCCGTTGATGAGGTATTCGCTTTCGCCGCTGCGGTACATGCGCCTGCCGATGGAAACCTCGGCGAAATCGACCGGCAGGGTGCCGTCGGAGTTGTCCAGCAGCAGCTCCACCTCGGCAACGGAAACGGGCTTGCGAGCGGAAGAGCCTGCGAAGATGACGTCTTCCATGGACTGGCCGCGCAGGTTCTTCGCGTTGCGCTCGCCAAGCACCCACAGCACGGCGTCGGAGATGTTCGATTTGCCCGACCCGTTGGGGCCGACCACAGCCGCAATGCCCGGCTCGAATCTCATGACCGTACGATCAGCGAAGGACTTGAAGCCCTTCAAGGTCAACGACTTGAGGTACACCTGAGCCCCTTACTGCTGCTGTTTTTTCTGCTTGCGGGCTTTCTGCTCTGCCTGCTTACGGGCCTTTTCCTCGGCCTTGGCGGCTTTGATGGCCGCTTTGGCTTCGGCCTTGCGTTTCTTGTCTTCGGGGCTTTTGCCCTCGAACAGCGAACCCAAGATCTCCAGCGCAGACTTTGCGGCCTGGCTCTCGGATTCCTTCTTGGTGCGGCCCACGCCGCGCGCAATGGACTTCATGCCCACGAACACCTGCGTAACGAACGTGCGGTCGTGCGGCGGGCCCTGGGTTTCGATAAGGCGATACGTTGGGGTGATGCCGTCTTCCTGAAGACGTTCCTGCAGCACGCTCTTGGGGTTTTCAGGCTCTTTGGCCATGTCTTCGCTCATGCGCACGATAAGGGTGCGCTTCACGAAGGCAGCCGCCGAATTGATGCCGCCGTCCAGGTACAGGGCCGCAACAAGCGACTCGTAGACGTTTTCCAGCGCAGAGTGCAAGCCGCGCCTGCCCGTGCCGCGCTCGGACGAGCCGAAGAAGATGACATCGGAAAGGCCCAGGTCCTTGCCGACCGCGGAAAGGGACGCGCCCGACACCAGGGAAACCTTGATGCGGGTAAGGCCGCCTTCATCCAGATCGGGGTAAGCATGGTAGGCGCAATAGGAAACGATGGCACCCAGGATGCTGTCGCCCAAGAACTCCAGGCGCTCGTAAGAATCGCGGATGGAATGGCCTTCGACGGCAGAGGGGTGCGTAAGGGCGGTTTGCAGCAGCGAGCGATTGCTGAACTTGTGGCCCAGGATTTCCTCGGCCTTGTCTAAGCGCTTGGTATGTTCTGGCAATTCGTTCACGTGTGCTGCGGTTCCTGTTAGTTGCGATTTGTTAATCTCGGTTGATTTTACTCGTGCTGTTCGGCCTGATTAACGGTGCGCTCGATTATTCCCGAAACATCCAAACGTACCGTGCGAGCGGCGACCAAAACGCCGTTCTTGATGGCCTCCTCGTTAGAAGAGCCATGACCAACCAGGCATGCGCCCTTGACGCCCAGGATGGGTGCGCCGCCGTAGGTGTCGGCCGAAGTAGATTCCTTCAGCTCCTTCAGGCCGGACTTCATGGTGAGCGCGCCGAGCTTGGTCAGGGTGTTGGCCAGCATGATCTTCTTCACCTCGCCGAACAAGAGCTTGCTCACGCCCTCGATGGTTTTAAGGCACACGTTGCCGGTGAAGCCGTCGGTGACGTACACCTCGGCGGCACCGTTCATGATGTCGCTGCCCTCGGCATTGCCGATGAAGGTGGGAACCTGCTCTTTCAGCAGGGCGAAGGACTCCTGCGCCATCTTGGAGCCCTTGGTGTCCTCGCTGCCGATGTTGAGCAGCGCCACCTTCGGGTTGGGCATCCCCAGCACCTGCTCGGCATACGTGGAAGCCATCTGGGCGAACTGGACCAGGTAGGCCGGCTTGCAGTCGGCGTTGGCGCCCACATCGCACATCACGACGGGCTTTACAGGAGACGGGATGATGGTGCACAGCGCCGGGCGGGAAACGCCCTTGATGCGCCCTACCACCAATGTGGCGGCAGCAAGGCAGGCACCGGTGGAACCGGCACTGAAGAAGCCCTGAGCAGCACCCTCCTTCACCAGGCGGTTGCCAACCACCAGGCTGGAGTCCTTCTTCTTGCGCACAGCATTCGCCGGATGCTCGTCCATGGCGATCTCTTCGGTGGTGACCTGGGCAACCACCCGATCGTGCTTGGCGGCGAAGGGCTCTACGACATCGGCGGGGCCGCAAGCTATCACCGCAAGCTCGCTATCGGCCTCAAGGGCACGCTCGATGCCCGGCAGCACTACCTTGGGCCCGAAATCGCCACCCAGAACGTCAACTGCGATTGTTACTTGGTTGCTCACTGAAGCTCCCCCTTGGAAACGCGGCTTTCCCGCAGGAATCCCTACACAACAAAAATCCCCCGGAAATTCCGGGGGACCTTACTACCCGATTATGGCAAACACTAAGCGGTTTGGATAACCTCGCGGTCGCGGTAGAAGCCGCAGTTGGGGCATACGCGATGAGGAAGCTTAGCCTCGCCGCACTGCGGGCAAACGGAACGAGAAGGCGAAGCGATCTTGTCGTTTTCGCTCCTGCGTGCGTGGGTAACTGCACGACCGGTCTTACGCTTTGGCACTGCCATGATTAATCTCCTTCTATACTGCAGGTAAACCTGAAGATCTCAAATATGCGATTACGCGAAAAAACATCCTAGCAAAGGTGTTGAGGCGAATCAAGGGTGAGTTGCCGTAAACGGCAAACTATTCATCGAACTTGATGTTGCGAAGCACCGCAAAGGGGTTCGGGTGGAACTCGTCTTCCTCTTCGCCTTCCGCGGGCTTTTCGCACGTGCATTCCTCGGTGTTGAGGTTGGCACCGCAGCCGGCGCACAGGCCCTTGCAGGCATCGTCGCACAGCGGGGTGTACGGAAGCTCGAGCGAAAGCGCGGCTACAAACAGCGGCGAAAGGTCGATGATGCGGTCTTCGCCAAGCAGCTCGTACTCCTCTTTCTCTTCCTCGGAAAGCTGCACGTCGGAATCAGGGATGAGGTAGTACCCCTCCACTTCGCCTTCCAGGGAGTACTCGGCCGGCTCCAGGCAGCGAACGCAGCTGGTTTGCGCAGCGCCGGAAACGATGCCGGTTACCAGAAGCGCGCCGCCGGTGTTGGAGATGGAAACCTCCCACGTAAGGGGGCTGCTGAACGTGTAGGTGTCCACGCCCTGCTCGAGCTGGCCAAGGTTGTACTCACCCGAAAAAGACAAGCTCTCCGCCGGGGCGAAGAGCTGTGCAGGAACCTCGATGTTCAAAGGTTCCATTAGCGACCGGAGTTAAGGGAGTTGGCGTTAAGACGATCGCGGCAGCGGCGCACGCTGTTCAGCGCGGTATCGAGGCTCTGCTCGACGTGGCTGAATACCTCGTCGGCGAAGTCTTCCGCACCGGCGCGCGTTTCGCGCTCGAGCTCGCGGGCCTCGGCCAGGATGGTATCGGCCTGCTGCTGGGAGATGCGGACGATCTCCTGCTCGCTGGCGATGGTGATGGCCTGGCTGCGCGCATCCTCGATAAGGCGGCTGGCCTGGGCCTCAGCTTCGTCCAAGAGGGCCTGGCGCTCGCGGATAACCTGACGAGCCTGGGCGAACTCGCTCGGGAACGTATCGCGGATCTCGTCCAGGATCTCGAAGGCGGCCTGGGCGTCTACGGCCCTGAAGTTGCCGCCTTTGCCGAATGCAGTCTTAGAATCCTCGATGAGCATGGTGAGCTCCTCGATGAGATTCAATACCCCTGTTTCGTCCATAAACATCCTTCCAAATCATGCGCGAATCTGCGCATGAGAATATAAACATAACTAAGCAGTTTAGTTCATCAAGGCACAAGTGTAGCAAAAAGCCACGATTTGCGGAAAACCTGCACGTGGCCGGTGCGCCCCTACAGCTTCGCGTTCTTGGCGGCGTAAGCGTCTGCGAAGTACTCGTGCAGGGCAACTTCCACGCACGGCGGGACGAAGCCCTTCACGTCGCCACCCATGGAAGCCATTTCGCGGATGATGGAAGAGGAAAGGTACATGAACTTCGGCGGCGACATGATGAAGAACGTTTCCAGGTCCTTCGAGAGCTCGTAGTTGAGCGCCGTCATCTGGAACTCGTACTCGAAGTCGGTGATGGCGCGCAGGCCCTTCACCACGACGTGCGCGTCGAGCTGATGTACGCAATCGACCAGCAGGCCCTCGAAGCTGATAACGCGGACATTGGGAAGGTCGGCTACCGCCTCCGTTGCAAGGCGCACGCGCGTTTCGAGCTTGAAGATAGGGCTTTTCTTCGCCGACTTGGCGACGGCCACCACAACCTCATCGAAGATCTGCGCCGCACGGGAGATAACATCGAAGTGCCCTGCGGTAATGGGATCGAACGTTCCCGGTACAACCGCTCGTTTCATCTATACTTCCTTCCTCAATGTTATAAGCGAGGTGGCCCCGTAATCTTTCGCGGAGACCACGGCATATTCTACCGTATCGCACGCAGCCTCTACCTGCTGCTTGTCCTTTTTGGCGAACTCGTAGCAGACAAGGGCGCCAGGAGCCAGCCTGCCCGCCTCGTCCAGTTCGCGAACCAGGTTCATCACCTTGCTTGCCTCGTAGGCATACGGCGGGTCCAAGAACACCAGGTCGTAGGGCGCCCCGCCGAACTGCGGCAGGCTGAACGCGTCTCCGCGGCGCAGCACATAGCGGCTGCGCGGCAGGCCCAACGAGGCGATGTTGGCCTCGATGATGCGCTGGGCGTCCCTGCCCTGCTCGCAGAAGGTTACATGGCTGGCGCCGCGGCTCAGGGTTTCGAGCCCGAGGGCACCGGAGCCGGCGAACGCATCGAGCACCCGGGCACCTTCGAGCGTTCCGCGCGCGCTGGTGAGCGAGCTCATAAGGGCCTCGCGCACCCTATCGGTAGTGGGACGGGTGGAATCGCCCTTCAGCGATTTAAGGGGCCTGCCCCTGAATTCACCGGAAATGATCCTCAATGCTTCCTCGCCTTCCGAAGTACCTGCAATTCCCGCAACGCCAACGTGCGCTCGTCATCGCTGAAGAGCGCAGGGTCGAACAGGTTGCGCGCGTCCTGGTAGGCCGCTTCGATTACGGCCTTGTCGCGAACAACGTTCACCAACCGCAGGGCGGTACGGCCATGCTGTCGGTCTCCGAAGATATCGCCCTCGCGGCGCATTGACAAGTCGCGCTCGGAAAGGGCGAAGCCGTCCTCGGTTTTCTCCATGGCGCCCAATCGCTCCAACGCCTGGGGCGCACGGGTGCGGGAGACCAGGAACACCTGGCCCGGCTTGGAGCCGCGCCCCACCCTGCCCCGCAGCTGGTGCAGCTGGGCCAGGCCGAAGCGGTCGGCGTCTTCGACGATCATCACCGTTGCGTTGGGAACGTCGACGCCCACCTCCACAACGGTGGTGGAAACCAGCACGTCGACCTCGCCTTCGCGGAACCGCTTCATCACCTGCTCTTTTTCGGCGGGTTGCATCTTGCCGTGCAGGAGCGCCACCTTCGCCTCGGGCACAACCTGGGACTGCAGGACCTCCATATGAGTGGTTGCCGCCGAAAGGGTATCGCCCAGGTCGTCGTGCTCGATGCCCCATTCGACCATGGCGTACTCCACCGTGCTTTCCATGGAGCTTTCGTCGGCCAGGTCCTTTTCCGGCTCGGGGAGCTTCAGCCCGATGAGCGGGCACACCACGTAGGCCTGCTCGCCGCGGGCAACGGCCCCACGCAGGGCATCGTAGGCAATGCCCTCTTCGGAGAAATGGCACACCTTGGTGGTGCGGCCCTTCTGCGCAGAGGGAGCCTGATGCAGATAGGAAAGGGAAAGCCCGCCGTAGAGCGCCAAGGCGAGCGAACGGGGTATGGGGGTTGCCGTAAGCGAGAGGGCATCGCAGCCGGGGGCCTTGGCTATTAAGGCCTGGCGCTGCTCCACGCCGAAGCGCTGCTGCTCGTCGATGCAGACCAGCGAGCAGCGCTGCGGCACCACATCATCGCTCAGAAGCGCATGGGTGCCGAACAGAACCTGGATCGCCCCCGAGCGGAACCCTTCGACGATCTGCGCTCGTTCCGCAGAAGGCGTAGAGCCCATCAAGGTCGCCCAGGTAACGCCTACGCCGTTCAGCAGCGTGCCCAAGGCCTTGCCGTATTGGGAAACCAGTACCTCGGTCGGGCCCATGAGCATGGCTTGGGTTCCGCTCTGGGCGGCGGCAACCAGGGCAAAGCAGGCAACGACGGTCTTACCGGTGCCCACATCGCCCAACAGCAGATGGTTCATGCGCGTTGGCTGCGACATGCGCGAAAGGATATCGCCCACCGCCTGGTTCTGGTCTTCGGTGAGCTGGAACGGCAGGCTGGCCCGCAAAGCCTGCACCTGGGCGCCGTCGACCGCATGGCTGAACGGCGCAGTTCCGGCCGAACGCTCCTGCTCGCGCTGCAGCAGGTCGAGTTCCAGGAAGAACAGCTCCTCGTAGCGCAAGCGGCGCCGTGCCTGCTCGGCATCGTCCATGCTCTCGGGCTCGTGCACGCCGCGCAATGCCTCCGACCGGGAATACAAGCGGTACTTCCTGCGAAGGGAAAGCGGCAGCGGGTCGTAGCATCCACAGGTAATAGAGAGGGCGTTCGACACCATGCGGCCGACCATGTTGCGCGAGAGCTTCGCACACGCCGGATGGATGGGCAGAACCTTGCCTTTTACCGCATCGCCCTGCTCGCGTGGCTCGATAAGGGGGTTGGTCATCCTTTTGAAGCCGTAGTTGAACTCGACCGCGCCGGCAACCGTGACGTCCATCCCCGGCTTGAGCCGGTCGGCCATCCATGGTTGGTTGAAGCAGGTTGCGATTATGAGCCCTGTGTCGTCTACCAGGGAAACCTCTACCAAGGAAAGACGCGGGCGCGGGTTCTTCCGCTTCACCTCGTACACCCGGGCAGCAAGGGTGCACTGCGAACCGATAACCGCCTGCTGGATGGTGCAGACCCGCGAAAGGTCGACGTAGCGGCGGGGATAGCACGACAGCAGGTCGCGCACCGTTTCCACGCCCATGGAGGTGGAAAGGGTTTGCGCGCGCGAATCGCTTACCAGCTTCACCGAGGAAACCGGCGAGTCCAGCGTCAAAGAAGCACGAAGGCGGTCGAGGCCGCAGCCCCGATCCGCCAACGAGTGTTCAGCAGGATTGTTCAAAATAAGCAGCTGGAGCGTTATTCAACAGAAAGGATGATGGGATACAAGGGCTGCTCGCCGCGGTGGGAGTCGATTTCCAAGTCCTCGTATTCGTCCTCGATCTGAGCGCACAGGGCCTCGAGCTTGCTGTCGGGGTAATCCTCGCCGGCGAGGATGGTGAGCGTGTCGCAATCCTCGGCCTCGAGCACCTGAAGGACGCGCAGTACCGCATCTTCGACGGAGTCGGAGACAACCTCCAGCTCGCCGTCGGCGATGCCGATGATGTCGCCATCGTGGATGGGGTTGCCGTGAACGTCCTTGGAATCCTTAACGGCCGTGGTGATCTCGCCTGTCTTCACCTCTTCGCGAGCCTCGCTCATAGCCTCCACGTTTTCCTCGATGGAAGCGCCCTCGTCGAAGGCGAACAGCGCGCTGAAGGCCTCGGGCACGCTCTTGGTGGGAACCACCATGCAGGGCTTCTCGGAGACCTCTGCGCAGGACTGGGACGCCATGATGATGTTGCTGTTGTTGGGCAGGATGATGACGGAGTCCGCGTTGACGGCGTTGACCGCATCGAGCAGTTCCTTAGTGGACGGATTCATGGTCTGACCACCGGAAACAACGTAGTCGACACCCAGGCTCTCCAGGATGGCGGCGTTGCCGGAGCCGGCAGCGACGGAAACGAAGCCAATCTGCTTGCGCTCCTGCTTCTGCTCGGCCTCGAGCTTCTCGGTGCGCTCTTCGCTCTGCAGCTTCATGTTGTGGATGAACACCTCGAAGACCTCGCCGCGCTCCAGGAAGTAGGCAAGAACCTTGTCGGGGGTGTTGGAGTGCACGTGGACCTTGAACTTGGGGGTGCTGCCCACGCAGAGCTCGCAGTCGCCCATGGTTGCGAGGAAGTCGAGCGCTTCCTCGGGGTCCAGCGTTTCAGAGTTCACCAGGAACTCGTTGCAGTACTTGTACTTGGAGCCTTCCCAGTCGTTGATCTGCTCGATCTCGACCTTGGGGGCGGCGGTACGGGCGAATGCCAGTTCATCGCCCAGGGTTTCCGCGCGGCCGGTAAGGACGGCAACGAAGGAGTCGAAGAAGATGGCGATGCCGAAGCCGCCGGCATCCACCACGCCGTTTTCCTTCAGCACGGGGAGGAATTCCGGGGTGCGCTGCACCGAAGCGTAAGATTCGCCCACGATGAACTGCAGGCCCTCGTCCAGGTCCATCTTCTTCTTGCGGGCCTTATGGGCGGCCTGCGCCGTGTCGCGCAGAACGGTGAGGATGGTGCCCTCCACCGGCTTGCGGACGGCGTTGAAGGCAACTTCCACAGCACGGTTGAAGGCATCGTCCACTGCAACCAGGTCGAACGACTCGTGGTTGGCGATGCCCTCGCACAAACCGCGCATGATCTGGGATGTGATAACGCCAGAATTGCCGCGTGCGCCCATAAGAGCGCCCGTGGTTACCGCACGACGACGATCGTCATCAGAGGCGCCGATAGGAAGGTTCGCCAAGTTTTCCACCACCATGGCCAGGGTAAGGGACATGTTGGTGCCGGTATCGCCGTCGGGAACCGGGAAAACGTTGAGACGATTGATCTCATCCTTACGATCGCCCAATGCCTTGGCAGCTGCCGCGATGGCATTGACGATGTCGTTGGAGGTATAAGTGCTCATAGTAGGGATTGCTCCTAAAAATACTGCAGATGCGTGTGCGCGGGATTAACGGACCTTGATGCCCTGGACATGGACGTTCACGCCCGCCAGGTTCGGCACGAACTCCTTCAGGGCAAAGCTGACCTGTTCGACAAGGTTCGTGGAAACAACATTGATGTTCACCCCGTGCTCGAGGATGACGTAGAGGCTTACGCTGGTTCCCTCTTCTTCAGTGGAAACCAGGATGCCCCTGCGAAGACGGGACTGAGGAAGGATCTTCGCCAAGCCGTCAACCGCATTCGGAGCGGCCATTCCCACAACGCCATAGCACTCAAGAGCTGCATGGCCGGCTACGTCGGCAATGACGTCTTCGGAAACGATGAGGTCTCCAGCGATTTCGTTACCCATGTGCATATCCTTTCACGGGAACCCGACTTGGCGGGCGCCCAATGACTCATGACCAGTCAATTAGTATAACCGATGGGAAAACCTGCCCAGGTTCGGCGCGGCTCCTACGCAGGGAACGCACAACTGCTTAGATTGGCTAACTATTTGCCTGGCATTGCCCGGCGGCGGCCCGACTATCTGGTGCAGGCAATGTGTTTTCGGGAAGAGTTCTGCAAAGCCGGGCCAAACCATGCTATCCTTGCTGATCGATTGCCAAGGTCTTTGAGTTTTTCCGCAACGGAAGGGCTGCACTGTGATATAGTGTTCAGGCTATTGGAAATCAGCGGTTTCAACCGTATCGAAAATACGAAGTAAATGGAGTTGATCAAGAATGTCCAAAGTATGCGAGATCTGCGGTAAAGCACCCGTTGCTGGTCGTAGCATCAGCCACTCTCACCGCGTAAGCAACCGTACCTTCCGTCCTAACATCCAGAAGATCACCATCAAGGTGAACGGCAAGGTCAAGCGCGCCAACGTATGCACTAAGTGCATGAAGGCCGGTAAGGTAGAGCGCGCATAGCGCAACCTTCAACTAGGACATTTGCTCCGGTATTTTCTAAGCCGCCTCGTTCGAGGCGGCTTTTTCTATTTGGGGACTTCTGTTTTGCCCTGGTGCCGGTTCGCTTCGAAGCCGCGCCTTGCCTATGCCCGCTACACGCAGAAAGAAGACGAGGGCGACATAGCCATGCCGCCCTCGCTTCTGGGTTGATTCGATAAGCCTTGCTTACTTGAACTTGAACGCGCTTTTCAGGTCGTTCATGGTTCCGGAAAGCTCGGTGACCACGTCCTTGCTTTCCTTCAAGATGCCGCCCAATGCCCGGCCAGCATCTTTCAGGTTGTCTTTCATCTCGTCGGAGATAAGGGGCTTTTCATCGCCTTCACCATCGGCGCTCTTGGATGCTCCGACCGTTTCCACGTCGTCTACCGGAGCGGCTGCGGTGCCGGCCGATGCCGCAGCATCGCCGTTTGCGGCATCAGGGGCTGCGGCTGCCTGTTCGCCCTGCTCGGCGGGGTTCACTTCAGCGGCGCCCGCTTCGGACTGCTGCGATGCGGACGCAACGTCGGCGGCCGGAATAAGCTTCTCTACCTCGCATTGGATAAGGTAGAGCTTGTCGTCGACCTTATCCAGCTGCTTGGCGAACTGCGCTTGCTCGGAGGGCAGCGCCTTCACGGCGGCCTCGACGTCGTCCAGGCGCGCATGCAGCGTGCGGATCATCTTCAGTACTTCTTCGTTCACTTCAGGCTCCTTAGCGATAACACTGCTTCATGGCACGTTCGATTTCGCGCTTGGAATCGCGCTCTGCCATGGCGGCGCGCTTGTCGAAGAGTTTTTTACCACGCGCAACCGCCAACTCTATCTTCACACGGGAATTCTGGTCGAAATAGATCTTGATCGGCACGAGCGCCATGCCCTTTTCCTGGGTTTTGCGCTCAAGCTCGCGGATCTCCTTGCGATGCAGCAGCAGCTTGCGCTTCCGATCGGGGTCGGGGTTGGCAAGGTTGCCGTGGCTGTACGGCGAGATATGGAGGTTGTTCACCCACACCTCCCCTTTGCGGATAAGCGCAAAGCAATCGGTGAGCTGGCAGTTGTTCTCGCGCAGCGAGCAGACCTCGGTGCCGGTAAGCACCACACCGGCCTCGTAGGTTTGCAGGATCTCGTAATCGTGGAAGGCGCGGCGGTTCTTCGCCAGCACCTTGGTTTCCTTTTTCGCCATACGCCTACATCCCCGGAACGAACGAGATGTCGGCGTCCAGGTCCACGATGAAGCGCTTCAGCAGCGCAACCGTGTCCTCGATGTCGGAGAGCTTCAGCACCTCGGCAGGCGTGTGCATGTAGCGGATGGGGATGGATACCAGGCCGGAAGCGCAGCCGCCCCGCTGCACCTGCATCTCGGATGCGTCGGTGCCGGAGTTGCCGGGCTCAGCTTCGAACTGGACCTTTACGCCCTCGGCCTTGGCGGCAGCGCACAGGCGCTCGAATACCACCGGGTTGACGTTGGGGCCGCGGGCAATAACCGGGCCGCCGCCGCACTCGATATTGCCGTACCGTGTGGTGTCCATGCCCGGGTAATCGGTGGCATGGGTGGTGTCCAAGGCGATGGCCACATCGGGGTTCACAGCGAAGGACGAGGTAAGCGCGCCGCGCGAGCCGATCTCTTCCTGAACGGAGGCGCAGCAGATGTATTCTGCGGGAACCTCGCCGATCTTCTTCAGCTCTTCCATCACGCGGGCGACAACATACACGCCGGCCTTGTCATCGAACGCACGGGAAACCGCCATGCCCTTGCCGTACTTCTCGAACCCAACGCCATAGGTAATGACGTCGCCGATGCGCACCAGGCTCTTCACGCGGCGGGCGGACATGCCCAAGTCGATGAACAGCTCGTTGATGGGAGTGACCTTGGAGCGCTCATCGGCCTTGATAAGGTGGATGGGCTTGCGGCCCACAACACCGCGGAACACGCCTTCCTTCGTATGCACATCGACGCGCAAACCGGGAAGGATAGCCGCGTCTACCCCGCCGACGGCAGCCACATGCAAAAAGCCGCTGTCGTCGATGGTCTTCACCATCAGGCCCACTTCATCCATATGGGCGGAGATCAGCACCGAGGGAGCTTCGCCATTGCCATCGAGCTTTGCGTGCACCGAGCCCATGACGTCGGTTGCGATCTCGTCCGCGACGCCGGCAAGACGGCTGCGCACAAGATTAGCGACGCCCACCTCGCAACCGGTTACGGAGGGTGTTTCCAAAATCTCTTTCAAAAATGCCTTGTCGACTTTCGCCATAGCGGCCACCTCTGCTCTCAAGCTTGCTGCCCAAAGGCGCAAGCGGTTTGCTCGAATTGCATTATATCAGCGGTGCGCTCCGGGAAGCCTAGCGGCGTGCGCCAGCGAGCTTGAACACGAGCCGCCGTTCGCGAGGATGCGCGGCAACCAGCACCACATCCAAGCGCTGGCCCAAGCGATAGCGAATGCCGGTCGAAGAGCCCACGAGCATCTGGCGTTCGGGGTCGAAGGCGAAGTACTCATCGCCCAGCTCTTCCACGGAAAGCGATCCGGCAGCGGTGCATTCCAGGCGAACCATCAGGCCGAAGTTGGAAACGTGCGAGACGATACCGCTGTAGGTGGAGCCGATGAACTGCTGAAGGTATTCGACGATCTTCGTGAGCTGGGATTGGCGCGCCGCCTTTTCGGCCTCCCGCTCCATATGGGACGAGTGCTCGGCCATCCACGACATGCTGTTCTTCTGCGCCTCGAACGTGGCGGTATGCCCGAAGAACGCCTCCTTGCACATACGGTGCACCAGCAAGTCGGGATAACGGCGGATGGGACTGGTGAAGTGGCAGTACGACTCCAGCGCCAAACCGTAATGGGAGCTTTGCGCGGTCCGGTACACGGCGCGCTTCATGGAGCGCAGTAAAAGGGTGTTCACCAGCTCTTTTTGCGGGAAGCCCTCGACAAGGGAAAGCACCTTCTGCAGCTCATGCGGGTTGCCCGCGCAGAACAGGCGCTTGTCGACGTCATTGAACAGGGGCCACTCCTGCAGCACCTCGTACAGGGAACGGAGGGCGTCGCCATCCGGCTCGTCATGGACGCGGTAGACGCATGGCAGACCCTGCCCTTCCAGCCATTGGGCAACAAGGGTGTTGGCAAGGATCATCGACTCTTCGATAAGGGAGGTAGCATCGGTTCGGCGACGATAGGCAATGCCGGTGGGGTGGCCTTCCGCGTCAAGGACCGCCTTGGCCTCTACCCTATCGAAGTCCATGCAGCCGTCCTTCTGGCGGCGGGCATGCAGCGCCTTCGCAAGGGAGTTGAGCGTTGCGAGCCTAACCTGCAACGCCTGAGCCGTATCGGCATCCAACGGAAGCGAGCCATGGGGAACGTCGCAGCTGGAAATGCTCTTCAACGGGTCGGACGCAGCACCGGAAGCCCCTTCAGCGGCGGCAATGAGGCACTGGGCCTGGTCGTACGAGAGCCTCGCCTTGGAGCGGATAACCGAAGGGAACACCTCGAACGAGCGCACCACGCCCTCGGGCGAGACAACCGCCTGCACGCTTACCGCTGCGCGGTCTTCGCCGGGAACCAACGAGCACAGCCCGTTGCTCAAGCGTTCGGGCAGCATGGGGATAACGCGGTCCACCAGGTACACCGAAGTGGCGCGGCGGCGGGCATCTAGGTCGATGGAGGAATCGAAGCCGACGAACTGCGAGACGTCGGCGATGTGCACGCCCAGCAAGAAATCGTCGCCTTTGCGCTCAAGGGAGACGGCGTCGTCGAAATCGCGCGCATCCACCGGGTCGACGGTGAAGATGAAGTCTTCGCGCAAGTCGCGGTAACCGCGCGTCATAAGCGTGGCCGCATCGAGCGAGCACTCTTCGGCCTGCTGAATGCTAGATTCCGAGAACTCGGTTTCGAACTGGTGCTCGGCCACGATCAGGTCGATATCGATCCCGCTGTCGCCTTCCGAGCCCACCACGCGAACCACTGTGCCAGTGGCAGCGGAATTGCGGGAGGGGAACTCCACAATGCGCACCTCGACGATGTCCCCGTCGTTCACTTGGGGCGCATCGGCGCGGAGCGTGAAGATGTCGCACGGGATGCTTGGATCTTCGGGGACAACGACGCCGAAGGGCTCGGCAACCTCGTAGCGCCCGATAAGCGTTTCCCGCGCGCGCATGATAACGCGCAGCACGCGGGCGGCCGGCTTGCGGGAACGGGTGGAATAGCCGTCCGGATTCGAAGGGCTCATCTTCGCCACTTCGACCAGATCACCCGGGAACGCGCCGTTTACCTTGGAGGCAGGGACGAAGAACTCACCTTCCGCGGTCTTCACGAAACCGAAGCCCTGGGCGTTGAGCTCCAGGATTCCCTGCGGGCGGGACTTTGGGCGCCTGCGCGCCTTTGAGCTGCGTCTAGTCATGGTTGCCTAGATCTTGGAGCGCACGGAGTCGATGGCCACCGTTTCCTGCGTAGTTTCGTTGGCGGTTTCCACGTTGGGGGTGATGCCGTTGCCATCGATCTGGCGTCCGCTGGAGGTTAGGTAATATGCGGCGGTGTAGCGAATCGCCCCGCCGAACGAAAGAGGCTGCATAGCCTGGATGGATCCTTTGCCCTGGGTCTGCTCGCCCACGACCTGCGCACGGCCAGACTCCTGCAGAGCAGCAGCCAGCACCTCGGCACAACCGGCGGTGCGCCCGTTCACGAGCACGGCCAAAGGAGCGGTGGTAAGCGTTTCGCCGTCGGCGCTTCGCGAGGTGGTGCCGCTCTGGGTTTCGATCTGCACCACCACGCCGCTGGGAACGAACAGTGAGGCGATGCCCACGGCTTGGGTAAGATAGCCGCCCGGAACATCGCGAAGGTCGAGCACGAAGGCCTGGGCGCCCTGGGAAACGGATGCGTTGATAGCCGCAGCCACCGCAGTGTCGCAGTCGGAGGTGATCTGCTTCAGGTCGATGGTGCACACGCGGTCGGCAACGTTCCAGGTAACGTTGTCCTGGGAATTGGACGAGAACGTCAAGTTCGTTCCGAAGGTGGTTACGCTTTCGCCGGATTTCTGGGCAGGACGCGCCCAGGTAACGTAGACGTTCTCCCCTTCGGCGCGCGAAAGGGCATCGATGACTTCAGGGGTGCTCCAGGAAGTCTTGGAAACGCCGTCGATCGAGACGACGTAGTCCCCCGCCTGAATGCCCGAGGCACCGGCAGCGGAGTCCTCGAACACATCGGAGACGAAGCACTTGCCATCGGCCTCGCCGAAGAGCACGCCGATGCCGGCTTCAGGGTTCTTCGTGCTGGCAAGGTAGGCGCGATAGCTGGTTTCGTCGTAGTAGCGCAGGAACGAGTCGTCAGTGGCCTCGGCATAGGCGCTGAGAACCTTGGTGGTGACCTGGTTCAGGTCGTACTCGTCCAAGCTGCTCTTCTTCAGCACGCCCTCCATTTCGGCCACGCGGGCAGAAATGGAATCGTACGTGTCGCCCGAAACCGTAAGACCGGGGTTCACCTGGGTATCGGCATCGAACGAGTCGAAGCCCATGGCATTGAGCAGCACGGTATTGCCGCGGACCAGGAAGCCCGCGCAAAAAACCAGGCATATGAAAATGCAAGCACCGAGAAACTTCACGATGCTTGCATTCCTTTTGTTGGAAGAATCCACCTTGGTGGACCTCTTGAGCTCTTTCACCAACGAACCTTCTGTTTCGGCTTTACAACGAGCCTATATTACACCTTCAGGTAGCGGCGCATTGCGAACAGCGAACCCAGCACGCCGATGACCAAACCGGCGATGAGCAGCGCGACGTAGATGAGCAGGAACAGCCCCAGGTCGATGTTGATGGGAAGCCACGGAAGGGCAACCGCCATCGAGGGAAGCAGCATGTTGCGCGAAAGCTCCAGGATGAGGATGGCCAGCAGCGCGCCGATGATGGCATGCAGGGAGCCTTCAGCCAGGAAGGGCCCGCGGATGAAGCCGTTGGAGGCGCCCACCAAGCGCATGATGGCGATTTCCTTGCGGCGAGCCAGAATGGCAAGGCGGATGGTGTTGTTGATGAAGATGAACGCGATGAAGATCAGCAGAGCGATAAGAGCGATGCCTGCGGTACGGATGGCGTTGGTAAGGCTGAAGAGCTTATCAACCGTCTTCTGGCCGTACTGCAGCGAATCGGACGGATCGCTTGCATTGTCGCAGATGTCCACGAAGTTCTGGTTCGCCAGGATCTCCGAGGCGATTGTCTGGACGTTCTGGGCGTCGTCGAGCTGAACGTCGATGGAGGCCGGAAGCGGGTTCTGGCCATCGAGCTGGTCGACGATCTCGGGGTTGGAGGTGGACTTGCGGAAGTTCTCCAGCGCCTGGTCCTTCGTGGTGAAGGAAACGCTCTCTACACCGGCGTAGGTCTTCACCTGGTCCATGACCTTCTGGATGTCGGCCTCGGAGGCGTCGTCCTTCACGTAGGCCGTGATGGAAACCTGGTTCTCGACGGAGGCAACCACGTTGTTCACGATTGCGCCCGCAAGGCAGAAGATGCCGATGATCAGCAGCGACAGGAAGATCGTGATGATGGATCCCAGCGTCGTGGAAAGGTTGCGCGTGAACCCGGTAAGGGACTCGCGGAAGAAATAGAACAGACTAGACATCGAAACCGTACACTCCCCTATCCTGGTCGCGGGTCAGAACGCCCTTGTCGAGCGCGATGACGCGACGGCGCATGTTGTCTACCATCTCGCGGTCGTGCGTGGCAACGAGGACCGTGGTGCCCGTGCGGTTGATGCGCTCGAGCAGGTCCATGATGCCGCGCGAGTTCTGCGGGTCGAGGTTGCCGGTGGGCTCGTCGCAGATGAGCAGCGGCGGGCGGTTCACGATGGCGCGCGCAATGGAAACACGCTGCTGCTCGCCGCCGGAAAGCTGGTCGGGGCGCTTGTTCAGCTTGTCCTGCAGGCCGACAAGGCGCAGCACCTCGGGCACCTGCGTGCGGATGACGTGGCGCGACTTGCCGATTACCTCAAGCGCGAACGCGACGTTCTCGAAAACCGTCTTGTTCGGCAGCAGCTTGAAGTCCTGGAACACGCAACCGATGTTGCGGCGCAGGTACGGCACGCGCCAGTTGCGCATGCTGGTAAGGTCCTCGTCTGCGATGCAGATGCGGCCGCTGGTGGGCTTGATCTGACGGATAAGCAGGTTGATGAACGTGGACTTGCCCGAACCGGAATGACCGACCAGGAACACGAACTCGCCAGGGAAGATGTGCAGCGAGATGTCGTTCAGAGCCGGGTTGTTGGGCTGTGCCTCGTAGATCTTGGTAACGTGCTCCAGCGTGATGACGGGGTTACCCGAGTACTGGGGAGCAGTTTCCACATTGACGACAGGCAGCGACTGCGAAAGCTGGGAAGCCACCTGGTTCACCGACTGCTGATGTTGGGCGTGCTTGCCCAACGAGCCGGTGTTTTGCTCGTTAGCCACAGTTATGCTCCATTCATAGGGTGTGTACTGAGACGGCACTCAGTATATCAGGCGTGCTTTCGGGCCATGACCGTCTTCACGGCTTCAACAAGCGACGCGGCGTCAAGGCCGAAGTACTCCAGCAGCTCGTTGAATTCGCCGGATTTGCCGAAGCGGTCGCGAACGCCCACGAGCTCCAGCGGCAAGGGAAGCTTCTGGGCGCACAGCTCGGACACTGCAGAGCCAAGGCCGCCGTAGATGGAATGCTCTTCGGCGACAACGGCGCAACCGGTCTTCGAAAGCGAGGCGAGGATGGTTTCCGCGTCGAGGGGCTTCACGCAGAACGCGTCGATGACCTCGGCGGAAATGCCCTGCTCAGCAAGCATATCGGCTGCTTTCATGGCCTCGGCGATCTCCACGCCGCAGGCAACGATGGTGACATCGGTGCCCTCGCGCAGGACGTACGCCTTGCCCAGCTCCAGCTCCACATCGGGAGCGTAGACCGCAGGCACCGCAGCGCGGCCCATGCGGATGTAGACGGGGCCTTCGGTGTCGGCGGCAAGGCGGATGGCAGCGCGGCACGCCGCGTAATCGGCGGGAACGAACACGCGCATGTTGGGAAGGCCGCGCATGAGCGAGATGTCTTCCAGCATCTGGTGGGAGCCGCCGTCCGGGCCGACCGAGATGCCCGCATGGGTGGGCGCAACCTTCACGTTGAGGTTGGAGTAGCACACGGTGTTGCGGATCTGGTCGTAGCAACGGCCGGTGCCGAACACGGCGAACGATCCGGTGTAGGCGATGTTGCCCGCAAGGGAGAGGCCGGCAGCCACATCGATCATGTTCTGCTCGGCGATGCCCACGTTGAAGAGCCTGTCGGCGTTTTCGGGGCATGCGGCGGCGAACGCCTTGGTGGTGGTGGACCCGGTGAGGTCGGCGTCTACCGCAACGACCTTCTTGCCGTCGGCGGCAAGCTCGGCCAGCGTCTTGCCGAATGCGGCGCGGGTTGCCTTCTTTTCCTGTGCCTGTTCAGGGGTTGCAAGCTGTACCACGTTAGTTCACTCCATTCAGCTTGGCGCGGGCTTCGGCAAGCTCTGCCAGTGCGCGCTCGGTTTCCTCGTCGTTGGGGGCTTTGCCGTGCCAGCCGGCCTGGTCTTCCATGAAGGAAACGCCCTTGCCCTTGACGGTGTGGGCGATGACCATCTTCGGCTGGTCGGAAGAAGACGCCTTGAGCTCGGAGAAGAGGCCGATCAGCGCATCGATGTCGTGGCCGTTCACCTCATGCACCTCCCAACCGAAGGCGGCGAACTTCGCGGCAAGCGTGCCGCTGGCGCACACATCTTCGACATGGCCGTCGATCTGAAGGCCGTTGAGGTCTACCACGGCGATTAGGTTGCCCAGCTTCTGGTGGGCGGCGAAGGTTGCGGCCTCCCAAACCTGGCCTTCCTGGGTTTCGCCGTCGCCCATGACGGTGAAGACGCGGTTGGGCAGCTTGTCCAGCTTGAAGCCGGCTGCCAAGCCGCAGGCGATGGAAAGGCCCTGGCCAAGGGAGCCGGTGGAAACCTCCACCCCGGGGCAGAGGTTGGAGTCGGGATGGCCCTGCAGGCGGGTGCCCAGCTTGCGCAGCGTTTTCAGCTCTTCTACCGGGATATAGCCGGCTTCAGCCAACGTGGCGTAGAGCGCGGGCGCGGCATGGCCCTTCGCCAGGATGAAGCGGTCGCGCTCGGGGCATTCGGGGTTGGCGGAGTCGTGCTTCAGGACGCCACCGAAATAGAGCGCCGCAAGGATGTCGGTGCAGGAAAGCGAACCACCGGGATGGCCGCTGCCCGCCTCATGGAGCATCTCGATAATGTCCGTGCGCACAGCACAGGCTTTTTCCTTAGCTGACAGGGAATTCATGGCTTCCTTTCGATCAAGCACAAGATCCTTTATTACAACGAGGCCTTCCAGCGATGGTAACCGACGACGAATTCGTCGATATCGCCATCGAGGGCAGCTTCGACGTTACCGCTCTCGATATTACTACGGGTGTCCTTTATCAGTCGATACGGATACAGGACGTAATTGCGTATCTGGCTGCCGAACGAGTTGTCCATCTTCTCGCCCTTCAGGGCGGCCAGCTCTTCCTGGCGCTTCTTCTCCTCGAGCTCGTACAGGCGGCCGCGCAGCACGCGGAATGCCGCCTCCTTGTTCTGGAGCTGGGACTTCTCGTTCTGACAGGTGACAACGATGCCGGTGGGGATATGCGTCAGGCGCACGGCGGAGTCGGTGGTGTTGACGCACTGGCCGCCCGGGCCGCTGGCGCGGTACACGTCCACGCGCACATCGTTGGGGTCGATGTCGATGGTGATGTCGTTGTCGGGCAGGACCGGGATGACCTCGACGGCGGCGAAGGTGGTGTGACGGCGCTTCTTGTCGTCGGTGGGCGAGATGCGCACCAGGCGGTGCACACCCGACTCGCTTTGCAGCATGCCGTAGGCGTTGCGGCCCTCTATCTGCATGCTCACGTGGTCGAGCCCGATGCCCTCGCCGGGAACGAGGTCGAGCACCTTCACCTTCCAGCCCTTCTTGTCGGCATAGCGCGAGTACATGCGGTAGAGCATCTCGGTCCAGTCCTGGGCTTCGAGCCCGCCGCTGCCGGGATGGATGGAGAGGATGGCGTCGCTGGCGTCGAAGCGGCCGCTGAACCACGACTCGATCTCGAACTCGTCGAGCATGCCCTGAAGGGTTGCGAGGCTCGCTTCCACCTCGGAGGCGAACTCCGGGTCTTCCTGCGCCAGCTCGTTGGCCGTCTCGATATCGGCCAGAAGGGTGCAGGCTTCGTCGTACCTGCCCAGCACCTCGCGGATGTCGGACGCCTGCTTGCTCACCTGCTGGGCGTTGTCGGTGTCGTTCCAGAAATCGGGGCTGCCGATCTGCTCTTCGAGGTTGGCCAGATCCGCCTGCTTGTCATCGATATGCAGGTACGCGTGGGCGTCCTGTATGCGCTGGCGGGCTTCTTCTATAGTCATCATGTTCAAGTCCTCATGCTGCTGGTTGCGAAAAGGCGATGCCCCTCGCCTGCTTGGCAAAGGGGCATCAACGGACGCCGAAGGGGCATCCAGCAAAGCGGGCATCATGCGCCCGCGCCTGTTCAGCGGTTAGCGCCGTGGCACTTCTTGTACTTCTTGCCGGAACCGCAAGGGCAAGGATCGTTGCGGCCGACGTTTGCGTACGGGTCGTCCTTGTCCTTCACGATGGTATGGGGCTTGGGCGCTTCCGGCTTGGGCACCGAAGGCGTGCCGGTGGGCGTGCCCTGGGCAGCGGAACGACGCGCCTGGCCACCCTCGTTCAAGGTTTCCTCGGGATTGGAGTACTGCACCTTGCCGGCGAGCGGGTCGGGCTCTTCCTGCGGGGCCTGCTGCACCACGATGGGCGCACGCAGCAGGAAGCGCAGGAAGTCCTCGTAGATACCGGCGGTAAGGGCGGCGAAGGCACGGTGCGCCTCGTCGCGGTACTCGGTAAGCGGGTCGCGCTGGCCGTAGGCGCGCAGGCCGATGGAGGCCTTCAGGTAGTCCATCTCCTGCAGGTGGCTCATCCAGCGGGTATCGATGAAGCGGAGCATGACCTGGCCCTCGATGTCGCTGAAGGGCTCGCCCACCTGGGCGGCCTTCTCGTCGAACTGGGTCTGGATGCGCTCGATGATGCCGTCGATGAGCGCGTTGACGTCGTCATCGCAGTCAACGGATTCGACCGTGAGGGTTTCCGTGCCGGTAAGCTGGGCCAGCCACTTGTCCAGCTCCTCGGTATCCCAGTCGTCGCTGGCAGACTTCGCGGGGCAGCACTCGATGACGTGCTGCTCGACGATGTCCTCGATGATCTCGGGCATGCGCTCGGTAAGGTCCTTGCCATCGAGGATGGCGTTGCGCTCGGCGTAGATGGCCTTGCGCTGCAGGTTCATGACGTCGTCGTATTCCAGGACGTGCTTACGTGCGGCGAAGTTCGAGGCCTCCACCTGGCGCTGGGCGGTCTCGATAGCCTTGGAAACCATGTTCGCCTTGATGGGCATGTCCTCGGGCATATCGGTTTTCTCCATCATGCTGGCGATGGAGTCCATGCGCGAACCGCCGAACAGGCGCATAAGGTCGTCTTCGAGCGAAAGGTAGAACTGCGTATCGCCCGGGTCGCCCTGACGGCCGGCGCGGCCGCGCAGCTGGTTGTCGATACGGCGGCTTTCGTGGCGCTCGGTGCCGATGACGCACAGGCCGCCGGCAGCGCGCACCTCTTCGCTTTCGCGCTTGGTGATGGCCTCGGCTTCTGCCTGGGCCTGCTTCAGCTGCGCCGGAGTGGGCTCCTGGTCTTCCTCGAGGCGCTCGATGAGCATGGTTTCGGCCATGACCTCGGGGTTGCCGCCGAGCAGGATGTCGGTACCGCGGCCGGCCATGTTGGTGGCGATGGTGACCGCGCCGGTGCGGCCCGCCTGGGCGACGATGGCCGCCTCGCGCTCGTGGTTCTTAGCGTTCAGCACCTCGTGGTGGATGCCGCGCTTGGAAAGCAAACGGCTGAGCTTCTCGGAGCTCTCGATGGAAACCGTGCCCACCAGGCAGGGCTGGCCCTTGGCATGGCGCTCGGCGATGTCGTCGGCAACGGCGTTGAACTTGCCGTCGACCGTGCGGTAGATCAGGTCGTTCTCGTCGACGCGCTGCACGGGGCGGTTCGGCGGGATGGACATTACCGGGAGGTTGTAGATCTGGCGGAACTCGGAATCTTCCGTCATGGCCGTACCGGTCATGCCCGAGAGCTTCTCGTACAGGCGGAAGTAGTTCTGCAGCGTGATGGTGGCCAGCGTCTGGTT
>CAVAFY010000012.1:0-54295 GCA_963588035.1 Alloprevotella sp. | reverse complement strand
GGCAAGTCCGCCCTGGCCAAGACCGGCGACTCCATACCGGTGTTCGCCGTGGCGGCAGTGGCCGTAATCGCGGTGATCGCCATCGCGGTGGCCGTTGTGGCTGCCCTGCGCAACCGGAAGAAGTAGCGCGCAAGCAGATTCTTCGCGTATAGACGGAAAGCCCCGGCAGCGATGCTGGGGCTTTCTGCGTTCGAGGCCTTTCGGCAGAGCGGGCGCACCCACGGGCGTCCGGCACCGATGGGCCGTGCCAACGCCCGACCCCGCAACCCCGTGCCAACCCCCCCGCCGCCGCTTCGCTCGCTTTGTGCTTTTCGCATCCGCGCTGCGGCGGGCGAAGCGGCGTTGCGCTATACTTCCATCCACATGCGAAGACGAAGACAGCGCACTGCCCTTCGCAAGCCCGCAGAGAGGGTTCCCTGGCTGAAAGAACCCGGCGTGCAAGCAGTGCGATTCCCTTTACCAGCATCAAGGTGAAAGCAGGGCGCGCAGGCGTGGACGTTACTAGCCTTGGCGGGAGCTCCCGTTACAGAGCAGCATAAGTGGGTGCACCGCGCGGCAACGCGGGCGCATCAACCAGGGTGGTACCGCGAGAGCCCTTCTCGTCCTTGGATTATCCAGGACAAGAAGGGCTCTTTTTTCATACCGGGGCGTCCCTGGCGCCGCCGGAACAAGGTTTCAGGAAAGGTTGCAAGGAATGTCAGTTATCGACGATATCAAGTCCCTGCATGCCAATACGCTCGAGGCTATTGGCAAGACGCCTACCACCGACGCGCTGGAGAAGATCCGCGTGGAGGTAGTGGGCAAGTCGGGCACGCTCACCGGGTACCTGCGCGCCATGGGCCAGGTTGCCAAGGAGCACCGCGCCGAGGTGGGCAAGACGGTGAACGCCGCCCGCAACGAGATCGAGGCCGCGCTCGAGGCCAAGAAGAAGGAGCTGGCCCACGCCGAGCTCGAGGCCAAGATGGAAGCCGACGCCATCGACATCACGCTCCCCGGCCGCTCCCAGCAGATGGGCACGCGCCACCTTATCAACGCCATCTCCGACGAGATCTCCGAGATCTTCTTGGGCCTTGGCTACACCGTGCTCACTGGCCCCGAGGTGGAAACCGACTGGTACAACTTCACCGCGCTCAACGCCCCTGAAGACCATCCCAGCCGCGGCCTGGCCGACACCTTCTACGTGAAGGACAACACCGGTGCTGAAACCGCCGTGAAGGGCGAATCGGCCGTTCTTCTGCGCACCCAGACCTCGGGCGTGCAGGTGCACGCCATGGAAGACCGCGAGCTTCCCATCTACATGATCGCGCCCGGCAAGGTGTACCGCCGCGACGTGGCCGACCCCAGCCATCTGCCCCAGTTCAACCAGTGCGAGGGCCTGGTGGTGGACAAGGGCATCACCTTCGGCGACCTGAAGGGCACGCTGGACTACTTCTGCAAGCAGGTGTTCGGGCCCGAGCGCGAAACCCGCTTCCGCGCGCATTACTTCCCCTTCACCGAGCCTTCCGCCGAAGCCGACGTGAGCTGCGGCGTGTGCGGCGGCACCGGCCACCTGCACGACGGCGAGAAGTGCCGCATGTGCAAGGGCACCGGCTGGATAGAGATCCTGGGCTGCGGCATGGTGGACCCGAACGTGCTGCGCATGTCGGGCATCGACCCCGAGGTGTACTCCGGGTTCGCCTTCGGCGTGGGCATCGAGCGCGTTGCCTGCCTGAAGTACAACGTGCCCGACCTGCGCATGCTGCTGGAAGGCGATATGCGCTTCCTGCGCCAGTTCTGATGCGGCTCCGCTGGCAGCCGCCGGCGCAAACCGCTGTTGACCTTGTTCCAACCAGGGCTTTCGGGCCAGCTGGTTGTTGGATAGAAAGAGACGAACATGAAAGTATCTTTGAAATGGCTTTCTGATTATGTGGAGGTTCCGGAGGACACCAAGGCGTTCTGCGACCGCCTGGACCTTACCGGCACCGGTGTCGAGGGCGTGGACCGCTTGGGCGACACCTTCGACGGCGTGGTGGTGGGCCATGTGCTCACCTGCGTTGACCATCCCGATTCCGACCATATGCACGTGACCACGGTGGACGTGGGCGCCGAAGAGCCCGTGCAGATCGTGTGCGGCGCGCCCAACATCGCCGCCGGCATCAAGGTTCCCGTCGCCACCATCGGCGCGGTGCTTCCCGGCGACTTCAAGATCAAGAAGTCGAAGCTGCGCGGCGTCGCCAGCTGCGGCATGTGCTGTTCCCAGCGCGAGCTGGGCATGGGCAACGACCACGAGGGCATCTGGGTGCTTCCCGAAGACGCCCCCACCGGCCAGCCCATCGCCGACTACCTGAAGCTCGCCGATACGGTGCTCGACCTGGAGATCACGCCGAACCGCCCCGACTGCCTTTCCGTGGTGGGCTTCGCGCGCGAGGTGGGCGCCATTTACCAGGTGCCCTACACCGACCCGCTGCAGGAAATGGCCGGCAAGCTGGAGCTTTGCTCCGATGCCCCCGCGCTCGATTCCGAGGTGGGCATCACCATCGCCGACGAGGTGCGCTGCCCGCGCTATTCCGCCCGCGTCATCCGCGGCTGCAAGGTGGGCCCCAGCCCCGATTGGATGGTCGAGCGCCTTGCCGCCATCGGCCAGCGCTCCATCAACAACATCGTGGACGTCACCAACTACATCCTGTTCCTGTTCGGCCAGCCGCTGCACGCCTTCGACCTGGCGAAGCTGAAGAACGCCGACGGCAAGGCCAACATCGTGGTGCGCGCCGCCGAAGAGGGCGAGAAGCTCACCACCCTCGATGGGGAAGAGCGCGCGCTCACGCCCGACATGACCGTCATCTCCACCCCCGAGCTGGGCGCCGTGGCGCTGGCCGGCGTCATGGGCGGCCTTGAGTCCGAGGTAACCGAGGAAACAGTGGACGTGCTGCTGGAAACCGCCACCTTCGAGGCCGGCCGCACCAGCCGCACCAGCCGCAACCTGGGCCTGATCTCCGAGAGCTCCATGCGCTACGAGCGCGGCGTGGACGACCACGGCATCGAGGTTCGCTCGGCCGCCGCAGCCGCCCTTATCGCCGAGGTTTCCGGCGGCAAGGTAAGCTGGGCCGAATCGAACGACCAGGGCATCATCGACCAGTGGCCGCTGAAGTCCGAGCAGCCGCACCTGCAGTTCCGCATCAGCCGCTTCAATGCCATGATGGGCGCCCGGGTCCCCCGCGAGTTCATCGTGGACATCCTCGGCCGCCTGGGTTGCGAGGTGGCCGACGGCGCCGACGCCGACACCCTGGACGTGGTGTGCCCCACCTTCCGTCCCGACCTCCCGCGCGAGATCGACCTGTACGAAGAGGTTCTGCGCCTGTACGGCATGGACAAGATCACCCCCACGCTTCCCGGCGGCCGCGGCCGCTTCGGCGTGCGCTCCGAGGCGCAGCGCATCCTGGACGTGGTGAACAACACCATGCGCGCTTGCGGCCTGAGCGAGACCATGACCTACTCCTTCGCCGACCCGAACGAGATCTCCCAGCTGCGCATGCCCACCGAGGGCCTGGGCATCCCGGTTGAGCTGCTGAACCCGCTGAACACCGAGCAGTCCGTCATGCGCCAGTCCATCATCCCGGGCCTGCTGCGCAGCGTCGCCTACAACCAGAGCCGCGGCGTGCACAATGTGCAGCTCTACGAGACCGGCGTGGTGTTCTTCGGCGCCGAGGGCCACAAGAGCCCCAAGGAGCGCCAGCGCCTGGCCGCGGTCATGGCCGGTTCCATGGCCGACCCGGCTTGGAACAGCAAGCCCGACGCCTTCGACTTCTTCGACGGCAAGGGCGTGGTGGAGAACCTGCTGCGCGAGCTGGCCGTTCCGAAGGTCCGCTTCAAGGCGCTTTCCGCCGAGGACGCCCCGCATCTGCAGCCGGGCCGCGGCGCGCAGGTGCTCTCCGGCGGCACGCTGCTGGGCTGGCTGGGTGAGATCCACCCGCTGGCAGCCGAGGCGTTCGAGGCCCAGGCGCCCATCGTTGCCCTGGAGCTCGACCTTGACGCGCTCATCAAGAGCGCCCGCCCTGCCCGCGACTACGTGGACGTGCCCGTGTTCCCGGCCGTCACCATCGACGTCGCCTTCGTGGTAGGCGAAGAGGTCACGCACGAGCAGCTTTCCCGCTGCATCAATTCCGCAGGCGGCAAGCTTTTGGAATCCGCCCAGCTCTTCGACGTGTACCGCGACGAGAAGCGCCTGGGTGCCGGCAAGAAGTCCATGGCCTATGCGCTGGCGTACCGCTCCGCAGACCGCACGCTCACCAGCGAGGAAGTGGACAAGCAGCACACGCGCCTTATCAAGAAGGTATGCGGCGCCACCGGTGCCGAGGTGCGCGGATAGGCGGTTTTCCGCTGACGGCGTAGCCGGTCGAATTGCGGCTTGTTGGGAAAGGCGGGGTAGTGCTCCCCGCCTTTTCTTATACAATCGGATGGATAGACGAAAGGAGTGCCGGCACTTGAGCTCAGCCGAGGGAAATGTGAAGCGCAAGCGTGCGAAGAAGGTGCGCCTTTCCGCCGACGGGACCCCTTACACCGCGTGGCAGCGCCGCACCCGGGTGCTCTGCCTGGTGTACGTGGTTTGGGCGCTGGTGGAAATCGCCACGGGCGCCGGGTTCCTTACCATCCGCTCCATCGGGCTGTTCGACCCCACCGAGCCGGTGCCCATCATGACGTTCGGCTCCTCCACGGTTGTCAGCGGCGTGCTGAACCTGCTCGTCGCCTTCGCGGGCCTGTGGGGCGCGCACAACCCGCATCGCATCACCGTGTTCTTCTGGGCAACGCTGCTTGCCGCCCTGCTCTCGTCCTGGCAGGTTGCCAGCGCATGGAGCATGGGGCAGATGGACCCGGCCATGGTGTTTTCCCTAGCGGTTACGCTGGTGTATGCAACCTGCGCTTGGCAGGTCCGTGGGCAAACGGGGTACTTCGACAACCATCCCCGTCCCGATGACCCCGACGAGCTGCCGCTTAAGCGCGACGCCAAGGCCATAGAGGCCGCGGTAGAGGAAAAGACCCACGAGCTGGAAGCGGCCAAGGCCGAAGCAGAAGCCCAGCTCGAAGACGTGAAGGAACAGTTGGAAGCTGCCAAGCGGCAGTTGGGCGAAAGGAAGTAACATGGCCCTTTCCGATCTTCTGGGAATCGAGCTTGTCGAAAGCACTCCCGAAAAGTACGTAACCCGCATGCTGGTAACCGAGAACATGCTGCAGCCGCACGGCGTGCTGCACGGCGGGATCAGCGCCGCCCTGGCGGAAAACGCCGCAAGCCAGTGCTGCACCGACCACTACGATTCCGACAAGATGTTCTTCCTGGGCGTGGAGGTTTCCAGCACGCATCTTCTTCCCGTAAAGGCGGGCGATACCGTGGAAACGGTGGCAACCCCCATCCGCGCCGGCGGGCGCATCTCCCAGTGGAAGATCGAGCAGTTCCGCCTTTCCGACGGCGAGCTGTTCAACGTCTCCCAGATGACGATGTACGGCAAGAAGAAATAACCGCCGTGTTGAAGGCCGAGGGCAGACGGATCTCCCTCGGCCTTATTTGTTGTGTTGGGCCGAGTTGCTGCGTTCGGCTGGGGCCGCCGCGCGCCAGAGCCGTAACCGCGCTGCTTTCGAAGCTTGGCGGCGTTTGTGCATTGACCCTGGCGCCGTCCATTACGGCCTAGTTGTAGCTAGTCTTGTGATCTGAGGCATAGCTGTTTGTCGGGACTACGATTGCAGCGCGTCCTAATGGACTGCCGATTGGGCGCCCGCGGACGGCCTTCTGCCCCTGCCCTCACCCCCGTAGCGCCTAAGCCGCCGAAGTCGCATTGCCGTTCCCCGAAGCCCTGCTTCTCTATGCCGACCTTGCCCGGCAGAACCTAATCGGTTGCGAAAGAATTCCTGTGCTTCGCAAGGCGATGCGAAACGGATGCGAAAGCGTGCATAAACCCGTGCGGTGCGGGCCGCCTTGCTGTCTGCCTGCGCTATAGTCGCCCCTGATGGGAGGGGTGTTCGATGGCGGTTTTGCTTACAGCGCTGTTCGCGGTTTTCGCAGCCGTTACGGTTGCCGATGTGCGCGAGCGCGCGGTCTACATTCTGCATCTGCTGGTGCTGGCGCTGCTGCGGGTTGCGGCTGCGCTGTACGCGCTTGGCGCCAGCGTGTTTTCGCTGGACGTTGGTACGCACTGGTTGGAGCTGCCGTTGGGCTCCTGGGGCTTTGCCGCTTTGGCGCAGCAGGCGCTCGTTGGGCTGGGTGTGGCCTTGCTGCTGTGGTTGCTGGGCCTCGCAGTGTCGAAGGTAGCGGGGCATGAATCGGTTGGCAGGGGAGACATCCTGCTCATTGCCACCTGCTGCCTGTTCCTTCGCTGGGGCCAGTCGGAGACGTACCTTCTGCTTGTTGCCCTGGCGGGCGCGGCGATGGCCCTGTTCTGGCGCTTCGCCCGGGGAAGCGAGACGTTCCCTTTCGCCCCGGCCCTGGTGTGGCCCTGCTGGGCGGTGCTGGCCTTTTCCCTCTAGCCGGCACCATGGCGGACGGGGCGGTTGCGCCCCAGGGTGGCGAAAAACCACTACTTTGCGCGCCAGCGCAGGAAATAGGCCCCTGCTTGGCGAAATATCCTCATAATGCGCGCTGCGACAGCCGAAGCTGGCAAGATACGCCTACTTTGTACGCCAAGTGGCAAGATATTGCTGTCGTGGCGCGCAAAGTAGTGGTTTTTCGCCAGGTAGGGGCCGTATTCCTGCGCGAGCGTGCATTATAGGAGAATTTCGCCAACGAGAAGCAGCGTGGACGCAGAAAACGGGGTTATGAGCCATAACCCGGAATAGGCCACTCATCGAGTGGCCTATTCATTGCATCTGGCGAAGATGATGGGGATCGATCGTTCGCGCTCTGCCCTTCCTTGCAAGCTCGGGCGGGCGAATCTCGAATTTCGCCATCGGGCCCATGCTGGTCGCACACGCTGGTCGATAGGCAACCTGTAACCCACCCCCGATATGCCCGCGCGGAACAGAAAAGGCCCACCCGAAGGTGAGCCTTGAAGTTCGCTGGTGCCCGAGGCGGGATTTGAACCCGCACGTCTTTCGACAACGGTTTTTGAGACCGCCGCGTCTGCCGTTCCGCCACTCGGGCGCAGAACTGGATTATACCGAATCTGCCCTAGTTCGTCAGCAGATTGGCCGCCAATCTTTGCTTTGGGTTGCCTGCCCGCATTCGGGCGCGGCATAATGGGTGCCTGAAACAAACAGGCTAAGGAGTCATCCATGATCAACGAAACCATGTACGGCCTGGGCAACGCCCCTTCGGCCATTCGCGAGCTGTTCGCCTACGGTCTTGAGCGCAAGGCCCAGATCGGCGAAGACAAGGTGTTCGATTTCAGCATCGGCAACCCCAGCGTCCCTGCTCCCGCAAAGGTGGCAGAGGTTATCCGCGAGCTTTCCGAGATGCCCCCGGCCGAGCTGCATGCGTATTCCCAGGCTTCCGGCCTCGACTCCACCAAGACCGCCATCGCCGAGAACCTGAACCGCCGCTTCGGCACCGACTACGCCGCCAAGAACTTCTACCTCACCACAGGCGCCGCTTCCTGCCTTTCCTGCTGCATCAAGGCCGTTCTCATTAACCCGGGCGACGAGATCATCGTCATCTCGCCGTACTTCCCCGAGTACCGCGTTTGGATTGAAGCTGACGGCGGCAAGTGCGTGGAGGTCCCCGCGCGCGAAGACAACTTCCAGATCGACCTGGAGGCCCTGGGCGCCGCCATCAACGAGCGCACCCGCGCCGTCATCATCAACTCGCCGAACAACCCGGTGGGCGTGGTGTACACGCGCGAAACGCTGGAGGGCCTTGCTGCGCTGCTGCATGAAAAGCGCGAAGAGCTGGGCGGATCGCTCTACCTTATCTCCGACGAGCCGTACCGCGAGCTTGCCTACGGCCCCGAGGTTCCGTGGGTGCCGGCCATCTACGACAACACCCTGGTGTGCTATTCCTGGTCGAAGTCGCTCTCGCTTCCGGGCGACCGCATCGGCTACGTGCTGGTTCCCAACGAGGTAGAGGAATCGGAGCGCGTCATGTTCGCCATTGCCGGCGCCGGCCGTGCGCTGGGCTACATCTGCGCGCCGGTGTTCTTCCAGCGCGTCATCGCCGCCTGCGTGGACGAGCCGGTGAACGCCGCCGCCTACGCCGCGAACCGCGAGCTGCTTACCAAGGGCCTGGACGAGCTGGGCTATAACTACATCGCCCCCGATGGCGCCTTCTATCTGTGGATGCAGGCGCTCGAGCCCGACGCCCAGGCCTTCTCCGACAAGGCGAAGGAACACGAGCTGCTGCTGGTTCCCTCCGACAGCTTCGGTGTGGGCGGCTGGGTGCGCATCGGCTACTGCGTTTCCGCCGATACCATCCGCAACTCCATGCCCGCTTTCGCAGCCCTCAAGAAAGACTATGAGTAAAGCGGACCTGAACCTTATAAAGGGTGCCATCTTCGACTGCGATGGCACCCTTCTTGATTCCCTGGACGCCTGGCGCGGCCTCGAGGGCGTGCTTGCGAGCCGGGCCGGCGTGCAGGTGAAGCCCGAGGAACGCAAGCTGTTCAGCACGTTCACCATCCCCGAGGTTGCGCACTACTTCCACGCCAACTACGGCCTGGGCGCAAGCGATGGGGAAGTGGTCGGCTTCATCGACGAGTACATGATGGCCTACTACCGAAGCGCCTCGCTCCTGCCGGGCGCCGCCGAGCTCTTGGAGGCGTGCGAAGCCGCCGGGGTTGTCATGTGCGTTGTGTCGTCGAGCTGCGCGAAGTACCTGGAAGCCGGCCTTTCCAGCTCCGGGGTGCGCGGCTTCTTCAAGGCGGTGATCTCGGTGGAAGACCTGGGCACCACCAAGCGCGAGCCCGCCGCCTTCAACCATGCGTGCGAACTGCTGGGCACGGAAAAGCCCCTCACCTGGGGTTTCGAGGACTCCCTGTACGCCATGGACACTTTGCAGCGCGCGGGCTTCCCCGTTCTGGGGCTGTACGGCGAAGCCAACGGCGTGTCCCAGGCGGAAGCAGAGGCGCACGCCACCATGGCGGCGCCCAGCCTGGAGGAAGTTGCCGTGCGCGAGGGCTGCCTCTGCCGCCGCTAGTTGTCCAGCCGGCGCTTCAGCTGGTAGTACAGGTTGCGCCCCTCGTCGATGCAGGCGTTCAGCGCAAGCGGGTCCTTCACCAGCGAGGGGATGATGGAAAGCGCCCCCATGCGTGCGATGTCCTCGGGCGTGTAGTTGCGCACCGTGTACCCTGAAGCTTCCAGGATCAGCCTCTTGCGGTGCTTGGCGTGGAAATGGTGCTGCAGCCCCTCGTTCATGGAGAGGATCGTCACGGTCCGCACGTCGGGGGTGCAGGGGATGAACGCGCCTTCCTCGATGCCGCGCTGCAGCACGGTGACGAAGCTGCGGTACAGCAGGCGGTAGTGCTCGAAGAACAGGTAGAAGGAATCGCGGTTCTGCGCCGCTATGTCCTCGAGCTCGTTGAAGTCGATGGGCAGCTCGCACTTGTGCACGATGTCGTAGGCGATAAGCGCATAGAGCTGGGCGCCGCGGCTTTCGGAAAGGTCTTCCAGAAGGGGTATGGGGGGAACGGTGGCCCCTTGGTCGAACACGCTGTTCAGCAGGTCTTCCTTCGAAGAGAAGTAATAATAGAGCGTAGAGGGGTTGATGCCCGCCTGGCGCGATATCTGGCTGAGCGAGGTGTTAGCGTACCCGTTCGCGCGGAACAGGCTTATGGCAACGGCAATGATCTTTTCGCGCGTTACCTGGCTTTTCGCCGTCTGCTTGGCGAATCGGCCGTGCGTGTTCCCGTTTTGGGCAGCGGGCTTTCCGATCATGGCTGCCTCCTCCCTTACGGGTAGGATTGTAGCCGAGTCAGGCCAAGGTAACTCAGTCGGACCCGAGAATGGTGTTCATGATGGCCGAAACGATCGATATCACGATCGAGGCCACGAATCCCGAGGCGAACGAGCTGATGACGAAGCCGGCCCCGAACAGCGCATTTCCCATCGCCGCCGCCAGGTACAGCAGCACGGTGTTCACCACCAGGTAGAAGATGCCCAGCGAGATGATGGTGATGGGAAGGCTGAGTATCTGCAGCAACGGCTTTATGGTCATGTTGATGAGCGCGATGCACAGGGCAACCAGGGCGATGGATGCCCAGGCGCTCTGGGACCCCACCACATTGACGCCGGGGACCAGCCATACCGCAACGCCGACGGCAACGAATATAGCAATGGTGCGCAGGATGAACTGCATGGGCGCTCCGATCTGTCCAGGGCATCTATTACAATGAACACGCTAGCAAACCAGCTGCAACGGGTGCAACCGGCAGGGGAATATCGTTGCCAGCCGGTAGAAATGGAGGAACCCGGTCATGATCGAAGCCATCGAGCAAACCATCGAATCCCGCAATCTGCTGGATGCTCAAACGCCCTTGGTGGTCATGGTTTCCGGCGGGTCAGATTCCACAGCATTGGCTTATGCGGTGTCTGACCTGCATAAACGCGGAAAAATCGGCCAGCCTGCCATCCTCCATGTGAACCATATGATCCGCGGGGAGGCGGCCAACGCCGATGCCCGCTTCGTGGAGAAGCTGGCGGCGAGCCTGGGCATCCCGTTTTTCGGCTGCGAGATAAACGTGCCCGCTTTGGTGGCCGCAAGCGGCGGCAACGCCGAGGCCATCGGCCGCAGGGAGCGCTACCTTGCCGCGCACGAGGCGCTCGAGAGCCTGTGCCGCCATGTTGCCGTGCCCGTTTCGGAGGGCCGCATCGCCACGGCCCATACCCAGGACGACAGGGTGGAGAACTTCTACATGCGCTCCATCGCCGGCACCGGCCCGGGCGGCTTCCGCTCCATGCTCTACCGCAACGGCCCGGTGGTCCGCCCCTGCCTGGACGTCTCGCGCCAGGCGCTGCGCAACTACGTGAACGACCTGCCCCAAAGCGTTGCCGTGCTCGACGAACAGGGCAACCGCTGGCGCGAAGACGCCACCAACGCCCACACCGACCGCTTCCGCGCCTATGTGCGCCACGAGATAATCCCCAAGGCGAAGGAGCGCAACGCCCAGCTGCTCGACACGCTGTGCCGCACCATGAACCTCATCGCCGACGAGGACGACTACCTGAACCAGCTGGCCGAAGAAGCCGCCCAGGCGCACTTCCAGCACACGGGCAACGACGGCGACGGCGGCACCGACAGCTGCCTTCTGCTGCCCAGCTTCGGCGCGGTTGCCCTGCCTGTTCGCCGCCGCGCGGTGCACAGCCTGCTCCAGGGCCTGCTCGGCGCGGACGCGCGCATCGAGGCCGCAACCGTGCAGACGGTCCTTTCCGCCTACGACGAAGACGGCAAGCCCATCAGCGGTTTCGTCGAGAACATCCAGGGCGATTTGGCGGTGAGCGCGAACAGGCAGGGCGTCTTGGTAGAGCCCATGGCCGTCTTCCGCGCCCGCCGCAAGCCCAACCGCGTGTAGCTGCTCGCATTCGTTCGGCCGTCCAACCTGCCCGATCCGTTCGGCCTGGCGCACCCATCGTCCAGCTCGCCTGCCCCGTTCGGCCTGGCGCACCTGCCCCACCCGGCTGCGCGCCCTTCGCCCACCCAAGCATCCCATTCCAAAGGAGACAACCCCATGCCCACCAAAACGCTTCCCGTCAACGTGATCCTCGCCTCTACCAGCCCCCGCCGCAAGCAGCTCTTGGAAGAGGCCGGCGTCAAGTTCGTCGCCTACAAGGGCGCAACCGAAGTGGACGAATCGCTGGAGCCCGACCTTGCCGCCCAGCCCGAGGAAGCGGTGAAGAAGCTGGCCGAGCGCAAGGCCGGCGCCGTTATCCAGGACATCCTGGCGCAGAACCCGGTGGGCTTAGGGATCGTCATCGGCGCGGACACCACCGTCGTGCTCGACGGCGAGATGCTGGGCAAGCCCTACAGCGCCGACCACGCGCGCGAGATGCTGGGCCGCCTTTCCGGGCGCACCCACCAGGTGATAACCGGCGTTTCCGTATGGCTGGTCATGCTGAACGACACCGAGGAGAACGGCGGCGACGGCAACGTTTCCCTGGCGTTCCGCTCCTTCGCCGAAACCAGCCACGTAACCTTCAAGGACCTTTCCGCCGAGGAGATCAACGCCTACGTCGCAACCGGCGAGACCATCGACAAGGCCGGCGCCTACGGCATCCAGGGCAAGGGCCGCGTGCTGGTGGAAGCCTACGAAGGCGACTTCAACAACATCGTGGGCCTGCCGGTGGAAACGCTGCTGAAGAACTTCCCCGACATCCTCAAGAGCGAGGTCGAGGTGGAGGTTCAGCCGCAGCAGGGATAAGCCTGCCGCCGGCTGCGCCTGCACCGCGCCCAAACTGCGCCGCCGGGGCTTTCCAGGGTGAAGATTTATTGCAGTTGGGCTACGCTCAGGCACCTGCGAAAAGGGTTGCCGCGGCCTTTTGCTACACTTGCAATCTGTGTATTAGCGTTAATCCGCCTTTGGCGGGAAAAGAGGCCTTCGTGGACCAGCATCCCGATCTTGACCGAGTCCTATTCTCCGAGGAAGACATCCGCACGCGCGTGGCCGAGATGGGTGCGCAGATCACCGAGGACTACGCGGGCAAGAGCATCGTCGTCATCTCCGTGCTGCGCGGTGCCGCCATCTTCATGGCCGACCTGGTGCGCGAGATCCACCTTCCCGTCGAAATGGACTACATGGCCATCTCCTCGTACGGAAACGGCATGAAAAGCTCGGGCGTGGTCCGCATCCTGAAGGACCTCACCAGCCAGATCGAGGGCAGGCACGTGCTCATCGCCGAGGACATCCTGGACAGCGGCCTTACCCTTCGCTACCTCATGAAGAACCTCGAGTCGCGCGAGCCCGCATCCATCCAGGTTGCCACGCTTCTGCGCAAAGACACGCCCAACCAGGCGAACATCAACTGCAAGTATATCGGCTTCGAATGCCCCGACGAGTTCATCGTGGGCTACGGCCTCGACTACGAGGAGCGCTACCGCAACCTTGCGTGCATCGGCGTGCTCAAGCCCGAGGTAACCGCCGAATAGCAACCAGCCGAAACGAACGCAACGAACGCATAAGGAACGGCCCGTATGGCACAATCTTCCAACAACAAGAACCCGATGAAGCAGCCGAATCGCACGAACGTCGTCACCATGGTGGTGTTCATCGCGATCGGCATTTTCTTCATGGTCATGATGATGCGCACCATGACGGCAACCACCGGCGCAACGCAGACCGATGAGCTGGAAACCTCGGAATTCATGCAGGCCGTCGAGCAGGGCCGCGTGAACACCGCCGTGTACGACACCGGCTCGTACGTGGTCAGCGGCACCTACTATCCCGCCGCCACCGCCGGCGCCGCCACCGCCGATGCCTTCAACGAGGCGTTTAACGCCCTGAACTCCGGCATCAGCACCGAGCGCAAGAACGGCGCGCGCCCCACCATCGTGGAAACGCAGAAGCTCTCGGTTGCCAAGCTGGGTTCCGAGCACAACTACACCTGCACCTGGGTCGGCTCCGATTCGCTGGGCCAGCTCATGAGCAAGAACCCCAGCATCCAGTACAGCGTGCGCCTGGCCTCGCCGTGGGGCTCCATCCTGGCCAGCGTCCTGCCCATAATCATCATCGCAGCCCTGCTGCTGTTCTTCTTCAGCCAGATGAACAAGGCCAACAACTCGCAGATGTCGTTCGGCAAGGCGAAGGTGAAGAAGAACGTCGAGGAGCACCCCGATGTCCACTTCTCCGACGTTGCCGGTGTGGATGAGGCGGTAGAGGAAATGCAGGAGATCAAGGACTTCCTGCAGAACCCCGCCAAGTACCAGTCCCTCGGCGCGAAGATCCCGCGCGGCTGCCTGCTGGTGGGCCCTCCGGGCACCGGTAAGACCCTGCTTGCGCGCGCCGTTGCCGGCGAGGCGGGCGTGCCGTTCTTCAGTATCTCCGGCTCCGACTTCGTTGAGATGTTCGTGGGCGTTGGCGCCTCCCGTGTGCGCGACCTGTTCAAGCAGGCGAAGGAAGCCTGCCCCTCCATCATCTTCATCGACGAGATCGATGCCGTCGGCCGCCAGCGCGGTGCCGGCCTGGGCGGCGGCCACGACGAGCGCGAGCAGACCCTGAACCAGCTGCTGGTAGAGATGGACGGCTTCGAGGCCAACGATTCCGTGGTCCTCATCGCGGCAACCAACCGCTCCGACGTTCTTGACCCGGCGCTGCTGCGCCCCGGCCGCTTCGACCGCCAGATCGTGGTAGACGCCCCCGACGTCAAGGGCCGCGAGAAGATCCTGAAGGTCCATGCCGAGAACAAGCCCTTGGCAGACGATGTGGATCTTTCCAGCATCGCCAAGCTCACCCCGGGCTTCACCGGCGCCGATCTGGCCAACCTGCTGAACGAGTCGGCCATCCTCACGGCGCGCCGCAACAAGCACATCATCTCGAACGCCGAGGTGCAGGACTCCATGGAGCGCGTCATCGCCGGTCCCGAGCGAAAGGGCCGCGTGCTCGACGAGCGCACCCGCACCACCATCGCCTACCACGAGAGCGGCCATGCCCTGGTCGGCCATCTGCTCGAGGGCGCTGATCCGGTGCATAAGATCTCGATCATCAGCCGCGGCCGCGCGCTGGGCTACACCCTTTCCATCCCCGACGAGGACAAGGTGCTGAACAGCCGCAACCAGATGCGCGACGAGCTGGCCGTGTTCATGGGCGGCCGTGTTGCCGAAGAGCTGTTCTGCGAGGACATCACCACCGGCGCCTCGAACGACCTGGAGCGCGCCACCAAGATGGCCCGCGCCATGGTTACCAACTACGGCATGAGCTCCGACTTGGGCGTGCAGGTGTTCGGCCAGCCCAACCACGAGGTGTTCCTGGGCCGCGACTACGGCAATACGCAGGACTACTCCGACACCACGGCCCGCCGCATCGACGACGAGGTTGCGCGCATCATGAAGGAAGCGCACGACCGCGCGGCCGAGATCCTTTCCGCCCATCGCGACCAGATGGACCTCATGGCCTCTGTGCTGCTTGAGCGCGAAACCATCGACGGCGATGCCTGCCAGGCCCTGCTGAACAACAAGTGGGCAGAGTACCTGCAGGATGAGGAAGCCAAGAAGGCTGCCGATGCTTCCCTGGACGCCCCGGTTGCCGAGGCTGCGGATTCCGAGGCTCCGGCTGCTCCTGTCGCCGACGCCCAGGAAGGCGCCGTGGAAGGCGAGCCTGCAGCTACGGCTTCCGCGTCTGCTGCCCCTGCCCCTGGCGCGACGTCTTCCGCCGATTCGGAAGGCGCTGCCAACAACGGCTCTGACAAGTAGAAACGCGTAAAGCACCCATTCGCACCAATGCCCCGGGCCCAAAGCCCGGGGTTTCGTTTATAGGAGGAACAATGATCTGGCGCTGCGGCAAGTACCCGTTCGATTCGCGAACCCCCGTTATCATGGGCATCCTGAACGTCACCCCCGACTCGTTTTCCGACGGCGGTTCCTATGCCGACGAGGACGCGGCGGTCGAGGCCGCGAAGAAGATGGTGGAAGAGGGTGCCCTCATCATCGATGTGGGCGGCGAGAGCACGCGCCCGGGGGCAAGCCCCGTTTCCATCGAAGAGGAGAAGCGCCGCGTGCTCGGCGTTGTTAAGCGCTTGGCTGCCGACGGCATCTGCGTGAGCATCGACACCCGCCATGCCGAGGTTGCCCAGGCGGCCGTGCAGGCGGGCGCCAGCATCCTGAACGACGTGACGGGTTTCCGCGACCCCGCCATGGTGGAAGTTGCGAAGGGCTGCGACGCCGGCCTGGTGGTGATGCACATGCAGGGCGACGACCCGCGCACCATGCAGGACGAGCCCGTCTATGAAGACGTGGTGTCCGAGGTGGTCGGCTACCTGGGCAAGCGCGCCGCCGAGCTCGAGGAAGCCGGCATCGCGCACGACCGGATCTGCCTGGACCCCGGCCCCGGCTTCGGCAAAACGGCAGACCAGACCATCACGCTCATGCGCAACTTCCACGAGCTGGTGCACTTGGGCTATCCCACCATGGTGGCGGTTTCGCGCAAGAGCTACATCGGCAAGGCCTACAAGATCGACGACCCGAAGGAGCGCGACAGCGCGTCTGCCGCCGAGGCCCTGATGGCTTGCGAGCTGGGCGCTTCCGTGATCCGCACCCACAACGTCGCGCTTACCGCGGAATCGCTGAAGGAGAACCTGCGTCCGTACGCGTTCGTGGCCATGGGCTGCAACCTTCCCTTGGTTGCCGACCCGGGTGAAGAGCTGGAGGGCAAGAAGGCCATGTTGAACCAGGCCATCGCCGACATGTGCATGCTGCCCGACACGCAGATCGCCGATATCTCCAGCTTCTACGAGAGCGAACCCGCCTACCTGGAGGATCAGGACACGTTCGTGAACGCCGTGTGCATCCTGCGTACCGGCCTGCCGCCGCAAGAGCTGCTTCGCTGCCTGAACATAATCGAGAACCGCCTGGGCCGCGTGCGCGAGAAGAAGAACGGCCCGCGCACCTGCGACTTGGACATCCTGGACTACCAGGGCTATGTATCCGAGCTCGAGGTGCTCACGCTTCCGCATCCGCGCCTCACCGAGCGCGATTTCGTGGTGAAGCCCTTGCTCGAGATCGCCCCGAACCACGAGCTGGCCGACGGCACGGTGGTAAGCCTGGAAACGGTGACGGTGGGGAAGGCCTGGAAGTGCTAGAGCCGCAGACCGCGCCGCTTTTGCCGCTGGAGGTGCAGGCGAGCCCGTTTTGGGACGTCCATGCCTTCGGCTGCGTGCAGAGCACCAACGAAGTGGTGAAATCCGCCATGCGCGAAGGCGCGCCCGAGGGCTTTTGCGCCACGGCCCTTCAGCAGAGCGGCGGGTACGGACGCCAGGGTCGAACCTGGGTCAGCCCGCAAGGGGGGCTGTATACCTCGTTCGCGCTGCGCCCCAACCTTCCCGTGGCGGAGCTGCCAACGCTCAGCCTGGTGGTTTCGCTTGCCTGCGCCGATACGCTGGAAAAGGCCCAGCCAGGGCTGCATCCGCTTATCAAGTGGCCAAACGACGTGCTGTGCGAGCAGGGCAAGCTTGTGGGCATTTCCCTGGAAGCCTTGGCCGGGGGTGTGTGCGTCGGGGTGGGAATGAACCTTTTCCGCCCCCAGGAGCAGCAGCCCGTTTCCGGTAAGTACCGCCAGGCGTATGTGTTCGAGGGAACGGCTGCCCCGGGCCTTTCCGACGTGCAGCGCTCGAAGGCAACGCAGGTCTTGGAGCTGATGCTGCACGAGGTTGAGCGGCGGTACCTGGTTTGGCGCAGCGAGGGCTTCGCGGCGTTCTACGACGAGTATTCCCGCAGGTTCGCCTATCGCGGCAAACGCGCAACGCTGAGCTCGGTGGACGGCGCAACCTGCCTTGAGGGCGTGATCGAGGGCGTCGATTCCCAGGGACGCATCCTGGTGAACGATGGAAGCGCCCTTGTGCCCATGGCTTCCGGCGAGGTGCACATCACGGCTTTGGGCTAGCTGCCGGTACAAGCGGGCAGCAGCAGGCGGCAGCAAAACCCGTCCGTACCCATCGAGCTCCGCAGGACGGCAACAGAGCCTGCCCATGTCCATCGGGCTCGCAAGCTTATGGGATGGTGGCACGAAGCCCCCGCGCTTCTAGAAGATCAGCGACTTCAGGCCGATCAGGATCAGCACCACGCCGCCGACGATGGTGGCCTTGCTGCCCAGCGCATGGCCGAAGCGCTTGCCGATGAGCAGCGCAACCGTGCAGGTGAGCGCCGTGGTGATGCCGATGAGCGAAACAGCCAGCAGCATGTTCACCTCCAGCGCGGCGAAGCTGACGCCGACGGCCAGGGCATCGATGGAGGTTGCCACGGCCTGGAACAGCAGCACGGGAAGCGTAAGCGTGCTCTTCGAGGGCGCCTCTTCCTCGTCTTCGTCCTCATGGAAGGCGTCCCAAACCATCTTGCCGCCGATGAAGCCCAAGATGACGAACGTGACGATGCCGGCGTACTGCGTGATGATCTCGCTCACCAGCTGGCCCAACAGGTAGCCGACAAGCGGCATAAGGAACTGGAACACGCCGAAGGCGATGGGCATGGACGCCTGGCGGATGCGGCTCAGTTTCGGGTAGGCGAAGGCGTTCGAGATGGTAACGGCGAATGCGTCCATCGAAAGCGCCAAGCCCAGCATGATTATCTCGGGGATTCCCACAGAGGTCCTTTCTTCTACACGGTTTTCCATTGTCTCCCTTTTACGCACATGGCGCACGCTTATGGGTCATATTGGCTTTTAATTCAACAGAACATGCATTTTGTGTAGAGTGCGGCGCGCGCCCAGGCGCGGAATGGCACACTGGAATGCACTGATTTTTTGCGGCAGTGGACCGTCGGGAACGAGCAGAGCAGCGAAAGGGAAGCGCATCATGAGCGAAGAGCTTCAGGAGCAGGAGGGAACGGAAAAGAAGGCCCGGTTCGAGAAGGGCTCGCTTCGGGAGGCCAAGGACGCTGCCCGTCCTGCGCCCCAACGCGATTCGCGCACTGCCCGCATGGGCACCGATTCCATCCCGAAGCTCATCGCCGAGTTCGCGGTTCCCGCCATCGTGGGCATGCTCGTGAACGGCGCCTACAACGTCATCGACTCCATCTTCCTTGGGCAGGCCATGGGCGAGATCGGTCTTTCGGTTGCCACGGCGGCCATGCCCCTCATGACCATCTTCATGGCGGTTGGCATGCTCATCGGCAACGGCGGCAACGCGCTGGCGGCCCTGCGCCTGGGCGAGGGCAACCGCGAAGCGGCCGAGAAGAGCCTGGGCAACACGGTGTGCCTGGGCATCATCATCGCCGCCATCGTGGCCATCGTTGCCAGCATCCCGCCTTGCATGGAGGCGCTGCTCTCCCTTTCCAGCGTCACGCCGGAAATCCACGACTACACCTACAGCTTCGTGCGCATCATCAGCCTGGGCGTTATCTTCCAGATCATCGGCATGGGCGTGAACAACTTCATCCGCACGGCCGGTGCGCCGAACCGCGCGCTGCTCACCATGGTCATCGGCACGGTGGCCTGCGTGGTGCTGAATTTCCTGTTCGTCATCGTGTTGGGCTGGGGCGTGGTCGGCAGCGCCTTGGCAACGGTGCTGGGCCAGGGCGTTTCCTGCCTTTCGGTTCTGTGGTACTTCACGCTCACCAAGGGCGTTGCGTTCAAGCTGTATTGGAAGAACTTCAAACTTGAGGCCGAGGTCGTGGGCTTCATCTTCAGCCTGGGTGCCGCCAGCTTCATCATGCAGATGGCCATGTCGGTCATCAACTTCCTGGTGAACTACCTGCTGGTTCTCTACGGCGGCCAGAGCCCGCTGGGGCCGGAAAACGCCCTGGCGTCCATCGGCGTGGTGCAGCGCTGCGCCATGTTCTCGGTGCTGCCGCTTATCGGCACGGCGGTGGCCATCCAGCCGCTGCTCGGCTACAACTACGGCGCCGGTTTCATCCCGCGCGTGCGCAAGACGCTGCTGTGCGGCATCGCCGCCGCCACGGGCATCGCCACGGTGATGTGGGTCTTCGTCATGCTGCTTTCGGGCGATATCGTGAGCTTCTTCGGCATCCGCGACGATACGCTGCGCGAGTTCACGGCCTTCGCGCTGAAGATCCAGCTGCTGGTGCTGCCGCTGGTGGGCATGCAGATCGTCACCTCGAACTACTTCCAGGCAACCGGCCAGCCCATGAAGAGCATCATCCTCTCGCTTACGCGCCAGGTGCTGTTCCTCATCCCGCTCTACATCGTGCTGCCCATCGTGCTGCCGGTTCTGGTGCCGGCGCTGAACAGCCTGGATGCCCTGTACTTCGCGGTTCCGTTCGCCGACATCCTGGCCGTTGCCACCACCGGCGGCTTCCTGTTCTTCGAGCTGCGCCGCCTGAAGAAGCTCGAGCGCGGCGAGATATCCGCCCGCTTCGGCAAGTCCGCCAAGGCCTAACTAGGTAGCGCCGACCGCTGGGAGCGGCCCTGGCGCTGGCAAAAGCAGGGTCGGCTGCCGGGAGCGGCTTGGCGATGGCGAAAGCAACGGCGGCTGCCAGGGACGGCCTTGGCGAACGAACTACCGGCGTGGGCCGAGCGGATTCAGTTGTGCGATTCGGCGATGGCGAAAAATGCCTACTTTGCGCGCTTGCGCAGAAATATGCGGCCTACTTGGCGAGATGTGCCTACTTTGCGCGCCACGACAGCGATTTCTCTGCCATTAGCGTGCAAAGTAAGCTCATTTTGCCAATTCAGCGTGTCGGAGCGCGCAAAGTAGCGAATTATTGCCAAAAGGAAGCCTCTTTCTTGCGCAAGCGTACAAAAGAGCAATATCTTGCCATCTTGGTCATGGGTTCCGCTTGGGGCGGGGTTGATCCGGGGCTCTGCCGGGGCCTGTTTGCAAGCGGTGTGGCGCCTGGCGTGGACACGTCAGGATGCCGGCTGTGCTTATATTAAGAAGCGGCGAATTTTGAGCTTCGTTCCATTGGCAAATGTGCCGCCGGCGCTATACTCCCCTCATTGCCGCACAGGGAATGCGGCAGCTGTACCGAATGGAAGGAAATCCCCATCATGTCGAAAGCAATGACGCAGCCTTCCGCTGCTCGTGCACGTAACGTCGCATTCTGCGGCCTGTCCATTGCCCTTATGGCAGTTGCCGCATGGGTTACGGTGCCCTTTGGCCCGGTGCCCTTCACGCTGCAGACCCTTGCTGTGATGTTCGTCCTGTTCGCCCTCCCGCCGAAGCAGGCGCTCGTCGCCATCGGCGGCTACCTGGTGCTGGGTGCCATCGGTCTTCCGGTGTTCTCTTCCTTCAAGGGCGGCCTGGCTGCCCTTATGGGACCGACGGGCGGCTTCATCGTGGGCTTCTTCGTCGCCGGCGCCGTTGCTCTGTGCGTTGACGCGTTGGTGAAGCGCACCCCGCTTTTCGCGTCCGAGAAGGAAACCTCGTTCTTCGGCGCCCACATGGCTGCCGGCCGCTTGGCCCGCAATCTGGTCATGGGCGTGGTGTTCCTGGCGGTGCTCTACGTGTTCGGTTGGGCTTGGCTTATGATCGCCGGCAACCTGAGCCCCGAGGCTGCCTTCGTCGCAGCGGTTGCCCCGTTCGTGCTCATCGACGTGCTGAAGATGATCGCCGCCGTCCTCGTTGCCCAGGCGGTAAGCGCGGTAGTGAAATAGCGCTTCGCGTCCGGCGCTCTCATGGGCGCGCTCGTCGCAAGCACCCAAGCTTGATGAATCCGTCGAAGGCGGGTTGGATCTGCAATCAGGTCCAACCCGCCTTTTCGTTTGGATTTGGCGTGCGCTTTGCCGGATGCTCGCACCAAGGGCAGGTTACGCTGTGGTTGGAGAACGAAAGGGCAGGGGAGCTTAGAACCGATTGTCCGTTGCCCGTGCCGCTTCGGCACCCAGCCCGGCCTGGCCCCAAGAATCAAAGGGTGGGGAACCCGGGGCTGATTGCGCGTTGCCTGCTCCACTTCGGCACCCAGCCCGGCTGCGGTCGGCGGGAAAGCTCCGGCACCCAGCCCAGCTGCGGTAAGCCGAAGAAACGCCGGCTCTCCTACATAGCCGGGAAGGCCATCACGAACACCGCGCCGCCCTCGGGGGCGTTGAACGCGGTAACGCTTCCGTCGAAGCTCTCGGCGATCTCCTTCACGATGGCCAGCCCCAGCCCGGCGCCGCCGCTGTAGCGGGCGCGGGAGAAGTCGCTGCGGAAGAAACGCTTGAACAGGAGCGACGGATCGTCCTTGATGCCGCAGCCGTCGTCCTTCACGGCGGCGAACGCCTTGCCGTTCACGCCGGAAAGCATCACGGTAACGTGCCCGCCCTCGTCCACGTGGCGGATCGCGTTGTCCACCAGGTTGATGAGCGCCTGCTTCAAGCGGTCGGCGTTGCCCAGGATGTCGGGCGCGGCGCCCTCCACGGCCAGTGTGACGTTCTTGTCCTGCGCCAGGGGCTCCAGCATGTCCACCACGTCTTGGGCCACGGAGCCGATGTCGATGCGCTTGAGCTCGGCTGCCGGGACGCCTTCCTTGGCGTGCTGCAGTGCAAGCAGGTTGTTGGTGAGCTTCTTCAGGCGCTCGGATTCGCTCAGGATGATCTCGCAGAAATGCTCGCGCGTGCTCTGCGGCATGTCCGGGTCAAGCATCAGCTCGGCATTGCCGCTGATGGCGGTAAGGGGCGTGCGGAACTCGTGGGCAACGTCGCTCACGAAGGAATCCTGCTGGTCCTGGATCCGGGAAAGCTCGGCCAGCTTCGCCTCGTAGGCCTGGTTCAGCTCGGCGAAGTCCTCCGCAAGGCGGTCGGCCTCGTACACGCTTCCGGTTGCCTCGAACGTGATGGATTTGTCGCCCTGGCGGTAGGCCTTCGCCTTGTGTACCAGCTCGGTGAGCGGCTGGGTCATGAAATGGGCGATGAGCAGGCTCAGGAAATAGCACAGGCAGCAGATGGGCACGATATAGGCGACGATGAACGGCGGGCACCCGAAAATGAACACGGCTGCGGCGGCCGTAAGGATGGATGCGAACAGCGCCAGCAGCGTGGTGAGAAACGAAATATGGGTGAACAGCCTCATTGGATCCCCTCGATGTGCGGTGCGGCCAAGCCCGCCTGGCTGCTACTTCTTGAAGCGGTAGCCGTATCCGCGAACCGTTTCGACCAGCTTCGGGTCGTATCCAGCCGTCTCTATCTTATCGCGGAGGCGCTTGATGTGGGTGTCCACCGTCTTGGTTTCGGTGATGAATTCCCAGCCCCAGGCATCGCGCAGCAGGTCTTCGCGCGAAACCACCTTGCCGGCGTTGCGCATAAGGCAGCAGAGCAGCTCGAATTCGCGCGGGGTAAGGTCGATGGGACCCTTGTCGCCCTTGGCAACGTGCGTGTCCTCGTTCAGCGTGATGCCGCTTGCCGTCACCTCGTTGGAGGGAGCTGCGGCTTCGGCCCCTTGGCTGCGGCGCAGCAGGGCGCGGGTGCGGGCCAGAAGCTCGCGGACGCCGAAGGGCTTCGCCAGGTAGTCGTCTGCGCCAAGCTCAAGCCCCACGACCTTGTTCAGCTCGGTGTCGCGCGCGGAAAGGAACAGGATGGGCGTGCTCATCTTCGCGCGGATGCGGCGGCACAGCTCGTAGCCGTCGATGCCGGGCAGCATGATGTCCAGGATGAACAGGTCGAAGTGCTCGGACTCGATCTTCTGCAGCGCGTCTTCGCCATTGCCGGCAACCTCGGTCTGGTAGCCCTCTTTCTGCATGGCGTAGCTGACGAATTCGGTGATGGAAGGCTCGTCGTCGACGATCAGGATGCGTGCGGGTTGGTTCTCCATATGCTCCACCTTCCAGACGTTAAGGGCATGTTGCGGTAAAGGTTTCCGTGTGCATCCGATGGTATGGTAGCATTCGCTCGAAGCGCATATATCTGAAGGGATTGTCAGAAACATGTTACTTGCGATTGACGTGGGGAATACCCAGACGGTGCTCGGCATCTACGACGGCGAGCGCCTGGTTCATATGTGGCGTCTGGCCACCAATGTCGACCACACCTCAGACGAGCTGCGCATCAAGCTGCACGTGCTTTTGGGTGCGGAGGGCCTCGACGAAAAGGCCATCGACGGCGCCATCCTGGCCTCGGTGGTTCCCGCGCTCACCCACAACTGGGAAAAGGTGTGCCTGCGCTCCTTCGGCGTGGAGGTAGTCGTGGTGTCTGCCGCCACCGTGGGGCACCTGGTGAACATGGACAAGGAGAAGTTCCGCGAGCTGGGCGCCGACCGCGTTGCCGATGCGGCGGCCGCGAAGAGCATCTACGGCTCCCCGGTCATCGTGGTGGACTTCGGCACCGCCACCAATATAGAGATCATCGACAAGACGGGCACCTTCGTGGGCGGCATCATCGCCCCGGGCGTGGAATCGTCCATGCGCTCGCTGCTCTCCCGCGCCGCGCTGCTGCGCTCGGTGGAGCTGGAAGACCCGGGCACGGCCATCGGCACCAACACGGCCGACGCGCTGAAGGTGGGCGTGGTCTACGGCGAGGCGGCCCGCGTCGACGGCTTGGTGGACCGCGTGTTCGAGCAGCTGGGCTACGAGGCCACCGTGGTGGCAACGGGCGGCCTGGCGCACCGCATAGCGCCCGCATCGAAGCACATCACCGAAATCAACCTGGAACTCACTTTGCAGGGCCTGCGCATGATCTACGGTGAGATCACGAAGTAGAGCCGCGAGGAAAAGCCCTGAAGCAAGAAGAGGAAGCGAGCAATCGTATGTTGAGCGATATCGAGATCGCGCAGGCGGCAACGCCGCGCCCCATCGTGGAAGTGGCCCAGAAGGCCGGCATCAAGGAAGACTACCTTGAGTGCTACGGCAAGACGAAGGCCAAGGTAGACTACAACCTGCTGCGAAACGAGCAGCACACCCCCGGCAAGCTTGTGCTGGTAACGGCCATCAACCCCACCGCCGCGGGCGAGGGCAAGACCACCACCACCGTCGGCCTGGGCGACGCGCTTTCCCACTTGGGCAAGAACGCCGTCATCGCCCTGCGCGAGCCTTCCCTGGGCCCCGTGTTCGGCATCAAGGGCGGCGCTGCCGGCGGCGGGTACGCCCAGGTGGTCCCCATGGAGGAGATCAACCTGCACTTCACGGGCGACTTCCATGCCATCGGCGCGGCCAACAACCTGCTCGCCGCTCTGCTCGACGCCCATATCCATAACGGCAACGAGCTGGGCATCGACGTGCGCCGCATCACCTGGAAGCGCGTGGTTGACATGAACGACCGCCAGCTGCGCAACATCGTGTGCGGCCTGGGCGGCAAGGCAAACGGCGTGCCCCGCGAAGACGGCTTCGACATCACGGTTGCCTCCGAGGTCATGGCCATCTTCTGCCTGGCAACCTCCATCACCGACCTGAAGGAGCGCTTGGGCCGCATCGTGGTGGGCTACACCCGCGACGACAAGCCCGTCACCGCTCACGACCTGCACGCTGAAGGCGCCATGGCGGCCCTGCTGAAGGATGCCCTGAAGCCGAATCTGGTGCAGACCCTGGAAGGCACCCCGGCGTTCGTGCACGGCGGCCCCTTCGCGAACATCGCGCACGGCTGCAACTCCATCATGGCCACCAACATGGGCCTGGCCCTGGGCGACTACTGCGTGACGGAGGCCGGCTTCGGCGCCGACCTGGGCGCAGAGAAGTTCCTGGACATCAAGTGCCGCCTTGCCGGGCTCAAGCCCGATGCCGTCGTGGTGGTTGCCACGGTCCGCGCGCTGAAGAACCATGGCGGCGTTGCCAAGGCCGACCTGAACGAGGAAAACCTCGAGGCGCTCGAGGCGGGCCTGCCCAACCTGCTGCAGCACGTGGAGAACATCACCAAGGTGTTCGGCCTGCCCTGCGTGGTTGCCATCAACGAGTTCCCCACCGACACCCAGGCGGAAATCGACCTGGTGCGCGCCAAGTGCAAGGAGCTCGGCGTGAACGTTGCGCTTTCCCAGGTTTGGGCAAAGGGCGGCGAAGGCGGCGTTGAGCTGGCCGAAGAGGTGCTGCGCCTGTGCGAGCAGCCCAGCGAGCTCAAGTTCACCTACGAAGACGAGGCGGGCCTTGCCCAGAAGATCGAGGCCGTTGCCAAGCGCATCTACCGCGCAGACGGCGTCGACTTCACCCCGGCCGCCAAGAAGGAGATCAAGCAGCTCGAGGCCCTGGGCTTCGGCAACATGCCGGTGTGCATGGCGAAGACCCAGTACAGCTTCTCGGACGACAAGGACCTGCTGGGCGCTCCCCGCGGATTCCGCATCACGGTGCGCCAGGTGAAGGTTTCCGCCGGCGCCGGCTTCGTGGTTGCCCTCACCGGCAACGTCATGACCATGCCGGGCCTGGGCAAGAAGCCCGCGGCGTTCAACATCGATGTGGACGAGACGGGCAAGATCTCCGGCTTGTTCTAACTTCTAACCTGTTTGAAAAACAAGGTTGCTACCATCGGGCTGGCGTAGAAGCGCCAGCCCGTGTTTTACTGAAGCGCAAGGAGCGGCATTGAGCGAATTGACTTTTATAGACGAGGTTTCCGCCGGAACCCCCACGCCGGGCGGCGGTGCCGCTGCTGCCTACGTGGGCGCATTGGGATCCGCCCTGAACTCCATGGTGGGAAACCTCACGGTGGGGAAGAAGAGCTACGCCGACGTCGAAGACGACGTGAAGGCCTGCCTGGTGCAGCTCGAGGAAGTGCGTGCCCAGCTTATAGACCTGATGGACCGCGATGCCCAGGCATTCGCCCCGCTGGCGGCCTCGTTCAAGATGCCGCGCGGCACCGAAGAGGAAAAGGAAGCGCGCCGCGCCGCCATGCAGACGGCCCTCATCGACGCCATCGAGGTCCCGCTCGCCATCGTGAAGGCCTGCGCCCGCGTTATCGAGCTCTCCGACTTCATGGCGCACCACGGTTCGAAGATGGCCCTTTCCGATGTCGCCACGGGCGTTTCCTTCGCGAAGGGCGCGCTTAAGGGTGCTGCTCTGAACATCTTCGTCAATGCCAAAATGCTCGAAGATCGTGCCCGCGCGAAGCGCTACACTGACGAAGCGGAGTGTCTCATCATCGACTGGGGGCACCGAGCAGACGATATCTATATCTTTGTGTTGGAGGGACTCAGATAAACATGACCCGCGTACTGCATTCCAAACCCGTGACCGATGCCATTGCCGCCGACCTTGCCCATCGCGTTGAGCGTCTGCATATCCTGGGCATCGACCCGACGCTTGCCATCGTGCGCGTGGGCGCCCGTCCCGACGACCTGAGCTACGAGCGCACTGCCTGCAAGCGCGCGAAGGCGCTGGGGCTTTCCACCCGCGTGTTTGAGCTTCCCGAAACCGTTTCCCAGGAAAAGCTGCTGCTGCAGATCCGCCGCATCAACGCCGATTCCAACATCCACGGCTGCCTGGTGTTCCGCCCGCTGCCCGAAGGCATGGAAGACAAGCTGGTGTGCGACGAGCTGGCCATGTCCAAGGACGTCGACGGCGTTTCCACCGCTTCGCTGGGCGCGGTGTTCACCGATGCCAAGGAGGGCTTCGCCCCCTGCACGGCGGAAGCATGCGTGAAGGCGCTCGACTTCTACGAGGTCCCCATCGAGGGCAAGCACGTCGTGGTGGTCGGCCGAAGCCTGGTGGTCGGCAAGCCCGTTGCCATGCTCTTGCTGCGCCGCAACGCCAGCGTCACCATCTGCCATTCCCGCACCGCCGATCTTGCCAAGGTCATGCGCACCGCCGACATCGTCATCTGCGCAACGGGCCGTGCCCGCGCATTCGGCCCCGAGTGCTTCTGCGAAGGCCAGACCGTGCTGGACGTCGGTATCAACTTCGACAAGGACGGCACGCTCTGCGGCGACGTCGACTTCGATGCGGTTGCGCCCGTGGTCGATGCCATCACCCCGGTTCCCGGCGGCTTGGGCTCGGTTACCACCTCCATCACCATGGAGCACACGGTTTCCGCGGCCGAGAAAACCATCCGCTAACCCCGTTGCCGGAGTGGCAGAACATAGCGCGTACTTCCTCGGTCGGCGAAACGCAGCGGGTTGCTGCGGCGCTGGCCGAGGTTCTTTTCCCCGGTGCGGTGGTCACGCTCGACGGAGACCTGGGCGCCGGCAAAACGCATTTCACCCAAGGGCTGGCCGCGGCTCTGAGCATCGTCGCGCCGGTTACCAGCCCCACCTTCAACTTGGTCGTTTCCTACGAGGACGGGCGCATGCCGCTGCACCATTTCGACCTCTATCGGCTGGACAGCCCCGATGAACTGGAAGACCTTGCCTTCTACGAGATAGTGGAGGGCGATGGGGTCTCCTGCATAGAGTGGGCATCGAAGTTCCCCGACGAAATGCCCGAAGACCGGCTCGAGGTGTTCATCGGCGTTGAGGGGGAAACCGAGCGCAGCATCCGTGCCCGCGCATTCGGTCGGATGCAGGATGCCTTGAGCGCCTGGATTTCTGCGCTTTAGCGCGATTCTTCTTTATAGCTAGGTTGCGGCCGAGGCTTGCGCTGCGTTTTGCGGCGGCCCTCGGCCGCTTGCATGTTCGACGCCGGGTTGCGATAGGATAGCGGTTAGTAAATCTGCGCAATGGCGCCCGTGAACGGGCTGGGCTGTTGCGAGCGCATCGCCTCAGGAGCAAAGCAACATGAACGACTACGTTATAGCCTTCGACACCGCCAACGAGATGATCTCGCTGGGGCTGGGACGGCTTAACCGTGAAGCAAGGGAAATCGAGTGCGTGGCCTCGCATGAGGTCGGCGCCTTCCGTGCGTCCAATGTGAAGCTCCTGCCAGAAATCGATGCGCTGTTGGAAAATGCCGGCGTTGAGCGGGGTCAGGTGGCGTGCGTGGTGTGCGGCCGCGGGCCGGGGTCGTTCACGGGCGTGCGCATCTGTATGGCCAGCGCGAAGGGCCTGGCCATCGGCCTGGGCGTTCCACTGTTCGGCGTTTCCACCCCCGATTCCCTGGCATGGCAGCAGTGGGCACTCGGCGCCCGCGGCACTGTGGCAGTGCTGGGCGATGCCATGCGCAAAGAGGTGTACCCGGTTCGCTACCGCCTCGACGAGTCGGGCGCTGAGCGCCTGAACCCCGATACGGTGATGAAGGCGGCGAACCTTCCCGAATGGCTGGGAAGCGATGCCACCCAGCTTATCTGCGGCGATGCCCTGAAGAAGTACGCCGATCTGTGCCAGGGCAAGGGCGCCGTTGCACCCGACGATGGCCGCTACCCTACGGGTGCGGGCTTGCTGCTGGCGGCGCAGGCCGCATGGGCGGAAGGCTCGTTCGATCCCGACAGCCTTTCCCTGGGCGACCCGTGCGCGCTCCTTCCGGTGTACACGCGCCTTTCCGATGCTGAAGAGCATGAGCGCATCAAGTTCGCCAAGCGGGATGGGCAGGGAGCTGCCGACGCGAAGGACCTTCAGACGGGCGTGCAGGGCGCTGCTGCCATCCGCTACCAGCCGCTCGAGGCGGCGTGGGTGCCGGCGGTTGCCGCCCTGGAGTCCGAGGCCATGGGAACCGACGCCTGGAGCGAAGTCCAGGTGCTCGACGAGCTTCCGCGGCCTGATCGTACCTGGTGGGCGGCCTACGAGGTTGCCGATACGCGCAAGCGCACGGTGAACGCCGGCGAGGCCAAGCTGGTGGGATACGCCGGCGGCTGGATAAACGACGGGCAGGTGCAGCTGCTGAAGGTGGCGTGCAGCCCGGAGCATCGCCGCCGGGGCATTGCCCAAGAGCTGCTTGCGCGCGTCGCCCTCGATGCGCGCGACCTCGGCGCCAACCAGATGACGCTGGAGGTTCGCGCGTCCAACGCGGGTGCCCATGCGTTCTACCGCCGGTTGGGGCTGGAAAGCATCGGCAAGCGTCCGCGCTACTATTCCGATAAGGAAGACGCCCTCATCTTCGAGGGACCGCTGCCCTTGGCCGAGCACGACGTTGCCGGCATGGAGCTGCGCCTGAACGACGCGGCGAAAAGCGCCCGCAGCGCAGAGGGCAGGGTAGAGGTCCAGGGCAAGCTCATCCTGGCCATCGAGTCCTCCTGCGACGAAACCGCCTGCGCGATCATCGACGAGGCGGGAACCATCATCTCCGACGTGGTGGCTTCGCAGATCGACTTCCATTCGCGCTTCGGCGGCGTGGTGCCCGAGATCGCCAGCCGCAAGCACATCGAGGCCATCGGCGGCGTTGCCATCGAGTGCCTGGCCCAGGCGCGCGAGCGCACCGGCAACCCCGGCCTTTCCTGGAGCGACCTGGGCGCCGTGGCGGTAACCTACGCTCCCGGCTTGGTGGGCGCCCTGGTGGTTGGCCTGGCCTTTGCCAAGGGGCTGGCGTGGGCATGCGATGTGCCGCTCGTCGGCGTGAACCATTTGGAGGGGCATCTGTACGCGAACAAGATCGCCTGCCCCGACATCAAGCCGCCCATGGTGGTTTCCCTGGTTTCGGGCGGGCACACCATGCTCGTCCATGTGAAGGACTGGGGCTCGTACGAGACCCTGGGCTCCACCCTCGACGATGCGGTGGGCGAGGCGTTCGACAAGGTGGCGAAGGCCATGGGCCTGGGCTACCCGGGTGGCCCGCTTATCTCCGCCTTGGCAGAGAAGGGCAACCCCAAGGCAGTGCGCTTCCCGCGCGCCCTTATGCATTCGGGCGACCTGCAATTCTCCCTTTCGGGGCTTAAGACCTCGGTGATGACGTACCTGCAGAAGGAACAGCAGGCCGGCCGCGCGGTAAACCAGGCCGATGTCGCCGCCAGCTTCCAGGCTGCGGTGGTGGATGTGCAGGTTGCCAAGGCGCGCACGGCGCTGCGGCAAACCGGTGCCAAGGAGTTCTGCCTGGGCGGCGGCGTTGCCGCCAACCCCGAGCTGCGCCGCGCGTACGAGGATATGTGCAGCCAGCTGGGCGTTCGCCTTACCATGCCGCCGCTTTCCGCCTGCACCGACAATGCGGCCATGATCGCCCTGGTGGCGCTCGACCGCTACCGGCAGAAGAAGTTCTTCCCGCTCACCTGCGACGTGAAGGCGCACGCCCCGTTGGACGAGGCGTACTAGCGGCCGCGTTACCTTGCTTCGAGGGCTGGCAGCGCGCACCGCCTGCCTTGCCGGCCACCAAGGCTGCTGGCATAAGAAAGCCCGCCAGATGGGCGGGCTTTCGGCTGAAACGCTTTTCGCTAGTGGCTGTTCGAGATAGCGGCTACTCGATAACGTAGGCGGCAACGATCTCGCCCACGTAGGCGGTATGGAAATCGCGGAAGCCGTCTTCCTCGGGATACCACGCCTCCACATTCTCCTTGTTCAGCAGCTTCAGGTCCTGGTCCTGCACGTAGCGCACGCGGCATTCCAGCGTCAGCGGCAGCTCGCGGATGCCCGGGGCGCCCACAGCCTCGGGCTCTTCCAGGGTAAGGCCCAGCTCGGCGATCTTGTCCATGTCGCGTCCGCTCTTCGACCCGCACACCGCGATGATCTTCTTGTCGAATTCGCCCACGGGGATGTTCACGGTGAACTCGCCGGTGGCGTCGATGAACTCCTTGGTGAAGCGATGCTGGCGAACGAAGGTGGTGAACAGGGGCTTGCCCCATTCGATGCCCAGCGTTCCCCAGCTGATGGTCATGGTGTTCACGCGGTCGCCGTTCTTGGCGGTAAGCAGCACGCCCTTGTTCACGGCCTGCATGATCTCGGTTGCGTGCTCCAGCACGTCGATGGAACGTTTCATGGTTTGCTTCCTCTCTTTTGCGTTCGCGTTCCGTTTCTGCCGAATCTGGGATCGGGCCCGTGCGGCGAAGCGGACGCTCCTGTTGCGATTGCGGTCCAGCTACTTGTAGGCGATATGCACCGCGGCCACCCCGAAGGTGACGTTGGTGTACTCGACGCGCTTGAAGCCGGCGTTCTTCAGCATGCGCGTGAAGCCCTCCTGGTTGGGGAAGGCCTTGATGGACTTCGCCAGGTACACGAAGCCCGAGGCGTCGCCGGTGACGATCTTGCCCCAGGCGGGAATGCCCCAGCGCAGGTAGACGTTGTAGCCGCAGCGCATCAGCGGGTTCGGCGGGGTGGAGAACTCCAGCACGCACAGGGCGCCGCCGGGGCGCAGCACGCGGTACATCTCAGAAAGGGCACGCTCACGCTCGGGCATGTTGCGGATGCCGTACGACATGGTCACCACATCGAACTGCTCGTCTTCGTAGGGGATATCCTGCCCGTCCACCACGGCAAGCTCCACGGGGACGCCCTTGGCCTCGCCGGCGTCGAGCCGCGCCTGCGCCACTTCCAGCATGGCGGGCGTGTAGTCGGACAGGATGATGCTGGCGGGCTGCTTGCGCTCGCAGGCGGTGAACGTCACGTCGCCTGTGCCGCCGGCGATGTCGAGCATGCGCGTCTGCGGCGTGATGGGCGATTTGTCGATGAGCGTGCGCAGCCAGCTCTTGTACTGCCCGAAGCTGGAAAGGGCATTGAAGCGCTGGTATTTCCAGGCGATGTCGGTGAAGATCTTCTTCACGCGCGCAGAGGAAAGCTCCGCGGGTGCCTCCTGGCCGGTGGCGGTGTCGATGGAGTGGTCCACGGCGGCGTCTTCGCGCGGTTCTTGGGCGGTTGTCATGGTGTCGGTGATCCTTGTCGGACGTGATGTTTGCTCGCTGGATTCCGATTATAGGCAAACCCCGCCGCCTGTGCCGTCGCGCGTGCGTTCGGGGTCTGTGAAAAACGCCGAGAACGGATAGCTGCAATGCTATCATTGCAAGGAATTACCCTAGGCAGGAGGATGAGCATGCTACTTATCGCCGAATACGTGGTTCCCGTTTCGTCTGAACCCATCGAGCATGGTGCCATCTTGGTGAAGGACGGCTCCATCACCGATATCGGCGATGCCGAGATGATGCGTCTTCGCTATCCGGACGAAGAAGTGAAGGACTTCGGCATGGCGGCGCTCACCCCCGGCTTCATCGACCTCCATGCCCGCATGGAAGACGCGGTGTTCCGCGGCCTGGTGCACGACCTGCCGTTCGTCGAGTGGCGCAAGGAAATCGCCGCGCTGCGCAAGCGCATCTCGTACGCCGAGGCGTTCGACTCCGCGTTCCTGGGCGGCCTCGAGTCGCTTTCCTCGGGTGTTACCACGGTGGCCGACATCACCACCACGGGCGCCTGCGTGAAGGCTGCCAACCAGCTGGGCCTGCGCGGCGTGTTCTACCGTGAGGCCAGCGCCATCGACAAGCGCCTGGTGCGCTACGCCATCAAGAAGGCCGACAACGACCTCGAGAAGTGGTCGAAGGAAGTGAACTCCGAGCGCATCACGCTGGGCGTTGCCCCCTCGCCGGTGTACGAGTGCCATCCCGAGATGTACCGCGAGATCGCCCGTTACGCCACCGACAACGGCGACCTGCCCATCGCCATGGACCTGGCGGGCAGCAAGGAAGAGTACCGCTTCGTGAAGTACGGTGCCCCCGCCGGCTTGGACGAGGACCTCGGCCAGCAGGGCTTCATGGAGGTCCCGCCATGGCTTCCCACCTCGGCAACCCCGGTGAACTACGTTCTGAACTGGGGCTTGTTCGATGCGAAGAACGTCATGATCGTCTACGCCGTGGGCGTCAACGAGGAAGACGCGCGCCACTTGAAGGAGTACGACGTTGCCGTTGCCGCGTGTCCTAGCCTGAATGCCCAGTTGGGCATGGGCGTGGCGCCGGTATGCGAGTACCTGCGCTCCGGCATGCGCGTGGGCCTGGGCACGGGTGCCCCTGCCTCCATCGACTCGCTGGACATCTTCACGGAGATGCGCACCGAGCTGCTGCTGCAGCGCTCCAAGGCGGGCGAGTTCCTGGATTCCCACACGCTTATGGAAATGGGCACGTTGCGCGCCGCGCAGGCCTTGGGCATCGACGACAAGGTGGGCTCGCTCGAAGTGGGCAAGCGCGCCGACGTGGTGGCCATCGACCTTTCGGGCTCGCACCAGACCCCCACGGCCGACCCGGTTTCCGCGCTGGTGGGCTCGGTGGCCAACGCCGACGTTGCCATGACCATGGTCGACGGCAACATCCTCTACGAGCGCGGCCGCCTGCATGTGGCCGGCGGCGTTGCCAAGAACATCGCCAACGTGCTGAAGATCCGCGGCCGTCTGCGCTCCTAATCGCAATCGAAAAGCCCTTTCGCCCTCTGGTCGAAAAGAGGGCGTCGGCTGGCGTGCCTTGCGCTAAGGTGACGGCACGCAATAGGGAAAGAGAAAACTCACATGGCTAAAAAGCAGAAGATGAGCGCCAAGCAGCGCAAAGAACGCGAGCAGCGCGCTTTGGAGCGCCAGCGCACGGCGAAGGAAAAGGAAGAGCGCCAGTCGCTCGTCAAGCGCATCTTCGTCATCGCGGTTTGCGTGATCCTGATCCTTGCGCTTTCCCTGCCTACTATGGGCCTGATGTTCCTGGGCGGCAAATAGTAAACCAATGCGCTTGGGAAGCTGCGCGCCGCTTGCTGCGCCATGCGCCCGAGGTAAGAGATAAGGAAGTGCCCTTTGTTCGGTATCGGCGGCTTCGAGCTGTTCATAATCTTGCTGTTCGGCTTCTTGCTGTTCGGCCCCGACAAACTGCCTGAGATGGCCAAGACCCTCGGCTCCGCCCTGCGCAAGTTCAAGCAGGCGCAAGAGGAAATGGAGGCCGTCATCAAGGACGAGGTACTCGACCCCGATGCGGGCAAGAAGAAGTCCTCTTCCGCCAAGCCCGCCCCGAACGCCTCCACCGAAAGCTTCGCCGAGCGCAAGGCCCGCTATGACCGCGAGCGCGCCGAGCGTTTGAAGAAGAGCCAGATCGACGCGAACCGCGCTGCCATGAAGAAGGAAGCCGCCGAAAAGGCCGCTGCGGCCGACGCTTCCCAGACTGCAAGCGCTGGCGAGCAGGCGCCTGCTGCGGAGGGCACTGCAGATACGGCTGCAGCTTCCGCTTCCGCTAAGCCCGCCGCCTCGAAGCCGGCACCGGCGCTTTCCCCCGACGAGCTGTTCGGCACGAAGCCCATCAAGCCAACCCCCAAAGCCGCCCAGGCGGCACCGGCCAACGATCCCCAGCCTGCTCAGGCTTCTGCCCAAGGAGGCGAATAGTCTATGGCAATCGGCCCGGCGCGCATGTCCCTCATGGAGCATTTGGGCGAGCTGCGTATGCGCTTGGTGCGCATCGTGGTGTGCCTGATCGTCGCCATGTGCGTGTTCTACCTTTCCACTGGCACGGTGGTGCAGTTTTTGCTCGCCCCCGTTGCCGAGTTCATGCCCAAGGGCGAAGACGGCCAGGTGGCCCTGAACGTTCTGGGCGCCTTCGATGCGTTCTCTGTTCGCATCACGGTGGCGCTGTGGACGGCGCTCATCGCCACGGCCCCCATCACGCTGTGGCAGATCCTGGCATTCTTCCTGCCGGCGTTGAAGCCCAAGGAGCGCAAGTGGTTCCTTCCCACGTTCATCGCCGCGCTTGCTCTGTTCATCATCGGCACGGTGTTCTGCTACCTGGTTATCCTGAACCCGGCCTTCCAGTGGCTTACCGACCAGGCCTCCGGCTTCGCCACCATCCTGCCCGAAGCGGGGCAGTGGGTGGACATCGTCATCAAGTTCGAGCTGGGCTTCGGCATCGGCTTCGAGATGCCGCTGGTGGTGTTCTACCTGGTCATGTTCGGGGTGATTCCGTACCAGAAGCTTCGTGCCAGCTGGCGCGGTGTCTACATCGGCCTGCTGGTGTTCTCTGCGGCGGTAACGCCCGACGCATCGCCGGTTACCATGGGCCTCATGTTCGCCGCCATGGTGGTGCTCTACGAGCTGAGCTTGATCGCGGCGCGCATCGGCCTGAAGAGCCGCATCAAGCGCCAGGAGGAGCTTGAGCGTCTGGAAGCCCAAGAGGCCGAAGAGGCGCGCGAGGAGCTGCGCGGCCTGAAGAAGAAGTACCAAGAGCATCTTTGGGGCGAAGAGGACGGCAAGTAATGCACGAGCTGGGAATCATGACGGGCGTCATGGAATCGGTCGAGCAGGCCGCCAAAGACGCCCATGCCGACAAGGTCCTGAAGATAAGCCTGTCGGTCGGCGTGATGACCGAGGCCATCGAAGACGCCCTGCGTTTTGCGTTCGAGGCGCTGGCGGAGGGCACCATGTGCGAAGACGCCCAGCTGGAAATCAACATGGTCCAACCGGTGAGCGTGTGCCTGGAATGCGGTAAGGAATACGAACACGACCGCTTCCACATGGTGTGCCCCGAATGCGGCAGTGCGTTCACCCAGCTGATCCAGGGAAAAGAGCTGAGCATCGAATCGATCGAGGTGGACATTCCCGAAGAAGACGAGTGCGGCGAATCCGACCCAACATAGCGCCGATTCGCCGGGCAGGGCAGTGCCCGCCTGGCGCGGCAGAGTGCGAACATCCTTTTATGCAACGGAGGCAAGCGATGCAGATCGATATGAAGCAACCCATCCTAGACAAGAACGACAAGCTGGCGCGCGCCAACCGTGAGCTGTTCGCGGAAAAGAAGGTGTTCGTGCTGGACTTGCTGGCATCGCCCGGCTCCGGCAAGACCTCTACGATCCTGGCGACCATCGAGGCCCTGCGCGACGAATTCAACATCGCCGTTATCGAGGGCGACATCGCTTCTTCGGTAGACTCCGAGAAGATCAAGGGCCAGGGCATTGCCGCGGTGCAGATCAACACGGGCGGCGCCTGCCATCTGGAAAGCGACATGATCCGCCGTGCGGTTGACGTGCTGGACTTGGACAAGCTCGACCTCATCATCATCGAGAACGTGGGCAACCTGGTGTGCCCCACCGATTTCGATTTGGGCGAGAACATGAAGTGCATGATCCTCTCGGTGCCCGAAGGCGACGACAAGCCGCTCAAGTACCCGGGCGTGTTCCAGGCATCGAAGGCCATCGTCCTGAACAAGGTGGATACCTTGCCGGTGTTCAGCTTCGACAAAGATCTGTTCTACGACCACATCAAGAACCTGAACCCGCAGGCTCCCATCTTCCCCATTTCCGCCACCAGCGGCGAAGGGGTAGAGGAATGGGCTAACTGGCTGGCCGAGCAGATCCGCGCGCTGTAGATTGGGCTTCCAAAGGCTGGCTGGGTTGCCCTTTGGGGGGGGGCGAAGCTTGCCCTTTCGCGGCGCGTTCATAATTTTGATTGATGAATGGTGCGGAACAAGTGCTCCGCACCATTTTTTGTATCTTGGCCTGGAAGGCCGCGAAGGGTAGGGCAGCTATGGTGGGTGCTAGCTTTGTTGGTTGGGGTCTTTCCCTACGGCGAAGCACAGCAGGCATTGGCACAGCGCCAGCGCGGCCATGAATCCTAGCGGCAAGGCGAAGGCGCCGGTTGCCTCCAGCAGCGCACCGAAGGCCACGGGGCCGCAGGCAGCAAGCAGGTATCCGAACGACTGGGCAATACCGGAAAGCGCCACGGTTTCCTCATGCGTGGTGCCGCGCAGCGATATCAAGGCTAGGGCCACCACCAGCGACGACCCTTGTCCGATGCCGCCGACGATGCTCCATAGCAGCGAAGCCTGGGGAAGGAAGAGCCAGCCCAATGCAGCGACAAGCAGCGATCTGCTGGCGATAAGGCCGGCGGTTGTCTGGTTGCCGCGCACGTACATGAACCGGGGGATGGCGAGCCCGGCGAAGGTTCCGATTATCTGGAAAAGGAACAGATGCAGCCCGGCTTCGGCGGGAGCGTAGCCGGCGGCAACGGAAAAACTGGGAAGCCAGTTGGAAAACGTGTAGAACGCTGCCGACTGAAGCCCCATGAACAGCGTAACCAGCCAGGTGGTGGGGCGCTTCCATAGGGGAGCGCTTGGTGCGGTGCGGGGTTGTTGCGCGGCTGCGGATGCGGTGCCGGCCTGCGTTGCGACTGTGGTCGTAGCGGTTCCGGGCTTAGGGGCGGTCCCGCTTCCAGCGTCGGTTTCTTCAGTCGCTTGCTTGTTGCCGCTTGGGCATTTGGCCCGGCTGCCTGCATTCTGCGCCCGCGTCCTCAACAGCCAGAGCGCTGCGGCGACCAGCGCCGGTGCGGCCCAGAATGCCAGCGCCTGCTGCCATCCTCCCAGCGCCTCAGCCAACGCGGCAGCGGTAAGGCCCGCCAGGGCCGACCCGGTGGTGACGAATGCGGAATAGGCGCCGGTGGCCATGGAGATATGGCCGGGATAGTCGCGCTTAACGATGGCGGGCGCCAGCACATTGCCCACGGCAATGGATCCGCCGACGATAACCGTGCCAATCCAGATGCCCGTTGGCCCGCAGGCGGATCGGACGATGCATCCGGCGGCAAGCAGCAACAGCGCCGCCAGCATTACCTTGTCGGTGTCGAACCGGTCGGTGATGTAGCGCACCAGGAAGCTGAGCGCAGCAAAGGCAAGAAGCGGCAGCGATCCCAGAAGCCCCAGCAGCGATTCGCCCCAGCCGAAGCTAGTGCCGATCTGCGAAAGCAAGGGCCCCACGGCGATGATGGCCGGGCGAAGATTCAACGCAACAAGGAAGATAACAGCAGCCCCCAGCTGCACCGTATGTCTCCCGCCCGTCCGGCTCATCGCCATCCTTTCCGCGCGTACCTAGACGTTTTTGCGTTCATAGACTAGTTCCTTATCGCGTTCGATGGCTTCTTTTAGCTGTTTGCTCTTGATTGATGAAGCCGACACGGTATCCACGGATCGTCCGGTTAGCCGTTCGATTTGCTTGTTGAATTGAGACAAATCGTGCAGGTTGAAGTCTATGGAGCGATCCAGTTCGATGCGGATATCGATGTCGCTGTTGTCGTTGAATGTATTGCGGGAAAACGAACCAAACAGATAAGCGCGTTTGATGCTGGGGAATTGAAGCGCCGTTTTGGATACCGCTTCAATTACATCTTTTTTGCTCGAGAAGGTTCTTTTATTCGGGGCATTAGAAAGGATGGCAAGGATCCTGTCAAGCTTTGCGTTGGTCTCTCTGTTGCCGCTTTGGGCCGAGTCGGATTCGCTGCCATTTAACCCCAGCCGAAGAAAATGCTCGTAAGCAGCTGTTTTGGGAATGCTGTTTTGTTTGGCATAGAGCTCGATCTTGCTCGCCATCTCCGCGGGAAGGCGGAGGGATACCTGAGTGCGGGCCGCCGCCCCATTCGTCATTGCCGGCATCTTCGCCTCCTAGCATTCTGAGCGTAACACAAGTGTATTACGTGAATGCCGCCAGGGGCAAGCCGGCGTAAAGCGGCCTCGCAGTTTTTACACGCCCTGTAATGACGGGAATTCGCCTGTCCTGACGTTAAGGGGTTGTTTATGGAAAGGAGAAAGACCTGTGCGGCGGCGGGGCAAGACAGTCCGTTTGCCCAGTACGCCGACGCTCTCGCTCTTGCTGTTCAACGGTTGAACAGCTTTCGTATTGAGCAGAAGGGGGTGACGCAGGCAGATATGGCTCAAGGATCATGGAGGATCTCCCAGGTGGAAACGCTGATTGGTCTACCGCGCCGAGACATTCAGCGTGCATGTTACAGCGGGCGTGGTGGCGCGGCGATTCTTGAGCCGGAAGATGGGTCGTGGGGCAAGAGGGCATACAGTTGCGAAGACGTTGCGAAGCTGTTTGTGGTTAAGCGCCTGCGCGACCAGGGGATGAGCTTGCCTGAAGTGAAAGAGCATTTCCAGAGGTTCGAAAAGGGCCGTCACGACTATTCGATGATCGATGATCAGGTGTCAACGATGCTTGCCGATGTTGATCTTCTGGAAGCCCAGATTGCCTGCGGAAGGGCGTTGAGCATTGCGGTGGAAGACGGACTGGAAAGCGAGGCTCTTTGCGAGCTGGTTCATTCTGAGGTCTTGAAAGCGATCGCGTGTGCTTCAGCCGAGTCGATTGGGTCTGGTGAGGTGCTGGATGCGTTGGTTTTGCTGCTTCAAGCTTGCTCAGAGGCGCAGGCGCAGGATACTGCGGCGCTTCGCAGCCGTGTGTCTTGCTGCATGGAAGAGGGGCTAGAGCCGTCTTCTGCCGATGTGCAGAACAGCTTGCGCGGCTTCATCGATCAGATATTGGGAAATGGCTGCATGGGTGGGCTGTCTGTACTTGAAGCGATGCTGTATGTGCTGGAGCAGCCCGCCATGAAGCCCTTGGCGGATGTGTGGATTGCGCCTGGGGCGGTGGATTACCTGTGCGAGGCAATCGAATGGGCCCATAAGGCAATGAAGGATCAATCCAGATAGATAGGTAATAGAAAGGAAGAAAGATGTTGAGGATCAAAGGAATGGCTTCGGCGGCGCTCATGCTCTCATTGGCAATCTGTCTTGGGGGATGCGCCCAAGCTGAAGAGGCCCAACAGGCTTCCGAAAAGGAGCAGGCCGGGCTTTCGACCGCGAAAACGCCCGAAGGAATCATCGAGGATGTGACGAAGGATTTCGAATCGATGGAATCCAAGGCAGCAAGCGACCTTTCTGCGGTAAAGGAAAAGGTCGGTAGCACGTACGACTCGTACAAAGAGAACAAAGCCGCCGTGTCGGATTGGTACAGCCAGGTTGAAGAAGATTCCACGGCTTTGTTTGAGCGCACGCGGAAGAATGCGGTCGAGTATTACAAGCTGGTTGCCAGCGAAAATGGCTCGAAGAAGAGCTCCGAGCTGCAGGCAGAGCTGAAGGACTTCTATCAGCAGGTATACGAAGACGCCTTCAAGGGCTGGTATCGCGCTGTCTACGAAGATGGGATGAAAGATCTCTACAACACCTACTATGACGGTGTTCTGAAGGATGCGTACAACACCGTAGCCTACAAGGAATTGTCCCAAGAGTGCACAGATTTCTATCGAGATTATTCGGACGCCCAAAGCGCCCTGTACCGCATTTACTCCGATTCGATGTCGAATATGTATCGTGATTATCAGGATGTGTACAGCGCGTTCTACAACGGCGAGTACGACGTAGACAAAACCCTCGGCTTGAACGGCAATCAATAAGCCGTTTATCGCCAATAGAGCCACGAATGCGTACCGATAGCGGATCGACGCAGGTCGATCCGCTATCACGGTATATGAGGATAAATAACGTCGCTGTTTCGGGATGATATCGTCCGAGAGAACAAGCGGCCTGAGTATGAGGAAGGGTCAGGTGCCATGGGAAACGAGAGGAACCTGTTTGGGGCAGTTGGCGGATTTATCGCTGGCGCGGCAGGGAAAGCGGGCGAGGCCGCTTCGGGGGCAGCAGACGCAGCTTCCAAAGCTGCCGATGAAGCAGGAAAAGCAGCGGCGGGAGCCGCAGGCGCAGCTGTGGAGACAGCCTCTAAGGTTGCCGATGATGCCGGAAAGGCTGTAGGAGGCGTTGCCGAAGAAGCCAACAAAGTGGCTTCTAGTGCTGTTGGCACTGCTACGGATGCTGCAGGGAAGGCCGGGGCGGCTGTGGTCGAGGCCGCGGGAGTTGCGGCTGGAGCCGTTGCTTCGGGCGCTCAGGCGCTTACCGTCGCTGCGCAAGATGCCGCTTATGAATTGAGGAAAAAGCGCTATGCCCCCGTGTTTCCGGATGAGTATTTTTCAGAGGATTACGACAGGCCTAACGTGATAGTTCTCGAAGATGAGGATATCCGAAAGGGAATCGACGTCTGCGAAGGGGCTCTTGGTTGGTTCAGCAAGGAGGGGAACCTTGAGGTCCTTCACCTTTACATGAAAGACAGGAAGAGAAGCGGCGTTGATTTCCATCCGTACCCCGCATTGAATGCTGTTTACTACGTCGATACCTTTAATCCCTCGCGATACATAAATGTTGAGCGATATTTCGAAGTGGCAAGACAGGATCGTATGACGGAACTACGGGCGATTGCCCACGCCTTGGGGGCTAAGAGCTGTACGTTGGAATCAATCGAGACAGAGAAGATAGATAAACGTTTTCACGGCAGAGGGAAAGCAACCGTCAAGAAAAGCATTACGGGCGGTGGCACTGGCGATATCGATGTTGAAGGCGAGTTCGGTAATAAAGACGAGAGAAAGATCGAGTTCGTTCAGTCTTTCGAAGGCAATGCGGAGCCTTTTGAGCCAGAGCTTCATTGGTTTGCCCACGATAGCGAGATCAAGTTCTTGATCGGCACAAGATGCAATAGCGGTTCGGCGAATACAACCAAGAAATACCAGCTGAAATTGAATTCATCTAGCGTCGCAACCATGTCATTGGCCATGGCAGCCAACTTAGATGCCGTCCTTAAAGGCTTGAAGTTGAAGACAAATGCATCCTTGGAGGGGAGCGTTAGGAAAGAGCTTTCCCGTTCGTTTCTTTGGACGATCGACTTTTAGCGGTGATTGCGGCTGAAGGAGTCGAATGCTTAGTGCACTTGTCCATCGAAGTCGCTTTAGGCCGTTATAGGTGCAGCCAAAAGAAAAGCGGCACTGGGAGGGAAACCCCAGTGCCGCTTTCCGGTTTACCGGTCTGCCGTGCGGATGAACCGGAAGGAGGATTTACAGATCTTCCTCGGTGAGCTCTTCGCGGGGAAGCATGTCGCGGTGCTTGTACACCACCAGGCCGGCGATGAGCAGAACCACCATGCATACCAGCGCCACACCGAACACGCCGTCATAGCCGCCGCAGTTCTCGGAGATGAAGCCCCAGATGTAGGAGCCGCATGCGCCGCCCAGGCCAAGGGACATGCCGATGTTCGACCAGATGATGGGGAACGATGCGCCGTTGCCGAAGGCTGCGCGAACCGTCATGGGCATGATAACCAGAACAGCTGCGATGAAGGCGCCCATCAGAACACCGCCGATGGGAAGCAGCACGGTGTTGGGGAACTGCCACATAAGCGCCAGGCCAACCATGCCGCAGCCGCACAGGAAGATGATCGCGTTGCGCAGGTTCACGTCGGAGAACAGACCCAGGCCAACCTTGCCGGCTGCGTTGCCGAAGCTGTTGAAGGCGGTAAGCTCAGCGCCCGTCACGAACGCACCGGCGATAGCACCTGCAACCACAGCATCCTGCTGGTTGAACCACACCACGTAGCTGGCGAAGTAGGCGTTGATGTTGCAAACGGTGTTGATAAGGAAACCGAACAGGATGATGAGCCAGAAGATCCAGGACTTGCGGGCAACGGAAGGACGGACGGAGGGAACGACAACCTGCTCCTTGCCGGCTTCCTCTGCCTCTTTGGCGGCAGCCTTGGCGGCGCCGTAGGGAAGCATGCCGTGGTCCTCGGGGCGGCTCTTCATGAAGACGCAAACGCCGACCACCATAACGATGAGGGAAAGGATGCCCAGGGTGGTGTAGCTGAAGCGCCAGCCGCCCTGATCGATGAGCATCTGGCCAACGGGGCTGAACAGCATGCCACCGAAGCCGGTGAATGCGGTGCAGATGCCGATGATCAGGCCGGTGCTGGAGCGGAACCACATGTTCATGATGGCAGCAACGCCAACGCCCAGCATAACGGCGTTGGTCACGCCCGCGATTGCGCCGAGCACCCAGACCATCCACAGGTCGGGAGCCATACCGAAGCCGATGAACACGAGCGATTCAACAGCGGCCGCGATAAGGATAACCAGCTTCGGGTTGCGCTTTGCCAGCCAGATGCCTGCGATTGGCGAGGCGATGATACCGGTGATGTAGTCGAACGTGCGCCACAGCGAGATCTGGCTTACCGGCACGCCGAAGTCCTGTGCCATGACCGGGTAGTAGATGCCTGCGCAGCTGTTCAGGATTGCTGAAGGAACAGCGCAGATCAGAATGCCCACGATTGCTATGGGTACGTAGTGTATGAAGCTCTTTTCGACGAGCTCCGTCGATTTTGCAGTAGCCATTTTCGGCCCCTCCCCTTAAAGGATTACCACTGAAACGGAAACGCGGTTGCGGTTCCGCAGAGTGGGATGCCGATGCAGCGCTGCTCGTTTCGCGCTGCATCAGATTCCCGTCGGTCGGCCTTAATCAATCCCCATTAATCTGAGACCCACCGGAACTCCCAATTCAGATAATATGAACGCGTTCATAAAAAATGAAATAACGAAATTGGAATTCAGTTAAGGAAATTGGATAAGGCCAACCACGAATATTTATAACCCATTATTTTTGTTTATAAGTGCTGAACGCGTTATTGGTCTCAGATTACATTGCCAGCTACTTGCCTGGCAGAAAAGAAGAACCCCTTGCGGGGCTCTTTGGGCTGACCTCCTTGAATGGAGCGCTTATCCGGTCTTTATACTATGTTGGTGGTTGGGTTCTGCCTCTACAACGCAGGCTTGGGCATAAGCTCGTGGGAATTCGCACGGATGTATTCCAGCAGATCCCAGGTGGCCTTCGAAGGCTCGCGGTCTTGGGGCACGCGTGCGAAAAGGTACCGGCCTTGTGCGGTTCCCTTCAGTGGCTTTATGGACAGCTCCGGTTCGCTGTCTTGGAACCAGGTGTATTCGGCTGCGATGCAGCATCCCATACCTGCGCGTACAAGTTGGAGGGTTTCACAGTACAGCTGCATCTCGGCGATCACCTTCGGGGCGAAACCCGCCTCGACGAACATGGCTTCAACTACGGTTCGCATGGCACCGGGTTCACCCAGCAGGAAATGCTCGTTTTCCAGGTCGGTCAGGCTAAGCGATTCCCGACTTGCCAAACGATGGTTCGCCGGCAGGACGGCCACGAACCTCTCGTAACCGATCTTCGCTGTGCGCTCGTTTGGCTCAAGTTCGACCATTGAGCCGATGATCTCCAGGTCGATGGCGGATGATTCTTTGCCTACCAAGGCCGAATCGGCGAATCCCATGCGCAACACGGTTTCGGGGTGCTGGCCGTGGAACCCGCGGAACAGGTTCTTGCCTATACGGCCTAGAGGGACGTCTACTCGGCAGTTCACCGTGCGTTGGCGCTCCGAGAGGTTCTCACGTACAGTTTGTTGGGCGTCGTTCAAGATGGCGAACATGCTGCGTGCCCGTCTGGCGAAGTATTTGCCGTTTTCGTTGATGGCAAGGCGACGACCGTTCCGGTCGAACAGGTCGAATCCCAGCTCGCGCTCAAGATCCTTCAGCGTGGTGCTCAGCGCCGGGGAGGAAACGTGCATCTCCCTAGATGCCTCAGCGATGTTGCCGTATTTTGCTATGGCAAGGAAATACTCGAGCTGCCTCAGTTCCATGGTTCAGCCTTCCTCGGTGGTGGCCGCGTTGCTTCTTGAACGTGCTCACATTATAGAGGGAAGGCTTGATGGGTGTCGCCTGCTCAAGCAGGAGGAGTGTGCTCTTCCGGAAGTTTGCTTCGGCCGGTCTCCGACACCTGAGGCGGGCGTCGTCAATGGCGTGTACGCCCAAGAATTCAGATTCCCCCGTTTACAGAGAGCTACGGGTCAGGTGTCCTGAAGTCCCTTATCGTATTTTCTGTTCGCTAATCCAAAAATAGATTTGAATTCTCGTAATTCCGTGGGAATGAACGTGTTCATACTATGGGTGAAGAGATATTTCGCGGGAGATGAAAGGGGAATCATATGGAAAGCCCGTTCAAGGAGATCGACCCATCGCAGTTCACCAGGCATTGGCTCGATGTGCCCTATGCCAACGAAGACCCACGGCAGGTGCTCGACCTGTGGCTGCCCAACGAAGGAGAGGGGCCGTTCCCCCTTATCGTGTTCGTCCATGGCGGTGGTTGGGTTTCCGGCAACAAGCGCGAGAATACCATGCCTGGCGTGTTCAAGTTCCCCTCGCAGGGGTACGCCGTCGCATGCGTTGAGTACCGTTTGGTGCCGGACGTGCGCTGGCCCGAACCGTTCGAGGATGTTCGCGCGGCCATCCGCTTCCTGCGCGCCCATGCCGCAGAGTACAACCTGGCGGCCGAGAAGATCACCATCATGGGCAATTCGGCTGGCGGGCATCTGGCCAACATGGTTGCATCGATGGCCGGCCGTCCCATGCTGCAGGGCCGCCGTTACGGCAATCTGGAACAGTCCGATGCGGTGCAGTGCCTGATCAGCATCTATTCGCCTACCGATTTGTACCAGTGCGACCTGTGCGACCGCACCACGGCGGAAGACCAGGCTATTGCCACCGGAGGCATGGCGGCTCGCGGCGATGACGGCACCAAGGGCATGGGCTCGCCGCAGAACCAGCTCATCGGTATGGCCTGTATCGACAACCCGCAGGTTGCGGCCGGCGCAAGCCCCATAGCCTACGTGAATGCCGATTTCCCACCCGCGCTGTACCTGCATGGCATCCAAGACCATGTGGTTCCCTACACCCAGTCGGTTGCCATGGCGCGCATGGTGAACGAGAAATGCGGCCAGGGCCATGCGGTGCTGGAGCTGTTCCCCGAGTGCGACCACGGCGCGCCTGAGCTCAAGACCGACCAGGTGATCAACCGCATCCTCGACTTCATCGATGCCGCCCTATGGGAAGGCGAACACGTGCGCACCGAACTCCCTGCCGAGATCAAGCTTGTTGAGTAGCGCCAGTTCAGTTACGGAAATAGCTGGTTAAGCATCGTCTTGGCAAATGATATTGCCCTGTTGCGGCACCGAGAAACCTCGGTGCCGTTTTTTGTTTCGAAACGCCGAATTAGATTCAGCGTCCCGTAATTCCAAAACCGTGAACGTGTTCATACGATTGTTTTAGGGATCTAAACACATGGGGATAAAAAGGGAGGAACCCAAAATGGCAATAGAGAAAGCCAAGAGCACAGAGCTCGTGGAGAAGAGCTTTGTCCATTATCTGCCGGTAGTCATCATCGGCGTGCTCATCTGCGGCGTGCCGTCTGCGATTCTGAACAGTTGCGCAGGCATCTACTATCCGGTCATGGCCGAGGATTTCGGCGTTCCGGTAAGCCAGATATCGCTCTGGCGAACGCTCGACTACGTTACCGGTGTGTGCTTCGCACCGCTGGTGGGCATGTGGTTTGCGAAATATAACGCAAAGTGGGTGCTGCTGGTATCGGCGGCAATCGAGTCGTTAGTGTTCATCCTGTTCGGACTCTCGCCCGAGGTATGGATGCTTTGGGTCGGCGGCGCGATAGCCGGCATCACCAATGTTGTCATGCTTGGCGTGGGCGTTTCCGTAATCGTTAACCGCTGGTTCAGAGTGAAGGTCGGCCTGGTTATCGGTATCTGCACCGCCTTCACCGGCTTCGGAGGCATGCTCTTTATTCCCATCGGTCAGTCGCTTATCGAAAGCGCAGGCTGGCGTGGCAGCTACATCACATTGGGTATTGTTTCGTTGATAGTGATGGTGCTAGGCGTGCTTCTGCTGTTCTCCAATCGCCCTGAAGATCGCGGGCTGCTTCCCTACGGTACTGCGAAGGCTGCGGCAAAGGCCGCCGTCTCGCAGGAAGAGGAGATCCATCCGCTGTGTGTGCACCCCAAGGTTGCCCGCAGGTCCATTGTTTTCGTGCTTGTTTTTGCCGCCGGCCTGGTAACCAACACGGTATGCAACATCAATGCGTACTTCGCAACCTATGTGAATTGGTTCAACGGCCAGCCCGATGTTGCTGCGGGGATCATCATGGGCGCGTTCGTAACAGGGGCAGAGCTCACTGCGTTCAACAGCGCCGGTAACGCCATCGGCAAGTTGGGCTTGGGCTTCTTCTCTGACCTTAATCTGAAGGCGACGCTGTTTGCGCTGGTCGGATGCGGCGTTTTGGGATTGGTGTTCATGTGGCAATTCCCCACAAGCGTGTTGTTGCCCATCGGATCGGTTCTTATGGGCTGCTTCATCGCCGCGGTGCTGGTGGTTTTTCCGATGTTGGTTCGTGCTTGTTTCGGGAACGGCGCCTCGTATCCGGTTATCTATGGGTACGTTTCCACGTCTCTTGGTCTTGGTGGCGCTGTAGGCAGCTACTTCTGGGCAGTGATCTCCGAGAACCTGGGTGGTTTCGATGCGGTGTTCTCGCTGGCCATCGTATGTATGATCCTGGTGCTGGTGATGGGCTTGGCTGCATACAGCATGCGCAACAAGCTCCCGCGCGAGCGCTTCACTGAGGAAGATCTGTAAATCCTCCTTCCGGTTCATCCGCACGGCAGACCGGTAAACCGGAAAGCGGCACTGGGGTTTCCCTCCCAGTGCCGCTTTTCTTTTGGCTGGGTGTTTAGCATCGAATGCGAAGGCGGGCGCGTTTCCGCACGCAAGGGCGCTATGATGCCTTGCTTCTCGCACAGATAACCTAGCCAAATAGTTTAAAATGGCTAGGATACTTGAACTGATGGCTAGGATACCCTCATGGATTTCGACTACCGCACTTCTCTGCCGAGCATCTGCACGCCGGTAACCATGGGTGCCGTGGTTTCCATCCACGAATGCAAGGGCAAGCAGGAGCTGTACCAGTGCTTAAAGCCCGAGCCGTTTGGAAAGCTTGCGGCCGTTGCGCGCGTCCAGAGCATCGGATCGTCCAACAAGATCGAGGGGATAGAGACCACTGATGCGCGCCTTGAGGCCCTTGCGGCGGAAAAGGTGGCGCCCCGAAACCGGAGCGAGCGCGAAATCGCAGGCTACCGATACGTTCTCGACCTTATCCATGAGCGGTATGCTTCTATCCCTGTAACGCCTAACGTGATCCTGCAGCTGCATCGCGATCTGTATCGGTACGAAGACGCCTCATTTGCTGGCAAGTGGAAGGATTCCGACAATTCCATTGTGGAGCGTATGCCCGATGGGGGCCTGCGAACGCGCTTTGTTCCCACAAGCGCCGCCGCTACGCCAGCTGCCATGGAATCGCTCTGCCGAACGTACCGCGAATCGATCGAACAGGGTATGTTCAGCCCGCTGCTCTGCATTGCCCAATTCGTGTTCGATTTCGTGGGCATCCATCCCTTTACCGACGGGAACGGGCGTATGAGCAGGCTCCTTATGCTGTTGCTGCTCTACCAGAACGGCTATACGGCGGGGAAGTACATTTCCCTGGAGCAGGAAATCGAGCGCACAAGGCAAACCTATTACGAGGTGCTGCAGCGCAGTTCGGTTGGTTGGGCGCAGCGCGAAAACGATTACGTTCCGTTCGTTGCTTACTTCCTGGGCATCGTGTTTTCCTGCTATCGCGAGCTCGATGAAAGAGTGTGCCTGATCAGCGCTTCCAATGGAAACGAGGAGCTTGTCCGGGATTGTTTGGCGAAGGCAATCGCTCCTATCTCGAAGCGGGAGATCGGGAAGATGTGCCCGACGCTCAGCGCGCGAACCATCGAGCGAACCTTGCAGAAGATGGTCAAAGAGGGGGCCGTTCTGAAAGTCGGCGCCGCCCGAGCAACGCGCTATCAGCTCGATTGGGAAGGGTAGGTGCGGTTCCCCCGAATACCGCAATGCGGAGGAAAGCGCCTGGTTTTCGCGGGCGGCTTCAAGCGCTTTGCCGCTCCAGGCACCAGGGCAATTGGCAACGGGGCGGTAACGAAACGGGAAACCTTCCGTTACTGTGCGGGGCAAAATTGCGGTGATATTCGGCATAACCGCTAATAATGCCAGCTCAGATCAGGGTTCACCAACTCAACGGCGTTATCTAAAACCTAAGTGCCCTACACTCAAGTTTTCTTCACGAACGGTTGCATTCGCTGTTCAAGTTGCTAGTATGTATAGCTGTTAGCACTCCTAAATGGCGAGTGCTAAAACAACGGTAACAGCCGCGCTTGCCCGTCAAGCGCGAATCAAATGGTGAAAGGAAGCAAGATATGAATCTCAAGCCGCTCGGTGATCGCATCATCGTCAAGCAGGACGAGGCTCAGGAGACCACGGCAGGTGGCCTGTACATCGCCGCAGAGTCCAAGGAAAAGCCCCAGTCCGGCGTCGTCCTTGCTGTCGGCGAAGGCAAGGTGAACAACGAAGGCGAGCACCTTCCCATGCCCGTCAAGGCTGGCGACCACGTTCTTTACGGCAAGTACGGCGGAACCGAGGTAGACGTCGAGGGCGAAAAGGTCCTTATCCTCCGCGCCGACGACATCTACGCCGTCTACGCCGAGTAACTGGCTCGGCTCCCCTGCGTCGCGTAACTCGGGGCGGCGGCAGGGTGCGGCACAGAGCCGCTTACCATTCGGTACCACTTCATTTGAAAGGAATTCCATATGGCTAAGGAAATCAAGTTCGAGGCCGATGCCCGTTCCGGCATGGCCGAGGGCGTAAAGAAGCTCGCAGATGCAGTTAAGGTCACCCTTGGACCCAAGGGCCGCTACGTTGCCCTGGAGCGTTCGTTCGGCGCACCTCTGGTAACCAACGACGGCGTTACCGTTGCCCGCGAGGTCGAGCTCGAGGATCCGGTGGAGAACATGGGTGCTCAGCTGGTTCGCGAAGCAGCCGTCAAGACCAACGACGTTGCCGGTGACGGCACCACCACCGCAACCCTCCTGGCCGACGTCATCGTCTCCGAGGGCCTGCGCAACGTAACCGCCGGCGCCGACGCCCTGGGCATCCGCCGTGGCATCGACAAGGCGACCGAAGCAGTCGTCGCCGCCATCAAGGAAGACGCAACCGAGATCTCCACGAAGGACCAGATTGCTAACGTCGGCACCATTTCCGCAGGTGACAAGGTTATCGGCGAGAAGATCGCCGAAGCCATGGACGCTGTTGGCAAGGATGGCGCCATCTCCGTCGAGGACAGCCAGACCTTCGGCATCGACATCGACGTGGTCCAGGGCATGCAGTACGACCGCGGCTACATCTCCCCTTACATGGCCACCGACTCCGAGCGCATGGAGGCTGTGCTGAACGACCCCTACATCCTGCTCACCGACCTCAAGGTAACCTCCATCCAGGATATGGTTCCGCTGCTCGAAGGCATCATGAAGGCCGGCCGTCCGCTGCTCATCGTCGCAGAGGACGTCGAGGGCGAGGCTCTGGGCACCCTGCTGCTGAACAAGCTGCGCGGCACCCTGAGCGTCGTTGCCATCAAGGCTCCCGGCTTCGGTGACCGCCGTGCCCGCATCCTCGAGGACATCGCAGTCGTCACCGGCGGCAAGGTTGTTTCCAAGGACTTCGGCATGACCCTGGCAGACGTTACCGTCGATGCCCTGGGTACCGCCAAGACCGTCAAGGTCTCCAAGGACAACACCGTCATCGTCGACGGCGCAGGCGACAAGGCTGCCGTCGATGCCCGCGTTGCCCAGATGCGCAACGAGCTGGAGAACCTCACCTCCGACTTCGACAAGGAGAAGCTGCAGGAGCGCCTGTCTAAGCTTTCCGGCGGCGTTGCCGTTCTCAAGGTCGGTGCTGCAACCGAGTCTGAGCTCAAGGAGAAGAAGAGCCGCATCGAGGATGCCCTGCAGGCAACCCGTGCAGCTGTTGAGGAAGGCATCGTTGCAGGCGGCGGCGTTGCGCTGATCAATGCCATCTCCGCTCTCGAGGGCGTCGAGGTCGAGAACGCCGACGAGCAGGTCGGCGTCGACATCATCCGCAAGGCACTCGAGGCTCCGATGCGCGCAATCGCAACCAACGCCGGTTACGAGGGCTCCGTCGTGGTAGAGAAGGCCAAGGCCTTCCCGAAGGGCGAGGGCTACAACTTCGCCAACGGCGAAGAGGGCAACATGATCGGCATGGGCGTTTCCGATCCCGTGAAGGTTACCCGCACCGCACTGCAGTCCGCGGCTTCCGTTGCTGGCCTGATCCTCATCACCGAGGCAACCATCAACGAGATCCCGAAGGAAGGTCCCGACCTGTCCGCACTCGCTGGCGCCGGTGCTGGCGGCGGCATGGGTATGATGTAGGTCGATACCCATTAACTCCTAAGATCAAGAAGCGCTCCTGCGGGGGCGCTTCTTTTTGTCTTCCATTGTTGTGGGTTCGTGAAGATTGGGGTGGGCTTCTTTCCCGAAAACGATAGGGGAGTATCCTCCCGCTTGCGGGTAGCGGATGTTTGAACGTGTTCGCTGGTCGTTTGGCTATCTTGAACGAGGATAAACGGAAGAAGGCGCATTCGCGCAATGGAGGTTTTCCAACACACGTTCACCCAGATGCTCATGCTGTTCTTCATTATGGTGTGTGGGTTCATCGCCCGGAAGAAGCGCATGACCAGCGATTCCTTCGACGGCAACCTTTCGAAGCTGGTGATGTCCATCACGCTTCCGGCAACCATCTTGAACTCGGTGCTTTCCGACGAGAACCTTCCTTCCGACGACGTCATCCTCATGATGTTCGGTTACGCAGTGCTCTACTTCGCCATCTCGACCGTCATCGCCTACACGATTGCCCATGTCGTGTACCGCAAGCTCGGCCGGCCTGCCCGCGGCGCGCATGCGTTCATGATGATGTTCGGCAACACCGGCTTCTTGGGCTTCGCGGTGCTGGCGGCCATATTCAGCAACGATGCGGTCCTCTACGCTGCCGTGTTCAACATCGTGTTCAATATCGTGCTCTTCTCGCTGGGTGTCTTCTTCGTTGCGGGCGACGACGAGCAGACGCGCGAAAAGCGCAGCATCAAGCTCCAGCTCCACGCGCTGTGGATCACCCTCACCAAGCCGGTGATGCTCGCGTCGTATCTGGCCATGGCGCTGGCGCTTCTGCATATCACCGACAACGGCCCCATCGGCCAGACCTGCGACATCTTGGGCGGCATGACGGTGCCGGCTGCCATGCTCATCATCGGCTCAACCTTGGCGAAGATGCCCATCCGCGAAATGCTCTTCGACGGCTGGAGCTACCTCACCACCTTCATCCGCCTGGTGGCGATGCCTGCGGTCACGTACCTCGTCTTCAGCCTATTCGTGAGCGACGCCTATATATTGGCAATCTTGGTGCTTCTTGCCGGCATGCCCGCCGCATCGAACGGCACGATGCTCGCCCTCGCTTACGACGGCGACACGCGCACCATGTCGCGCGGCACCTTTCTTTCCACGGTGTTCTCTCTGGTCACGCTGCCGGCTATCGCGCTGATCGTGGTGTAACGGCCGGAAAACACCCTATAATCGTGTTGCGCCGGTGGCGCAGGTACGTTGAAGGAAGGGTGCCGGTGGAAGTTCTCTCGCATGCTGGGCTGCAGATGCTCATCCTGTTCACGATAGTGCTGCTGGGTGCCCTCGCGCGCAAGCTCCACCTGATGAACGACGATTTCGATGCGCTGCTCTCCAAGCTCGTCATGACCGTGGCGCTTCCTGGCATGATCCTGAACTCCGTGCTCGGCAACACCGATATGCCCGATTCGGGCACCATCATGATGATGTTGGGCTACTCCACGGTGATATATGCGTTTATGTGCGTGTTCGCCTGGGTATTCGTCCGCGTGCTGTACCGCGGCGTTTCGAAGCCGGCGCAGGGCGCCCATGCCTACCTTATCGCCTTCGGCAACACCGGCTTCATCGGCTTCGCGGTGTTGGGCGCCATCATGGGCAGCAACTCGGTGCTCTACGGCGCCATCTACAACATCCCCTACAACGTTTTCATGTTCTCGGTGGGCATGCTGTTCATCGCCAGTACCGGATCCGAGGGAATGGCGGCGAAGAAGCCTCTGAAAGAGCAGGTGAAAGCGGTGGCGAAGCAGCTGGTAAGCCCCTGCCTCATCAGCTGCTTCGCGGCGGTTGTGCTTGCCCTTCTGGGCATAACGGATTCGGGGTACATCGGCCAAACCTGCAACCTGCTTGGCCAGATGACGGTTCCCTGTGCCATGCTGGTCATCGGATCGACCCTGGCCAAGCAGCCCATCAAGCAGATGCTCAACGACGGATGGAGCTACCTCACCTCGGTGATGCGCCTGGCCGGAATGCCGCTCATCATCTATTTCGTGGGCGGCCTGTTCATCCACGACCCGTACATCCTGGCGGTTATCGTCATCGAGTCGGCCATGCCGGCCGCCTCTTCCGGCATCATGATGTGCCTTGCCTACGGCGGCGACACCATGGCCATGTCGCGCGGCACCTTCATCACCACTATCCTTTCCATAGTCACCCTTCCGCTTTTGGCGCTCTTGGTGGTGTAGGGGAGGGCGCCGGTTCCCGTTTGCCTGCCCTTTTGCCGTCGGCCTCTGTAATTTGTTGATTGGAAGCACCTGCGATGATCGAATACCCGAAATCCCTCGAAGACCCGCGCCTCGATGTCTATGCGCGCCTGACCGAGCTTCAACTGCGCAACCGCCTCGAGCCCGAGAAGGGCATCTTCATCGCGGAATCCGACAAGGTGATAGACCGTGCCCTTGCGGCCGGCTATGAGCCGCTTTCCCTGTTGGTGCCCGAGCATCGCCTTGAGCGCATGGCGGGTTTGGTGGAGCGTATGGGTGGCAACAAGCCAGCCGAGGAAGGCGGCCTTACCGTATTCGTTATGCCTGCTGAAGAGGTGGAGAAGCTGGCTGGCTACGAGCTTACCCGCGGCGTGCTGTGCGCCATGCGACGCAAGCCCCTTCCCTCTGTTGCGGAAGTGGTGGCGGGCGCTCGTCGCATTGCCATTCTGGAGGACATCACCAACCACACCAACGTGGGTGCGGCATTCCGCAGTGCTGCGGCGTTGGGTATCGATGCCGTGCTGTGCACGCCGGCATGCTGCGATCCGCTGTACCGTCGTGCCGTGCGCGTATCCATGGGCACGGTGTTCCAGGTTCCGTGGACGCGCATCGGCGAAGCCGAGGGGGAGCATTGGCCCGAAGGCGGCGTTGCGAAGCTGCGCGGGCTCGGCTTCAAGATCGCCGCAATGGCGCTTGACGATAATTCGGTAAGCCTCGATTGCCCCGAGCTGAAGCAGTGCGAGAAGCTCGCCATCGTCATGGGCACGGAAGGCGATGGGCTGTCCGAGCACACCATCGCTGCCTGCGATTACACGGTGAAGATCCCCATGGCCCACGGGGTGGACTCCTTGAACGTCGCCGCCGCAAGCGCCGTAGCCTTCTGGGAGTTGCGCGTTCGCGGATGACGCAGGGCCTGCAAATACGCTATAATCACAACGCCCAATCGGGCACTCTGGGCCATCGTCCAATGGCAGGACCCTGGTTTTTGGTACCAGTTATGTAGGTTCGAATCCTGCTGGCCCAGCCAATATTTGGGAGCGAAACCGCCTTCGGGCGGTTTTTTCTTTCTTTGTCGGAAGAGCAAAGGATTCGAA
>CAVAFY010000011.1:0-54684 GCA_963588035.1 Alloprevotella sp. | reverse complement strand
GCCTTGGCCTGATCGAAGGTCAGCTCCACGGCGTCAGGCTGCACGATGGATACGGCCTTGATGTCGGGCGTGGCCGGGAAGGCGATGGCCAGGCAGAGTTTGCCGTCCCTCACGGTGAAGCCGGCGGCCTCGGCCTGCACGCCGTTCTGGGCGACAGTCACAGCGTTGGTGGAGACCACCTTCTCGATGTCGACGAGGCCCTCGGTGGCGGCAGAGAGCTCGATCACAGCGGTGTGGACCGTGGAGAAGTCCGCCTTGCCGTCCTCGCTCTCGGGCGACCAGTCGACGCTGAGGCTCTCCGCCTTCAGGACCTGGGCAAAGTCGAACCTCTCACCGTCCGAGCACGTGAGCCAGAGGCTGGTCACCTGGCTCGCCAGCTCATCGCCGCCGTTCACGGGGGCGTTGGCCGCGAACTCGACCTTGGTGACCACCGGGGTGTAGACGGCGGTCAGCTCGAGGCCCTCGACCAAAGAGGACTGGGGGACGGTAACGGTGCCGACCTCGTCGTCGTGATCCCAGCCTTCAACGCCCTCCCAGTTGCAGAAGTTGTAGCCCTTGACGTAGGGGGCGGAGAACGTCACGTCCTTCCCGTCGTTGATGTAGGTGACCTCCACGCTGTCCAGGGTCTTGCGCGTGCTCGCGGACGACGAGAGCGCAAGCCCATCGGTCACCGCGTTCACGGTTGCCTTGCCGGTCTTGGCCTCGGAAGCGTCCTCGGGGTCGGCGGTGGTCGCGAGTTCCTTGGTCACCACGGTGAGCGCGCCGGTGTCGTCATCGACGGAGGCCTTCGCGGCCTTGACCTCGCCGGAACCCGACTCAACGGTCACGTCGTCGGCGTCGATGGAGTCGCTGAAGCAACGGCCGTCCTTGGCCGACTGGAGGCAGGTGACGGAGGCCACGTAGACGGCCCCCTCCTTCGCGGTGCCCGACACGGGGACCATCGCCGCAGTGTCAGAAGCGGCTGCAACCCCATCGGAGGCGTCCGACGCGACGGAGATAGCGCTCTCGCCGCCGCCAACCTCGTACCAGGTTACCGAGGCGGTGCCGGTAAGGCCGCCGCAGCTGAACTCGGCGGTCGAGGGCAGGGCCTGGCCGGCGACGGGCGTCATGCCCTTGATGGTTGCCACGGTGGCCTTGTCGGCATAGGTGGCCACCGCATTCACGTCGTTCTGCGGCATCTTGAAGCTGAGCGCGTTGGAGAAGATCTGGTCGCCGTCGATGTAGTCCTCGATCGGGTTCAGGCCCGTGGTCCGGCCGGTGTCCCAACGCGTGAAGACCTTGTCGTCCTTAGTGAGCGGTGCCACCAGGGTCACGGACGAGTTCCACTTGTGGCGGTTGGAACCCTCGCCGTTCAGCTGCGCCAGGAACTCGATGCTGCGGTGGCGCTGCCAGGCGTCGCCGCCGTCATCGGAACCGTAGCTGACGTAGTAGCCGTCCAGGTCGATGAACAGGCAGTCTTTGGATTCGCTCTTGAAGCTCTTGGCGATGCGGCGGTCGTCCGTGATGCCGGTGCGCACGCCCACGGTGGATCCCTTCGCCAGGCTGCCGGTGATGTAGGCCTTCGCCGTGGCGCCGGCGTTCTCGCGCAGGAACACGTCGTCGGCGTTGCCGGAGTCCTTGCCGCGGGTGTTGCCCTTCACGATGCACGTGCCGGAAAGCTTGAGGTCGTAGTCGCACCAAACGTAGACGCCGCCGCCCTCGTAGTTGCCGCCGCTGTCGACGTTGCAGGAGTTGCCGGTGATGGTGCAGTTGTCGATAAGGACGTTGCTGTTGCAGACATAGGCGCCGCCGCCCTCGTACTTGCACCAGTTGCCGGTGATGGTGCAGTTGCGCACCGTGGTCCAGCGCTGGTCGAGCTCGAGGCCGCCGCCGTCGTAGGCGGAGTAGTTGCCCGAAACGGTAAGGCCCTCGATCAGGCCCTCGCTGAAGCCGGTCTTCGAGTCGATGTGTATGCCGCCGCCGGACTGCTTGTCCTTCATGGAGGCCCTGTTCGAACCCAGGGCCTGGTTCCCGGATATCACGCCCGTCCCATCGGAGGACTTGACCGTGAAGTAGGAAAGGTTGCAGTAGACGCCTCCGCCGCCTCCGCTGGCCACATTGCCGTCGATGGTCGACCCGTTCTTGAGGTTGATGACGGTATCGTGCCCGTCGGTGAAGATGCCGCCGCCAAGCTCGGCCTTGTTGCCGCTGATCTTCGAGTTGTCGAGCGTGATACTGCAGTTGTCGCCCTGGGTGTAGATAGCGCCGCCGCGATTGTCTGAGGTGTTGTTGGTGATCAGGGAATTCTTAAGATCGATGGTACAGTCGTTCTCGGCGTAAATCGCTCCGCCGCCGCCAAGCTCCTGCCAGGATTCGTTGTCCTTAAGCGTCACATTGTCAAGCGAGAGGTGGCTTCCCGCCTTCAGCAGGAAGCCGCCGCCGAATTCCGAGCTGCAATTGCTGATCACGCCGGCCGCGAATTGCTGCCCCGCGGAATCGGCCCCACCCTCCGGGTCGGACGACTGGACCACCAGGGTCGAGTCGCTGTTCAGGCAGAACAATGTTCCATACCTGTTACTAAGAAAATGGCCGTTCAGATTGATAGTGACCTTCTTGCCTTCAGGGATGTGGAGCGCATCCTCCGCTGTTCTAAAGACATCGTCGCGGACGAGCACAACCACCTTGCCCTCGTCGCACGCATTGTCGATGGCCTCTTGCTCGTTTACGTAGTACTTCTTGTTGCCCGAGGAATCCTGCACATAGCACGAGGTCCCCCATATCGGTTTGTCGGTGCTGTCGGCACGAGCCTGTGAAGGGAAGATCAAGGCGCAGGCCAACGCAGCGAGCACGCAGGCCAGCAAGCCCAGTACCCTCAGTTGGGAAGATCGGTTCTCCATGGAAACCATCCTTAGAACGCGAGGAATACAATCCAGTGATTGTATCGCATCCCGCCCCGTTCGATCAGCCCTTGCCCCGCATCGGGTGCCCAACCGCCTTCTCGGCAGCGGCCGGAAACAATGCGCAGAAGCAGAAATGCCCGCCGCCGCGAAGGTGACGGGCATTGGAAGCGCTTGTGTTAGGCCAGGCCGGAGCGCCAACCTGCGGCACGCGCTCTTATTCAGAGGCGAGTTCGCGAAGGTGGGCGCTGCTGCGGTCCAGCTGCTCGGCGGCCACCACGATGCGACGGCCCTCTTCTTCGGGGTTCTGGCGCTCCTTCTTGCCCGGGCGATGCATCAGGATGCGGCGAAGCTCTGCGAGATCGGCTTTGACCTGCTTCTTTTCCTGCTTGTCCAGCTGCTTGCCAACCTTGCCCAGGGCCTGTTCCACCTCTGCCGCCAGGGATTCGGCGCGCTGGCGCACGTCCATGGTGGCGCGGCGGAACTCGTCTTCCTCAGCGTATTCCTGGGCGTCGTTGATGGCCTGCTGGATCTCCTCGTCGGACATGCGGTCGGAATCGTCGATGGTGATGGACTGCTGCTTGCCCGTTCCCAGGTCCTTCGCCGAAACGGTGAGGATGCCGTTGGCGTCGATGTCGAAGGTGACCTCGATCTGCGGAACGCCGGCGGGCGCGCGCTTGATGCCCTTCAGGCGGAAGGTGCCGATGGCCTTGTTGTCCTTCGCCATGGGGCGCTCGCCCTGCAGCACTTTGATCTCCACGCTGGTTTGGAACGGGGCCGCGGTGCTGAAGATCTGCGAGTAGTGCACGGGCAGCGTGGAGTTGCGCTCCACCAGGCGCGTGGCCACCCCGCCCACCGTTTCGATGGAAAGGGAAAGCGGCGTCACATCGAGCAGCAGCAGGCTGTTCGAGCGGACGATGCCGGTGGTTGCGCCCGAAAGCGTATCGCCCTGGATGGCGGCGCCGGTTGCCACGCATTCGTCGGGGTTGATGGAAGAGGAGGGTTCCTTGCCGGTGAGCCTGCGCACATGCTCCTGAACAGCAGGGATGCGGGTAGAGCCGCCCACCAGCAGCACGCATCCCAGCTCGGAGGCGGCGATGCCCGCGTCGTCGAGCGCCATCTGGAACGGCTCGGTGGTGCGCTCCACCAAGTCGGCGGTCATGCGCTCGAACTCGGCGCGCGTAAGGGTCATGTCCAGATGCACCGGCCCCTGGGCGTTCTGGGAAAGGAACGGCAGGTTGATCTGGGTGGAAGCGGTTGCGGAAAGCTCCTTCTTGGCCTGCTCGGCCGCCTCGGCAACACGCTGGAGCGCCATGGGGTTGCGGCGCAGGTCCTCACCGTGCTGCGCCTTGAATGAGTCGACGATGTGGGAAACTATGCGCTCATCGAAGTCGTCGCCGCCCAGGTGGTTGTCGCCCGAAGTGGCCAGCACCTCGATGACGTCGCCGCCTATCTCGATGATGGAAACGTCGAACGTGCCACCGCCCAGGTCGTACACCATCACCTTCTGCGGCGTGCCGTTGTCCAGGCCGTATGCCAGCGCGGCGCTGGTGGGCTCGTTGATGATACGCAGCACGTTCAGCCCTGCGATGCGCCCGGCGTCCTTGGTGGCCTGGCGCTGGGAGTCGTCGAAGTAGGCCGGCACGGTGATAACGGCATCGGAGACTTCCTGCCCCAGGTACGCCTCGGCGTCTTTGCGCAGCTTGCGCAGGATCATGGCCGAAACCTCCTGCGGGGAATACGCCTTGCCGTCGATGCTGGGCGTCTTCCACTTGGTGCCCATATGGCGCTTCACCGACGAGATGGTGCGGTCGGGGTTCACCGCCGCCTGGCGCACGGCAAGGCTGCCCACCAAACGCTCGCCGTTCTTCGAGAATGCCACCACGCTGGGGGTGGTGCGCTCGCCTTCCGCGTTGGGGATGATGGTTACGCGGCCACCCTCCATCGCTGCCACGCAGCTGTTGGTTGTGCCTAAGTCGATTCCGATGGTTGCGCCCATATCGGGCCTCCTTGCTGTAGATATTCCTAGGTGAATGCCGATGGCCGCTGCGCCGTCGGTCGGTATGTTCCAATGCTCGGGCTTCGGTTGGGTAGGCGTCCACGGGCTTCTCTGGAGCGCCCCATTTTCATTGAGCCTTCAAGGCTGGGCCCCAAGTACTTGAGCAGCGATGTCGGGATAAGGCGAACCATGCGTCAAGCTGATCTTTGCCCAGCCCCCTGCGAATTGAAAATGGGGGATCAAGCGGAAGCGAAGCCCGGGGACGTCTGCCCAACTGAAGCCCTGCCGCGGTTAGAAGTAGTACCCCCTGCCCAACATGCTGCAGGCGTACTGTGCCAGGCACAAGCCGCAGCAGATAAGCCCCGGGTCCATGGCGCTCATGCTGAAGCCGCGCTGCTTGCCCTGCTCCTGGTAGTTCTGCCCTGCCACCTGGAACTGCTGGTAGGCGCGCTGGTAGTCGCGGTTGTTGGGCTCCATCTTCACCGCACGGCGGATCTGCTCCAGCGCACGCAGGGTGTTGCCCGCGCCCTTGTTCGCCAAGGCCGCCAGGTAGTACCACCGGGCGTTGCGGCTGTCGCTGGTAACGGAGTTCAGCAGATCGACCGCCTGCTGATGGCGCCCGGCGTTGATGGCGTCGATGGCGCTGCGCACCGTGGCGCTGTCGGTTGCGGAAGCCTCGGGATGGATGGGCCCGCCGAAGCCGCCCATGCCGCCGAAGCCGAACAGGTCCTCGAAGTTCACCGTGGTCCAGCCGTAGGGGTTGCCCTCGGTGGTGTATCCCTGCTGGCCCTGGCCGGTGTAGGATCCGCGCGTGTACGGGTTGCCCGCGAAGGGGTTGCCCTGGGCCTGCCCCGCCCCGCTGCTGCTGCCGGCGCCGCTGGCGGCCGCACGGGCATCGCTGGCTGCGTATTTCTCGGGGTTGATGATGCGATCGTACGCCTCGTTCACCTCGTTCATGCGCTCGGCGGCCTTAGGGTCGTTGGGATTCAGGTCGGGATGGTTCTCGCGCGCCTTCTTGCGGTACGCCTTCTTCACCTCGTCCGCCGAAGCGCCGCGGCTTATGCCCAGAACCTCATACGGGTCCTTCATCATTTCCTACCTTGCTCTCTTCAACGTTGTAGCGCTGCCACACTCCCGAGTACAGCACGCTGCGCAGCACATGCACATCGCGCTCCAACGGCAACCGCTCGAACGCATCCGCCATGTCGGCGGCCAGCAGCTCGAGGTCTTCCCGCAAGCTGTTGAAGCTGCGCTGTGCCGCGATGAACGGGTTGTAATTTCCTTCTTCTTGATCTTGCCGTAGATCCACGGCTGCATCCATGGCGTAGACGAATTTCCCCAACCTTGCACCGAAACGCCGTAAATCCGTTGCCCAAAAGTCATCCTTCACAGCGAAGAGCTGCCCCAGCAGAAGGCCGAAGCGGTTGGCGGCGGCATCGGGGTCCGCAGAACCCGCCTGCTCTATCTGGTGGATGTCGGCCATGGCCTGCTCGATGGCCTCGCATTCGGCCGGGCGCCGGCGGCAGGCCTTGCGGTAGGGAACGGCTATGGCAGCGGCGGCCACGCGCGCCTTGACGGAACGGCTGTCGATCCAGTCGTCCAAAAGCTTGTGGTAGCCCAGCGCCACGCTCAGGTCGGCGGCGTAGTCGGTGAACTCGCTTTGGGAAACCTGCTGGCGCTGGACAGGATGCACCGGGCAGCGCTTTTCCGATGGACGCTCTTCCGGTTCGTACAGCGAGCCCAGCACCATGGCCAGGAACGTCATGTCGTAGGAAACGGTTAGGCGGCAGCGCTGCCCGTAGCGCGCGCGGATGGAGCGGCACACGCCGCAGTACACCGCATGGTAGCGGACCTTCTCCTCTTCCCCCAGGCTCTCCAGGCTGGGGAGGACGAAGCCCATCATGGCTATTCGGCCTTGCGGGGGTGGGAAACCAAGGCGGCAACGGCAGCAAGCGAAAGGGCTGCTGCCTTCCCCACCAGCGCCATTGTTCGCAGGGGCCTCATGCTAGAAGCTGCGGTAGAAGCAGGTGGCGTTGCCGGTATGGCAGGCAGGGCCCGCGGGCTTCACCAGCGCCAACAGGGTATCGGCATCGCAGTCGTAGCGGAGCTCTGCCAGCTGCTGGGTGTTGCCCGATTCCTCGCCCTTGTGCCAGTACTTCTGGCGGCTGCGGCTCCAGAACCAGGTGGTCCCCTGCTCCAGCGTGCGGCGCACCGATTCCTCGTTCATCCAGGCCATCATCAGAACCTCACGGGAATCGACGTCCTGCACGATGCAGGGGATAAGCCCCTGCCCGTTGTAGGCAAGGTCGGCGATGGAAAGGGCTGCGGTTTCTTTTTCGCTCATGGGCTGCGTTCCTCCGGTTGTTCGCTATTCCTTGTTCCCGTACAACGTGCGCAAGGCGCCCGTCGGCGGCTTGCCGTAGTTGCGCCAATCCAGCACCAGCACGATGACAACGGAAACCAAGCCGATGAACGTGGAAACGCCCAACAGCACATCATCGGACAGGTTGGGGACCTTCGAGCTGATCTGAACCAGCAAAACCGTGGATGCGGCAGAGCTGAACAGGAGCACCGAAAGGGATATGGATCCCAGGCAGGCAGCAACACGTGCCAATTCCCATTTCAGCCCCTTGATGCGCCCCTTCTTGTTCAGGGGCTTGTAGAGGATGAAGCTGAGCAGGAATGCGGCAACGCTCAGGCTGAAGAACACGCTGCCGTCCATGATCCAAAGCTCCCTTCCGTAGATCATCATGTTGAAGGCGAAGGCGATACAGGCAAGCAGGAACGTCTGGGTGCCGGTTACCACCAGGTAGAAAAGCCCGCTACCGAGCTTGCCGGTATCAAGCGCACGGCCGTGCTCGATAAGGTAGATCAGGAACATCGCTATCACGACAAGCACGTAGAACGCGCCGGAAAGCGCATGGCCGCTCTCGTTCATGAAGGTTGCCGCTTCCACCAGCGATTCGCCGAAGCACACCATGATCACCAGCGGGCCGCGATCGACGATATGCCGGCATTCGCGAGTGCTCATGGGGCAGTTGACGATCCTGAACCAGGTGAATACACCCAGGACTACCGCAAACACGCAGCACTGAGACCCCCAGAACTTATCCATGAACATGCTGATGGCGATAAGGGCAACTTGCCCGAACATAATGCAGAAGGCGTGCTTGAGCGCGCGCTTGAGAGGAGGGTTGGAGCCGCCCAGCTTCCTCATGCGGATGAACAGGTGGGCGGCGAGGTTCGCCAAAAGAAGCATCCAGCAGACGTTGAAGACGAAGTACCATTCCCATTCGGGGGTTGCAGAGCCGAACATGGTGGCAACCAGCAGCACGTTCACCACGATCAAGGCGACATCGGCCGGGCTTCCCTCGCCGAAACGGTTCATGATCACCGTGGTGTTCACCCAGATCTGCAGGGCAAGCGCCATGGTGAAGCAGAAGGTGTAGAACTCCGTGGCGCCTATCACCAGGTCGGAGGACCCCGACGATTCGGGGATGATATAGTGCATGCAGAACATGAACACCATATCGAAGAACATCTCCATGTAGCTGGCGCGGTTAAGGCCGATCCTACGGTTTACTTCATTTGTTGTGAGCTGCTTTGCCATGGGAGGAATCATACGCTTGCGTGCATCGAACGCGTGAAAGCGTAACGAAGCACCATACAACCGTTACAGGCGGACGGGAATCCCCTGGGAGCGCATGTACTCCTTCACCTGACGCACGGTGAGCTCGCCGAAGTGGAACACGCTGGCGGCCAGCACCGCATCGGCCTCGCCTTCGATGATGCCCTCGGCGAAGTGCTCCAGCTTCCCCACGCCGCCCGAGGCGATGACGGGGATGTTCACCGCACGCGCAACCGCGCGGGTAAGGGCCAGGTCGAAGCCGTCTTTGCTGCCGTCGCGGTCCATGCTGGTAAGAAGGATCTCGCCGGCACCGCGCTTGGCGGCCTCAGCCGCCCACTCAACGGCGTCGAGCCCGGTGTTCTTGCGGCCGCCGTGCACGTACACCTCCCATTTGTTGGGATTGCCGGGCACCTGCTTGGCGTCGATGGCGCACAGGATGGCCTGGGTGCCGAACGCGGCCGCGGCCGTGGTGATAAGGCTGGGGTCGGCGATGGCGGCGGAGTTGACGGAAACCTTGTCGGCGCCGGCGGCGATCATGGTGCGGATATCGGCAACGCTGCGGAAGCCGCCGCCCACGCAGTAGGGCAGGTGAAGCTCCTCGCTGGCGCGGCTGGCCATATCCACCGTGGTGGCGCGGCCTTCGTGCGTTGCCGTGATGTCCAGGAATATCACCTCGTCGGCGCGCTGCTCGTCGTAGCGCTGGGCAAGCTCGATGGGGTCGCCCGCGTCGCGCAGGTTCACGAAGTTCACGCCCTTCACCACACGGCCGTCCTTCACGTCCATGCAAGGTATCACGCGTTTGGTAAGCATTGGTTTCCTTTCATCGCATTGCCGGCCGCCGGGTTGGGCGTTGGCAGGCCGAAGCGCAACCGCGAAGCTCGAACGGCCCCGGCGGTCGCAGAGCGGGATGGGCTGGTTAGCGCGTTTCCCCGCAGAGCCTGCACGCCTCTTCCACATCGAGCGAGCCCTCGTACACCGCGCGGCCGGCGATAACGCCCTCGACGGAATCGGCGACGGCGGCCAGGTTCCTCACGTCTTCGATGCTGGCAACGCCGCCCGATGCGATTACCGGGTTGCCGAACACGCGCGCCACCTCCACGTAGCGCTGCGCGTCGATGCCCGTCTGCATGCCGTCGCGCGAGATGTCGGTGTACACCAGGTGCTTGAAGCCGAGCTTGCCCACCTCGGCGATAAGCTCTTCGGCCGGGACGCCGGCGCCCTCGCGCCAACCGGCAACCGCCACCTCGCCGTTCTTGGCGTCGATGCCGGCCGTGAGCATATCGGGGTACTTCGCCAGCGCCTGCTTGGCAAACTCGGGGTTGGTTACCAGGGTGGTGCCCAGGACCACGCGCGAAACGCCCGCTGCCGCAAGGCGATCGATGGTCTCCAGGTTGCGGATGCCGCCGCCCACCTCGATCTTCAGGCCGGTTTCCTTGATGATGCGCTCGATGGCATCGATGTTCTCGGGGATGCCGCTGCGGGCACCGTCCAGGTCCACCACATGGATCCAGGAAGCGCCCTTTTCCTTGAACTCGGCCGCCTGCGCAACCGGGTTGTCGTTGTACACGGTAACGGCGTTGTAGTCGCCCTTCGCCAGGCGAACCGCTTTGCCGCCCAGGATGTCGATTGCAGGAAGCAGATCCATTTCGTAGCCTTTCGCTGTTGTTTGCGCTGGTCAGATGGTGGTGCAGGAAGGGGCTGGGGCTGTCGCAACGCCCTTCGCGGCGGGTAGACACGATGAAGGGCCGCAAGGGCTTTCGGTGCACCCCTTTGCAGTGAGGCCCGCGAGGGCTGATGCCCCGCTTCAGCCTTCCCCCGCCGCCTTGGCCCTCAGCCCTTGGCGGCCTCCACCACCTTCAGGAAGTTCGCCAGCACCTTGGCGCCGGCATCGGACGATTTCTCGGGATGGAACTGAACGCCGAACGCGTTGCCCTTCTGCATTGCGCAGGGGAACGTCACCGAGTGCGTGGTGGTTGCCACCGTGCACTCGTTTTCCGGTGCGATGTAGCTGTGCGTGTAGTAGAAGAACTCGCCCGAAGGGATGCCCTCGAACAGCGGGCAGGCGCCTTCCTCGAACTCGACGGAGTTCCAGCCCACATGCGGCACCTTGTACGACGCGCCTTCCGCATCCACGTTGGGCATGCGCACTACCGTGCCGGGGATGACGCCCAGGCCCTCGGGCAGGTCGGCATCGCCCATAGCGCCATCGGCACCAGGGCCGCCGGCGCCTTCCACGCCGTTTTCGAACAGCAGGTGCTCGCCCAGGCAGATGCCCAAAAACGGCTTGCCTGCCTTGAGGGCAGCGCGCACGGCTTCCATCTGGCCGGTTTGCAGCATGGTGGCGGAAGCGTCGGCGAAGGCGCCCACCCCGGGCAGGACCACGGCATCGGCCGCGGCTATGACCTGCGGGTCATCGGTGATATGGGCATCGCCGCCCACAGCCCTCAGGCCGCGCTCCACGCTTTTCAGGTTTCCCTTGCAGTAGTCAACGACTGCGATCATCTATCTAACAACCTTTCGGCCGACTCGGTTTCTTCCCTACCCTAGCGCACCAATGTTTCGTCTGCGTTGTGCCCGAAAAGAACAGGCGGGCGCTTCCCGGTTTTCGGCTGCCCCGGCAGGCGGGCAGCTTGGGCGCTCCAGGCCGCACCGGCAATCCGGGCACCGCCTGCCCGCGGCCGCCCGCAGCTATCCGGGCACCGCCTGCCCGCGGCCGCCCGTGCACAGCAGCGCCACAGGTCACCTTGCCCGCGGCCGCCCGCACGCACAGCAGCAACCGGCCTACAGCATCCCCTTGGTGGAGGGAAGCTGGCCGGCGATGCGCGGGTTCACCTCGAGCGCCTGGCACATGGCGCGGCCGACCGCCTTGAAGCAGGCCTCCACGATGTGGTGCGCGTTCTCCCCCGCAAGCATGCGAACATGCAGGGTTACGCCGGCGTTCGTGGCGAACGCGATGAAGAACTCCTTGGCAAGCGAGGCGTCGAACTGCCCCAGCAGGCACAGCGGAACGTCCACGTCCCAGTGCAGCTGGCCGCGGCCGGAGATGTCAACCGCCGCAAGCACCAGCGTCTCGTCCATGGGAAGGTACTGCGAGGCAAAGCGGTTGATGCCGCGCTTTTCGCCCATGGCCTGGGCAAACGCCTTGCCCAGCACGATTCCCACGTCTTCAACGGTATGGTGGGCGTCCACCTCGATGTCGCCCTTGGCCTTCACGTTCAGGGTGAACAGGCCGTGCCTGCCGAAGGCATCCAGCATATGGTCGAAGAAGGCGATGCCGGTGTCGATGTCGGTCGTGCCGACGCCGTCGATGTCCAGCTCAAGGCTGATATCGGTTTCCTTCGTGGTGCGCGTGATCTTCGCGCTGCGGCTATCTGCCATCAGGTTTACCCCCGTTCATCCAGGATCTGGGCCAAGGCGGCCAGGAATTCCTTGTTCTCTTCGGGCGAACCCACCGAAACGCGCAGGCAGTCGGCAAGGTACTGCGCGTGCGAGAAGTCGCGCACCAGCACGCCGCGCCCGTACAGCTGCTCCCACACCTTGTCGGCGCCGGCAACGCGGAACAGCACGTAGTTCGAGTCGGAGTCGAAGGCCGTCACGCCCGGTAGCTTGTTCAGCTCTTCGATGAGCATTCCGCGCTGCTCGATGATCTGGTTGATGCCCGGCACGAACAGCGAGCGGTTCTTGAACACCGCGGTGGCGATGGCCTGGGAAGCGGAATCCACTGAATAGGGCTGGCGCACCTTCAGGAACTCGCGGATAACGCCCGGGTTCGCCAGCACGTAGCCCATGCGGACGCCCGCCAGGCTGAACGCCTTCGAGAACGTGCGCAGGATGATGAGGTTCTCGTACTGGTCCAGGTACGGGCGCATGGAGAAGCGGCTGAACTCGAAGTACGCCTCGTCAACCATGACAAGCGCATCGGACGAATCGAGCAGCTTCTTCAGGAACGTTTCGCTGGCCATCTTGCCGGTGGGGTTGTTCGGGCTGGTGATAACCGCGAAGTCGATGTCGCCTTCGGCCATGCGGGAAAGCACGGCTTCCTCGTCGATGTCGAAGTTCTCCTTGCGCGGGATGTTCACCACCTCGGTGCCCGTAAGGCGCGCGTTGGCCTCGTACACCGAGAACGTCGGCGGCACGTTCAGGAACTTGCGCCCCGGGCCGCCCCAGCAAAGCGCCAGGTTGAACAGCAGCTCGTCGCCGCCGTTGCCCAGCAGCACGTTGTCGCGGGAAAGGCCGTTGGCCTCGGCGATAAGGTCGCGCAGCTCGTTGGCCAGCGGGTCGGGGTACCGGTTGAAGGAAAAGCCCTTCAGCGCCTTGCGGATCTCCAGCTGCACTTCCTCGGGGACGTTGCTGGGGTTCTCGTTCGCGGAAAGGTAGATGCTCGCCGGCAGGTACTTCGGGTCGTACGGGGTGATGCCGTCCAGGTTGGGCTGCGATGCGCGTACGCTGTGCATGCTAGTTCGCCCCCGCTTCGCCGACGCCTGCGGCCTGCTGCTGCTCGAAGGCCTGTTCCACCAGCTGGCGGCGCAGGCGCACGCTCTGGGCGTGGGCCCACAGGCCCTCGTGGTCGGCCAGGGTGATAACGGCTTCGGAGTCGGCCATGAGGGCGGCCGGCGAGTACTGCAGCACGCTGGACTTCTTCACGAACTGGTCCACCGAAAGCGGGCTGGAGAAGCGCGCGGTGCCGCCGGTGGGCAGCGTGTGATTCGGGCCGGCAACGTAGTCGCCCACTGCCTCGGGCGTCCATTCGCCCAGGAAGATGGCGCCGGCATGGCGGATGGAGCCGATGAGGTCGATGGCGTCGGGAAGGTGCAGCTCAAGGTGCTCCGGCGCGATGACGTTCACGGTTTCGATGGCGCTGTTCATGTCGGGGCACACCACCACCAGGCCGCGGTTCTCCAGCGAGGCCGTGGTGATCTCGGCGCGGTACGACCCTTCCATGTGCTTGGCGATGGCCGCTTCAACGGCATCGGCGTACTCGGCGCTGAAGGTTACCAGGTAGCAGCTGGCCAGCGGGTCGTGCTCGGCCTGGGCCATGAGGTCGATGGCCACCAGCTCGGGCAGGGCCGACTCGTCGGCCACCACACACACCTCGGAGGGGCCGGCAACCATGTCGATGCCCACGTCGCCCGAGACCAGCTTCTTCGCCGCGGCCACGAAGGCGTTGCCCGGGCCGGTGATCTTGTCCACCGGCTTGATGGACTCGGTGCCGTAGGCCAGTGCGCCGACGGCCTGGGCGCCGCCCACCGCGTAGATCTCGGTGACGCCGGCAACGCGGCAGGCCTCCAAGATGGCGGAATCGAGCGAGCCGTCCTTGGTGGGCGGGGTCACGCACACGATGCGCTTCACGCCGGCAACGGCGGCGGGGATGGCGTTCATCAGGACGGAGGAAGGATACAGCGCGCGGCCGCCCGGCACGTAGATACCTACGGAATCGAGCGGCTCGATCTTGGCGCCCACCAGCGCGCCGTCTTCGCGCAGCGTGAACCAGCCCTGCTGCTTCTGGCGCTCGTGGAAGTCGCGGATCTGCTTGGCGGCGTGCTGGATGGCGGCGGCGACCTTCGAGTCAACCTTGGCCAGGGCCTCGTCGATGGCGTCCTGCGAAACGCGGAACTGCTCCATCTCCACGCCGTCGAACTTGGCGGTGTACTCGCGCAGCGCCTCGTCGCCGCGCGTGCGCACGTCTTCGACGATGTTGGTTGCGGCAACCAGGGCATCGGCGTTGAAGGCGCCGATTCGGTTGAGCATCTTGTCTTCGAATACCTGGCCGGGTGCGAGTTCTATCCTTCTCATCTGCTATTTCTCCTTAGCCTGCGAGTAAAGCACGTCGGCCAGTTCGCCCACGCGCGGGTTGGTACGGTACGAGCACGGGTTCGCGAAGAAGCGCGCGGTGGAGGCAAGGACGTCGTCTACCACCACCAGGTTGTTCTCGCGCAGGGTGGTGCCTGTTGCGGTGATGTCCACGATGCGCTCTGCCATGCCGGTGATGGGTGCCAGCTCGATGTTGCCGTGGAGCTTCACGATTTCCACCGGGGTGCCGATCTTCGCGTAGTACGAACGCGTGATGTTGGGGTACTTGGTTGCCACGCGGATGGAGCCCAGCTTGCGGTAGCGGCTCTCCACCGCTTCGGTGGTGCCGGCCGATTCGGCCACGATGAAGCGGCAGCCGCCGAACTTCAGGTCGGCCAATTCCACCACCTCGGGCGATGCCTCGATAAGCGAGTCCTCGCCGCAGATGCCGCAGTCGGCGGCGCCCAGCGCCACGAACACCGGGGCATCGGTGGGGCGCACGAACATGTACTCCACGTCGCCGTTGCGCAGCATGAGCGTGCGCCCGGCGTCGGCCAGCCCCGTCACATCCAGGCCGGCGGCTTCGAGCGTTGCGATGGCGTCGTCTTTGAGCGAGCCCTTGGGGACGGCGATGCGCAGCGGGCGCTTCTGCTGGGAGGCTTCCAACGCGGCCATGACCTGCTCCAGGTAGAAGGCGAAGCCCGCAGCCGGAACCTCGGCGGCGCCGTACTGGGCAAGCAGGTTGTCGTAACGGCCGCCGCTTCCCAGGGGCGAGCCCAAGCCCGGCGCGTACACCTCGAACACTAGGCCGGTGTAGTAGTCGAACGAGCTCATAACCGAGAAGTCGATGAGCAGCTTGCCCTCCAGGCCGGCGGCGACCAGCGCATCGTAGACTTCCTCGAGCTCGCCTACGCCCTTGGCGCAGCCCAGAGGCTCGAGCAGCGCGCGCACCTGGGACAGCGCCTGCTTGCCGCCGCGCAGGCGGGAAAGCGCGAAGATGGCCTGGGCGATGGCCGGGATCACGTTGCCAGGGTTGGCAAGCGCCGGGTCGGCCAGCTTGAAGTCCTTGTTGGCCTGCTGGGCGGCGCCGGAAGCGGAAGCCTCTGCGGCGGAAACCAATTCGCCCAGGTACACGAAGTTCGAGGTGTGGTACGCCTGCAGGACGGCGGCCTGCCACTGGTCGGAGGCGTTGGACGCGGCAAGCAGGTCGCGCAGCACGCCGGCGGAGCCCAGGGCGATGGTAAATTCCTCCAGCCCGCATTCGGTAAGGGCCGCGGCAAAGAGGCTCACCAGCTCGACGTCGGCTTCCTTGCCAGCGGAGCCGATGCACTCGATGCCGCACTGGGTAAGCTCGCGAGCTGCAGCTTCGGCCGTTTTCTCGCGGAACACGCGCTGGGTATAGCGAAGGCGCAGCGGCTCTTCGGCGGCGATGCCGCGCGTGGCGCACATGCGGGCGATCTGCATGGTTACGTCAGGGCGCATGGCCAGAAGGTCGCCGTGGGAATCGAAGAACTTGAAGGGGGCTTCCGGCACATGGCCGCCCGCTTCCATCACATCGAGCACTTCAAGGGTGGGCGTTTCCACCGGACGATAGCCCTTCGCCGCGAAACATGCGCGGACGCGCGCCGTAAGGTCTTCGCGCACCAGAGCCTCGTCGCTCATCACATCGCGGAAACCAACCGGGGTGACGTAGTTCATGATCCTTCTTTCTTATAATGCGGCGCCGGAACGCCGCCGGTTTTGAACCTTCTTATTATGCCCCGTTGCGGCGTGCGCCCCAACGGGAACGGGTACGTTTACAGCCTTTTCATGCATCGGAAGGGCTTGGCGTGGTCGGGGGCATCGCGACCGAGCGAAGCCACGGCCGAGCGAAGCCACGGCCGAGTCGGCGCCGGCGCGCAGGCGGCCACAGCAGGCCCCAACCCCGGCGCGCGGCCAAGTCCACAGCAGGCCCCAGCCCCAACGCGCGGCCAAGTCCCACAGCAGGCCCCAGCCCCAACGCGCGGACAAAGCCAATGCCAGCGAGCAGGTAGCGGCCACAGCCGCATTCGGCACCAGAGTGCGGAGCCGAACCCGACACCGGAGCGAGGTTGACGACCGCAGCGGGCCTCAACGTCGGCACGCGAATGGCAGCCACGGCAAGCCCCAACGTCAGCGCATGGGCGGCTGCCACCCACGCCATTCCGATGCATCCACTTTACCACAGTAGAGTACTAAAGCAAGCAAACTATTAAGGGTGATACGAGTTAACTTTTTGAGGGAAAACGCTGCCAGGAGCACCGCCAGCACGATCGGTTTCGAAGTGCCCCAATACCTCGACGGCGCATTCGAGGCGGGCACTATGGCGCGCTTGGAGCGGGCGTGCTCAGGCCGCTTGGGGTGGATGTGCCCCGGCGCGCATGAAGCGGATGCATCCCGGAATGGCGAAAAACCGCTACTTTGCGCGCTTGCGCAGGAAATAGGCCCCTATCTGGCGAAATATCCTCATAATGCGCGCTGCGACAGCCGAAGCTGGCAAGATATGCCTACTTTGCACGCTAAGACCGCGCTGATGGCGAATTACCGCTGTCGTAGCGCGCAAAGTAGGAAGATTTCGCCAAGTCGGGGCCGTTTTCCTGCGCGAGCGCGCATTATAGGGATATTTTGACAGCGCGGAGCGGCGGGGGCCGTGGGGTTGCGGCGTAAAGCAGGGCGGTGGAGGCTGCGGGAGTTGCGGCGCAGGGCTGGATGCGCCAGGGCGAATCTCGCCAGCATCAAATTAGGCGAGCGGAAAGGAAGGCGGCGGCTACGGCTGCGGCATCGACTGGAACGAGCCCGCATGCCCACGGAGTTCAGGCGGTGAGACGCACTTTTTGAGCCATAACGCTCAAATCAAGAGCTCCGGATTTTGGTCTCACACAAAGCTGGGGCGGAACTGCTAGGTGGTCCCGCCCTTGCTCGGCCGTCGATTACAGCAAGTGGCTTTGCTTAATCTCCACCCGCATCGCCGCCATCACCGAAGTCGGCAAAACCAACGCCCGTCCGCAATACGCAGCAACCAGGCCTCCAGCAAGAATTGGCATCCCCATCGCCATCAAAGCTCATCACCCCAACCCGTTCCCAGGCACGCCACCATGCCGACGCAAAAGACATTGGTGGCAAGAGAGGACCCTTTGGCATTGGCACCCTCGTTTACCATTCGCTTGCCTTTCCAAAGATACGGGAAAACAGAGACCCTCGACGCTTCTTCTCGAGGCGCTTGGCCAGCTCCTGAGAAAGAGCGTTCTCGTACCCGCGGAAGTGAACGGCGGTTATCTCGTCATGGTTCAGCGTGTACAGGTGTTTATCGCCCGGATCCGCACCCTGCGGCCAAGGGCAAACGCAGTAGTCATGCTTCTTTCCGGTGCTGGTATTCCTTCCCGAATGCTGAATGATCATTGCCTTCTGCTCGGGATGTAGACATTCAGAGACAACAGAGCCCAGGGGGAGCATCTCGCCAGGCTGCAACTCCCGGGTAGATATCGTGCAAGGCAGGTCGCCATAAAAAAGCGACATCGACTCCTTGCCTTCCGCTAGCGGGGAGCAAGCATCGCTTCTCCCGATCATCTCGTCCAAGGTCTTGCTTATCCACGAGCAGTTTTCCTCAGACACGGCGCCTAGGGACTCAATCTCGCCAATGACATCTTCGCAGCAGGACCAAAAAATCTCCTCACCCCCGCCTTCGATCCGAATGGCGCCGAGAGGCCAAGGGGTTATTGTGTAGTCATAGTCCGTTTTCCCGTCTTTCGAAATGGAGAAATATCCGGTCACGATGTATCTCAACTTTTCCCAACCCGGATTGGACTCTTTGGGCTTAAAGACCGTGCCCAAGGGCAACATTCGCGCGATAGGCATCGTAGCTCCTTTCCTTGTTTTTTGCTGCAGTCAGCCCGTCCGATACACTCGTCACCAAATCGAACGGATCTTCGAGGTCTCCGACAAGATCTATGGCGTCTTGAGCGACTTTCTTCTTTAGCGCCGCTTCACCTGAGACGACCGTGAGAGGAGTCCTCACCGCGCCACTAGAGACGACACCCGGAGTCGCCGATTCACCTACTTTGGTCGTTTTCAAAAGCCCATATAAGTCTTTCGAAGAATCCAGCAGTCTCCCGACATTAGCGGGGAGCTTTGCGACATTGACAAGATTGACAACGGTACCGAATCCATTGATGCCTGCCTCAACGGCGTTTGCATCAGCTCCCGTAGCAGTGGCTGCCACATGCGCAAGGTCTGATTCCCAGTCACACTCCGAACCGCTACCGAGGCCCGCAAGACCAGAAGCTGCATCAAGGAAGCCATAGGTAGCACCAATCGTCCCCCCGATATACGCAAGCGCGGCAATGCCGGCTGGAGCACCGACGCCAGACATTACCATCGCAACACCCGCTGCTACTCCGATAACGCCAAAAGCAATTTTACCGACGTTCTTAACGGTAGTACCGTTTTCGCTCCACCAGTTGGCGATGGAATCGGCAACTGGGTTGTCGAGCACTACACTCGAAACATCACCGTAAACGCGATCGATGAGCGGCATGCAGGAATCGTAGACCTCCCGATTGAACCAAGCGCTGTGGTCGATGACGCTCCAGGACACGGCGCCACCGGAAACGGAGAACTTGCATCCGGCGAACTGGACGGCGCCCGCCGCGGCCATCGCGTTGATCTGCTCGACCTTGCCCTCGTGCGCCCCGTTGGTTTCCTCGCAGTAGCTGTAAATGCGGGAGAGCATCCTTCCCGCCTCGTTCGCCTGCCTGCGCCAAGCCTGAATCGAGCCGTTGATGGACATCAGCTCGCATTCCAACCCCGCCGCAACGGGTGACGTGCTCTGCACCAGGGAGTTTGCCTGCGCCCGGAGCGACGAGATCTGCTGTTCCGCCTCGTTGAGCTTCTGGCGCCACTCCTCTTCGCTCACGCGACCGGCGCCACCGAAAGCGTCCAAGGCCCTCCGCACCACGCCGTCTGCATCGAGCGTTGTGTCTATCGACCTTCTTACGGTCTCGATGAGCACGCTGTACTCGCCCATATGCGCGCGAGCGGCGTCGTAACCGGCGCCCTTCAACGAATCCTCGGAACTCGCAAACTCGTTAAGCGCAACCTCAACCTGGTCCAGAGAGTTCCTGGCCGCCCGCAAGATGCGAGCCTTTTCTTCGATCTGCGAGGTAACTGCCGTAGGCCGTATCTCAATCGACATCTGAGCCACCTCCTTTCGCGCTTTCGGGAGCCGGCCTGCTCGAGGCAAGCTCCCTCTTCTTCGTCTCTATCTCTGCTTCGATCCTCTTCTGGGCTTCCAGGTACTCCGACCTTGCGCCGTCGTAGAGCTCCTGGAACTCAGACATTGCTTTCCGTGCTTCCGAATCGGTCTGACCTACAAGGTCGATGCCGCCGGGAAACTTCTCCAATGGCTCCGAGAACGACCCTTGCCACCTCTTGATGGCCTCCATGTTCTGAGCCAGTAGGTCGCGGCTGCGGTCCAGGCGGGAAAGGCCCTGTCGGTATTGCTCCAGGCTGTTCTCAAGAAGCCCCAACTCAGCTTGCGCTTTGTCCGTTTCGTCCACGTGAATCACCTGGATCCGAAGTAATCGTCAAGACCGGACTTTTCCGCGAATTCCTTGCCCCAAGCCTGCGCCGTTTCATAGTCGGCCTGATCTATAACCGCGGCTGCCATGCGGATATTCTCCGCGTCCGACCGAAGCGCCTGCTGCAACGTGGCAAGCGTTTCCCTGATCGAGTTGCAGGTGTTGTACACCCCGCTTTCAGCAAGGGTGTTGTCGTCGTCGACGCCGTACAGGGACTCGATGCTCAAACCCTCCGCAGCGCTTGCTATTCGATCGGCGAAAGAGTTCGCCTTCGACGTCTTTGAACTGATATAGTCGCCCATCATGCCAGCCTCTATTCCGGATCCTGCTCAGGGGCGGCGCCCGAGAGCATGGGGAGATCGAGCTCACCCGACTCGCAGGCGTGGGCTATCTTGGCCACGTACTCTTGGGCTGGCGCGTTGCCGTAGCCGAAGAACTGAACGCCCACAACTTGGCTTGCATCGAACGCCATCAGCGCATCGGCAGCCATAAGGCCGAATGGATGCGGCACGCCGATGTAGTCATGGACGCTGCCATCGGTTCCCTTGCCGCCATAGCCCACGATCATGATGTCACGCTCGGCGCCCTCAAGACGCACCACCGTGCCTACATAGAAGACATCGAGGGCGGCAACGGCCTCTTCGACGCTCGCGTTTTCCTCTACCATGACCTCCCCTTTCCGACAGCGCCCGCCAGCCCCCGGAGGGAGACGGGCGAAACAGAGCGCTCGATATTGCTTGCGCAGTTGTTGGCGACGTCTGCCCTTGATTTGATCTCGCCCATCTACCCGACCTCCGTCAATCTGAACCTCGTCTTCGCTAGCTCGATCTCTTCGCCGTAGCCCACCTTCACGAACACATTCGGCTGCAGGCGGCGACCGTACACTACCGTGCCGTTGGTTGAGCCAAGGTCCTTAATGCTGCATTGCCCGTGGCTGCACCGTATAACCGCGTGCCTTCGGCTTAGGCCCGGAACACCCGATGGGCGCAGGTCGCATTCTTCCGAAGAGCCGACCAGCATCTCCCCTTCGATCAAGGGCCATGTCATTCCATCTTCCACACGCAACAGACCGTAGCTTTTCCCGGCCCTGTTTGCTGAAGGCGAAACGGTTTCCGCCGGCTTGGCGGGACGGCCAAGCTCGGCGAAGTTGAAGCCGTAGCTATCGCGCGCATCGATGCGGGAGGTGTCCCGCTTACCGTCCGACCATTCGGCCGACGGATCCTCGCGATTGCCCTCCAGCACGCCAATGCCCTGAAGGAAACGCTCGTAGTCCACCCACGAGAAGATGGCGGAGCGACGGGCATAGTCCAACACCCTGGCGGGTTTGGTCGTTATTTTCGAACTGCCCTGTGCAACCTTTTCCGCGATGAGCGCCAGCGCTTTCGGCGCCTCAGAGAACTGCTGCCTGGTTTGACGCACCGGGCAGTACACGAACTTCAAGGTGTAGTGTGCCGGATCGAAGAACACGTGCTCCGGCCTGAAGGAAACGCGCTGAGAAGAAAGGCCGTTGGTTTCGCACGCCCGGAACAGCCGCAGGAAGGAAACCAGGATGGAATCGAAATACTCGTCTGGTATGGGGTTTTCCAGGTACTCCATGACGGGCACCGCCGTGCCTACGTAGTACACGAACTTGTAGCCCTTGCCCTTCTTGGTGTAGGAAAACGTGAGCAGCGTTTCGTCGCAGCCCTGTCTTACGCATTCCGCCTCGGCGTAGGCAAGCTCTTCTTCTGCCGTGGTTTCGATTGACAGGCTATGGCGCCGCCGTGAGCTTTTCTGCTTGATCTTCACGCCGCATCACACCAATGCGAACCTGTCGCCATCAGTGAAGCCGATCTCGCCCACCGTTGCTGCGGGGTTTTGCAGCTGGCCCGTGCGCAGATACATGAGCGCAGAGTCGTTCGAACTGGTGAAATAGTCGGGCTCTATGGTCTGCATGGCTTCGGCAACAAGGCGATTGACGTCTATCATGCGCATGCTGTTGGGCACCCAAAAATCGTAGGACTTGCCCGTTGCAGGCAGGGTAACGCTGAATAAGGTTTTATCGCTCATAGGGGATCACCAATCAAAATCCAAATCGCTCCACAGCGAAGAATGCTGTTCTACAACGCATACGCTCGTTGGCTCAATCACCAAACCCCGCCTCCCTTAGAACTGTATCCACCTGGTTTGGAGTCCGAACCGTTGTTTAATCCCGCATCCCAGTTTGGTGTCGTTGGGTCTGATTTGGATTGATCAGCACCAGCGCCTTCGCGAATAACCTTATTCACGGGGTCGTAATCAACGTACGGTTCGCTCTTCTCTAGGAGCGCACAATTCCCGCCCTCCATCGCCTTGGCATGCTGAGCCTTGGAGTATTTGACCTCTTCAGCGGGATGACCGAGTGTCGCTTCCCGCATTTCAGCTACTTCGTCGATTCGCTCGGCCTTCACCTGGGCTTCGGAATCCAAGGACTTGATACGATTCTCCGCAATCGGAGACACAGCAGCGGTCATAGAGCCGACGGACACGCCGCCTTCCAAATCAAAATCCATCAAGTCGTTGCCCGCTTTGCAATAGGTTTCTAGCGCTTTGATTTCCGCAGCGAATTCCTCGCCTCCTGCTGATAGGATCTGCTTCTTTATCTCTTCCCAGGCGTCACTTCCATCGCCATTGAAGAGGTAGCGCCAAACGCCGTCATCCCCTTCATTGATATATATGCTTTCAAGTTCGCGATAGTCCGACAATTTCGTGAGGACCTTTTCACCTACCTTTATGACCTTTACACCCCCTTCGTCAACAACCTCGAAGTCCTCCAGCTTGTACTTGTCTAGGCCGTCATAGCTCAAATCAGCGCCAGCTTCTAGCAAGTCAGCGGAATTTAAGCCGAACTTAAGAATCGCAACAATAAGGGGAATAGCAGCACCTGCGGAAAAAATAGCTGTAAGCGAACCTCCCCACTCAATTAATGTGCAAACGAAACTGAGCCATTGCCAATACTTTTTTTGTTCGAGTTTCTTATCGATATCGTTCGTAAGCGCATTGAGCTCCAACTGCGAGGAAAACTCTAACGAGTCGAAATAGCCCTGAAGATTTTTTTCGTTATAGGACCTCGTCTTCTTCAGCAAGGAAGAAAAGCCTGACTTTTTGCAGGCAGCGGAAAAACTCCCGGACTTATATGACGTGATGCTCGCCCCGTTGCAAGCATACTTACCGACCATGCCCGACAATCCCACCAATAGCGCTTGGACGTCGCTTTGCGAAGAAAAGGCATTCTCGGCCCCCTTCTCTATATCGCTGACACCTTTCCTGACTTCTTTTGTGAGTCGCCTTTCATTCGAGCAGTCTTGCTCGAACAGAGATGTGTCAATGGATTCAATGGGGCAGCCAGCTTCGCTGGAATACAACAACGCCTCTTTGATGTAGCCCTTAACATCTTCGCAATCATCCCTTACAAGCTGCTTCAGCTTGTTCTCGGCGGACTCCATCCCCTTATATGTCCAAGAAGAACCAAAGGAAGCATCCTGAACAGGGCTATTCCCAAATTCATCGCAATAGTTTTTTGCATATTTAATCGCCAAATTGTTGACGGCAGCAAGAAAAGCGCCGCAAAGTTCAAGGTGAACTTCACCAAGATAGCTCTTTATCGCCTCGGCACCACTACCGCCAAACGTATCGAGAGACACCATTGCATCGATAGCCGCTTCGGATGTCTCTATTGAATCTATTATCTTTTGCCGCAATATCGCGTAGTCGTTCTGAACCGTTACAACATCCTGATAGCGAACAACATACGAGTCACTCATGGAGATACCTCACACTGAATACAAGGGGCTTACTTGAAATGAGCCGATGAATCAACTTTGCTCTGTTCTTCCCGTACGTTCGAGAATTCCGCGCCTTTTTCCTGTTGCCACTTCACACGCTCTTCTTCCTTCACAGCCCGCGCAATATCATCTGCGTGGCGCTCGTTGATCAGCTCTTTTCGATCGGCTTCAAAATTTTTGGCAAGGAGATAATCGACGTCTTTCACCTCGGAAACAGCCTTGTAGATATTCTCGCAATCACGTTCAAACAGCGCGCTGTAGTCCTTGAAAGCATCCATCAGATCTTGGACGCAGACCTCAAATGAGCGCATAGCCTTCGATGTTGAAGACGAAATATCAGTCGGAGCCCACGAAATACCCATGAGATCACTGCATGATTTTTCAAGCTGCAAATCAGCTTCCGAAAAACTTGAGATTTCTAGCTTTATTTCTTTTGAAGACATGTTGCCTACTTCGCCGAGTTCAATAACAGCTGTTGCTTTTTAATGCTTTCTATTTCTGCAGCGTTCTTGTTTATGCTGCTATTTATGTTTCCTATCTGGCTTTCCAGGTTTTCCTTATGTGCTTTCAGGATTTTCTTACGCTCAACAATGGCCTCATAAGCAGCAACAGCATCACTCCATACCGCACCTTTTCCTTTTACCGACTGCCTAAAGTCGCTGGCGCGCTTGCCTTTCCAACGCCCGCTAATCTGCATTCCATTAAGCTGGTCAATGATGGCGTATTGCTTCTTTTCGGCAATATCTATCTGTCCAATTGCCTTTTCGATGCTGCTAAGTTGCGCTGTTTTTTTCGTAAGGCTGCTCGAAAGATTATTGCTTTTCGATTTAAGGGCACACATTTGCCTATTCAAATCTGCAACAGTTGTCATGGAGCTCACCATTCATCCCTCACAGCAAAGTCAGCCTTCTTTATGTCCTTCGACTTCAACAGCACACGAATCACAGAAGACCATTCTTCGTTTTCGCCCGAATCGTAACCCTTGAACAAAACCTCATCGATCATCTCGGTATTGGCGTATATCACCTGGTCGCCAAGCACCCCTTCCGGGTAAAGGCAAAACGAGTAATCGCAATACCCTCTCACGCCTTTGTCTGCAATATAAAGACCACGACCGATAACCATCAGCTTCTTGCTGTTGCCTTTCAGGGTCACGATGGAGCCCAGGGGCAGGAAATCGGGTGCTTCTATCATGGTTATTCCTCCTTGCTGCCGGCGGAAACCAGGTGGACCAGGCGCGGGGCGCCGCCTTCTACGGCGTAGCCCTTTGTTTCGTTCATCTGGTTGTCCTTGGCGAATCGCGCGTTGTACACGGTGTTGATAACGCTCTGGGAATCGACGCCTGGGCCAACCCACAGGCCTTCCTTGTTGGAAAGATGGGTCTTGAACCAGTCCTCGTAATTGATGTTGTTGTCTGTCGCAGCATCCACTACCAGGAAGGAAACCTCCCCGCCACCGCGAAGGCCCTTCAGGTACTCCTTCACTTCGCTGGCAATGGTGAAATCGCTCTTGGCAAGGAACGCCACGATTCCGGTTGCCACCACCAAGGTTCGGCCGGTTGCGACTTCGCCCTGCACCAGGCCCTGCAAGTACGCCAATGCGGGAACGTCCTTGCGAATGGCGCGCACGTTATCGCCGGGCTTTTCATCCAGCAGGCCCGCCATATCAAGCAGCACAACATCCCATTCGGCATTCGCTGCAGCCGCAGGCAAGAACGAGGCCAGGAAATCCTTGCCGCACTTGCGCTTCTGGAAACAGCACCGCGCCAGCGGCACATCGTTGAAGTCGAACACCGCCGCCTCGAGCGTGTCGTCATACACGCCATAGGGCACCGTGCCCTCAGCAACCGGAACGCCCGCCAGCAATTCGGCGCTTACCGTTTCAGGCGGCATGGGGATAGAAGGAGCCTTCACGCTGGAATGTTCGGCCATGGCCTCGCATTCCGAAACGATGAAGTCGTACTCCGATTCGCCTTCAGGGCACAGCGCCGCACCCTGGAACTCGAGGATGCTGTCCTCTACCTTTACCAAGCCGCGCCCATAGCCATGGGGAATGGGCACGCCGCGCATAGAGCCGAACAGCATCATGTAGTCGCTGGGGTCGGCCAGGTCGCACGCCATGATCTGGCGGAAGCTGTTGCGCAAACGCATGCGCACGGCATTAGAGCCTTCGGCAGTTATCAGCAGGCGAATACCTACCGAAGCGGCATCGCGCGCAAAGGAGATAAGCGCCTCTTCGTACTTATCGTACGCCTCCATGAACGCCGAGATGCCGTTGATCGCCACCACGATGGCAGGGCATCCCTCGGTCTTCTGGCAATAGCGCTCGATCGAGCCGCCGTACGGCGCGAACAAAGCACGGCGCTGGGCAATAAGCGCGAATGCGAAGTCGAAGAAGCGGCGCACCTTTTCCTCATCGTTTACCAGCACCACATCGCCCACCTGGGGTGCGGCGGCGAACGCCGAAAACGACTGGCTGCCGAAATCGAACAGGTACATGTTCAGCGTGCGCGGCGAATGCGCCTGCAGCAGCGAGAACAACGCAGAACGCAGCACCTGTTCGGAGCCGCTTTCCGCCGCACCGTACACGATGGCGTTGCCGCCTTCGGTAAGCGGGATGGTCAGCAGGCCCTGGTTCTGCTGCGCAGGATTGTCGTACATGCCCGCAACGGGGTTAAGCTCATAGGATTCCTGCAGGTTGTAGTTGAAGCGCTCCTCGATTTCCTCGAGTTCGATATGGGCGGGAATGGGGTTCAGCCACAGCTGGCGGGCGCGCTTGCCCTGCTGGCTGGCAATCTCCACAATGCTCTCGATGAGCACTGTAAGCTCCGGCCCCAGGTCAACCGCCGCAACAGCGCTGCGCGGCTTCACCGAAAGCAGAACACGGCCCGAATCGGAAACATAATCAACCGATTCACCTGCATGTTCGTCATGGCTGGCTTCGGGGTTGTACGGCACACCCGTATAGCCCGACTGGCCCAGCGCGAAGAACTCGTTGTAACCCACCATCAGGTAGAAGCGACCTGCCTGCGTAAGCTCTGCCGCATCGGGGCGGCGAATCATCTCCTGCGAATCGGACGCATCGGCAACCTTCAGGCACACCTTGAAGCGCGAGTTCGACCAAATCTGGTCGTTCACCACGCCGCTGGGCTTCTGCGTTGCCAAGATAAGATGCACGCCCAGCGAACGGCCGATGCGCGCCGCCGATATAAGCTCGTCCATGAACTCGGGCTCTTGCTGTTTGAGTTCGGCAAACTCGTCTGCCACGATAATCAGGTGCGGACACGGCTCGGTTACCTTGCCCTGGCGGAACAGGTCCAGGTACTTGTAGATGTCCACATTGTCGCCACCCACGATTTCGCGGGTTTCGTTGAACAGGCGCTGTCTGCGCTGAAGCTCGCTTTTCACCGAAGCCAGGCTGCGGGTGATGGCCGCACCGTCCAGATTGGTGATGGTGCCGGCAACATGGGGCAGCCGGTAGCGCTCGTTGTCGAACGCCTTGGCAAGGCCGCCGCCCTTATAGTCGATGAGCACGAACGAAACGTCCTCAGGCGAGTAGTTAACCGCCATGGAAAGGATGTACGTGATGATGAACTCCGACTTACCCGAGCCGGTGGTGCCTGCAATTAGGCCGTGGGGCCCGTGGAAATCTTCGTGCAGGTCGAGCATGAACGGGTCGCCCGCGTTGCCCAGGCCGACAATGGCGGCCAGCGAATCGGCGGCGTTGCTTTCGCGCCAGCGCGTGGCGATGTTCAGATGGTCCACGTTCTGGGCGCCAAACATCTGCAAGAAGCCCAACCTATCGGGCAGCTCGCTTTTCGCATCGGCGATGTCCAACTGCACGCTGGTGATGTCGCGCACAAATTCTTCCAGCTCTGCATCGGTGATGTGGGCATCCAGCGTGAACGGCTTGCGAACGCCCGCGGGGTCGTCGCGGTTAAGCAGATAGCCGGTTTCGCCGTTCAGGCCTATCACCATCTTGCACTGCTTGGGCAGCTGATGCATCTCTTCAGCACAGGCAATAAGCGAAAAGCCGCGGTTGTCCTTGAGCTCCAACAGGCTCTGCACGATGCCTGCCTTGTCGAAGATCTCCTTCGAAGGGCAAATTACCACGTAGTAGGGCTTCGCTTCGCGCGCATCGAAGCCGCGATCGCCCGATTTGCGCAGCTCGAGCTCCTTTTCCAGGAACATGCCCAGGGCATTTGCCGTGTCGAGCGAAGCGGTGAAGAAGCGCATGGACTTGTCGTCGCTGAAGCAATGCGGCAAATACGACGCATAGCGCCATTCGTCACGCGCAGCGCCGTCGCACAGCACGGCAATCTTCGCATCGGTATACGCATGTAGCGCGGCGAGTTGCACAACAAGCCCGCGCGCGAACGACTCCACTTCATCCCGTTGGCCCACGATGCCCAGAAGAGAGTTCTCGATAAGCGAATAGCCCAGCGGCACGTCGCTTAGCACATGCGGTTCATTTGAAAACGCCTCCACCACTTCGCGCAACTCATCTTCGGTGATGTTGAAGTGACTGTCGGGAAAGCGGATATCGGCATTCAGAGGCTCTTCGCCGCGACCGATGCGCAGCTCCAGGTAGTTCTTATGCAGCGGAATCCTGCTCATAAGGAACGAGTCCGCCTCTTTCGCATGCGTCAGGCATTCCTGCGCCACAATGCGGTTTTCGCGCAGGATGTCTTCCTGGTTCTTTTCTTCCTGCGAAAGGCGCGAGCGCATTTTGCCCAGGTACTGGGAGTATGCACCCCTGCGCTGAAGCTCCTTTTCGGCGAATTTCTTCTTCTGGTAGCGCTTGTTCAGGATGGGCCACAGCACACTGCCCGCCAACATGGCCACCGCCATGGCGACCATAGGGATGGCGCGCATCATGCTGCTGCCCTGCTCCACCACGAACATCACGGAAACCGATGCCGAAAGGATGGACGCCAAGGCCATAACCAGCGAAGGGCCGATGCGCATGGCCATGGGCGTGTCGTCTTCCTTTTCACGTTGGGGAGGCGCGTCTACCACGAAGTCTTTACGCTCGATGAAGCGCGCGAAGCGAAGGGCTGGATAGAAATACGGCTTTTCCGGCACAGGGGTATGCCTATCCAGGCCTTCATCGGTTTGGAGGTATTCGACGAATGCGGAATTGGGCTTTACGGTAAGCGAGTCCTGCGGGTTGTTAAGGGAGATGAAGCCCTGGCCAACAACCACGCGCAGACCCAGCATGGTAACCACATCGCCCGCACTAAGCTGCTCGGCAGTGTGCGCCTGGATACGATTGGCATTCACGAACACACCGTTGGAGGAATCGCAGTCCTTAACCGAGAAGCGGCCGTCCTTGTACTTGAGCACCGCATGATGCGACGACATGAAGCGCGAATCACACGAGATGATGTTGCCGGCATCGCGCCCGATGGAAACTTCGACATCCCGCGAGAAGCCGATGATCCGCGAAGATTTATCGCCTTGCGCAGAAGGGCGGCACAGCACCGTTGCCTCGATGCCGCTCCCTTCCACCGAAAGGATGGCTGTTTCCCCAAAGGGGATCTTATAGCTGCCTTCCTGGGGGGCTTCCTTGCCGCTTATGAAGGAAAAGCCCTCTTCAGGAGTTACAAGCCATCCATCGGCCTTGGCCTCGGCCAGCGCTATTGCGTTGCCTTCGGCGTCGGCAAGCCAATGGGCGCCCCTGCCGTCTTCCGGCAGGGAAAGCGTTTTGGCGTGCTTTGCTGTTTGGATGGTTACGAGCATAAGATTCCCCTTTGGGTTACAAGGAATTGCGTTAATTACCGCAATTTGTTGGCGATGTCGTTGTCGATATCCTCCATGTTTGCCGCTGTCTTATCGAGCGCAACGGCAATCTCCTCGATCAACTCCTTCGCCTTCTGGAAGTTGGGCTTCAGCTCGGAGTAATAGCGCTGCGCATACGCCTGACTGGACTGGCCTTCCCATTCGCTCTGAAGAAGGTTCAGGAGGTTGTCCATGTTGGAAATGGTCTGCCCAACCGTTGCAGCCTCGTTGCGGTACTGGCCTGCACGCTGACGCATTATGTCGGGGCTTATGCGAATGTTGTCTGACATGATTCTTCCTTTCTTTCAACGGCGCGCCTTCTGCGCCGAAAATCACCTTGTCTTGGATCGCTAGAAGCGAACGATGAGGTTCTCGGAACCCAGCTTCAGCTCATCGCCACAATGCAGGGCAACCAGTTCACCTTCCTCAAGCGGGTTATCGTTGATAAACGTCTTGTTGGTAGACCCAAGATCCTCAATTGCAAAGCTGCCGTTGGCGGCAATAACGCGCGCATGAACGCGGCTGATGCTGTTGTTGCCAGAGATCTGCACATCGGCAGCAGTGCCCTTGCCCAACGTTGAAGGGAACACCGATACGCGAACCTCCTCGCCATCGTGGCGGATAAGAACCAGCGTCTTTTCCGGCTCGTCGCTAAGGACAGTCGTAGAGGAATCGCTATCGTTGTCGGATTTGCCCAAGTACTCAGTGCCCGAATCGGCAGCGGAATCCGGAGCCGGTGTGAGCTTGGGAGCCGGAGAGGGTGTGGGCTCAGGCGCAGGAGCAGGAGCCGACACAGGCGAGGGAGCCGGGGCAGCAGCCGCAGGGGTAACCACCGGAACGAAATACCCCGTAGCCTGCTGAGCAGGCTGTGCCGGTGCCGTATAGGTCTGGGTGCGGGGCTGGGCGCCAAGCTCGGTTGCCCAATTGGGCACGACGCGACCTACCCAATGGCCTACCGCGCGGTAGGTAACCACGACGGTCAGGGAAAGAGTGGTTAACGCGATATACAAGCTAACTAGCAGGCAAAGGCCGTAAATTATCGCAGTGCCCGCACCAAGGGCGGCATACCCGTAGGAGGTAGTACCGTAAAGAAACGGGACCGATGCGGCATTCACCCCAATCAGGAACATTGCAACAACAGAAACTGCAAATGAAACAAGGTTACCGACAAACAGCATGACGAACCCGGGAACAATCGACGCGCAGAAAAGCGAGCCCCAGTTCCCACGACAAGCTTCCAACACAGAAGAGAAATCAAAGCCGGCGCCGAAACGTCCGGAAATGCCGATGCGCAGGGCGCAAACGTCCAGCACCATCGCACCGAAAACGCCATACACAAGGATGGCAATCGCGCCAATAAAAGAGCCAACGAGGGGAATCAGGCAGAACAGCACGAAGACAACGATCATCGATACGAAGAAAAGCAAGCCCATCACGGCAACGAAGAAACCCGACGCAAAACTGTCATCAGCAAAGATCTTCTTAGGTAGCGGAGTGCGTTTGCCGCATGCGATCTCTTTCGCCCATGCAAGCGCATGGCCTGTTACGACAAAGTTCAGGATCGGGACGTACATGATCAGGCCAAGAAGAAGCATCCTCTTCAGCCAGCCTTCGCTGCCGCGAATATCTTCCCACGCAGAGGCGAAGCAGCCTTTGGCGTAATACGCCGACGGAGCCGAAGCAGGGGCAGCCGCAGGAGCAGGCGCTGGGGCGCTCGCCGACACCGCAGCGCGCTGAGCGGGAACGGCATTCTCTTCAAGCGGCCTACCGCAGTTCAGGCAATACTTGTTATCGTCTGAATTGCTTGACCCGCAATATGAACAATACATTTGAAGTCCTTTCACCCACCCATCCGGGCAGGCTTTCACCAAGGGGGCTTTTCCTCATGCTTGGCCTCTCTTCGAAAAAGAGGCCAAGCATGAAGCCCCTGGGGCGGAGAGAGAGGATCCGCCCCAGGGAAAGGGAGGGGCTAGCTAGACAGCACTACTCTGCTTCGCGTTTTTTGGCGAAGTGGCGATACCCCGCCCAACCACCTACGCCAAGCAAGGCGACGATGATCAGGATGGACACAACGAACAGAACCGTGTCATGCATCCAACGGGCAATCGGGTCGCTGTTGATGAAGATGCTGGCGGAATCTACGTTCGCCTCGTTGCCCGCAGCATCGTAGGCAGCAACATGGATTCCCTGATCGGTGGCGCTTTCCTTCAGGACCACCTCGTAATCGCCGCTGGCAAGGTCATCGCGGCTAAGCGTGATGTCCTCCCCGTTCGCCGTGATCTTCGCATGGTCGAACAGCAGGTTGTCCTCGATGTGCACCTTTACCGCATGGGAGGTGTCGGCCACCACGCTCTCATCGAAGCCGGTGAAGCTGACGATAGGCGCATCGTTGTCCACCGCGAATACGATGTTGGCGGAACTGGAGCGGTCTTCGTTCTTGGCAGCCATCGTATTTTCCGCGGTATGGCCGGCGCTATCCTGCGAGTGCAGCACCGTCTGATACATGGAGCCAGGCTGATAATTGCTCTTCGAGATCACGTAGCTGTAGGCAGGCCAGCCATTCTGGTCGCCCGCAGAACCGAACGTGTAATCGCTGCCGTTGGAAAGCACCGAGTTGTTCGTGCCCTTGGCAACCTGTACGGAAATGCTCTCGGCAGAAACACCGCTGGGGTTGATCTCGGTTACCGCAACATCGCTCAGATCCTTGCTGTTGAAGTACTGCTTTTCGACCATCGCCTTGGTGCTGTCGGAAAGCACGAAAGTGGAGCCGAAGCGGTTCACCGACCAGTCAACCGTTTTGGTTTCGGTGTTGCCCGCCATGTCTACCGCGTTCACGCTCAGGCGATACACGCCGTCGCATTCGGGCTTTTCCGCAGGGCTGGCAGCGGTAACCGTGATCTTGGTAGCGCTGTCGGCGCGGCCCTGCGAATAGGCTTCCGTGGAAGTACCCAGGCCAATGCCCTGGATGTCCACCGTGGTAGCTGCGCTGACATTCGTGTCGTCGACGTTTACCTCGATGGCAGCATCCTGCGCATACGCATGCGCCGATGCGTCAACCTGGCCGCCAACCGAAATGGAGATCTGCGGCTTGATGGTGTCCACCACGAATTCGGGGCAGGTGTATGCCGTTGCCTGGTTGGTGGCAAGGTCCTGGCCGGTTACGGTCATGCTGTACACGCCCTGGCCCGGGAAGGTCACGCGCGCGATATGCGTGTCGCCGTAGTTGGTCCACCCGCTTACAGAAGCGCTGCCAACTTCGGTTCCATTGCCGCCGTTAGAGGTAGGCGCGATGTTGAACAGGCCTTCGTCGAAGTTGTGCTCGACCACCGTTACCGTTGCCGTGCGGGCAGCATTGAAGTACATGCCGTTGGCGGAACTCTCGTTGTCGAACGAAACGCTCAGGGCCGGCGCGATGGTGTCTACCGTGAACGCGTCGGACTTAACGCCGGAAGACTTGCCAACCAGGTCGGTCGCCTGGGCGTACACCTCGTAGTCGGAGTTGTTGGCGAAGCTTACCGTGGCCTGCCAGGTATCGGCTGCAACATTCTGGAAGGAATCGGGAGTAAGGTAGCGCGCCTGCCCGTTCTCGACGATCTTCACAATAGCCTGGGAAGGATCGTACTGCTGAACGTAGTTGAAGTGGGCTTCCTTGATGGTGATGGTAGCGGTGCGCGGGGCCTTGTAGTACTTACCGTTGGCAACGTTCATGTTGTCGAACGTAAGGCTCAGCTCAGGCGCAGCAGCATCGGCGACCAAGCGCATTACCTCGTCGGGGATCTGCAGCGCATCCTTGGTGTTGGCGTTCATGGTGTTGCCGGCGTTGTCGGTAACCGTTGCATCGAACGACTTGGCGGCCACGTCCTGGTCGCCGTCGATGGTGAACTGGAACGTGCCGTTTGCGCCGTCAACCTTGAAGTCGGTTACCTCATGGCTTTCGTTGCCATGGTCGTCCGTGTAGGAGATCTTGGCGCCTTCGGAAGTGAGGCCCGAAACACCCGGCTGCGCAACATCCTGGCTGAACTGGTCCACGCCGATATCGTCGGTAACCGAAACACTCACATCGGCCTTGTCCTGGAAGAACCAATTGCCCGAGAAAACGGACTTCGGCTGCTGCGCGGTGGAAAACGACTTCACGCGCGGAGCATCGGGGTCAAGTCGGTACGTGATGCCGGTTACCTTGGAGATAACGCCGTCGTTGTCCTGGGCGTACAGCAGCTGATTGGAGTAGGTGCCCTTAGCGGTGGAGTCCAGGCTGACGGAATCGCCGTACTGGCTGTCGCTGCCTTCCTTGTCGGCAAGGGAAAGCGCCACCCTGTAGCCGTTCCACTGGGCAACCGGATCGGAGGCAACCCAAACCTCTTCAGAGCCAGAGCCCTGCGGGATGGAAACCTCCTGGCCACCTGCGCCAGCGCCCTTCTTGCCGGTGATGGAAAGGCCTTCGGCCTTATCGCTGGAAACCTGCTGAACGGCATCGACGGCAACATTGATGGAGCTGTTCTTCAAAGTGTAGTCGCCCACAGAGGCATCGCTGCCAAGCTTGATGCCGGCAAGCGTGGCGTTGCCTCCCTCTTCACCCAGGTACGAATTGAAGGCAACACCGCTCAAATCGACAACAGCATCAGCGGAGTCAGAGCCTACCATCTGGCCCTTCGCCTCAGACACCAGCGCTTCCTTCACGTGGGAAAGCTGGCTAGCCTGCAGGCGGTATACCTGCTGCTGATCGCTGAAGGAAAGCTCCTTCTTGGTAATGGAGACCTTCACCTCCTGTATCCACGACATGCCCGGCTTGCCGTCTGCGCCCTTGGCGGAGATCTTCAGAGTGGCCGTCTGCTGTGCGTCGGCTGCGTGCTTCGGCGTTACCTTGGCCTTGATCGCATTGCCCACTACCTCGGCAAATGCCTCGAACAGACTCTTGCTGCCGCTTACCACCTCAACGGTATAGGAGCCGTATGCCAGGTTGCTGGCCTGTTTGGTTGCAGAGGAATCGCCGTAGGTGAATGCGTATTCATCGTTGAAGGCGCTGGCGATGGCTGCTTTGTCGGCCGCGAACGCATCGTTGACGACAACCGGGTAGCTTGCCTCGGCCTTGATGTTGCTCAGAACCACGCCTTCGACGCTGCCTTCTTCGGTAACGGTCTTTTTGCCAAGGGCCTTTCCGGCTTCGCCGGAGACCTCGCCATCATTACCAGACTCGCCGCCATTACCTCTGCTGGTTTTGGTGTACTTGAAGGTTGCCTTCACCGTTGCCTTGGTGATGGTTGCCTTAACGGAAACGCCGCTGGCATCGGTAGCAGCCTTGGCAACGAACTTCCACGAACCATCTTCATCTTTGGCTACGGTTAGAACTTTGTCGTCTGCCGTGGTCGGGTCTTCGGACTCATCGAAGCTCTGCCATTCCAGCTCTACTTCGGTAGCGGAGCCCTTGTTGCCACCCTGTTCGGCAATCGCCTTGTCGATAGCGTCAACCACAGCGTCGCTCTCTTTGAACGATTCAGCGTTGGGCTTTACCACCTTGGAATCGGTGGAAGCCAAAATCGCCTCCAGGGGCTCCTGCTGGGTAAACGTGTTGAGCGCTTCCTCTTCCCCTTCGAACCAATTGGCGGAAACCGTAACCGCCGGAGTGCTCCCTGCAGCATGGGCAACCGCGGGAGAGTACGCAGGGAGGAGCAGCGTTGCAAGCAGCACCGAAAGCAGCACGCTTACCAGCTTCTTCCCTCTTTCCTTTACTGTCGACATTCCATTCCTTTCTAACGCGCCTTCTTTATTCGATAACTTCTTCGGTATGAACAACCATTTGGCTCTGCTTTATCTGGAACCGGAACACCGTCTCTTCTTCGGTGTGCGCCGGAATGATTTCGTCCTCTTCCTCGGGCGTTGCCAGGCAAGAGGTTTGCGAGCCGGCGGGCTCATCGATCGCAGACCCGTCATCAGCAGATCCATCACCAATGGACTCGTTGGCTGCAAGAAGTTCGGTGGGATTCTCGGAATCTTCTTCTGCCACCAGAAGCCCCGTTGGGGATTCGGAGTCTTCCTCTTCCGCGACCAACAGGCCGGTTGGACTTTCCGAATCCTCTTCTACCAGCAAATCGGTCGGGTTTTCGGAGGCTTCATCGGTCAGCAGGCTCGTAGGATTCTCCGAGCCCTCCTCCGCTAACAGGTCGGTAGGACGTTCGGTGTCCTCTTGCGCCAACAGATCCGTTGGGTTCTCGAACTCCGGCTCCTTCACCGGGCGGTTTTCGGGTGTTGGCCCTTTACCACCCAGGCAATCAGTATCCGAATCAGCTTCATCGTCCCCCGTCAAAATGATGGTTTTGGAGTCGGGCTCTTTCTGCTGCTGTATGTCGTCGGTCTTGCTATCAGGGTCGTTGCGCTTCCCTGCGCCCCTTTCATGCTTGCCCTTCTTGCGGGCAAAACTGGGTGCCGTATCGCGGTCGAGATCTTCCGCCTTGGCCTTGCGCTCCTTGGGCTTATGGGCAAGCACGCCAACCAAGCCGACACCACTCGCAACCGTGCGATGACGAAGGAACCTGATGGCATCCAGAACCCCCAGTTTCACGAACACCACGACGCACGCTACTGCGCATACCGCTGCCAGGATGAACGAGGCAACGGCTATTCCGAAAAATACGTTTTCCATAACCAGCCCCTTCTATTCCAGCCCCGGCACAAGCATCGAAGATTCGTACACTTGAGGCACGCGAATGGCTATCACGTTGCGTGTCAGGCGCTCGTAGGTATCCTTCGCCCTGGTTTCGTTGTCGCCCTTGCTCCATGCAGTGCCCGAAAGACGATCGGCCACCTTGTTGCACAGGCTGTCCATCTCGGAACGGTCCACCTCGGCAAAGTCCTTGAACTTGCTCAGATAGGTTTCGATGCTGTTGGTTATCAGCTCGTAGGTATCCAGCTTCACAACCTCGGCAATATCGGAGTCTCCACTGGTCGATTCCGTGCTCTGCTCCAGCGCAACCAGGCTGTCCCAATAGTGGCGGTACAGTTCCTTGCTCTCGTCGCCCTGGGTTATGGCGTTCTCGATGTCGGAAGTGAACGTGGCGATGCTGTAGTACGTTTCCGCGGAAAGGCGGTTCTCGAAATCCTGGTCGTCCTTAGCCGCCGCAAAGTATTCGGTAGAGGCTTTGATGCGCGTTGAGCGGTTATCCATCAGCGCCGTATCACCGTTGTAGTTCGAGCCGTAGGTGTAGTAGTACCAGTACATGCGACCAACCTGGTAAGAAAGCTCGCTATAGCGCTTGTTGCCTTGCAGGGCACTGAGGTTCTTGCGGTACACCTCATCGAACTGCTGCTTTTCCTCGGGGGTGAAGTAGCCTCTTTCCTTGCCGCATTTGGCCTCGTAGCAGTACACCAAGCCCAGATACGCGTCTACCGCATCGGGGCGGTACGAGATGGCCTCGATGTATTCCTGCTCGGCAGCCTTGATGCTCGCCTCGTCGTCGCTGCGCTTCTGCATTTCGGCGTTCTGGAAATGCGCTTCGTAGTTCTGAGAAAGCGATGCCTCGCGCGCGCCAAGCATGGCAAAGCCCAGAACAAGGAACACGACGGCCATCACCGCAAGCACGGCGAAGGCGACTACCTTGTTCTTCTGCCTGGTTCGGTACTCCTGGGTAAGCTCCTGGTATATCTCCAGGTCGGCGGCCAGTTCCTCGCATGTTTGGTAACGCGCATCACGCTCAAGCTGGGTACACTGAGGAATGATCACATCCGCAAAGCCCTCGCCAACGTGCTCGTTCTTTTCGCGCACGTTGGGCAGCGGGAACTCCATCGGCGGTGCTTCGCCGCCAAGCAGGTGCCACATGGTGGCGCCGATGCCGTAGATGTCGGTGCGAGCATCGGTCTGGGCCTTGCCGTACTGCTCGGGAGCAGCATAGCCCGTGGTGCCGAACGCGATGGTGTCTTTACGCGCTTCGTCTTTGTATTCGCGCGCAACGCCCAGGTCGATCAGCTTCACGTAGCCATCGGGATGGAGCATGATGTTGTTGGGCTTCATGTCGCGGTAGATAACCGGCGGGTTCTGCCTATGCAGGTAACCCACGGCATCGCAGATCTGCAGCATCCAACGCTGCACGTCTTCTTCCGACTGCGGGCCCTGCTCGCGCACCACCTTGTCCAGCGACTGGCCCTCAACATGGTCCATCACTACATAGATGAAGTCTTCGGTTTTCTCGATGTCGACGATGTCGACGATACTGGGATGGTCCAGCTTCGAAAGCAGGTCTGCTTCGCTTGCCAGGCTCTGCTCGATGGGGCGGCCCGCCGGGTCGGTTGCGCGACGATCCACTTCTTTGATAGCCCACTGCTTGTTGTTAAGCTGAAGGTCGGCAGCAAGGAACACCCTGCTCATGCCGCCTTCGCCGATTAGGCGGAGGATCTCGTAGCGATTCTTTATGATGTCGCCCTTAACCAACCCGCTGGTTTTGCCATGCCTAGCCATTAGCGACCCTCCCCATCCGCAAGGGAAAGAACCACTGCGGTGATGTTGTCCTTTTCACCGCGGGCTTCCACCTGTTCAACGCATTCGCGGATGCACGATTCAACCTCTTCATAGCGAACAGGCTCTTCAGATCCTGAATCCCACAGCCCGGCAATCGCCTTGGGAGCGAAGCGTTCCGCCAACTCCCCTTCGGAAATCTCGTGCCGGAAGCCGTCGCTGCACAGCAGGTACGTGGCACCCTTGTCCAAGTTCCCGCTTATCACCTGGGGAACCACTTCACGCGATGCGCCGATGCACTGCAGCAGGACGTTCCGGTGCGGGTGGACCAGCGCCTCTTCTTCGGTGATGCGCCCTGCGGAAAGCTCGCGTTGCACCAGGGTTTGGTCTTCAGTCAGCTGCGCGGCCTTCCCTTCGGTGATCCGGTACGCGCGGCTATCGCCCACATGGGCAACGGAGTAGCGGTTGCCCACGCACAGCATGGCGGTAAACGTCGTGCCCAAATTAATATGGTTGCGCTTGCCGTACTGCAGAATGGAGATATTCAGTTCCTGCACCAGGCCATTCCACTGAGCTTCCACCAAGCGCTCCAAACCCGAAACGGAAGAACCCATTGCCTCCAGGTAACCGGGGAGCTTTTCCTCGAACCAACAATCCATCGCGCGGACCACCTGCGCGGATGCCAGTTCGCCCTTGCTTAGGCCGCCCATGCCGTCAGCCACCACAACCAGCGCCACATCGCCAAAAGGCGTGCGCGCAACCTTGATCAGGAAACTATCTTGGTTGGAGGGCTTAACGGCACCTTTGGTGCTATAGCCCGCAGCCTTGAACAACATGATTACCTCCCTCCTTCTGCCAGCTGAAGTACCTCGAATAGAAAATCCTCATCGCTCATACGCACCACATCGCCAGAGGAAAGCTGCATCCGCACCGTTGGCGCCAGCTTCGCATTGTTCACGAAAGTGCCGTTCAGGGATTTGTTGTCTTCCACCCAGCACAGCTCGTCATTGCGGTCGAATATCGCGTGCAGCCTGGAAACCGTGGTGTTCCCGGCAACGCGGTAGTCGCTGTGCACCGATTTACCCACCACGAAGCGGCCTTCGGGAATCTTGATGCGCTCGTTCGTTTTCAGGCGAACAAGCACGTACTCGAACTGCTCTTCAGGGGCAAACAGGGTAGTTGCGCTTTCGCCATCTTCGTCTTCCGGGAACGGCTCTTTGCTGACGTGTTTTTCGGCAACAGCGCCAGAACCGCGTTCGAAATTGCTTTGCGAAGCGCTGTTAGGGGCGGCCTGCGAGTCCTCGCCCGAGCCGGGGTCGCCAAAGTCATCTTCGTCGAACAGGTCCAGCACCATGGTTCCCCTCGCCATGCTGCCCATCTGCCGTGCGAAAACGTCAAGGGAAATGGTGCCCCGTTTGGGCTTTTCGTCCAACCGCTCTTCAGGCTGCTCGACCCGAGTCCGTTCGCTTTTAGGGCGATCGGAGATAACCATTGCCGGCGTCGACTGCGTTTTATCGGAGCCGCTTTGGACTGCAGGGGCGTCTTCCTCCCAGGGGTAGCGCTTGGTTCTGGCAGAAAGCGGCTGGCTCACAATACGGCGCGGTTGCTTTGATTCGGGTGCTGACGCTGGTTCGGCAGCTCTGGGTTGACTCGACGTCATGCTGGCAGCCGGGGCATCCTGCATGATTACTGGCTTTTCACCATTAGCGCCCAATGCCTCGCTTCGCATGATCTGGGCGACCATCAAAGGATCCAGCCGCGCCTCTTCGACACTTACCAGCTGCCTGATGCGAATACTTACCTGCGCGCCGTTTTCTTCGGACGAGAGCAGCTGCCCGAATACATCCAAGGCAAACGCCTGAACTTTAGAGGCGTCTGCCTCTATGCCCTCCACAGGCAGATAGACGAACCTGAAGGCCTGATGCCGCGAATCGTAGAAAACCAAGGAAGCGTCGAACGCTATGTTCTTCAGGGGCAGGCCGTTTTCCACGCATGCGTCGATGACCCAGGCGATTTCGCCGCACAGCTTGCGTACTTCGCCGCAGGTGCGCGGCTCGTTTGCCCAATCCTTGAACGGAACCATGCGGTCGACATCGAAATGGAGCTCCGTTGCCCCATCGGGGGTGGCTTCGTGGGAAAACGGCAAGAACAGGCTTTTCTCTATTTCGTAAAGCTTGGCAACCTGGCTTTCCACCAAGAAGCTTTCGCCGGTTAACCGATAGCGAAACGCGGTAGATCCACGAGTGTTTTTCCGCTTCAGTTCGATCATTGCCCGTTGTTGCCTTTCATGGATTTCCCTGTTCAGGGAGACTGCTAGCTAATTGTTGAATCATCTAGATTCAGATTTCGTTTATAGCTGCAGTTTGTTAACCCGAGAGCACCTACGCCTAACACGTCGGTTTTGCTGCGCAACAGGTAAAGGAAGGCAGAGCGAACGGTCGAAACGGAAGCCTTAATGAGCCCTCTTGCAACAAGGCAGAAACGGGAAGTGCCAGAGCAAAGGTTTGCCGCGGTGATGTGATGCCTGGGCAGTAGTTTCGCCCCGCAAGGGTTCGATTTGGGGCGAAACGGCAAAGGCCTGCCTGCGCCAAAGGCGTATTCGGAATGAGTGCACTATGGCGTGTTTGGAGAGGGGCGCGTTATGGCCGCTTGGAGTAGATACGCCCGGGGCGGATGCGCTATGGTCGCTTGGAGCGGATACATCCCGGGCTGGCGAAAAACCGCTACTTTGCGCGCTAGCGCAGAAAATAGGGCCTTAGCTGGCGAAATATCCCTATAATGCGCGCTGCGACAGCCAAAGCTGGCAAGATGCGCCTACTTTGTACGCTAAGTGGCAAAATATCGCTGTCGTGGCGCGCAAAGTAGTCGTATCTCGCCAAGTAGGGGCCGTTTTCCTGCGCCAGCGCGCATTATAGGAGGATTTCGCCAACGAGGAGCGATGAGAGCCGTGGGTGCGGCACAGGGGCGAATTTCGCCAGCGAGGAACAGCGGGGCTGCGGGAGTTGCGGCGGGGCTGGATGCGCCAAAAAGCCACGGCTCAAACGACCAGCATGCAGACCTCATTCGGAATCGACCGTCATCATCACACGCGCCAATTCGGTACGGGTATTCACGTTCAGCTTGTCGAAAATTCGCACCAGATGGTTTTTCACCGTGCTCTGCGCCACGCCCAACGTAACCGCAACTTCCCCGTTGGTTTTGCCCTGGGCAACCAAACGTGCCACATCCCGCTCTCGCGCCGTTAAGCCATCGCGCGCCAAGGTCATACCTTTCACCAAAGGTAACGCCATGTTGGCAACGCCAACCGAAGAAGACGCCGGGGCAAACCAGGCCCCTGAGAGGCTGCCAGCAACAAGACTCTTTTCTGAAAAGTCGGCAAGAATCGCCTGCATTATCCGAATGGTTGCAGCTTCCAATGCCGCAAGAGCACCCTGTGCCGCTTCAACATCTTCGGCAAAACCGCGCCACAGGAACGGGGCAAGCGCATGGGAAACGAACAGCCAGCTTTCCAGCTGCGTAACCATTGGCAGAAGAATAGGGCTTACCTTTGCCTGGGCATCACCCGCATAGGCTGCCGTACTGAGCACCGAAAACGGCACGCCGCGCAACGCACAGACGAGGCGTTCCATCTCGGAGGCCGTCCAGTTATGAAGCACCGCCTCGCCAAGCTGGAGCGAATCGGATTCAGAGAACTCTTCGCGAAAACGAGCAACCAGCAAATCGCACACAGCGTCTAAATTCTCTTCTATGAAACGAGCAACCGCCTCATCCTGCACTGCGTCTACCCCTGCCATGCAAACTCCCTGGTCTAGTCCATAAAGATAGAAGTACTAGTACTTTTGATTCTACCGCACAAAGCCCGCGCGCCATACGATCGCAGAAGAATATCCCACATAAGGCGAATGCCTGATAAGTAAGGAGATGAGAGGAATGAATTACCAGTTCTTGGCACCAGACTATCTGGACCACCTAAAAGATTTTCCGGGCCAGATTATGAGCGCAATGTCGCTTTCCCCCGACCATGCCCTGAACATCGTTGCCATGTTCCTGTGCTGCACGTTCGGCTATCTGCTGTACACCGTTGCAGGCAGAATCCGCAAGCGCGAGAACATCGACCCCTACCCAGTGATGCTCCATTGCTGGATGATCACCATCGACACCATTGGAACCATCACGTTCTGGCTTCTGCTTTCCCAACATATGAGCGTTGAGGATCTGCTCAACGGCGCATGGGTATTCCTGTTCTTCTCGATCGGCCTGCCCATCTGGATCGTGATGGAAGCCCAGAGCATCCACCACGACATCAAGGACGCCACCTCCCGCAAGCTCAACTTCGGCAACCTGGTGAAAAACGGCGAAACGGTTTCCGAGAACCAGGCGCGTTTCTGGTGCCTGGGAATGGTAGCCGTCAGCTTCTTTGTGAACATGTACGCCCTTTCCATGCTGGGCGGCTTCGAGAACTGCGCGATCTTCATTGTGTGGCCGTTCACCAACTACGTATTCGCTTTGTGGACCTGGCGCTTCTGGAGCGCACGCGCCGCCGAGACCGGCACCCGCAAGTACCAATCGATGGCGCTGCACATTGTTATCGTGATCCAGATCACGCTGATGTGGGTACCTGGCCTTTCGTGGTACCTGGCGCTCACGCCCTTCCTTCACACTATTTGGTACTACCTGGGCGGCATCGCGATGACCGCACTGGCCGTGTACAACCTGTACAAGTGCGCTCAGCTTCCCAAGCGCGACGAGGTACTGCCAAACGGCAAGAAGCCCGTCTGGTAAGCCGGCAAACCATCCCTACCCCTCTACAAGCCCATCTTGGTCCTACGCCAGGGTGGGCTTTCGCTTTCCCAAAATGCCAGACAACACCCAATGAACGCGTTCTAATAATCGGGCGAAAAGCGTATAATCAAAGTCAATAACAGGAGCCTGAGGGGGCGATCATCATGGGGTTCAAGAACATCCTCGTACCGTACGACAATTCGGTTCACGCAGAAAACGCGCTGAAGGAAGCCATCGGCATGGCCAACGGCGACCCGGAAGCCAGCATCCATGTGGTTGAGGTAGCTGCACCGCCGCAAGACCTGGTGTACAGCAGCATCAACCAAACCGGCTTCGGCATGGGCGTTTCCACCGTTTCCAAGGCCGACTTCGCCAGCGTGGTCGAGCAGCGCAACGAGGAAGACGACGAGAAGCTGCAGAAGGATATCGCCGAGCTGGTGAAGGACTTCCCCGGCAACCTTACCGCAGAGGTCATCTTCGGCATCTACACCATCGAGACCATCATCGACGCTGCAAAGCACTACGAGTGCGACCTTATCGTGATGGGCTCGCGCGGCCTGGGCGCCATCCGCGGCGCAATCGGCAGCGTGAGCTACGGCGTGCTGCGCTCCTCCGACATCCCGGTACTCGTGGTGAAGTAAACGCCCGCATCACAGCAAGGAAAACGCCGGCACGAACTACATCGTGCCGGCGTTTTTGCGTCTAGGGAGGAAAGCCTCTTCGGGAAGAGCCTGAACGTCCTTGCTAGGCAACCAAGGCCCAAGCAACTCTCCAGGCAGCTGCACCCCGCGGCTCTTTCGGAAGCTCGGGCGGCCAACAACGGAAGAGGCCGCGCCGCAAAGCCGTCCCCGGCCCCACCTTCAAGAGGTCAAACCTGGCACCGGCGAACCCGGCAGCCACCCCGTCCAAAAGCCGCGCGGCTAGGACATCCCCAGCCAGGCTTGGATGGTGGGCAGCCAGCCGGTTACGAACACGATGGCGATGAGCACCGGCACGCCGTACTTCACCCACAGGTGCCCCCACTGGGGAAAGCGCATGCCCTGGCCCTTGTCCACCTCGGCGATGAACTTGTCCCAGCCCCAGCCGCGCTTGGTGGTGCAGAACATCACGAAGATGAAGCAGCCGATGGGCAGGATGTTGTTGGAGAGGATGAAGTCTTCCAGCGACTGCACGTCGCCGATGCCCGGCACCACGAAGTCGGACCAAAGGTTGTAGCCGAACACGCACGGCAGCGAAAGCAGCACCAGGATGGGCGCGTTGATGGCCACCGCGCGCTTGCGGGTGATGTTCCACTGGTCCATGGAGAAGCGCAGGATGGCCTCGAACACGGCGATCACCGAAGAGAGCGCCGCTGCGGCCACGAACAGGAAGAACAGCGAGCCCCACAGCTGACCCAGCGGCATCTGCTCGAACACCGCCGGCAGCGTGAGGAACACCAGGCTCGGACCCGCGTCGGGGCTGATGCCGTAAGCAAAGCAGGCCGGGAAGATGATCAGGCCCGCCATGATGGCAACGAGCGCATCCAGCAGCGCGATGTTCACCGCTTCGCCCGTGAGCTTGCGGTCGCGCGTGACGTAGCTTCCGAAGATGGACATGGAGCCCACGCCGATGGAGAGCATGAACATCGCCTGGCTCATGGCCGCGTACACGATTTTGGGGAAGCTGGCATTGGGGTTGTTGAACAGGTTGTCGAAGTCGGGCAGAAGGTAGAATTCCAGGCCCGCCTGGCCGCCTTCCAGCGCAAGGGAATGCACGCACAGCAGGATCATGATCACGAACAGCGAGGCCATCATCACCTTGGTAACGCGCTCGACGCCCTTCTGCAGGCCCAGCGCACAGATGCCGAAGCCGATGACGGCAACGAGCACCATCCAACCGGTGAGCTCAACCGGGCTGCCGACCATGCTGCCGAACACCGCCGAGACGTCTTCGGTGCCGTCGAACGTGCCCATGACCGCCTTCACGAAGTAGGCGATGGTCCAGCCGCACACCACGGTGTAGAACATCATAAGCAGGTAGCAGCCCACCAGGCCCAGCCACTTGAAGCGGTGCCACTTAGACCCGCGGGGCTCCAGGGCATCGAAGCTGCGCGCCATGGAGCGATAGCTTGCGCGGCCCATGGCGAACTCCATCACCAGGATGGGCACGCCCAGCACGATAAGGAAGAAGAGGATGAGCAGCACGAACGCCGCGCCGCCGTACTGGCCGGTGATGTAGGGGAAGCGCCAGATGTTGCCCAGGCCGATGGCGCAGCCCGCGCTGATGAGGATGAACCCTAAACGGCTCGAGAACTTCTCGCGCCCCTCGTCGACGATTTCCTTTTCTGCCACGTCAGCATGCTCCTCTGATTGAGATTGCAATGGTCGAAGTATACGCTCTTTCGCCTGATGGGGCGGCACAGCCCGAACGAGCGGGATGGCCTGGCCCGCCTATGGCGGGAAGGCTCAGGGTGGGTTCGGACAGGCAAGCCCCGGGCAGGCTCAAGCGGGCAAGCCCCGGGAAGGCTCAAGCGGGCAAGCCAAGGGCGGGGCGAGGCGGGCGTCGCCGAAACGGCCAACCAGGCCGCCGGGCAAAACCCGCCCAGCAGCCGCCTGCCCGCCAAGCAGCTACATGCCCAGCCAGTAGGTGATCTTCGGCACCCAGCCGGCAACGAACACCACGATGATCAGCAGCGGCACGCCGTAGCGCGTCCAGGCGTACAGCGCCTTGGGGTACGCCATGCCCTTGCCCTCGTTCGCTTCCGCCAGGAAGTTCTTCCAGCCCCAGCCGGCCTTGCGCGTGCAGAAGAGCACGAACACCAGGCCGCCCAGCACCAGGAAGTTATTCGACACCAGGAAGTCCTCGAGCGACTGGATGTCGCCGATGCCGGGGATGGTGACGCCCGAGAGCACCGAGAAGCCCAGCACGCAGGGCATGGAGATGATGATGAGCAGCGGCACGTTGATGGCAACGGCGCGCCTGCGGGTGATGTTCCACTGGTCCATGGAGAAGCGCAGGATGTTCTCGAACACGGCGATCACCGTGGAAAGCGCGGCGAAGGCCATGCACAGGAAGAAGACGATGCCCCACATCTGTCCCAACGGCATCTGCTGGAACACCGCGGGAAGGGTAAGGAACACCAGGTTGGGGCCGGAAGTGGGGCTCACGCCGTAGGCGAAGCAGGCCGGGAAGATGATGAGGCCCGCCATGATGGCCACAACGGTGTCCATGCTGGCAATCTGCACCGCCTCTCCCATGAGCTTGCGGTCGCGCGCCATGTAGCTGCCGAAGATGGACATGGAACCGCAGCCGATGGAGAGCATGAAGAACGCCTGGCTCATGGCCGCGTACACGATCTCGGCGAAGCTGGCATCCGGGTTGTTGAACAGGTTGTCGAAGTTGGGCAGCAGATAGAACGCAAGGCCCTCCTGCCCACCTTCCAGCAGGCACGAATGCACGCACAGGATGGCCATCAGCACGAACAGCGCCGCCATCATCACCTTCGTGATGCGCTCGACACCCTTCTGCACGCCCAGCGCGCAGATGCCGAAGCCGAGCAGCGTAACCAGCAGCATCCAGCCCGTCATCTCCAGCGGATCGCCGATCATACTGCTGAACACCGCCGAAAGGTCCACGGTTTCGCTGTTGAAGGTGCCGGCCGCCATCTTGAACAGGTAGGCCACCATCCAGCCGCAGACGCTGGTGTAGAACGCCATGAGGATGTAGTTGCCCGCGATGGAGAACCACTTGAACCAATGCCATTTGGTGCCGCGCGGCTCGAGCGCGTCGAAGCTGCGCGCCGTGGAGCGGTAGCTTGCACGGCCCACGGCGAACTCCATCACCAGCACCGGCAGGCCCAAAAGCACCAGGAACAGGATGATGAGCAGCACGAACGCCGCGCCGCCGTACTGGCCGGTGATGTAGGGGAAGCGCCAGATGTTGCCCAGGCCGATGGCGCAGCCCGCGCTGATGAGGAGAAAGCCCAAGCGGGTGGAAAAGCCCTCGCGCCCCTTGCCGTCCACGGATCCGACTGCTTCGGTATTGTTTTGGCTGGCCATGCGCCCGCCTTTCTGTACGTTGATACAACCGCTCAATTTTAGCCGTTGTTGCTGCGATGCGAGCGCACAGCTCGAAAGGCGGGTGAAGTTCCCCGGAAGCGGCGCACCGGCGGATGGGCCCCTGCCGGCCCGGGCCGCACAGCTACACGTTGATCTCGCGCAGGAACTCGTCGCCGTAGCGCTCCAGCTTCGCCTGGCCGACGCCGGAAACCTGCAGCAGCTGATCCTCGTTGGCCGGCCGCGCCAGGCACATGGCGCGCAGCGTGGCGTCGGAGAACACCACGTACGGCGGCACCGTCGCCTCGGCGGCGATGCGTTTGCGCAGGTTGCGCAGCCGGTCGAACAGCTCGGCGTCCATCGGGTCCAACCCCTGGGCGGCCTTGGGCTTCTTCTTGCCGCCCGAGGTGCCGAACGCCTCGGCCGCGCCCTCGGCCCCCTTCAGGCGCATCACCTTCGAGGCGGGGCGCTTCATCGCAAGGCTGAAATCGGGCTTGGCTGCTTCGCGGGCGCGGACGCCCAAGCCCACCAGGGGGAAGCGCCCCTCGTCGATGTCCAGGTACCCCTCGCTGGCCAGGATCTCGATGATCTCCTTCAGGCGCGCAGAGCTTTCGTCGGGCAGCAGCCCATAGCTCTTCGAGCGCTCCAGGCCGAACTCGAGGAGCTTCTGGTTGCGCGATCCGTGCAGCACATCGGCCACCATGGCCTTGCCGTAGCGCCCGCGAAGCTCCTGCACGCAGCGCATCACCGCGCGCGCCTGCTGCGTGACGTCCACGGCATCGAAGCCGCCTTCGCAGTTGGAGCAGTTGTCGCAATCATTCGCATCGCCGTCGCCGAAGTACTCCAGGATATGGCGGCGAAGGCAGCGCGCGGTAAGGCAGTAACCCGTCATGGCGGCGAGCAGCCTGCGCTGCGATGCGCGCACCAGCTCTCGTTCCTCGGGTGAAAGGGCCTCGTTCTCCACTTCCTGCTCGATGAAGAAACGGCAGGTGCCGATGTCGGAGTCGTTCCACAGAAGCAGGCATTCGGAAGGCTCGCCGTCGCGTCCGGCACGACCGGCCTCCTGGTAGTACGCCTCCAGCGAGCCGGGCATGTTGTGATGCACCACATAGCGCACGTTCGACTTGTCGATGCCCATGCCGAAGGCGTTGGTGGCAACCATCACCGGCGCGTCGTCGGCAACGAACGCCGCCTGGGACGCAGTGCGCTCCTCCACCGAAAGGCCGGCATGGTAGCGCACGGCATTCACCCCGGCCGCCACCAGGGCTTCCTGCACCTTCTCCACGTCCTTGCGGGTGGAGCAGTACACGATGCCGGAATCCTGCGCGTGGTCCAGGGCATAGGAGACCACCCGCGCCAGCTTGCGCTTGCCGGCAAGCTGTTCCACCGAGAAGTGCAGGTTGGGGCGATCGAAGCCGGTGACCACCGTGAACGGGTTGCGCAGCCCCAGAAGCGCGGCGATGTCCTCGCGCACGCGCTCGGTTGCCGTTGCGGTAAGCGCCGCCACGATCGGGCGCTGCGGCAGGGCGGCTATGAACTCGCCGATGCTCAGGTAGGCCGGGCGGAAATCCTGCCCCCATTGCGAAACGCAGTGCGCTTCGTCCACCGCAACCAGGGGGATGCTTGCCTGGGCAGCGAACTCGACGAAGCGCGGGTCGGCCAGGCGCTCGGGGGCAACGTACATGATGTCGTAGCTGCCCGCCAGCGCACGGCGCATCACCGTGGCCTGCTGACCAGGGGTTAGGGTGGAGTTCAGGTACGAGCCGCGCACGCCCGCCTCCAACAGGGCACGCACCTGGTCGCCCATCAGGGAAACCAGGGGCGAAACCACCAGGGTAAGCCCCGGCAGCACCACGCCCGGTACCTGATAGCAGATGGACTTGCCGGCGCCGGTGGGCATGACGCCCAGGCAATCGCGCCCCGAGAGCACCGCCTGCACCAGGTCTTGCTGGCCTGGGCGGAAATCCTCGTAGCCGAAATGCTGCTTCAGCGCCGCGCGGGCGGCAGCCATCGCCCCCTTGCTCGATTCCTCGGTCACCGAACACCCTCCAAAACAAAAATAAGAACCTTCTTGCATCTTTTTTGCGATTGCGGATCATCGGACGGGCCTCGGCCTTGGCAAAACCATGCTGGAAGCACGGGTTTCCCTCGCTTTCGGCCAAAACCGACCCGTTGGAAATCCGCAATCGCAAAAAAGATGCAGCAGTGCGCTTTCCGCTGCTTAATCGCCAAGCGCCCGACCCAAACGGGCCGGGCGCTTGAGGCAATGCGCGCCTTCAGGCAGCGCACAGCATCCGTATAGCCTGGTTACGAAAGCTTCTGGGCAAGCAGCTGGTTGATGACCTTCGGGTTGCCCTGGCCCTTCATCTGCTTCATGCACTGGCCGACGAAGAAGCCCAGAAGGCCGGTCTTGCCGCCCTTGTACTGCTCGACCTTGTCGGGGAAGGCAGCCAGCACGTCGTCGATCACGGCCTCGATGGCGCCCGTGTCGGACACCTGCTTCATGCCGCGCTCCTCCACGATGGCAGAAGGATCCTTGTCCTCTTCCAGCACCGCTGCGAACACTTCCTTGGCCTGCTTGGAGGAAATGGCGTCCTCTGCCAAGAGCTTCACCAGCTCGACCGCACGCTGCGGCGAAAGCGCGGTTTCGGCCATATCGCTCACGCCGTTGGCGTTGGCGTAGGCCGCCACGTCGTTGATGATGAGGTTGGCCAGCGGCTTCGCCAGCTTGCCGGAATCGCTGCCGGCGGCTTCCATGCATGCCTCGAAGAAGTTCGACGTGCTGCGATGCTCAACCAGATGGCGCGCATCGTAGGAGGAAAGGCCGAAGCTCCGCTCGAAGCGCTTCGACTTCTGGTCGGGCAGCTCGGGCAGCTTGGCGCGAACGCGGTCGATGAACTCGTCGGAAAGGTCGTAGGGCGCCAGGTCGGGCTCGGGGAACAGGCGGTAGTCGTCCGCCGTTTCCTTCACGCGCATCACGATGGTGCGCTTCTGGCTGGGGTCCCAATGGCGGGTTTCCTGGTAGATGATGCCGCCTTCCTCAAGCACCTCGGCCTGACGGCAGATCTCGTAGGCAAGGCCGTCGTGCAGGTTCTTGAAGGAGTTCATGTTCTTCAGCTCGGTCTTGGTGCCCAGCTTCGTCTCGCCGCGGCGACGCAGGGAAACGTTGCCGTCGCAGCGCAGCGAGCCTTCCTCCATGGAGCAGTCGGAGATGCCGATGGCCAGGTAGATCTGGCGGAGCTTCTGCATGAACAGGCGCGCTTCCTCGGGCGTGCGCAGGTCGGGCATGGTAACCAGCTCGATAAGCGGCGTGCCGGCACGGTTGTAGTCGACCAGCGAATGGGTTGCGCCGGCGATGCGGCCCTCGCCGCCGCCGACGTGGATCATCTTGCCCGCGTCCTCTTCCATGTGGATGCGCTCGATGCCCACATGGGCAACGTAGCCGTCCTCGGTGCGGGTGACGTTCGCCGCGGTGGAATCGGCAGCGCCCTGCTCGCCGGGCTGAAGCCCGTCCAGGTCGATGCGCTCCTTGGCGGCGGCGCCGTCAACGTCCAGGTCCAAGTGGCCGCGCATGCAGAAGGCGATGGGACCCTGGGTAGTCTGGAAGTTCTTGGCCATGTCGGGGTACATGTAGTTCTTGCGGTAGAACATCGAGCGCTTCTCGATGTCGCAGTTGGTTGCCAGGCCGGCCAACACGATGCTCTCGATTGCGGCCTTGTTGGGAACCGGCAGCGCGCCGGGCAGGCCCAGGCACACCGGGCAGGTATGCGTGTTGGGCTCGGCGCCGAACTCCAGCTTGCAGTTGCAGAACATCTTCGTTTCGAGGGTAGTGAGCTCGGCGTGGATCTCCAGGCCGATAACCGCTTCCCAATCTTCGAGTACCTGCTCGAGCTTCTTCACGGCTACTCACCGTCCTTTCCGTCAGCGAACGCGGGGGCAACAGGCGCCGGGCCGTACACCGTTTCGAGCGCGGCGGCCACGCGCAGCATGTTCTGGTCCTTGAACGCGGGGCTGATGAGCTGCGCGCCAACTGGCATGCCGGAATCGGCACCCAGGCCGATGGGCATGCTCATGCCGCCGTTGCCGGCGATGTTGATGGAAATGGTGAACATGTCGGAAAGGTACATGCTGGTGGGGTCGGCGATCTCGCCGAACTTGAAGGCCGTGCGCGGCGCAACCGGCGCCACGATGCAGTCGACTTTCTCGTAGGCGCGGACGTAGTCCTGCGTGATAAGGGTGCGCACCTGCTGGGCCGGGTAGTAGTACTTCTCGTACACGCCGGCGGAAAGCAGGTAGCTGCCCAGCATGATGCGGCGGCGCGCCTCGGGGCCGAAGCCGGCCGAGCGGGAGGCCTCGTACTGATGGCCCAGGTCCTTGCAGCCCGGCTCGCAGTAGCCGTAGCGCACCGAGTCGAAGCGGGCCAGATTCGAGAACGCCTCGCACGGGCCGAGCACGTAGTACGCGCTCATGGCCGCCTGGGCGTTGGGAAGCTCAACCTCGACGATCTGGGCGCCCAGCTGCTGCAGGTGGTCGATGGCCTCCTGCACCTTGGCGCGGACCTCGGGTGCCAAGCCCTCGGCCTCCATGAAGGCGGGGACCACGCCGATGCGCATGCCCTTCACGCCTTCGGCCAGGTTGGCGGTGAAGTCGGTGGAGACGGGCTGGCTGGTGCAGTCAAGCGGATCGTGGCCGGCCAGGGCGTTCATGGCCAGCGCTGCGTCCTGCACGTTGCGGGCAAACGGGCCCACCTGGTCAAGCGACGAGCCGAAGGCCACCACGCCGTAGCGGGAAACCACGCCGTAGGTGGGCTTCACGGCAACGGTGCCGCAGAAGCTGCCCGGCTGGCGGATGGATCCGCCCGTGTCGGAGCCCAGCGTGATGGTTGCCAAACCGGCGGCAACGGCAGCCGAAGAGCCGCCGGAGGAACCGCCCGGCACGCGCTCGAGGTCCCACGGGTTGAACGTGCGGCCGAACGCCGAGGTCTCCGTAGAGGAGCCGAAAGCGAACTCGTCCATGTTCAGCTTGCCCAGCGGGATGCCGCCGGCCTCGATGATCTTGCTCACGCACGTTGCCGTGTAGGGGGAAACGTAGTTTTCCAGCATGTGGGAGGAGCAGGTGGTATGCGTGCCCTCCAGGTTCATGTTGTCCTTGAAGGCAACCGGCACACCCGCCAAGGGGCCGGCCTGCGAAAGGCTGCCCGCAGCAACGGCGGCGTCTACGCGCTCGGCTGCCTTGAGGGCCATTTCCTCGGTGGTTTCCAGGAACGCATGCACTGCCTTGTCGGCCGAGGCGATGCGGGAAAGGGAGCTTTCGGCCACTTCCTTGGCGCTGAATTCCTTGGCGGAAAGGCCAGCCTGGATCTCCGCAACGGAAAGCTCTGCGAACGATTTAGCCATTACTCATCGCCTCCGCCCAGGATAGCCGGGATAAGGAAGCTGCCGTCCTGCTGCTTGGGCGCGTTGGAGAGGGCGACTTCCTGGGAGAAGCTTTCGCCCTCCACGTCTTCGCGCATGACGTTGGAGAGGCTGCCGATGGGATGGAACGTGGGCTCCACGCCATCGAGATCGTACTCGGTGATGGGCTTCAGGCTCTCGATGATGCTGTTGAGGTCTTCGGTCATGGAAGCCACCTCTTCATCGGTCAGCCCGATTCGCGCGTACGTGGCAATGCCGCGCACGTCCTTTTCGGTGAGATGCTGGGTCATGGTATTCCTTCATCGCTGTGTGCCGAAGGGCAATGCCGCAGGCAGAACACGCCTGTCCAACGGCACCGTTTCCGGCACAATCCACGTGCCGCCTTACGCTGCAAGCCGAAGCGCACCCGGCGCCCGGCCGGCACCGGAGGCCGGCACGACTCTAGAACGTTCCCATGATAGCAAACGCACGTACGCCGAACCTCCGCCCGGCGCATAGAGCGCCGAACGTTCACCAGGGCGCAACAATCCGCGGAAAGGAGGGTGCCGGGGGTACGGCGAATCGGGGCAGCAACCAGCGCGAAGCCGCCAACCATCAGCCATCCGGCCAACGCGAAAGTCGAAGCCGGCAACCCTACACGTGCACGATGGGGGCGATGGCGCGGGTGATGGCGTCGGATGCGGGCGTGGCCTGCGAGGGGTCGTCGATCTCCACCTTCACCTTGCCCACGATGCCCTCGGCGATGACCTCGGTGAACAGCACCTGCGGGTCGGACACCACACCAGCGAACTGCTGCGCGGTTTCGCGCGCCGCCTTTCCCACGTGCTCGACGATGGAATCCAAGTCCTCGGCCGTGGTGGCGACGAAGGGAACCACCAAACACTCGACGGGCGGCAGGTGCACCACGGCGTTCTTCGAGATGACGGAATTGGGGATGATAACGGTTTCGCCCAGGCGGTTCTTAATGGTGGTGTGGCGCCACGTGACGTCTTGCACCACGCCCTTGCTCGACCCCACCTGGATGTTGTCGCCCGGGCCGATGATGCGCATGAACGACACCTGCATGCCGCCGATGAGGTTGGAAAGCGTGTCCTGGAAGCCCAAGGAAAGCGCGATGCCGCCAACGCCCAGGGCTGCCAGCAGCGCCGTCATGTTCACGCCGAAGCAGGTGTCCAGGACGAAGCTGATGCCCAGGCCCCACACGATGATGCGCATGATGTTGATGAAGATGGAGCCCGACGGCATGGAGTTGTCTTCACGGCGCATGATGTGGCGCAGCCAGCGCACCAGCAGATGCGAGCAGATGGCCACGCCTATCAGGATCACGATCGCAATGGCGATGCGGCCCAGCAGGTCACCCCCGGTAAGGTTCTGGATGAGGTCTTCGAATTGGTCCAAAAAGGGCATGGCTTCCGTCTTTCCCGTGGTCCTGCTTCAGGTTCTGCTTTGGGGTTCCATTATCGTGGCATGCGCGCGGTGCGGGCAACGCTATCATGGAAACTCCGAACGAACGATAGGGGCGCACATGAATTACAACGAGGTTAAGTTCCAAGGGGCCTACGGCACTTCCGCCCAGATCCCCGCTTCGGTGCGCCCCGAGGTGTCGTTCGTGGGCCGCTCGAACGTGGGCAAGAGCTCGCTGATCAACAAGCTGTTCAACCGCAAGAAGCTGGCGAAGGTCTCTTCCATGCCGGGCAAGACCAGCACCATCAACTTCTTCACCACCGACACCATCGACTTCGTGGACCTGCCCGGGTACGGCTACGCGAAGGTGGCCAAGAGCGAGAAGGCGCGCTGGTCTGAGATGATCAACGGCTACTTCGACCAGTACCGCTACTATGCGCTGGTGGTTTCGCTCATCGACATCCGCCACCCCGCCACCAAGCTCGACGAGCAGATGGTGGAGTTCCTGCGCGCCTGCGAGCTGCCGTTCATGATCGCCCTCACCAAGGCCGACAAGGTGAGCAAGTCGGCGGCGAACAAGCAGAAGGCCGCTATCCGCAAGCAGCTGCAGCTGCCCGACGACGTGGCCATGGTGGTGTGCTCGTCGGAAAAGGGCACCGGCTTCGACGAGCTGAAGCGCGTCATCGAAGCGGCCTGCAAGTAGCCGCCGCTGCCCCCCATTCGGCAGCCCCACCTCACCTACCAAGGAGAGCAACCTATGAACGTTACCCTGTACAGCGACGGGTCTTCCCGCGGCAACCCCGGCCCCGGCGGCTTCGGCACCGTGCTGCACTACACCGACCGAAACGGCAAGCTGCACACGCGCGAAATCTCGAAGGGCTACACCCGCACCACCAACAACCGCATGGAGCTTCTGGGCGTGATATACGGGCTGGAAGTGCTGAAGCACCCCTGCACCGTGGAAGTGCACTCCGATTCGCAGTACGTGGTGAACGCCTTCAACCAGCACTGGGTAGACGGCTGGCTGAAGAAAGGCTGGAAGAACTCCAAGAAGGAGCCCGTGAAGAACACCGACCTGTGGAAGCGCCTGCTCGCCGCCATGGAGCCGCACAACGTGAGCTTCCATTGGGTGAAGGG
>CAVAFY010000010.1:55270-59810 GCA_963588035.1 Alloprevotella sp. | reverse complement strand
TCCAGGGCCTTCAGCATGAACTCGCTGGCTTCGGCGCAGAGCTCGTCGGTTGGAGCTTCGGCCAGAACGCGGATCAGGGGCTCGGTGCCGCTGGCGCGCAGAAGCACGCGGCCGCTATCACCCAGGAACTCCTCGGCCTGCTTCACCGAGGCAAGCACTGCCTCGTCCTGCATCGCGGCGTCTTTGTCCACCACACGAACATTCGTGAGCAGCTGCGGATACAGCTTCACCGGCGCACAGAGCTGAGAAAGCGTTTCGCGCTCGGCACGCAGCACCTCCATCACGCGAAGCGAGGTCAGGATGCCGTCGCCCGTGCTGGCGATGTCGCCGAAGATCACGTGCCCCGACTGCTCGCCGCCCAGGCTGTAGCCGTTGGCATGCATGCAGGCAAACACGTTCTTGTCGCCCACTGCAGTGGTCTCGTAGTTCAGGCTTGCCTGCTCGAAGGCCTTCAGCACGCCGAAGTTGCTCATGACCGTGGGAACCACCGTGCCGGCGGAAAGGCGGCCGTGCTTGTTCAGGTACACGCCGCACACGTACAGGATAAGGTCGCCGTCGACCACATGGCCGCGCTCGTCCACCGCAAGGCAGCGGTCGGCATCGCCGTCGAAGGCGAAGCCCACGTCCAGCCCCTGCTCGACCACCAGGCGCTGCAGGCGGTCGATATGGGTGGAGCCGCAGTCCACGTTGATGTTGAAGCCGTCGGGGCTGTTGTTGATAACGCGCACGTCGGCGCCCAAGGCGTCGAACACGGGCTTGGCAACGGAAGACGCCGAACCGTTGGCGCAGTCCAGGCCAACCTTCACGCCCTGCAGCGAGAAGTTCGCGCTGGCAATAAGATGCGCGATGTAGCGGTTGCGGCCCTGCATGTAGTCCACCGTGGCACCGATGGCATCGCCCGACACCATGGGCACCTTTTCGGGGTACTCGCCGTCGATGTACTGCTCGATAAGCTGCAGCAGCGACTCTTCCATCTTGTAGCCCTGCGAATTCACCAGCTTGATGCCGTTGTCGGTATAGGGGTTGTGGCTGGCGGTGATCATGACGCCGCAGTCGAACGCGCCGTCGGTGGTCTCGAAGGAAAGGCCCGGCGTGGGGATAACGTGCAGCATGTACGCATCGGCACCCGAGGCAACCAGGCCGGAGATCATGCCGCTTTCCAGCATGTAGCTGGAACGGCGGGTGTCCTTGCCCAGCACGATGCGCGCTTTGCGGCCCTGGCGCACGCCGTAGTACCAGCCGATGAAGCGGCCGATCTTGTATGCGTGCTCTACCGTGAGGTTTTCGCCGGCAACGCCGCGAAAACCGTCCGTACCGAAGTATTTCATATGGTTCTCCTGTCCGATGGCGGCCGCAAAGCCGCCGATTTAACAGTTAGCGGAAGCGGGGTTTGGAGGGGAAACGCACCCCACCTGCGAGCCCGCAAGCTTTCTTATTATCCCCCACCGCGCACAAAACTGCACGCCAGCGCCACAGCAGTGGGAAAACAGCAGAATCGCTACGTGGCCGAGACGGGCACGTAAGGGCCTCCCTGGCCTTGACGGACAACGCGCCGGCAGGCAACCACCCCAGCAGAACCGAAGCCCCACGCCAACCCAGCCTGCGCCGAACCACGTCGATGCCGCCCCCACGCCGAACCGATAGGGGCAAGCCGCGCAACCCATTGCAAAGGCAGGGCGCTCTCCCCTCACCTGCCTGGGGTACACTTTTTCCCTAAAGGAAACCATGCGCCCGCCAGCAGGGCGCTTTCGGACGGGAGGGGCCACATGAAAGGTCTTGAGGGAGTAAAAGTCGTCGAGCTTACCGGCTACGTTGCCGCACCAGCCTGCCTGCGCATCTTGGGCGAGATGGGCGCAACCATCTACAAGATCGAGCCGTTCTCGGGCGACGAGTACCGCACCAACGGCCCGGCGTTCGGCATGGGCAAAACCGACATTGACGACCCCGCCTTCGACCTGGCCTCCCTTAACAAGGAATTCCTCTCGGTGAACCTGAAAGACGAAAAGGGCAAGGAGTTCCTTGAGAAACTGCTCGCCAACGCCGACATCATGGTTACCAGCTTCCGCGACAAGGCCCTGAAGAAGCTGGGGCTCGACTACGATTCCGTCCACGCGCGCCACCCGCACCTGGTTTGGGGGCAGATGCGCGGCTACGGTGAGCACGGCCCCGAGCGCGACACCAAGGGCTTCGACACCACGGCCTACGCGGCACGCGGCGGCTTCCTGGCGTCGCTTCCCCAGGCAGGCGAAGGATACCAGCCCATCAACTGGCCCGCCGCCATCGGCGACTGGAACAGCTCGGTTACGCTCACTGCCGGCTTGCTGGCGGCGCTCGTGCGCAAGGAACGCACCGGCGAGGGCGACAAGGTGACCACCACGCTGCACCACAACGCCCTGTGGGCCATGAACATCATGCTGGCCTCCAGCCAGTTCGGCGACGCCTGGCCGAAGAGCCGCTACGACGCCACCTGCCCCTCCAACAACACCTACCGCTCGAAAGACGGCGTCTGGTTCATCATCTGCTACGGCTCGTACGACCTGTTCTTCGAGCACCTGATGACCTCCATCGGGCTGACCTCCATCCTGGGCGACGAGCGCTACACCACGTCGGCCGCCATCAACAACGGAAGCGGCGGCAACACCGAAGTGATCAAGATGCTGGAACAGCACTTCCTTACCGAAGACTGGGCGCACTGGGAGCCCATCTTCCAGGAGAACGAGATCCCCTACCAGCGCCTGTTCCTGCCCGAGGACATCCTGCACGACGAAGAGGCCTTCGCCAACGACGCGCTGCGCACCCTGCACTACGACGCCTTCGGCGACAAGGTGCTGCCCACCACCCCGGTGCGCCTGGCCTCCGTGGGCGACCCGGTGCTGCGCCGCAGCCGCCCGGTGGGCTACGACACCGCGCGCATCATGGGCGAATACGGCTACACGCCCGAGCAGATAAGCCAGATGAACGGGACCTCGGTGAAGGTCTATGACGGGCAGCCCATGCCCGATTCGGTGATGGAGCCCAGCTTCGGGCCGCGCTCCATCCGCGAATAAACAGCCTGCAGAACAGGTCGCGCCGGGAGCCAACTGGTTTCCGGCGCGATTTTTTGAACGTGTTATACCAGGTCAGGCCTATATTGAGTTTAGCTATAACCTGCAGTGCACGAATGCCCCTTTTCTCATACAAAACCCGAATAGCTCCCTGCATAGAGAGAAACGCGTTCAAATGCTAGGATAGCCCTTGAGCTGCAGATTTGATTTAGCGCAATTCTCCAGTTCCATTCGAAACGGGAATAAAGAAGGGATCAAGTTATGGATTTCAAGCTTACTGACGAGCAAGAGCTGCTCATTGAGAGCGCCCATGAGTACGCAACCCGCTACTTCACCGACGAAGCAGTAAAGCAGGCATACGAGGTTGACCATCACATCAGTGTAGAGGCTGCCATGGCTTACCGCGAGGCAGGCTTCATGCACCTGGGCCTCCCCGAAGAAGTCGGCGGCGTTCCTGTAGACAAGCTCACCGAGATCCTCTTGGTAGAGAAGCTCCATGAGTACACCGGCGTAACGCTTCCCTTCGTTACCGACTTCAACACCATCACCGACGTCATCGACTTCGGCTCCAAAGAGCAGCAGGAGATGATCATGAACGCCATCGAGAACGTGGAGAGCACCTGCATCGCCTGCTCCGCGATCTCCGAGCCTGCCGCCGGTTCCGACAACAACGCCATGACCTGCGTAACCCGCAAGCAGCCCGACGGCACCTATCTGCTGAACGGCCAGAAGACCTGGGTTACCCTTGGTGGCCTTTCCATCTACACCATGGTCGTTGCCAAGGACGAGGACCCCTCCTACGAGAACGACCAGTACTCCCTGTGGCTGGTTCCCAACGACACCCCCGGCTTCACCATCGGCCATCTTGACAAGGTAGGCCAGCAGGCTATCCCGTTCGTCGACCAGTTCTTCGACAACGTGGTCCTCACCGAGGACATGCGCCTTGGCGAGCCCGGCATGGGCTGGAAGCTCCTCATGAAGAAGCTCGAGTTCGAGCGCTGCCTGGTTGTCGCTTCCTCCCTCGGCCTTGCCCAGGCCGCCCTGAACGATGCCGGCGCTTACGCTTCCGAGCGCATCTGCTTCAAGAAGCCCATCGCCCACCAGACCACCATCCAGCTGCACCTGTGCGAGATGGAGAACATCATCCAGAACGTTCGCGCTCGCCTCTACCAGGTTGTTACCATGATCGACAACGGTGAGTCCACCCGCCTGGAGTCCGCTCTGCTCAAGGGCTACGCCTGCCGCGAGCTTACCCGCGTTGCCGACCTGGCAATGTCCATCTACGCAGCCATCGGCTACACCAAGGAAATCCGCGTTGGCCGCATCTGGGCAGACCTCCGCGGCAACGAGATGGGCGGCGGCACCACCGAGATCATGGACTACATCGCCGGCCGTCAGCTGGTGAAGAAGTACAAGGCAAAGTAGGCCTTAGCCACCATTCAAGCCATTCCTTCGCTTGGAAAGCCCCCTGCAAAGGGGGCTTTCGTTTTGCCCGG
>CAVAFY010000010.1:0-55225 GCA_963588035.1 Alloprevotella sp. | reverse complement strand
CGCAGGCTGGCGGGCCGATGCGGCAGCCCGAAGCGGTTCGAGGCGACGGGTTGCGGCCGGGCTGTCCTGAGCCGGCAGCCGAACCTACAGCTCAAGCCGGCTCCCCGACCAGGCGGACCAGGCTTCTTCCTCACAAAAATGGCCAGCTGAACGTAACAAAAAGTTGACGCATGGCTATACTTAGAACTTGTGCGCAACGACGGCAAAACCGCAGCTGCCGCATTATATATCCCCAACCCCCTGCTCAAGGAGCAATGCATGAAGACAATCGCGAAAGCCTGGACAAGCCTGAGCTTGGTCAAGCGCATCATCATCGGCCTGGTTATCGGCGCTCTGCTTGGCGCGTTCGGCCCGAAGGACCTTGCCGTCATAACCCTTCTGGGTACGCTGTTCGTAAGCGCCCTGAAGGCAGTGGCACCGTTCCTGGTGTTCTTCCTCGTTATCAACGCGCTGTGCCGCACCAAGCTTCCCCATTCCATGCGCACCATCATCCTGCTATACGTGGTAAGCACGCTTGCTGCCGCCTTCACGGCAGTTGCCGTGAGCTTCGCCTTCCCGGTCCAGCTCACCCTTACCGGCGTGGAGGCCGCTGACAAGGCTGCGCCTACTGACATCGCCGAGGTGCTTACCACCCTTATCGGGAACATGGTGGTGAACCCCGTCGATGCCCTGACGAACGCCAACTACATCGGCATCCTGGTTTGGGCCATCTTGATTGGCATCGCCGTGCGCTACACCAGCGAGGGAACCAAGAAGTTCTTCGGCGATATGTCGCACGTCATCTCCATCGTGGTTCGCTGGATCATCGCCTGCGCACCCTTCGGCATCCTTGGCCTGGTCTACACCTCGGTCGCCGAAAACGGCCCCGAGATCTTCATCGAGTACGGCCAGCTGCTCCTGGTTCTGCTGGGCGCCATGTTCTTCATCCTTCTGGTGGTTAACCCGCTTCTGGTGTTCCTGAACATCCGCAAGAACCCCTACCCCATCGTGTTCCGCTGCATCAAGGACTCGGGCATGTACGCGTTCTTCACCCGCAGCTCGGCAGCCAACATCCCTGTGAACATGGAGCTGTGCAAGCGCTTGGGCATCAAGCACGACACGTACTCGGTATCCATTCCGCTGGGCGCAACCATCAACATGTCGGGAGCCGCCATCACCATCACCGTGATGTCCATCGCCGCAGCCAATACCATGGGCATTGCCATCAACCCTGTTACCGCCGGCATCCTGTGCGTGCTTGCCGCCGTCAGCGCATGCGGCGCTTCCGGCGTTGCAGGCGGTTCGCTGCTGCTTATCCCGCTGTGCTGCTCGCTGTTCGGCATCAGTAACGACATCGCCATGCAGGTGGTGGGCGTCGGCTTCGTTATCGGCGTTGTGCAGGACTCCGTTGAAACCGCGCTGAACTCCCTTTCCGACGCGCTGTTCACCGCTACCGCCGACTACAAGGAGCGTCGCAAGGCCGGCGTCGACTTCAAGGTTGGCAAGGACTGCGAAGAATGGAGCACCGGCACTGCCGTTGAGTCTGCCGAGTAACGGAGGGCAATTACCCACTGAACAGGCCTCTTCGCCAGGCAACAACGCCTGTCACGAGCCATAGCTTACGAAACGCGCCCCTTGGATTGCTCCAAGGGGCGCATTGTTTTACATGGGGCTCAAAGGCGAGCCGCAAGGTAGATGCACTACCGAAGGTCGGCCTGCCAACACAGAACAGCATTCTGAAAATCCCTGAATTCCGGAACTTCCTGCACCACCGCACAAAAAAGGCGCCGGCAAACACCGGCGCCCATTCAGAAAGGCTTCTATCTTGCCGTACCGCTATTCGCGAACGGAAACGTCAACTTACTCGCTGCGTGCCTCCTGCACGTGGCCGACAAGCTTGGCAATGCGCTCAGAGCACTCGGGGTGCTCGATGCCGGCTTCCGCCAGGTCGACCACCGGGGCATCGCCCCACAGCGTTTCCAGACGATAGAACTCGCGTACCTCCGGCTGGAATACGTCTACCACGAAGTCGCCGTAGTCGATAAGCTCCCAGGAATGGTCTTTGGTCTGCTCGCGGGAAATGGGCTTCACGCCCGCTTCCTTGCGCAGCGCCTCTTCCACCGAATCGAGGATAGCCTCTACCTGCGGGGTGTTCTGACCGGTGGCGATGACGAAGAAGTCGGTCACATCGATAACGTCGCCGACGCTGATGACCATGATGTCGGTTGCCTTGCGCTCATCTGCGGCGCGGGCGGCAATCAAAGCGCATTCGCGCGGGGTCTTCTGCTGTTCCACTTACTCTCCCTTTCCTTTGGGGCAGTCGTTGCAATATCTATTCCAAACCAGAACGGTGTCGCGGCTGATTGGACGGTTCGTTTTCACCAGATGCGCCATGCCTTCCTTCAGCACGGCGCAGAACATCTCCTCCAAGCTCATGATGCCCATCTGCTTGTACAGGCGCTTGTATTCGGGCACATCGTGCGTCGGCTCGATCTTGTCGGCCACGAACACGATCATGTCGAGCGGCTGCATGTCAGGCGAGCCCACCGTATGGCGGTCGATGGCCTGCAGCACCTCTTCGCCCAAGAACGGGAACTCCCTGCCCAGCACCGCAGCCGCGGTTGAGCCGTGAAGCACCCAGGGCATGCTCTGCACGGTTTCCGCGTCTATGACAAGGCCGAAATCCTCCACGCGGCATGCCAAGCGCTTGGGGCTCAACGCCTTGTCCCAGTCGTGCAGAAGACCCGCCATACGCGCTCGGTCCTCTTCGTAACCGTACACACGCGCAAGCTTGCGGGCGGTCTTCGCCACCGAAAGGCTGTGCACGTAGCGGCTAGGGCTTACCCGTTGCATCAGCAGGCCCTTCATCTGCTTGTAGTTCGAAGAGCAGAAGGGCTTTTCCTCCTTGAACCCGTCGGCCTCGGTGGGAAGGTAGGCGAATTCGCTCAGCTGCTCTTTGTCGAGCTCAGCAGGCTGCTTGTTCTTGTCTTTAGCCATGGGATTCCCCCTCCTCTCGGTAGAACTCATGCTCCATAACATGGTCGACCACCACCTGCGGGGTTAGGTAGCGGATCGATTTTCCCTGCGCCAAGCGGCGGCGCAGCTCGCTTGAAGAGATCTCCAGCGCCTCGATGGTAACAAACGATATGGAAATGCCCTTCGCGTCTTCCACGATCTGGCGGCGCTTCTCGTCGGAAAGCTCGAAGCCCGGCCGGTCCACCCCGACGAAGCGGGCGAGCGTGCCCATCTCCTGCGCTCCGCGCCACTTGGAAACCGTGGCGATGGCATCGGCGCCGGTGAGGAAGAACAGCTCCACGTTCTTGGGGTAATGGGCGCGCAAGGCACGCAGCGTGTCGATGGTGTAGGTGTCGCCGCCGCGGGCTATCTCGATATCGCTCACATCGAAGTACGGGTTGTCGGCGATGGCGGCCCGGCACATTGCCAGGCGCTCGTTGGCCGGGGCGATGTGCTGGTCGCGTTTGAACACCGGGTTCGCCGTGGGGATGAACACGATAACATCGAGGCCCAGGTCTTCACGCGCCTGCTCTGCGCAGGCCAAATGGCCGTTGTGGATAGGGTCGAACGTGCCGCCCATAATGCCCAGGCGGCAGGGCTTGCCGTCCTTGCCCAGATCGTCGAAGCGCTCGCACACAACCGGGTGCTTCGAGCCCTTTTCCGCATCGGAGACCTTCCGCACCGCCTCGATCACATCGATAGCGCTCATGGCTAGCCCCTAACCTGGCCTTCGCCGTTTATGAGGTACTTCATGCTGGTAAGCGCCTCCAGGGCGAAGGGCCCGCGCACATGCAGCTTCTGGGTGGAGATGCCTATCTCGGCACCCAGACCGAACTCGCCGCCGTCGGTGAAGCGGGTAGAGGCGTTGGCATACACCGCTGCCGCATCCACCCCCTGCTGGAAGCGCGAAATTGCGGCGGCATCGGTGGCTACGATGCACTCGGAATGGCCGGTGCCGTACTGGTTGATATGCGAAACAGCCTGCTCGACGCCTCCGTCGATGCACTTGACGCTGATCTCCAACCCCAGGTACTCGCGCCCCCAGTCCTCTTCGGTAGCGGCAACGAACAACTCTTGGGGCGTGCCGCCCAGCTCGCCTGCCACGCGGCTTGCCGTTTCGTCGCCGTGCACGGTAACGCCGGCCTCAGCCAACTGCGGCAAGAGCTTCAGCAGGAACTCATGGGCAACGGAGGAATCAACCAGCACCGATTCGCAGGCGTTGCACACGCCCGGGCGCTGGGTCTTCGCGTTCATGACGATGGCGCAGGCCATATCGAGGTCGGCCGATTCATGCGCATACACATGGCAGTTGCCCACTCCCGTCTCGATAACGGGGACAGTGGCATACTCGACGCAATGTTGGATAAGGCCAGCTCCGCCGCGGGGAATGAGCACGTCCACCAAGCCACGCAGGCGCAGCAGCTCGTCGGTTTCGCTGCGATCGGTGGAAGCGATTGCGACGATCGCATCCGCCGGCAGGCCGACGCCCTCAACGGCTTCGCGAAGGACAGAGGCAATGGCGACGTTGGAATGAACTGCCAGCGACCCGCCGCGCAGCACGCAGGCATTGCCCGACTTAACGCAGATGCCCGCCGCGTCGGCCGTGACGTTAGGGCGCGCCTCGTACACCATGGCCACCACGCCCAGGGGCACAGTAACCTTGCGAAGCTGCAGGCCGTTGTACAACGTGCGCTCCTCGATGGTCTTGCCCACCGGGTCGTCCAAAGCCGCGAGCTGCTCCAGGGCGGAAGCCATGCCCTCGATGCGGTCGTGGCTCAACGCCAAACGGTCCAACAGCGAGTCGGATATGCCCTTTTCCTTGGCTGCGTCGCAGTCCAGTTGGTTCGCCTCGCAGATAGCGGCCTCGTTGGCGCGAAGCGCCGAAGCCATCGCAAACAGAGCCTGGTTCTTCAGCTCGGTTGAAGCCTGAGCCATACGGGTTGCCGCGTTTTTTGCCGCAAGAGCGGCCTGTTTTGCCTCGCTCATTCGAACACCACCAATTCATCGCGATGGACTGCCGGCTTGTCGCCCAAGTTGGCCAGCAGTTCGTTGCCCTTGATCTCTTTCTGGGTGCGGCCGCGCGCCAAGCTCACTTCCGAGGAAGGAGCGCTCACACGCCCACGGGCGAACAGATGCCCCGATTCGTCCTTGATGTCAACGATATCGCCACGGAAGAACGAGCCCTCCACTTCTTTGATGCCTACGGAAAGCAGCGAGGAGCCGCGCTCGATCAGCGCACCCTTGGCGCCTTCGTCCACCACCAGCACGCCCTTGGCGGTATCGCCCAAGGCGATCCAGAGCTTGCGGGGTGTGATGTCGTGCGGAACGGTGCGGGCAGCGAAATAGGTGCCCACCGATTCGCCGGAAACGATATCTTCCAAGCTATGCGGGCGGTGCCCGTGGCAGATAACCATCGGGATGCCCGCAAGCATGAGCACCCGGGCCGCGCGGATCTTCGTGATCATGCCGCCGCTGCCCACCTTCGAGCCCACCCCGCCGGCCGTTGCCATAAGCTCAGGCGTGATGCGCTCGACGCGCGGAACCAGGGTGGCCGTCGGGTCGGTAGAGGGGTTTGCAGTGAAAAGGCCCTCGATGTCCGAGAAGATGACGCACAAGTCGGCCTGCACCAGGCAGGAAACCAATGCCGCCAGGGTGTCGTTGTCGCCGAAGCGGATCTGCTCGACCGACACCGTGTCGTTCTCGTTGATGATAGGCACCACGTCGAAGTCGAGCAGGCGCTCGAGCGTGTCGCGCGCGTGCAGGTAGGCGTTGCGCTGCGCCGTGGAGTGGCGGGTGATGAGCACGCACGAGGTGAGCACCCCGTACTGCGAGAAGGAATCGGCGTAGGCGGACATGAGCGCGTTCTGCCCCACCGAGGCCGCAGCCTGCAGCGAAGGCATGTCGGTGGGCCGCTCGTCGATGCCCAGCGCCTCGAGCCCGCAGGCGATGGCGGCGCTGGAAACGATGATGGGGCTCCAGCCCTTTTCACGCAGGGCGTTCACCTGGGAGGCGAGGCCATCGAAGTACGGCCGATCGAGCTTGCCCTGGCTGTTCACCAAGGTGGAGGAGCCGATCTTGATGACTATGACCTTCTTGCCGTTCCTCATGGGCTAAATGTCCAATCCTCCGTAGATATCGTCATGCATGCGCGCCGACTCGAACTCGAACGCGCAGCCCAAGATGCGGATCTCGTCGCCGTCGCGTGCGCCGGCCTTTTCCAAGGCCTCGTCGAGCTTCAGGCGCTTGAAGCGATGCTGCAGGAATGCGATGGCCTCGTCGTTGTCCCAGTCGGTTTGGATAACCATGCGCTCAACCTGCTTGCCCGTAACACGGAACACGCCTTCGGAAAGCTGGGTGATCTCGAAGCGCTTGTCGCGCTCGTCGCGGCGGTGCTGCCAGATCTGGTCGAAATGCTCAACGCCTTCCTGGGCCTTGCGCTCGGCTTCGCGCAGCTCGGCAACCTTCGAGCCCGCCGCCTTCATAAGCGCATCGACGCCCTTGCCGGTAACGGCGCTGGTGAAGAACACCTTGGGGTTCAGCGGGCTTTCGGCGAACTCGTTGCCGCCGGCGCGCTCGATGGAGTCGCGGCGCACCTCTTCCACCAGGCGCTTTGCGGCTTCCTCTACCCCGGGAGCATCGACCTTGTTGCCCACCACGATGCAGGGGCGCTCCGCAAGCTCGGGCAGGTACATCTTCAGCTCGTTGTTGATGATGCGGTAGTCCTCCACCGGGTCGCGGCCTTCGTAGCCGCCAGTGAGGTCGATGACGTGCAGGATAACGGCGCAGCGCTCAACATGGCGCAGGAACTCGTGGCCCAGGCCCTTGCCCTCGTGCGCGCCTTCGATAAGGCCGGGCACGTCGGCGACCACGTAGTTGTACTCGTCGGCTTTCACCACGCCCAGGTTGGGAACCAGGGTGGTGAACGGGTAGTCGCCGATCTTGGGCTTCGCGGCGCTCATGCGCGAGATGAGCGAGCTCTTGCCCGCGGAAGGAACGCCCACCAGGGCAGCATCGGCCATGAGCTTCATCTCGAGCTCGATCCAGCACTCTTCGGCGGGAACGCCCAGCTCGGCAAAGGCGGGGGCGCGGCGCGTGGGCGTAACGAAGTGGGTGTTGCCACGGCCGCCGACACCGCCACGGGCAGCGACGATGCGCTCGCCGTCGTGCGTGAGGTCGGCGATGACTTCGCCTGTCTGCTTGGTCTCCTCGTTGTACTCGCGCACGATGGTGCCAACGGGAACCTTCAGAACAAGGTCCTCGCCATTGGCGCCGTTCATCTTCGAGCCCTTGCCGTGGGTACCGCGCGTAGCCTTGAAGTGGTGCTTGAAGCGGTAGTCGATGAGCGATGAAACGCGCATGTCGGCTTCAAGGACGATGTCCCCGCCCCTGCCGCCGTCGCCGCCGTCGGGGCCGCCCTTGGGCACATGCGCCTCGCGCCTGAACGACATGCAACCGGCGCCGCCGTCGCCGGCTTTTACGAATATGCGAACCTTGTCTGTAAACATGTTCCTTCGATTCTAAACGAAAAGGCCCCCTGCACGCTGCAGAGGGCCTTCCAATATCCGAGATATCCTAACGGAGCTTACGCCTCGGGGCGAACATGCACCTTGCGACGTGCGCCCTTGGTGTACTCTACCGTGCCTTCGCACAGAGCGAAAAGGGTATCGTCCTTGCCGCGACCCACATTCTCACCGGGGTGGATGCGCGTACCGCGCTGACGAACCAGAACGTTGCCCGCACCGACGAACTCACCTGCGAAGCGCTTGCAACCAAGACGCTTGGACTCGGAATCGCGGCCGTTGCGGATGGAACCTTGACCTTTCTTGTGTGCCATGAGTATTCCTCCTTAACTATGCGATGTTGGTGATCTGAACGCGAGTCAGATTCTGACGATGACCGCGCAGCTTCTTGTAGTTCTTGCGCTTCTTGAACTTGAAGACGAGCTGCTTCTCGCCCTTGAACTGCTCGACGATGGTTGCCTCTACCTTGGTCTTTGCGGCCTCGGCAGGATCGGCAACGACCTTGGAGCCGTCAACGACTGCGATAGCGGTAAGAGCGACCTTGTCGCCTGCCTCACCCTCAAGCTTTTCGACGTTCAGGCAGTCACCGGTGGAAACCTTGTACTGCTTGCCGCCAGTCTTAACGATTGCGTACATATTTCTCCTTATTCGAATAAACGCAAGGCGATAACTTGAAAAGCGTGACCGTAGCAAGTCGGCGATCGGTGTTGGGTAGCCGAGCCGGAACGAATGCACAATCTCCGCGTATCATCGCACTTATTCCTTGTTGCACAGCTTTCCCGTGCAACCTGTTGAATGATACCAGAATGGCCGGATTTGAGAAGGGGAATCCACAAGTTCTTGGAAGGCGGGGCACTCGGCCGCGCTGGGGCCCGCCTTGGGCCCCGACATCCTGCGCAGCCGCCATCCGCCCAGGCTTGCCTTGGGCCCCGATGGCTGTCGTCAGCTCCGGTTTGCCCTGAGCTCCAACGGCTCTTCACGGCTGCCCGCAGCGGCAGGTCAGGCCGGGTCGGGTGTGCCCAACAACACGTTAGCGCTTGGCTATCCAGCCCTTCGCGTACTCGCGCGCCCATGAATCCAGCTCGAGCAGCTGTTCGATGCTTTCTGCCTTCTGCACGCCCTGCTGCTCGTGGGCATCCATGGAAGCCTCCACGCATTCGGCGATGCCCAGATAGGAGAGCCCCTCATCGAGGAAGGCGGCTACGGCTACCTCGTTGGCGGCGTTCATGACGCACGGCAGCGTGCCCCCTGCCCTACCGGCGTGGTAGGCAAGCGCAAGCGCGCGGAACGTCTCGATGTCGGGCGCGGCGAACTCCAACGATCCCAGGGTGCGGAAATCGAGCGGCTGCACCGGCGCATCCCAGCGCTCCGGATAGCTCAGGGCGAACTGGATGGGAATGCGCATGTCGGTGGTTCCCAGGTGCGCCTTCACGCTGCCGTCGCTGAACTCCACCATGGAATGGATGGCGCTTTGGGGCTGCACCACCACTTCGATCTTTTCGTAGGGCATGGCGAACAGATGGTGCGCCTCGATTACCTCCAACCCCTTGTTCATGAGGGTGGAGGAATCGATGGAGATCTTGCGGCCCATGTTCCAGGTAGGGTGCGCAAGCGCCTGCGCCGGCGTGATGCCCTGCAGGTCGGCGCACTTCTTGCCGCGGAACGGGCCGCCGGAAGCGGTTACCCACAGCTTGGAAACCTCGCTGGGCTGTTCGCCCAGAAGGCACTGGTAGATGGCGCCGTGCTCGGAGTCGATGGGCATAAGGCGGCCGGGCTCTGCAGCCATGGGCATGATAAGGTCGCCGCCCACCACCAGCGATTCCTTGTTGGCAAGGGCAAGCACCTTGCCCGCCTTCAGCGCTTCGTAGCTGGCCTGCAAGCCGGCAGCTCCCACCAGGGAATTCACGACCACGTCCACCTCGGGAAGGTGAACAAGCTGACGCACCGCATCGGGGCCGAAACCGATGGAGCCAGACCCACCGAAGCCGGCCACATGCTCCTCGAGCTCGGCAACCGCCGAAGGGCCTGCCGCATCGGGGGAACCCAGCGCGATATGCCCCACACCGAATTCCCTGGCCTGCGCCAGCAGGTCGGCACCGCGCGTGCCCGCAGCCAACGCCACTGCTTCCAGGCGGTCGGGATGGCGGCGCACCACATCGAGCGTTTGCGTGCCGATGGAGCCGGTTGACCCCAAAACGGCGATGCGGCGCTTCGATGCGGCTGCGGTGCAGGGGGTTTCACTGTTACAAGGCATAGGGTATGCACCCTCCTAAGATAAGCATGATGGCTCCGGTGAGCGTGACCAGGAACTGCGAGTCGCAGCGGTCGAGCAGGCCGCCATGGCCCGGCATGATGGTGCCCGAGTCCTTGAAGCCGGAGTTGCGCTTGATGCGGCTTTCCACCAGGTCGCCCAGCACACCCGCCAAGCCGCTCACGAAGCCGAAGACCAGGGCCTGCGGGATGGACATGGTTACCCCCGGTATAAGCGTGAGCAGGCACCAGAAGCCCATGGCGAAGGCAAGGCCGGCGATGAAGCCCTCCCAGCTCTTCTTTGGCGAGATATGCGGCGCCAGCTTGTGCTTGCCGATGGCCGAGCCCACCAGATAGGCGAACCCGTCGTTGCCCCACACGCTGGCGAACAGCCCCAACACCAGAAGGGCGCCCCACTGGTCGGGCAGCGAAGCGCGCAGCACCATGGCGGTGGACATGACAAGGCCGGTGTACACCGCGCCGAACAGGCTCACCGCCACGTCGCTGATGCGCGCCGGCATCCAGAACACGTACCACACCAAAAGGAAGAGCACGAACAACGCCAGCACCACCACAACGCCAGAAAGGCCGAAGAGCCAGGTAGCAAGCGGGAAAAGCGCTGCTGCGCAGATACCCAGGAACTCGTTGGGCAGCTTCGCGTCGGAACGGAGCATGTAGTAGAATTCGCCGGCGCAGATGGCGCTGAGCACCGAAAGGTAGATGGCCGTGGTGGGCTCGGACGCGAAGATGCACACCACGGTGAGCGCGATGTAGACCGCACCCGTGGTGATGCGAACCGTGAGGTTGCTGGGCTTCTTCTTCGCCTTCTTTTCCGACTTGGGCTTCGCCGGCTTCTTCTTCGCCTTCGCGGGCTGCTGCTCTTCGCCGGGAAGGGTGTGGGCCTCTATGCGCTGCTCTTCGGTGGTCAGGCCGTGGCCGACAGCGTCACCTTCGCCCCTGAGGAACGGCTTGCGTACGCGCGTCTTCGCCATGCGCTACACCGCCCCGAAGCGGCGGTCGCGCCCTTGGAACTCCAGCATGGCACGCAGTAGGTCGTAGCGGTTGAAATCGGGCCAGAGCACATCGGTGCACACGAACTCCGAATAGGCGATCTGCCACAACAGGAAGTTGCTGATGCGCATTTCGCCCGAGGTGCGGATAAGCAGGTCGGGGTCGGGGATGTCGGCGGTGTAGAGCCCCTTTTCGAAAAGGGCTTCGTCCAAAGCGATGGATTCGCCGGCATCATGCGCGGCGATGGCGGCATCGGCGTAGGCCTTGGCTGCGCTCAGGATCTCTTGGCGCGAACCGTAGTTCACGGCCACCACCAGCGTCATGCCGTCGTTGCCCTTGGTCTTCTCCCAAGCGGCATCGAACGCATCGCGCGTTTCCTGCGGCAGGGCGGAAAGGTCGCCGATGGTGCGCACGCGCACATGCTCTTCGTGAAGGCCGTCGACCTCGGCCAGCATGGTCTTCGCGAAGAGCTCCATCAGGCCGGTTACCTCGTCTTGCGGGCGCTTCCAGTTCTCGGTGGAAAACGAGTAGATGGTGAGGTAGTCCACCCCGCAGTCGTTGGCGCAGCGGATCGTCTCGCGAACCGCCTCGATACCGGCCTTGTGCCCGCGCAGGCGGTTGAGCGCGCGCTTCTTCGCCCAGCGGCCGTTGCCGTCCATGATCACCGCGATGTGGCGGGGAACCCGGTTCGGGTCCAGCTGCCTTGGGTCCAGCCCTTGCGGAGGGTCGGGAAAGATGTAATCAAGCGGTTGTCTCATTTCCGTATACCTCCAACATTCTTGCTTGCAGCATTAACCTGAAAGCGCCGGCACGTAGGGCCGGCGCATGATCCGTTTCGAGAGCCTTCGGATGGCTAGATGGCCATCAGCTCTTTCTCCTTCTTCGCCAGAGCATCGTCGATCTTGGCGATGGCCTGGTCGGTGAGCTTCTGGATGTCGGCCTCGGCGCGACGCTGGTCGTCCTCGGGCAGGCCGTCGTCCTTGACCGCCTTCTCTACCGCGGAATTGGCATCGCGGCGGGCGTTGCGGATGGCAACGCGGCTTTCCTCGGCATAGCCGCGGCATTCCTTGACGAATTCCTTACGGCGCTCCTCGGTAAGGGGCGGGAAGGAAAGGCGGATAACGGAGCCGTCGTTGTTCGGCATTACGCCGAGGTTGGCCTCCTGGATGGCATGGTCGATGCCGCCGAGCGCCGACTTGTCCCACGGCTCGATGACGAGGGTGTGGGCATCGGGGGTCTTCACGGCAGCCATCTGGTTGATGGGGGTGGGAACGCCGTAGTAGTCGGCCTTCACGCGGTCGAGGATCATCGCGTTCGCGCGACCGGTGCGCACCGATGCGAAGTTGTTGGCAAGCTGCTGCTCGGCACCTTCCATGCGCTTTTGCGCCTTGTCCATGATGTCGTTGATCATCTTGGGTCCTTCCCCTTCAGGTTTGTGAAATAGCTACGCGGTGACGGTGGTTCCGATGTTCTCGCCCTTCAGGATGCGCGAGATGTTGCCGGGAACCATAAGGTCGAACACCAGGATGGGCAGCTTGTTGTCCATGCACAGCGAGGTTGCCGTGGAGTCCATGACGTGCAGCTCGCGCGAGAGGACCTCGAGGTAGCTGATGGTCTCGAAGCGCTTGGCATCGGGGTTGGTAACCGGGTCGGCGTCGTAGATGCCGTCGACCTTGGTTGCCTTCATCAGGCACTCGGCGTTGATCTCGCAGGCACGCAGGGCCGCGGTGGTGTCGGTGGTGAAATACGGGTTGCCCGTGCCGGCGGCGAAGATGACCACGTAGCCCTTTTCCAGGTGATGCACGGCGCGGCGGCGGATGTAGGGCTCGGAAACCTGGCGCATCTCGATGGCGCTCATCACGCGGGTGGGGATGCCGTGGCGCTCGAAGGCGTCCTGCAGGGCAAGGGCGTTCATGCACGTTGCCAGCATGCCGATGTAGTCGGCCTGGGCGCGGTCCATGCCCTCGGCGGAACCGGCAAGGCCGCGGAAGATGTTGCCGCCGCCGACGGTGACCGCAAGCTGGATGCCGTCTTCCACGATTTCCTTGATCTGAACCGCAAGCTCCTCGACAACCTTGGGGTCAATGCCGTAGCCGGCCTCACCCATCAGCGCTTCACCGGAAAGCTTCAGGAGAACGCGCTTGTACTTGTACTCAGAGCCCATGGGCACATCCTTTCATCGTCATTATCTTGATCATCTTACCGTAAAACGCCCCTCCCCTACCCATGCGCACAAAAAAGAACCGCGGGCCAAGCCGCGGTTCCTCCAAGCACGGCCGGGAGCCCAGCCGTTGTCTGCGTAGTGGTGCGCGCAGAAGCGCCCCGTGCAGCCTAGAGCGCTGCGTGCAGGGTGTTCAGCACCTGGTCAAGCGACTTGACGTCTACCTGGCCGGGAGCGGAAGCCCGCTTGGCGGCGCCGAAGGTTGCGCAGCTGCCCACGAACTCGCCGGTGAGGCGCGCGAGCGTGCCCAACGGCGACATGGAAACGCACAGCAGCGGGATCTCTGCGTGGTTCTCGAACATCTCGCGCGTGGCGTCGAGCGTCATCAGGACGTCCTTGCGGCTGTTGGGCCAGTAGGAGATCTTGGCGATGTCGGCGCCCAGGTCCTGCATCTTCTGGTAGTTCGCGATGATCTGGTCGTAGGAAGGCGTCTTCTCGAAGTCGTGGTTCGAGAGCAGGGCGAACTTGCCGGCTGCGTGCACATCGGCGATGAGCTGGGGCACCATGGCATCGTCCATGAACGCCTCGATGTCGACGATGTCCACCAGGCCGCTTTCGGCGAGCGCCTTGTTGAGCTCGGCGTACTTGGCAGGCTCGACTTCCTTTTCGCCGCCTTCGGCCTTGGAGCGGAAGGTTGCCAGGATGGGCATGTCGCCCAGGGTTTCGCGCAGTACCTTGGCCGCAGCGAGCAGGGCCTCGGTGTCGAACACCTGGTCGAACCAGTCAAGGCGCCACTCGGCAACGTCTACCGGGATGCCGCGCAGGGCATGGGCCTGGTCTACCAGGTCGGCAAGATCCTTGCCGCACAGGGAAGAGAAGATCTTGGTGCGGCCTTCGCCGATGTTGACGCCGCGGACGTTTACTGTCTTCATGCTGATTGCTCCTTACCGGTTGCCCGATTACTCGTCGTAGTCGATGCCGAGGGTTTCCTTCATGTACTCGATGGGCATGGGCTCGCCGGTCCACAGCTCGAAGGCGGCAGAACCCTGGAAGAGCATCATGCCCAGGCCGTTCATGGTCTTGCAGCCGGCATCCTTCGCCATCTGGCGCATGATGGAGCAGCGGGGCTCGTAAGGCACGTCGATGACGTTGAGCTCCTTATGGAAGAAGGACTTGTCGGGGATGATGGACTGGTCCTGCAGCGGAGGCATGCCAACGCTGGTGGCGTTGACGAACAGGTAGGAGTCGGCCATCTCTTCCTTCAACTTGTCGAGGTCTTCCAAGTCGTACAGGGTTGCCTTGCAATCCGTCATCTCGTTGATCTTCTTCACGGTTTCCTCGCCGCGGGCCCAGAAGTCGTCCTTGCGGTTGAAGATGGAGATCTCGGCCACGCCGTCGAGGGCTGCCTGGATCTGGATGGCGGTGCCGGCACCGCCGCAGCCGGCGATGGTCATCTTCTTGCCGATGGGATCGATGCCGTTGTCGCGGGCGGACTCCATGAAGCCGGTGCCGTCGGTGATGGTGCCGGTAAGGTGGCCGTTGTCGTTGATGATGGTGTTGACCGCACCGCACATCTGGGCGGCGGGGGTGAGCTCGTCAAGGTACTGGCCGACGATGGTCTTGTTCGGCATGGAGATGTTCGAGCCGCGCATCTTCAGGGTGCGCAGGGCCTGAACACCCGCCTCGATCTCGTCAGCGCCGACCTCGAAGCAGAGGTAGGCGTAGTCGTAGCCAAGCTTGGCGAATGCAGCGTTATGCATTGCGGGAGAGCCGGAATGGCGGATAGGGTAAGCCATGAGGCCGATGAGTTCGGTGTGGCCGGTAATGCGTTCGGACATGTTGGTTCCTTCCCCTTGTTCGGGCCGCCCGCTGGGGGCCAGCCCTTCCTCTTGGCATCGAAGCGTTTGCGTTTCCCGTTTGCTATTGATGCCGCTTATTGAAAGCCGTAATCCTCTTCGGCTCCCTTGAATCGGAGTATAGCACCGTATTTGCTGGTCAAAGGGCTGCCGGGGCAGATCATACGCGCGTCAGGTTATAGCATCTTTGTATATGCCTTCACCCTTGTGTATTTCCGCACGTCAACGCGTTGCTCAAATTAGAACGCGTTCATTACCCGATTCGCGGCGGCGTCGCGCCCGCAAACGCAAAGGCGCCCCTTGCGCCCAAGGCGAATGCCTGGGCACAAGGGGCAAAGAGAGAAAGGAAAGGAAGGCTTGTTTGGGGCGCAGGTGCGCCGAACACTTACGAGTCGGATCCGAGCGTCACGTTGACCGTGGATTCCTGTCCGTTGCGGTTGTAGGTAACGGATACCGTGTCGCCTACGTTGTGGGAGCGGACTGCCAGCACCAGGTCGGTGGAGGAGGTGATGGTGGTATCGCCGCACTTGGTGATGATGTCGCCCTCCTGGATGCCGGCATTGGCGGCAGAGGAACCGGTGCTTACGCTGGTGACGTATGCGCCCGAGCTGACGGAAAGGTTGTAGCGCTGCGCAATCTGGCTGTTCACGGTGGTGCCGGAAACGCCGAGCTGGGCATGGGAGGGCGTCTTGCCGTCGATGATCTGCTGGGCGATGTTCATGGCGTAGTCGACCGGGATGGCGAAGCCCACACCGGAGCTCGAGCCGGAAGACGAGGCGATAAGCGTGTTCACGCCGATGAGCTTGCCGTCCTTGTCTACCAAGGCGCCGCCGGAGTTGCCGGGGTTGATAGCCGCATCGGTCTGAATCATGTTCGTGTACACAGCGCTCGTGCTGCTGGAGGAAGAGCTGCTGGAGGAGTTCAGCGCGGAAGTGGTGCGGCTGGTGGCCGAGACGATGCCGGTGGAAACCGACTGCTCAAGGCCGAACGGGCTGCCAACGGCCATGACCCATTCGCCGACCACGAGGTCGGAGGAAGAGCCGATCTCGATTGCGGTAAGGCCGGATGCGTCGATCTTCAGGACGGCAAGGTCGCTAGACTCGTCGGTGCCCACCACGGTTGCGGTGTACTCGGAGCCGGAGGCGTTCACCTTAAGCTGATCGGCGCCCTCGATCACATGGTAGTTGGTGAGGATGTAGCCATCGGAGGAAAGGATGATGCCGGAGCCCAGCGAGGATTCGGTGAGCTCGCTGCTGCTGCTCTGCCCCATCATGCCGTACAGGCTCTGGCTCTGCTGGCGCGTGTACACATCGATGTTCACCACAGAGGGAAGGCACTTCTGGGAAACGGCCTCGGCCAGGGTGGTGTCCTCGCCGTTGACGGTGATGCTGGTTCCGCTGCCGTCGCCGCCGAGGACCGTGGAGCCGGACGGATGCGTGAGGGCGTAGCCGCCTAGGCATACGATGCAGGCAACCGCTGCGCCCGCGAAGGCGAGCAGGAAGGTCTTCAGCGAAGAGTTGCTCTTCTTTGCAGGAGCCTGGGCCGGGGCAGGATGGGGCATCTGCTGGGTGGCATGGGGGCTACCCCAAGACTCGGGGGGCACAGGCCCGTTGGAATAGTTGCCGGAATCGTTCATGGGGATCTCCTTGGAAGCGATCGGGTACCGCTTTCGCGGCTTGTCTCTTTGACCCCAGAATAAGAAGAACGGAGGGCGCCGCAAAATGCACCCTCCGTTTGTAAACGTTACGACACCTTTTCAACAAAGAGTCGCTATCCGTCCCTTTGCCTAGTTGCTGCTCGAGCTTGAGCTGCTGCGGGAAGAGCTGCTGGAAGAGCTCGAGGAAGACGAGCTGGAGCTGCTGGAAGAGGTGTCGCCGGTGACCACCGTCACCTCGTTGTCGGAAGAGCTGGAGGTGGACTGCTTGGTGGACTGGATAACCTTCAGCGAGGAGATGCTGGACTGGCCGCCCAGCCACTTGCCCTGGATCACCTCGATGACGCCGCCCGAGCGCAGGGTGGACAGAGCCTGGGACACCGCCTGCTGCAGCGCGGTGTTGGTGCTGGAAACCGCAACGCTGTAGGAAGAGGGCTCCTGCAGAAGGGCGATGGGATACGCCTGCACCGAAGAGGTGTGGACAACGTATTCGCCGATGGTGCTGTCGGCGGCCACGTAGTTGACGCCGCCGGTTTTCAGCGACTCGAACGCCGACTGCAGATCGGTGGAGGACTTCAGGCACGAATCGCCGTACACGTCGCTCACCGCCCATGCGCTCATGGAAGAGGACTGGGCGGCAACGGTGAACGAGCCCGAAGTTGTGGGAGCCTGCGCGCCCTGGGTAAGCGAGAACAGCGCAACGCCGGAAGACATGTAGGCATCAGACTTCCAGTACGCGGAATTGTCCTTCACAACGCCCATGACCACATCGACGTTTTCCTTGGTGAAGGCCGTGTCTGCCGAAGAGCCGACGTCTACCAGTTCCAGCTTCAGGCCCATCTGGTCGGCCATGGCGGCAGCGATATCGACGTCGATGCCGATGATGCTGCCCGAAGATTCCGCCGCATACGGGGCATTGGAGGCATTCACGCCAACGCGCAGCGTTCCCGCCGACTTCAAGGCGGAGTTGCTTACGGACTGGTCCTTCGTCTGGGGCGTGTACCCGTTTGAAGTGCAGCCGGCAAGCGCAAGCGCCATGCAAAGGGCCGCCACAAGGCCGACCACAAGAACCGATGCGCGTTTCATCTACAGATCCCTTCTAACCTCTATTACACGCTTTCCCAGCTGACCTGGTCTTTGCCCCCACACTCGCATACTGGGACCAAGCCCGTTTCCGGACATCGCCCTCTCGTTCGCGCAACCCTATGTTGCATAAAACCCGAACGGTACGACTTACCTCTAGGATGCGCCATGCTCGCTTCGGCCGAAGCCGATAGCTTACGTGGATCCTTTCGACCGCATCTGCCTTGGACTAGGAATTAACCGCAACCACAGACCTGGGAAAAGCATTCCTAGTCTATCAGATGCTTGCAAAAGCTCCATGAAGAGCGCGGGCATCGGGCTGTTTTCGCATTTCTTTCCCATCCGTTTCGCAAATCATGGGGAAACTGGAACCATGTAGGCCGTTTGCCCCGAACAGGCAGGGCGAACGGGCGGCAGCCCGGCAGCAGGATCAGAACGGAGGCGCAGATGGGTACCCTTAAAGACTCCGCCGCGTTTCTGGGCTTGGCGCTGGCCGAGGCGATGTGGCCCACGCGGTGCGTGGTGTGCGACCTGCCCGGCGAGCTGCTATGCAAGCGATGCAGGATGAACCTTCCCTACCTGGACCAGCTTCAGGCCTGCCCCACCTGCGGGGCGCCTTGGGGGCGCGGGATCTGCTGCGAGTGCAACCACCAGACGCTTTCCTGGCGCGGGATGGAGCGGTTCCCCCTGGACGGATGCGCTTCGGCAACCATGCTGAGCCCCACAACGCGCAGGATGGTGACCGTCTTCAAGGACCGGGGCGAAGAGCGCATGGCGGAGGTTCTGGCTGAGATCATGGCCAACACCATGCCGCCGAGCTGGCACGATAGGAGCCTGCTGGTTCCCATACCCGCTCGAAGGCGTACGGAGCGCAAGCGCGGCTTCGACCACATACAGCTGATCACGAAGGAGCTTTCCGATAGTACGGGCGTCCCCTGGCTGAGCCTGTTGGCGCAGGAACAACGACGCGACCAGCGCGAACTCGACGCGCGCCAACGGCTGGAGAACATGCGCGGCTCCATAACGGTGCAGCCGGGGAAGCGCGCCTTGGTGCCCAAGCGCGTTGTGCTGGTAGACGACGTGTTCACCACCGGGGCAACGCTGTTCACCGCAGCGGCTGCCGTGCGCAGGGCCGGAGCGGAAGAGGTGCTGGGTCTGACCTTCATCCGCGCCTAGAGGATGGGGCGAGCAAGAGTCTAGATGCGGTCCTTCGCGTTCGCCTGGGCGAACTCCTGAACGTCCACGGAGATGCTGTGCTGGATGGGCTTCCAGGAAGCCTTCTTCACCAGGGCCACCAGGGCGATGGGGATGTAGGTGATCATGAACAGCGGGAAGGTGAACATGTAGAAGATCTTCTTGCGCGCCGGCGCATGGATGTTGTCCCACTCGGTGAAGGTGGTGAGCGCGCCGAACATGAACATGAACAGGGTGAAGTTGAACAGGCAGAAGAAGATCGACGAGAGCGACGAGGTGATCATCACGCCCGTGGACATGACGCCCGTAATGCCCAGCACCACGATGATGGCGTTGAAGATGATGGTGATGATGGTGAGCAGCATGGCCGGGCAGATGGTCATGAGCATGTCGTAACAGGCGAAGCGCGTGCCCTTGGGGTTGGTGAAGATGCCCTTCACCAGCTGGCCGCCGTACCCGAAGAACACCTGGTAGAAGCCCTTCGCCCAACGGAAGCGCTGGTTCCAGGAATCGCGGAAGGTAAGGGGCTGCTCGTCGTAGAGCATGGCCGTGGGCGTGTACGCGATGCGGCGCCCCTTCACGATGGAGGCGGTGGAGAACTCGATGTCCTCGGTAAGCATGTGGTACGTCCAGCCGCCCATCTCGTCGATGATCTTGGCGCTGATGAAGAAGCCGGTGCCCGAAACCGCGCAGCTGGTGCCCAGCGTAAGGCGGGCCTGCGAAAGGTACTTCGCCTCGCGCATGAACCAAACGGCATAGCCGGCGGTGATCCAGTTCGAGCCGTAGTTCTTCGAGTTGCGGTAGCTGGTGGAGGCAAGGGCCCCGTTGTCGAAGGTCTTGTTCATCTCGCGGAAGTAGTTCACGTCCAGCACGTTGTCGGCGTCGAACACGAAGTAGGCCTCGTAGCCGTTCTCGCTGTAGTGCTGGCGGATGCACGCGAAGCCGTAGTCGAGGGCGTAGCCCTTGCCCACCTGCTCAGTGTTGAAGCGCGGGAACACGATGGCGCCCGCCTCCTGGGCAACGGCGGCGGTGTTGTCGGTGCAGTTGTCGGCCACCACGAATATGTCGATCAGGTCTTGCGGGTAGTTCTGCACGCGGATGCTGTGGATCAGGTCGCCGATGACGGCGTTCTCGTTGCGCGCGGCGATGATGACGGCGTAGCGGTGGTTCTTCTTCGCCTCGAGCTTGGGCGGCCGCTTGGTAAGCGTGACGAACACGTAGATGATCTGGTACAGATAGCAGATCGAGAACACGATGAAGACGCAGAAATTGAAGATGTCCACGAACGAGATGGACGCAAACAACTGGTCTAGCACTCAGGCTCCTCTTCCCTGTCGGCGCCCCTCGAACCGCCGACTCCGTTAATCCCCACCCGGCAACCCGGGTTTGGGCGCACGAAGGCAAGCCCTGCGAATCGTGCTTTCGGGATTATAGGCTTCTTTCGCCGAAAAGAACCCTATAAGCTGCCCTTCGTTGACCATTTGGCCGGATCATGGCGCATTATCATGGCGTTTCGACACCAAGCCTGCATATCCCCTCCACAAAACAACGCGGTACAATTACCTGCGAGGATACGCGCAAGCAAGGAGGAACATCATGCCCGTGATAAACAACCGCCAGCCACAGTACGCCGAACACGTCGAAGGAGGCAGCGGCCGTATGCTGCGCGACCGCCTTCTGGAGGGCAGCCAGCTCGGCGGCGTATGCACCTACGCCGCGCAGATCTCGCTCGAGCCCGGCTGCTCCATCGGCTACCACCAGCACTCCGGTGATTCCGAGATGTACTTCCTCACCGAAGGCGAGGCAACCTACACGGAAAACGACGTGGAATACCAGGTGAAGAAGGGCGATGTGCTCTACTGCGAGGACGGCAGCTTCCACGGCATCGCCAACACCGGCACCGGGATGCTCTCGTTCGTGGCAGTGATCCAGAAAAGCGCCTAGGAACGTCGCGCAATCAAGCCCTTCGGGCGGCGTTCGGCAGCACGCCGCTGCAGTGCGCTGCCGAGCCGGGCACGCCCCTTCAACCGGAAAGGACCCCTATGAAATTCGACGAGCTCTCCGAGCAGCAGGTCAACGCCGCGCTGATGGTTATCGAGTACGCCGGCATCGAGCCCACGCGGGAAAACGTGAAGCGCTACCTTGACTGGGAAGTGCTCTCCTACACCGAAGACGGCAAGGGCCACTACTGCTGGTACATGGACGACGAGGGCAACGAGATCTGCGTGAAGGTCGAAACGCTCGAGGAGATCTACACCGAGGAATTCGACTAGAGGCAACGGCCCGAACTACCCTGCTGCGTATGGGCGAGGCAACGCGATACCAGGAAAGGACGAAGAGGCAGCGGGAGTGTTCGAGGCGATAATGAACCCCGGAAGCGAAGGGGCACCAGAGGCAAAAGCAATCTAGTGGGGTCTAATTGGGGTCTGCTCCCCGAATCAGCCCAAGAAACCAAAAGGCCACCGAGCGGAAAATGCCCGGTGGCCTGCTGTTTTGCTGGTGCCGGCAACAGGAATCGAACCCGCAACCCACTGATTACAAATCAGTTGCGCTACCGTTGCGCCATGCCGGCAAAGCGCTGCCTATTATGCCATAGCGGCCATTCCAGCCAAACCAGAATCCTTAAATCGCAGCCAACGCCTGCTCCAGGTCGGCGATAAGGTCTTCGGTGGACTCGATGCCGCAGGACAGGCGAACCATGTCGGGGCTGATGCCGCAGGCGATAAGCTCCTCGTCGTTCATCTGACGATGCGTGGCGTTCGCCGGATGCAGGCAGCAGGTGCGCGCATCTGCAACGTGCGTGGCGATCTGCGCCAGCTTCAGGTTCTTCATGAACTGCTCGGCTGCCGGGCGGCCGCCCTCGAAGCCGAAGCTCACCACGCCGCAGGTGCCGTTCGGCATGTACTTCTTGGCCAGGTCATAGTACTTGTCGCCCTCGAGCCCCGGATAGCTGACGAAACGGACCTTCGGGTGCTTCTTAAGGTACTCGGCAACCGCCGTGCCGTTCTTCACGTGCTGGGGCACGCGCACATGCAGGCTCTCCAGCGAGCTGTTCAGGAAGAACGCATGCTGGGGGCTTTGGATAGAGCCGAAGTCGCGCATGAGCTGCGCCGTGCACTTGGTTATGAACGCCCCGCCCAGGCCGAACTTCTGGGCGTACACCACGCCGTGGTAGCTGTCGTCGGGCGTGGTGAGGCCGGGGAACTTCTGGGCATGGGCCATCCAGTCGAACTTGCCCGCATCAACGATGGCTCCGCCGACGGTTGCCCCATGGCCGTCCATGTACTTGGTGGTGGAATGGGTGACGATGTCGGCGCCCCATTCGATGGGACGGCAGTTGATGGGCGTGGGGAACGTGTTGTCCACGATCAGCGGGACGCCGTGGGCATGCGCGGCGTCAGCGAAGCGCTCGATGTCGAGCACGGCAAGCGCGGGGTTGGCGATGGTCTCGCCGAACACGGCCTTCGTGTTGGGGCGGAAGGCTGCCTCCAGTTCCTCGTCCGAGCAGTCGGGGGCAACGAACGTGCACTCCAGGCCCATGCGCTGCATGGTGTGGGCAAGCAGGTTGTAGGTGCCGCCGTAGATGGCGGAGCTTGCCACCACATGGTCGCCGTTTCCGGCAATGTTGAACACCGCGAAGAAGTTCGCCGCCTGGCCCGAGCTGGTGAGCATCGCGGCGCTGCCGCCTTCAAGCTCGGCGATCTTCGCCGCCACGAAATCGTTGGTGGGGTTCTGCAGGCGCGTGTAGAAATAGCCCGCCTCTTCCAGGTCGAAGAGCTTGCCCATATGCTCGGAGGTGTCGTACTTCCAGGTGGTGGACTGGTAGATGGGAACCTGCCTTGGCTCCGCATCGCCGGGACGGTAGCCTCCCTGTACGCACGTGGTTTCGATATGCTCGGCCATATCCTGCTCCTTCCAGCCAGCTCCGCCGCAGCAGGCCGGCATTCGCTAATCCCCTTTTCCGATCCCTACCAGTATCGCTCTCCCCTTCAGAAGGGATGCGCGGGAATCGGCAAGCGCGGCGTCAGGAACGGAAGCGGCAGCTAGAGCACCCCTTCGCCGTTGAAGGCGGGAACGAAGCTTTCCTGCGCCGCATCGCCCTGCTGCCAGAAATAGTCCTCCAGCCCCAGGAAGTCGGCGCAATCGAGCACCTCCTCGTATTCCGCCTCGGTCACGCGGCCCTGCAGGCCATAGCGTTCCAGGCCGGCAGCGAGCGGGGTGTACTGGCTCATGATGCTCAAGCGCACCTTGTTGCCGTAGCGGCCGGCAAGCATCTCGAGCGCGCGCTTCGATTCCTCGATGCGCCCGGGCAGCACCAGATGGCGAACGATGACGCCGCGCCGCAGCAGCCCCTCTTCGTCTTCCTCCCAAACCGGCACCTGGCGGACCATCTCGTCTATCGCGGCAAGGGCAACCTCGGGGTAGTTGGGCGCATGGGAAAGCGCAGCCGCTTCAAGGCCGGAGGCGTACTTGAAATCGGCAAGGTACACATCCACCACTCCCGCCATCAGGGCAAGCGCCTGCAGGGAATCGTAGCTGGAGGTGTTGTACACCACAGGGATGTGCAGCCTTCCCTGCTGGCGCAGCAGGCGAAGCATCCGGGCGATGGTGGGCGCGTAATGCGTGGGCGTTACCAGGTTGATGTTCGCCGCGTGCTCGCTGTCCTGCAGCCGAAGCACGGCGGCGGCGAACTGCTCGTCTGAAACCTCGATGCCCGAGCCTGCCACCAGCTCCTTGTTCTGGCAGTACACGCACTGCAGCGGGCAGTGCGAGAAGAACACGGCACCGCTGCCCCGATCGCCCACCAGGCAGGGCTCTTCCCACCAATGGAGGGCTACGCGGCCCAGGCGAACCGCATCCGTTGCGCCGCACACCCCGCGCTTGCCCTGCGCTCTATCGGCCCCGCAGGAGCGCGGGCACAGCCGGCAGGCAGAATAAGGGGAACCCGTAGGTTCCCCCGCTGCTTCAGGTATGTTCTTCGCAGTTGCCACGCGAAAGCGCCAAGCTAGCCGTGATGGTGGTGCTTGCCGCAGCACTCATGCTCTTCGTGCGGGTCGTGGCCGCATTCGCATTCGTGCCCATCGTCCTCGCAACCGCAGCCGCAGCCCTCGCCGAACGCGTCTTCGGCGCGGCTCCAGTCAAGGCCGTAGCGCTTGCTGGTCTCCTCGTCGGAGAACACCAGCTTGAGTGCCGCCGGGCTGTAGTCGATGCCGCCCACCAGGGCAAGCAGCTCCATAAGGCGATAGCACGCCTCGGCCTGGGGCAGGATAAGCTCATCGTCTTCCAGCGAGGAAAGGGCGGCAGCGGCTTCGCCCATAAGGTGCTCCACCGTGAAGGGCGCATCGTACTCTTCGTCCAAGAGGGCCTGGGCGAACGCATTCTGGGCAGGCGAGATCTCGCCCAAATCCAGCATGAGGTCCACCACATCTTCGGTCATCACGCGCACATCGTGGCCGATGGCGTCGAGGGCAACCTGGGCCTCGACAGCGCCCACCAGGGTTGCAGCGCTCTGCAGGGTAAGCGCCACCTTCGCCTTCTGGCCCGCGCCCGCATGGCCCATCCACATAACGCGATGGGCGATGGCATCCAAAAGCGGCTTCACGGTTTTGTAGTCGCCGTCCTCGCGGCAGCCGGCGACGATGCCGAGGTTCTCGCGGTCGCCGAAGGCATCGTCGTGGACCTTGCTGGCAACCACGAGGGGTGCATCGATGGCAACGCGTCCGTTCACGCAGGCTACGGCATCGAGCTCGCAGGCAAACGTCACGGTAGAGGGGCTGAGGTCTACCAGGAAGGCGCCCTCCTTGGTGCCGCGCAGCAGCCCTTCGGTGTCGTAGTACAGGTCTTCCAAGGCGGTGGTGTTCGGGCAGTAGGTGAACACCACGTCGGCCCGGTTCAGGTCGGTTGCGCCGAAGCCGGCCGCTTCCAGCAGGCCGCTCACTCCGGCACCTACCCGCTCGTCGCCCGCGAAGGCGAACATCAAATCATCAGAGCTCATAGAGCACGTCCTTCCTTGCTCGGCGCACGCCATGCGCCCGCTTCCCCATCAGCCCGAACAGGCAGGAAAAGCTACTTCTTGCTGCGGACCCTGTTGGCGATGCGATCGGCCATGGAAAGTTCGTCGCGGCAGTCCTTGCCCCAGAACACCAAGGCGATCATGCCCGGGCCCACATGACTGCCGATAACCGGGCCGATGCTGGTTTGCAGGAACATCAGGGAGTCGTCTTCCTTGGAGAGCAGGGCGGTCAGGCGCTCGGCGTCCTTCGGGCAGTCGGCGTTGCCGATGATCACATGGCTGTCGGTCGTACCTTCGCCCTTGTTCTTCTGGTAGAAGTCCACCAAGGCCTTCAAGCCCTTCTTGCGGCCGCGCGCAACGCCGGTGAGCGTGAGCTTGCCGTCGTTGTCGATACCCAGCAGCGGCTTCACGTCGAGCTTGGAGCCGGCGAAGGCCACCGTGGCGGGGATACGCCCGCCGCGGCGCAGCGCCTCGAGGTCGTCCACCATGAACTGGCGGTTCACGAAGAAGCGCGCCTCTTCGGCCCATGCCACCATCTCGTCGGCGGAAAGGCCCTTGTCGCGCTGGTTGATAGCCTCGTACACCAGCAGTGCCTCGGCGATGGAGGCGAGCTTGGTGTCAACCAGGCGCACGTCCAGGCCGGGGATCTCTTCCTTCATCTGGGAAAGCAGCACGCTCGCCGTGCTGAACGTGCCGGAAAGGCCGCTGGTGAAGCTCAGGAACACCGCCGGCTTGCCCTGCTCGTGCGCCCACTCGAACGCGGCGCGCAGCGAGGGGATGGGCAGCTGGGCCGTGTGCGGCTCGTTGCCGTTTCGCATGCTCTCGTAGAAATCGTGCGCACTGCGCGAACGATACAGGTCGTCCAGGTACTGCCCCTCGTCGTCGTAGTACGGGAACTGGAGCAGGTACACGCCCTCGTGGTCAACGACTTCTGCCGGCAAGTCGCAGCAGGAATCGATGATGAGGTTGCATTTTGTTTCCATTCAATCGCCTCTTTCTAAGCTGGCCGGTGCCTAATTGGCAACCATCAGGGAAGCGGCTTCCCCGGTGAGCTTCCCCTTCAGGGGCGCGTTGCATTGGTAGCAGATGCCGACAGCAGGGCCGACATGCAATCCTATAACAGGGCTTGCCGGCAAAACCCGCACCGCGCGGTCCAGCAAGGGCTCGAACACCTCTTTTGCCCACTCCTCGGCAGGCTTGCGGTCGCCGATGTAGTGAACCACCAGGTCTTTCAAGCCGCCGCATTGCGCGATGTCGGCCTCAAGGATTTCTTGGATTTTTTTCAGGGCCTTCTTGCGGGTACGCACCTTCGCCATGGGCTCGGGCGTTCCGTCCACCACGGTGAGCACCGGGGCAAGGCGCACCAGGTTGCCCAGCAGCGCCGCCGCACCGCCGATGCGCCCGCCCTTCTGCAGGAAGGTGAGGCTTTCGGGGGTGAACAGGAAGCGCGTGCACTCGATGGCATCGAGCACCGCACGCCCGGCTTCCTTCAGGCTCTTGCCCGCACGCACGGCACGGGCGCCCTCCAGAACCGGGAACGCCTCGTCGAAGCAGCAGGAAGAGGAATCTATCATGCAGTACTTGAAGTCGATGTTGCGGGCCTCCACCGCGCGCGCCGCGCGCAGCGCGCCGTCGTACGCGCCGGAAAGGCCGGTGGATATCCAGATGCCCAAAAGCTCGTCGCCCGCTTTGGCGATCCCCTCGAACAGCTCCTCGAAGGTGCTGGCGGAAGGCTGGCTGGAAACCGGCGGGTTGTCGGCCATCTCGTAGATGCGGGTATAGAAGTCGTCCAGGTCCATCTCGGACTCGACGTGCTCATGGCCGTTCTCGTTCAAGTACAGGGAAACGATCTCTATGCCTTCGCTTTGCGCAAGCTCTTTGGGCAGCGAAGCCACCGAGTCGGTGATCACCTTGATCATGCGGCGCAGACCCCTTTCTGGTTCGGGCTCATATGGTATCGCCTAGGAAAGTCCCAGAAGGCGGGAAACCAGGTCGCGGCGGCGGTAGAACAGCGAGTGCTCAAGGCCGACCGGATAGGAGTGAGGGTTGATGATGCGTTTCTGGCTCTCGTCGAGCAGGGCGAGTTGGCTCTTGCAGCGATCGCGAGCAGCCAGCGCGCTTCGCGCCTCGGCCGAAAGGACGACGCGGCCGTCGCGCGCCAAGGGCCCCAACAGGGTTTCGTAGCGCATGCCCGAGAGGTCCTTCTGGCGCAGCTCGTCGGCAGGGTCCACGATGCGCTCGCGGCCCACCGGGTAGGTCACGTCGAACACCATGTCGCCCGCCAGGGTGCCGCTCTCATGGAAGTAGCGGCGCACGTCCAGCACCCCGGGAACGGTCTGCTTGGAGCTTTGGCCCGTCACCTTGACGCGCGGCTCCCACGGATCGTCGGGGCTGTTGCGCTTCGCGGCCAGCTTGTACACGCCGCCGAGCGCCGGCTGGTCGTAGGCGGTGGCGAGCTTGGTGCCCACGCCCCACGAAGCCACCTTCGCGCCGGAATTGCGGATGGAGGTGATGGCGTACTCGTCCAAGTCGTTGGAAAGCACCACGCCGGTATCGGCAAGGCCGGCCTCGTCGAGCATCTGGCGCGCCTGCTTCGCCCGCCAGGAAAGGTCGCCCGAGTCGATGCGGATGCCCGCCAGGTGCTCGCCGCGCTCCTTCATCTCGAGGCCCACGGTGATGGCGTTCTTCAGGCCCTGGGTGATGTCGTAGGTGTCCACCAGCAGCACGCAGTTCGTGGGGAACTCCTTGGCGTAGGCGCGGAACGCCTCCAGCTCGCTGTCGAAGGCCATGACCCAGGCATGGGCATGGGTCCCCGAAACGGGAAGGCCGAACTCGCGGCCGGCAAGCACGTTCGAGGTGCTGGCGCAGCCGCCCACGATGGCCGCGCGGCTGGCGCGCATGCCGCCCGATTCGCCCTGGGCACGGCGCAGGCCGAACTCGGCAACCGGGGTCTCGGCCGCCAGGCACACGCGCGCTGCCTTGGTGGCGGCAAGGGTTTCGAAGTTAACGCAGTTCAGAAGCTGGGTTTCCAGGAGCTGGCACTGCACGATGGGCCCGACGACGCGCACGAACGGGTCGTTCGGGAACACAACGGTGCCCTCACGCACCGCGTCGATGTCAACCGTGAGCTCGAGCGTGCGCAGGTACTCCAGGAACTCGGGGCGGAACAGCTTGCCGCCGCCCGGTGCGTCGATGGAGGCAAGGTAGCTGATGCTCTCGTCGGAAAACGAGAAGCTCTCCAGCACCTCGGCGATATGGTCCATGCCGCTGGCTATGGCGAAGCCGCCCTTGAACGGCGTCTCGCGGAAGAAGATGTGGAAGCACCCTTCCTCTTCCAGCTTCCCGGTTGCCCAGTAGCCCTGCGCCATGGTGATCTGGTACAGGTCGGTCAACAGCGCGTAATCATCATTGTTCGGCATTGCTCGACGAACCCCCTTCTGGCTTGCGACGGCGGCGGCGCGGCTTGCGATGGGCTACTTCGCCCTGTCCGGACTTGGGGGCAGATGCGGCAGAGCCCTCCTGCTTGCGCGGGGCGTTGCGCAAGCCCGAGGAATTGCGCCCGGGGCGCTTCGACTGGTCGCCCTTGGGCTTGCGCTGCTCGTCGGAGCGCTGCTGCTGCGGCTTTGAGCCCTTGCCCGATCCGCGGCGGTTGCGACGCGACGATCCCTCTTTCTTCTTCTGCTGCTGGCCGCCCTTGCCGTTCTTCTTCTCGGAGCCGTTCTCGGAACGGGACCCCTCCGGCTTGCCCTCCTGGCCGCCTCCGCGACGGCGACGGCGCGGCTTGCGATGCGCCTCGCCCTTCGTGCCGTCGGTGCGGCGGGCACGCCGGCTTTCCTCGGTGGCGACCTTGTCCTTGCCGGTGAACGACGTGACCTCGAACGCGGCGGTGCCGAACATCTCCAACGGGTCGGCAGAGGCGTACTTCTCGAACACTTCCTCGCTCACGCGGTTGGGGCGCTTGCCCTCGCCGGAGATCTCCATCTCGGCAAGCGGCACCTTGATGGACTTGCCGTCCTCCAAGTGCAAGGTTACGCACTCCAGGGGCACGTTGATCTCGGTAACGCGCGCAGTGCCGCCCGGCACCTCGATCTTGGCGCCGTGCTTGGGCGCGCGCGAGTTGACTTCCTTGTACGTTTCGTACTCGTAGCGCAAACAGCACATCAGGCGCCCGCAGCAACCCGATATCTTCTGCGGGTTCAGGGAAAGGTTCTGCTCCTTCGCCATGCGGATGGAAACCGGGGAGAACTCGCCGCCCAGGCGCTTGCAGCACAGCTCCTGGCCGCAATGGCCCAGGCCGCCCACCATGCGCGCACTGTCGCGCACACCGATCTGGCGCATGTCCACGCGCACGTGGAAATGGCTGGCCAGCTTGCGTACCAGGTCGCGGAAATCGACGCGTTCCTCCGCCTCGAAGTAGAACACGGCCTTGTCGCCGTCGAACAGGTACTCCACGGCAACCGGACGCATCTGGTCGCTGGTCTCGGCGGCCATCTCCTTGAACACGACCAGCGCCTCGTCGCCCTGGCGGGCCAGGTCGGCGGCCTTCTGCTCGTCTTCAGCGGTGGCAAGGCGCAGCACCGGCTTCAGGGGCGACTTCAGATTGGAGATAAGCTCGTCGCTCACCTCCATGACGTCTGCCGTGGCGGTGCCGAACTCGGTGCCGCGCTCCGTCTTCACGATGACGTGCTGATCTGCCTTGATATCGAAATCGGTCGGGTCGAACCAAAGGACCTTGGTTCCCGTCTGCATCTTAATGGGTGTTACCCGAACCATGTAAAACCTCTCTTATCGAAAAAAGAAGCGTGTCCAAGCACGTTTCTGGAGAAACATTATAGCTAAGAGCCTCATCCGTTCGGTACGCTTCGCGCAATGCCGCCATAAGCCCTTCGGCGGTGCACCACATGGCCGCCTCGTTTATCGCGTCGAGCGCATCCGTGTTCACCACCAGGTGCGAAGCGCCCTCGGAGACCATCAGCACATCGCGCAGCCAGGACCTGATGATGGAGGTGAGCTGACGCAGCGATGTGCGCGTAGCCATGGTAAGGGCGCGCTTGTGGCGCAGCTCTATCTGGCGCAGGGCGGCCTTGGTAAGGTAGTCGGCCGACTCGGCAAGCTCTTCGCTCTGCTCGGTGCGCACGTTGTCCAAGGGGGCCTTGGAAAGCTCGATGAGCTCGGCGGCGTATTCCAAAACGTCGCGCTCGTCGGCCAGGCGAAGCCCCGCCAGAACCTCGATGACGCGCTGGCGGAAAGCCATGCGCTCGGTGCTCTTGGCGAACGCGATGGCGTTGGCGATGGAGCCGTCGCACGCCTCTATGGCGATGCGCGCCTTTTCGGCCGAGACGCCCACGCGCTGCGACAGAATCCCCGCTGCCTCGGTGGCGGGGATATGGCGGAACGGCACCACCTGGCAACGGGAGACGATGGTGGGCAGCACCCCTTCGCGCGTGCGCCCCAGCAGGATGAAAGTGACGCCTTCCACCGGCTCTTCCAGCGTTTTCAGGAACGCATTTGCCGCTTGGGTTCCCAGCAGGTCGGCGCGATCGATGATGTAGACCTTCGCCTTGGCGCGGATGGGCGCCAGCGTCACGTCGGAAACGATCTCGCGCACCTGCTCCACCAGGTAGCCCTGGGCGCCTTCGGGCGAATAGAAGTGGATGTCGGGGTGCTTGCGGCGCACGGCGCGCCGGCAGTCGTCGCATTCACCGCAGCCGTTTTCGCTGCAGATGATGGCCTGGGCGAACGCGTAGGCCGCAGAGGTCTTGTTCGAGCCCGCGGGCCCGGTAAGAAGGTAGGCATGGCTCACGCGGCCGGAGGCTATCGTCGCACGGAGGAACTCCCGCACCCGAGGCTGGCCGAACACTCCGTCGAAGACATCGGCCACGGTATCACTCGCCTAGGCTGATCTGGGCTTTTTCATCGGTATTGCGCTCAAGGATAGGGGCGAAGAAGCCTTCAGCCCATACCGGCGAGGAAGCATCCCAGCCGAACACGTCCGCCAGCTCGCGGAAGATGGCGCGGGCAGTGGCGTCTTTGGCGCCTGCCGAGGAAACCGTGCGGATGCGCTGCGGGTTCTCGGCGGCGATGCGCGCGAAGGCGCCGTTCACGCGGGCATGGAAATCGGCACCGGCAAGCTCGAGCCTGTCGGCGTCGCCATGATGCGTTGCGCGCTCCAGCCCCTCTTCGGCGGGCGCCTCGGTGGTAAGCAGGATGGTGCGGCACGGGTGCACTCCTTGGCAGGCGAAGACGTTGGCCTGGCGCACGAAGGAAACGGGCAGGCCGCGGCCGTACGCCTGGTAGGCAACCGTGGAATCGTAGAAGCGGTCCAGCAGCACGACGGCGCCGCGGGCAAGCGCGGGGATGATGGTCTCGCGCACGATCTGCGCGCGGGCAGCTTCGTAGAGCAAGAGCTCCGCCTGGTCGGACAGGGCCTTGTTCTCGGGGTTCAGCAGGATCTCGCGCAGGGATTCGCCGATAGCGGTGCCGCCCGGCTCGCGCAGGCAGAGGACCTCATAGCCCATCTTGCGCAGGCATTGCGCCAAGAAGGTGATATGGGTGGTTTTGCCGGCGCCGTCGCCACCTTCGAAGGTGATGAAGATGCCGGGGCCTACGGTATTTTCCTGAGCGAATGCCACAAGCTGTTCCTATCGGTCCAAGGAGTAGATGTCGTTGCCGAGCGCGTCGATGCCGACGAAGACGGGGAAATCGACCACCGAGATGCGCCTGAGCGCTTCGGTGCCCAGGTCATCATAGGCCAAGGTCTCGCACGATTCTATGCACTTCGCAAGATAAGCAGCAGCGCCGCCCACGGCCACGAAGTACACGGCCCCGTTGCGCACGCAGGCGTCCTTCACCTCTTGCGAGCGGGTGCCCTTGCCCATGGTTGCGGCCAGCCCGCAGTCCATGAGGCGCGGGGCGGCGAAGTCCATGCGCGAAGCGGTGGTGGGGCCGATGGCGCCGAACGGCCTGCCCGCCGCAGAGGGCGTGGGGCCGGCGTAGAAGATGGTCTGGCCTCCCAAGCCGTAGGGCAGATCGCTTCCCTGCCCCATTTCGGCAAGGAGGCGCTGATGGCCCGCGTCGCGCAGGGTGTACAGCGGGCCGGAAAGCAGAAGCGCCTGGCCGGCACGCAGCTGGCGGGCCTCTTCAGGGTCAAGGGGAAGGGTAAGGCGGATGGGATCGTCGGCCATGCTAGATCTCCCCTTCCAGGTTGGCAAGCGGAACATCCACGGTGCCGCGGCGCGTGGCGGAGCAGCTCATGTTCACCGCCACGGGCAGCGCGGCGATGTGGCATGGGGCCGTGGCGACGCGCACGCCCAGGGCCGTGGTGCAGCCGCCCAACGCGCCGGCGCCGATGCCGGTGGCGTTGATGGCGGAAAGAAGCTCGCCCTCGAAGGCGGCTGCTTCCGGGTTGGGGTTCAGCGTTCCCAAGGGGCGCATGAGCGCGCGCTTGGCCAAGCCGCCCACCTTGTCGAACGTGGCGCCCACGCCGACGCCCACCACCAGCGGCGGGCAGGCGTTGGCGGCCTTTTCGCGCACGCACGTGAGCACGGTATCGATTACCCCCTGCTTGCCGGCGCTGGGGGTGAGCATGACCACGCGGCTGGCGTTGTCGGAGCCGCCGCCCTTGAGCATCACATGCAGGCGGCACACGCCCGGCTCGTCGACGAAGTGGACCTCGCAGAACGCCGGGGTGTTGTCCTGGGTGTTGTCGCGGTTGAACAGGGCATCCTTCACCACCGACTTGCGCAGGCGCGCATCGGTGTAGGCCTTGCCCACCGCGGCGTTCACCCGGGAGAACACGTTGCCGGGAACCAGCACATCCGGGCCGGCCTCAAGGCAGACCCAGACCGTGCCGGTATCCTGGCAGATGGGCACGCCGTCGTCGGCGGCGACGCAGGCATTGTTCACCAGCTGGTCCAAGACGATGCGCGCACGGGCGCCCGTCTCCGCCTCGCGCGCCGCAACCAAGCCCGACAGGATGTCGTCGGGCACACGCGTTGCCAGCTGCGGGATAAGCGGCAGCAGCGCCGCCTCCACGCTTTCAGGGGTAACCGTCTTCATGCTCACAGCTTTCACTGGTTCCTATTCGGGAAGGTTCTCCAGGCCCTTCTTCACGCTTGCAGCGGATTCCTGAAGGGCAGCCATCTCCTCATCGGTAAGGTCGAACTCGACGATCTCCTCGACGCCGTTCTTGCCCAGGCGGGTGGGGATGTTCATGTACAGGTCGGAAAGGCCGTACTGGCCGTCGATGTACGAGCACACGCTCAGGACTTCCTTGGAGTCGGTGAGGATGGCCTCTACCATCTTGGCGATGGAGGCGCCGGGAGCGTAGTAGGCAGAGCCCGTCTTCAGGAAGGACACCACTTCAGCACCGCCCTTGGTGCAGCGCTTGGTGACCTCCGCGATCTCCTCTTCGCTCAGGAGCTCGGTGATGGGGGTTCCCTTCACCGTGGTGAAGCGGGGCCAGCACACCATGCCCTCGCCGTGGGCGCCCAGGGCCCAAGCGGTGACGTCGGCCGGGTCGCAGCCCAGCTTCTCGCACACAGCGAAGGAAAGGCGGGAGGAGTCCAGCACGCCGCCCATGCCCATAAGGCGGTTTGCAGGCAGGCCGGACTTCTTGAATGCCAGGTAGGTCATGACGTCGAGCGGGTTGGTGACACAGATGTAGATGGCGTTGGGGGAAGCGGCCATGGCCTGCTCGATGACCGAGGACATGATGCCGGAGTTCACGCCCAGCAGGTCTTCGCGGGTCATGCCGGGCTTGCGGGCGATGCCTGCGGTGATGACCACGATGTCGGAATCGGCGGTAGCGGCGTAATCGTTGGTGCCGGTGACCTTCACGGTGAACTTCTCCACCGAGCGCATGTGCATCATGTCGAGTGCCTTGCCCTGGGGCAGGCCCTCTGCGACGTCCACCAAAACGACGTCGGCCAAGTTCTTGGATGCGATGATGTGCGCGGCGGTTGCGCCAACGTTGCCAGCACCTACGATAGTGACCTTGCTCATTGTTCCTCCTGAACGGTATTCGTCTCAACAGCGCCGCTTCGGGCGCCGGTACACCTATCTTACTCTTACTGCGCCTTATTCTTCCTTGGCCGTAGACGCCTTCTTGGCGGGAGCCTTCTTCGCAGCTGTTTTCTTCGTTGCCGTCTTCTTCTTGGCAGCGGGCTTCTTGGCCGTTTTCTTGGCGGCTTCCTTTTCGGCCTTCTTCTTCGCCGCCTCTTCCTTGGCCGGGCAGCTGAAGTTCGGGCACAGCTTCCACGGGCCGCGCTGCGTGGTGACGATCACCATGGGCGCACCGCAGCTTTCGCACACTTCCTCGGTGGCGGTGAGCTTGCCGTACTGCGGAAGCGGATAGCCGGTTTCGCACTCGTCGTAGTTCTCGCAGCGGATGAAGCGCTTCAGCGTGCGCGGGTTCTTGCGCGCGATGAGCTTCTTGGTCAGGCCCTTTTCCTTGCACGTGGGGCAGATGCCCACCTCGAGGTCGGGCTCTTTGTTGGTCTCGCACAGCGGGTCGATGCACAGCACGCGCGGCTTGGAGCGGAAGGCGGTCACCTTGATCTGCGGCATGCCGCAGGTGGGGCACTTCTCATCCAATGCTTCGATCTTGCCCTTGGGAAGCGGGTAGGTAACGTCGCAGTCGGGCCAGCCGGCGCACCCGATGAACATTGAGCGCGTCTTCTGCGAGGAACGGAGCTGCAGGTCCTTGCCGCATTTCGGGCACGGGCCCACATAGGCATCGGCGGCCACAGCGTCGGCCAGGGCGTCCTTCACTTCCTCGGAGTGGGGCAAGAGGTTCGCCAGCTGCTCGGAGAGCAGGTTGCGGGAATTGGTTACCACCTCGGCCTTGGTCTTCTGGCCTTCGGCGATGTTGTCCATTTCCTCTTCGAGCTCGGCAGTCATATCGGGGTGCGTGATGTGGGGCGCGAACTTGTCCAGCGCATCGCACACCGCCATGCCCAGCTGGCTTGGCTCGATCGGGTCGTTCTGCACGTACTTCACGGTGTACAGGCGCTCGATGATGGAGTGGCGGGTGGACTTGGTTCCCAGCCCCAGCTTTTCCATTTCCTGGATCAAGCGGCCCTGCGAATAGCGCGCCGGGGGCTTGGTCTGGTCTTTCGTGCAGGTGGCGCCACCGAAGGCGATCTGCTGGCCTTCCTCGAGCGCGGGCAGCTGCTCGTCCTTCTTCAGGCCGTACGGGTAGATGGCGCGGAAGCCCGGCTTCACCAGAACATCGCCCTTGGCAACGAATTCCTCGCCGCCCACTTCGAGCGTTACCTTGGTGCCCTCGACCACGGCCGCATCGGAAAGCGTGGCCAGGAAGCGGCGGGCGATGAGGTTGTACAGCTTGAACTCTGCGGCAGGCAGCTGCTCGGGCGTGGCGCTTGCCGTGGGATAGATAGGCGGATGGTCGGTGGTTTCCTTCTTGCCGCGCGTGGCGTGCAGCGGGCCCGAGGAAAGCAGCTGCTTGCAGTATGGAACGTAGGCAGGGTTGCCCATCAGGTTCTTCACGGTTTCGCCCAAATCAAGGGAAGAGGGGTACACCGTGTTGTCAACGCGCGGGTAGCTGATGAAGCCGTCCATGTACAGGCTCTCGGCCAGGCGCATGGTGCGCGCGGGGGTCAGGCCCTCGGCGGAAGCCGCAGCCATAAGGCTGGTGGTGTTGAAGGGCACCGGCGGGGCAACCTTGCGCGTGCGCTTGCCGATGGCCGAAACCGTAGCGGTGGCCTTGCCGTCGACGTGGGCCATAACCGCATCGGCTTCCGCCTGGGCCTTGAAGCGCGCGGTTGCATGGGGGGCGGAAAAGGCATCCTCGCCTTCGCCGAACGCGCCCTTGATCACCCAGAAATCCTCGGGTACGAAGGCCAGGCGCTCGCGTTCCTTGGCAACGATCAACGCCAACGTGGGCGTCTGCACGCGGCCGGAAGAGCGGACGTTGCCGTAGCCGGCGAACTTCACCAGGGTAAGGTAGCGCGTGAGCACCGCGCCCCAGATAAGGTCGATGTCCTGGCGCGAGGCACCGGCAGAGGCAAGGTTGGTATCGAGCGTTACCAGGTTGCTGAACGCATGGGTGATCTCTTCTTTGGTGAAGGCCGAATAGCGAGCACGCGAAACCGGCGCGGTGTCGTTCACTTCCTGGATGCAGGAAAGCGCATCGGAGCCGATAAGCTCGCCCTCGCGGTCGAAGTCGGTGGCGATGACGATGGAATCGGCCTTCTTGGCCAGGTTCTTCAGCGACCGGATGATGTCCTTTTCCTTCGGGCGCTTTTCAATAGGCGAGTACACCAAATACGGCAAGGCCTCCATCTTCCAGGCCTTCAGCTCTACACCGTCTTCGGTAAAGGGTTTCTTCTTCTTGAAGGGGGGCTTGGCCAAGGATGCGGGGATATCCGCCTCCATCACCTCACCGTCGGCGCTTACTCCGCGCCAGCCGCCGCGTTTCTTGTATACCAGCGCGGTGGCGAAATCAGGTTCGAGGATGTGGCCCCGCAGGCCGATGGTCACCCAATCTTCCCCGTCTACGGTGAAGCGGTACACCGGGGTGGAATACACCTTGTCGGCCTTAGGCTTAGTGGCGCCGAGCAAGTCGGCGATCTTCTGAGCCGCGTCGTTCTTCTCGGTAACAACCAGTTTCACGCGGTTCCTCCTGTTCTGCCAGGCCGTCGTGCGGCTTGGCCGTCATTCACACGGATTACCCCGATTCATTGTTTAACGTGTGCGGGGAATTGCTCCTGCTCGGCGACCCGGGCTATGGACCCCCAACGGACCTGAGCAGCTGCGCTATGGAGCCCCTCAGCTGCGCAGCACGCTACAGCATACACGAAAGAAGAAGCCGATGCAGGTAACGCTCTCTAAAACGAATTCGAACCCGACCACCAGCGGGCGCCGACGGCCCAAAGACGCAAAAAGGCCCGCCAGAGCGGCGGGCCTCCTGAAAGCGAATGCTTACTGAGCGAAGATCTCGATGGAATCGCCCTCGGCAATGGTAACCATTGCCTTCTTCCAGGTCTTGGTCTTGCCAAGCTGGTAACGGACGCGCTTCGGCTTCGGCTTCACGTTCAGCGTGTTCACCTTGACGACCTTCACATCGAAGATAGCCTCGATTGCCTGGGCAATCTCGATCTTGTTGGCGGACTTGGCCACCTCGAAGGTGTACACATTGTTCTCCATGCCCTCGTAAGAGTGCTCAGAGATGATCGGGCGGATGATAACCTCGCGGGGATCCTTCATTATGCAAGCACCTCCTCGATGCGGGTCAGGGCAGCGTTCGTAAGAACGAGTACCTTGTTGTCGATGAAGTCGAGCGTGTTGAGCTCGGAAGCACCGATGATGCGAACCGTGGGGATGTTGCGGAAGGAAAGGAAGGCGTTCACGTTCTCGTCAGAGACGATGATCGTGGCGCGACCCTCCACGCCCAGGTTCTTCAGAGCCTGTACTGCCTGCTTGGTGGAAGGCTTCTCGAACGAGAAGTCGTCCACTGCAACAAGCTGGCCGTCGGCGAGCTTGGCAGAAAGCGCAGAGCGCATAGCCAGCTTTACGACCTTGGCAGGTACCTTGAACGCATAGGAGCGGGGATGCGGGCCGAATACGGTGCCGCCGCCTGCCCATTGAGGAGCACGGATCGTGCCCTGACGAGCACGGCCGGTACCCTTCTGGCGCCAAGGCTTCTTGCCGCCACCACGAACCTGACCGCGGGTCAGGGTGTTGTGGGTTCCCTGGCGCCTTGCAGCGCGCTGGGAGCGAACCACCTCGTGCATGACATGCACGTTGGGCTCGATCTCGAAGACAGCTGCGGAAAGCTCGGCGTCGTTGACCTTCTTGCCGCTCGCGTCCTTCACTTCAATAGTTGCCATAATCTATATTCTCCTTCGCACCGTTCTTAGGCCATGCGAACGCGAACAACGCCATTCTTGCCGCCGGGAACTGCGCCCTTGAGCATGATGAGGTTCGCCTCAACGTCCACGCGGATAACTTCAAGGTTCTTGGTCGTAACGGTATCGCAGCCCATGTGACCCGGAAGGCGAACGCCCTTGAACACACGGGAGGGATAAGCGCACTGGCCAACGGAACCGGGAGCGCGATGGAAGTGCGCACCATGTCCGCCAGGGCCACCAGCGAAGTTGTAACGACGCATAACGCCAGCGAAGCCCTTACCCTTGGAAGTACCGGTAACGTCGACCTTCTTCACCTCTGCGAAGTTGGCAACGGTAACCTCTTCGCCCAGGGAATGCTCGGAAGCGTCGGCAACGCGCACCTCGCGGAGGTGACGTACGGGCTCGACACCCTGCTTGGTGAAATGGCCGGCCATGGGCTTGTTGACCTTCTTCTCCTTGATGGTGCCGAAGCCGAGCTGAACAGCCTCGTAGCCATCGGTGGCAGCGGTCTTAACCTGGCAGACCTTGTTAGGCTCAGCCTTGATAACCGTAACGGGCGTAACCTGACCGTCCTCGTCGAACAGCTGGGTCATGCCAACCTTGGTACCGTAGATAGCGTTAATCATTCAGTATCACACTCCCCTACAGCTTGATCTCGATGTCAACGCCAGCAGGAAGATCGAGACGCATCAGGGAATCGACCGTGGAAGGGGTCGGATCCAGGATGTCGATAAGGCGCTTGTGAGTGCGCATCTCGAACTGCTCGCGAGAGTCCTTATTCACGTGCGGGCCCTTTACAACGCAATACAGGTTGCGCTCGGTGGGCAGCGGAATAGGACCGGAAACCTTGGCACCCGTCTTCTGTGCGGTGTCGACGATGAGCTTGGTGGACTGATCCACGATCTCATGATCGTAACCCTTCAAGCGGATGCGGATATTCTCTTTAGCCACTTTAACCTCCATAGTGAGCGGAGCAATGCTTAGCCGCAGGGCTTAAGCGTTGCCACCCGCCTTGCTGATAATCTCTTCTGCCACGTTCTTGGGCACGGGCTCGTAGGTGTCGAACTGCATGGTGTAGGTAGCACGACCCTGGGTACCCGAACGAAGGTCGGTTGCGTAACCGAACATCTGGCCCAGCGGAACCTTCGCGGAGATGCATACGGCGTTGCCGCGCTGCTCCTGGCCCTGGATAAGGCCGCGGCGGCTCGGGATATCGCCCATGACGAAGCCGGTGTACTCCTCGGGGGTCTCGACCTCAACGGCCATGACGGGCTCGAGGATGACGGGATCGGACTTCTTCAGCGCGTCCTTGATGGCCATGGAACCGGCAACCTTGAACGCAGCCTCGGAAGAGTCGACGTCGTGGTAGGAGCCGTCGATGAGCTCGACCTTGATGTCCTCGACGGGGTAGCCAGCCAGAACGCCAGAGTTGAGCGCTTCCTGGATGCCCTTGTCGATAGCGGGGATGTATTCCTTGGGAACAACGCCGCCGACGATCTTGTTCTCGAACTCGTAGCCCTTGCCAGCTTCCTGCGGGTACATGTTGATGATGGCATGGCCGTACTGACCGCGACCACCGGACTGGCGGACGAACTTGCCCTCGGCGTTCATGACCTCGTGGCCAGGACGCTCGCGGTAGGCAACCTGCGGCTTGCCGACGTTTGCCTCGACCTTGAACTCGCGAAGCAGGCGGTCGATGATGATCTCCAGGTGGAGCTCGCCCATGCCGGCGATGATGGTCTGGCCGGTCTCATGGTTGGTGGACACGCGGAACGTCGGGTCCTCCTCGGCGAGCTTCTGGAGAGCGATGCTCATCTTGTCCTGCTCGGCCTTGGTCTTGGGCTCGACGGCGATGTCGATAACCGGGTCGGCGAACTGCATGGACTCAAGGATGATAGGAGCATCCTCGTCGCACAGGGTGTCGCCGGTGGTGGTGTTCTTCAGGCCCACAACAGCCACGATGTCGCCTGCGGAGCAGGAGTCGACGTCGATACGGTTGTTGGAGTGCATCTGCAGAAGGCGGCCGATGCGCTCCTTCTTGTCCTTGGAGGCGTTCAGCACGTAGGAGCCGGAGTCAAGGGAGCCGGAGTACACGCGCAGGTAGGTGAGCTTGCCGACGAACGGGTCGGTCATGATCTTGAACGCCAGGGAGGAGAAGGGTGCCTTCGGGTCGGAAGGACGATCGTCCTCTTCGCCGGTCTCGGGGTTGGTGCCCTTGATGGCGGGAACGTCGATCGGGGAAGGCATGTAGTCGACAACGGCGTCGAGCAGCTCCTGAACGCCCTTGTTCTTGTAGGCGGAGCCCACGAACACGGGGTTGAGCTGGCAGGCGATAACGCCCTTGCGGATAGCGGCCTTCAGTTCCTCGACGGAGACTTCCTCTTCCATGAGGACCTTTTCCATCAGGTCGTCGTCGCAGTCGGCGGCAGCCTCGAGCAGCTCCTGGTGGTAGAGCTCTGCGTCTTCCTTGAACTCAGCGGGAATCTCGTCCATGGGCTCAGGGTAGGTCATGCCCTTGTCGTCGGCCTTGAAGTCCCATGCGGTCATGGTAACCAGGTCGATAACGCCCCAGAACTTGTCCTCAGCGCCCATGGGCATCTGAGCGGCAACGGCCGGTGCGTCCAGACGATCGCGCATGGTCTGGATGGCGTGGAAGAAGTCCGCGCCGACGCGGTCGTACTTGTTGATGAATGCGATGCGGGGTACGCCGTAACGCTCAGCCTGACGCCAAACGGTCTCGGACTGGGGCTGTACGCCTGCAACGGCGTCGAACACGGCGACGGAGCCGTCGAGAACGCGCAGGGAGCGCTCTACCTCGGCGGTGAAGTCAACGTGGCCGGGCGTGTCGATGATCTGGAAGCGGTACTCGATGTCGTCCTTCTTCCAGAAGCAGGTGGTAGCTGCAGCGGTAATGGTTACGCCGCGCTCCTGTTCCTGAACCATCCAGTCCATGGTGGCAGCGCCATCGTGAACCTCACCGATCTTGTGCGTCTTGCCCGTGTAGTACAGGATGCGCTCGGTAGTGGTGGTCTTACCGGCATCGATGTGGGCCATGATGCCGATGTTGCGGGTATGCTCAAGCGAAGTCTTAGCCATTGCCATCCCCTACCAACGATAGTGCGAGAACGCACGGTTGGACTCGGCCATCTTGTACAGGTCCTCGCGCTTCTTGATGGATGCGCCGGTGTTCTCGGCTGCGTCCATAATCTCTGCGGCGAGGCGCTCGCGCATGGTGTTCTCCTTGCGCTTGCGGGAGAAGTCGACCATCCAGCGGATAGCCAGGGTGGTTGCACGGCGGGAGTTGACCTCCATGGGAACCTGATAGGTTGCGCCACCGACGCGCTTGGGCTTTACCTCAAGCGTGGGGCGGATGTTGTCCATTGCCTTCTTGAATACGGTAAGGGCGTCCTCACCGGTCTTCTCGGCAACGATGTCGAAAGCACCGTAGACGATGCCCTCGGCGGTAGATTTCTTACCGTCAAGCAACACCTTGTTGATCAGCTGCGTGACCAAGCGGTTGTTGTACTTAGCGTCCGGCTGCGTTTCGCGGCGGACTGCTGCTGCACGACGCGGCATATATCTTCCTTTCGGTAAAGCGACTGATTAATCGCGAGGGTTACTTAGTTCTTGGGCTTCTTGGCGCCGTAACGGCTGCGGGCCTGACGACGGCTGTCTACAGCAGCGCAGTCGAGGGCAGCGCGGATGATCTTGTAGCGGACACCAGGAAGGTCCTTAACACGACCGCCGCGGATGAGCACCATGGAGTGCTCCTGGAGGTTGTGGCCCTCGCCGGGGATGTATGCGGTAACTTCCATGCCGTTTACGAGACGGACACGGGCTACCTTACGAAGTGCCGAGTTCGGCTTCTTCGGGGTGGTGGTGTACACGCGGGTGCAAACGCCACGCTTCTGCGGGTTGCCCTTGAGCGCCGGGGTCTTCTGCTTGTCGACCTGCTTGGCGCGGCCCTTGCGGACCAACTGATTGATAGTAGGCAAAGCTTCAGCTCCTTTTCTTTACTATCACTTACTTACACTTGCTTTCTGTGCGTTCTGCAGATACGCACGCGAAAACACACGCTCCTGGCGGAAACGCGAATTAGGACTTTATCACCCGCTATATACCCTGTCAAACGCCACGCACCCGGGCGTGTCTATTGCTTCACATTCTGTTTCAGCAGGTCAAACAATGCAAATCGCTCGGTGACAGCCCGATGCGCGGCTTCGTTCTGAACTTTTTTCGGCGCTCGGAACTCTCCTTCCGGAGCATAAAAACCAGCCACTAGGCGATGGTTAGCGGCAATTGCGCAGTTGGCCCCTATTCCATGTTTCGAACGTGTAAACTACGGGTATCGCAACAACGCACCGGCGGCGCGCGCATCATCATCACATGGTCGCGCGTTTACTTATATATAGGTAGGGTGCGAAGCATTACAGAAAGAAGGGGAGCATGAAGAACAGCGTTGCCACATTCCAGAAGATGAAGGATGAGGGCACCAAGATCTCTATGTTGACTGCCTACGACTATTCAACCGCCAAGCTCGAAGACGAGGCGGGGGTGAATTCCATCCTCGTGGGCGATTCGCTGGGCATGGTGATGCTCGGCTACGAGGACACGCTTTCCGTAACCATGGAAGACATGATCCATCACACCGCAGCCGTTGCCCGCGGCGCGAAGAACGCGCTGGTCATCGCCGACATGCCATTCATGAGCTACGAGCCTTCGGTGGAGCTTGCGGTGAAGAACGCCGGCCGTCTTATGAAGGAAGGCCGCGCCAATGCGGTGAAGCTCGAGGGCGGCGTTCGCGTGGCCGAGCAGATCAAGGCCATCACCACCGCCGGCATCCCCGTGTGCGCGCACATCGGCCTAACCCCGCAGTCCGTCAACGCCTTCGGCGGCTTCAAGGTGCAGGGCAAGACCGAGGAAGGCGCCCAGCAGATGATCGACGACGCGCTGGCCATCCAGGAAGCCGGGGCCTTCGCCGTGGTCCTGGAGTGCGTGCCGGCGAAGCTGGCCGCCCTGATCTCCGAGAAGCTGACCATCCCCACCATCGGCATCGGCGCCGGTGCCGGGTGCGACGGCCAGGTTCTGGTGTACCAGGACATGCTGGCGCTGTTCAGCGACTTCAAGCCCAAGTTCGTGAAGCACTTCGGCAACATCGGCCCGCAGATGACAGCAGCGTTCAAGGCCTACGACGAAGAGGTGAAGGCCGGCACCTTCCCCGCCGAAGAGCACACCTTCAAGATCGACGAGGAAACGCTAAGTAAGCTTTATTGATTTCGCCGCTCTTACGAGACGGCGAAACCTTCGCTTGAGACGCTATGACGCTGCGCGAGCCGCTAACGGCACAGCTGGTGTTCCAAGCGGGCTGGACACTATTAACACCATGGAAAGGCCGCGGGTAGACTCGGCCTTTTCTATTAAAGAACGCTATCCTAGTACCATTAAAAACAAAACGAGGGATCGCACATACGTCAGCGAGCGGCGCATCCAATGAGATAGATTGCCCTGAAAGAGGAGCGAAGCGTACTTCGGTACGTGAGCGACGAATGAAGGGCAAGATGCTCATTGGGGCGCCGCGCAGCATCAGGACGTTTCATGCGATCCTTCGTCGTTCGACGGAACGGCGAAAGGAAGACAATGAAAATTATTACCACTGTTGCTGAGATGAAGGCGCAGGTTGCCGAATGGAAGGCGCAGGGGCTGACCATCGGCCTCACCCCCACCATGGGCGCCCTGCACGAAGGGCACATGTCGCTGATGGAGCGCGCCGTCTCCGAGTGCGACCGCGTGGTTACCAGCGTGTTCGTGAACCCCATCCAGTTCGGCCCCAACGAGGACTACGACAGCTACCCGCGCGACCTTGAGCGCGACGCCGCCATCGCCGAGAGCAAGGGCGTGGACGTGGTGTTCCACCCCGAGCCCGAGGAGATGTACCCCAAGAACTACAACACCTACGTGGTTATGGAAACGCTCACCGACAGCCTGTGCGGGGCAAAGCGCCCGGGGCACTTCCGCGGCGTATGCACGGTAGTGAACAAGCTCTTCAACATCGTGCAGCCCGACAAGGCCTTCTTCGGCCAGAAGGACGCCCAGCAGCTGGCCATCATCAAGCGCATGGTGGCCGACCTGAACATGAACGTGAAGGTATTCGGTTGCCCCATCGTGCGCGAAGAGGACGGCCTGGCGAAGAGCTCCCGCAACACCTACCTCTCCGCAGATGAGCGCAAGGCAGCACTGTGCCTTTCCCGTTCCATCTTCAAGGCGCAGGAGCTGATCGAGGGCGGCGAGCGCAATGCCGACGTCGTTCGCGTGGCGGTTCGCGAGACCATCGAGGCGGAGCCCATGGCGCGCATCGACTATGTCGAGGCTGTGGACTTGGGCGACATGCAGCCAGTGGATTCCTTCGGCGAGTCGGGCCTGGTGGCAATCGCCGTCTACATCGGCGAGACGCGCCTCATCGACAACTACTTGTTTGATTTTGCCGAATAACCTTGCGCATGCCTTGTTCGTGCGCGAAAATACGTCAGGTTATACAAAAACAGGTATAGCCCACCTGCAGTTACACCATTCGAGGGAAGATCATTCGAAGGAAAGGCTGGTTCTATCCCCATGCTGCTCAATGTTCTGAAGGGCAAAATCCATCGAGCAACGGTTACCCAGGCCGAGCTTGACTACATCGGCTCCATCACCATCGATTCCGATCTGATGGAAGCAGCCGGCATCCAGGAATACGAGCTGGTTACCATTTCCGACTGCAACAACGGCAACCGCCTGGAAACCTACGTTATCGCAGGCGAGGCAGGCAGCGGCGTTATCTGCCTGAACGGCGCAGCTGCGCACCTGGTTACCGTGGGCGACAAGGTCATCATCATGAACTACTGCCAGATGACGCCGGAAGAGTTCGCCGACCCGGCACATGCCCCGCACGTGGTGTTCGTAGACGACGACAACAAGATCAGCCGCCTTACCCGCTACGAAAAGCACGGCAAGCTGGAAGATCTGAAGTAACCACTTCTCGAAACCCGATCAAACCAAGAGAGCACCTGCATGGGTGCTCTCTTTTTGTTGTTCCCCCTACCCCCTAATCCAAGCCGCACGCGATCCCGCACCCTAACTATCTTTCGCCGCAAACCGACTTCTGGTCCCATGACGAGCAACTGACCTTATAGTTATTGAATTATCAGCAGGTCAGTTCGGGCAGAGCAGGAGGCAGGCAGGCCATGTTGTCGTTCGATTTACAGAAACAGGATAACGTACCCCTCTACGAAGCGCTGTACCGTGCCATCCGAGACAAGATCATATCCGGCGACCTTTCAGCCGGGGAGAAGCTTCCTTCCAAAAGGGCGCTTTCCCTGAACATGAACATCAGCGTGACCACCATAGAGAACAGCTACGCGCAGCTCTGCCTTGAGGGCTATGTCCACAGCGAGCCAGGGCGCGGCTTCTTCGTGAACAGCATGCCCGAGGCAGACAAGGAGAACCTTGCGCACCTCTACGGCACGGAAATCAAGGAGTACCCGTTCATCCCGCCGGAAAAGGAGGAGCCGCACTACCGCATCGACTTCAAATCGAACATGTCGGCCATGTCCCTGTTCCCCTTCTCGGTTTGGTCGAAGCTCATGCGGGAAGTCGTGTCCTCGCGCAACCCCGAGCTGCTGGTAACCGGGCCATATAACGGGCTCCACTCGCTGCGGAAGGCCATCGCCGATCATCTGCTTTCGTACCGCGGCATGAACGTGAACCCCGATCAGATCATCATCGGCGCAGGAACGGAATACCTGTACAGCCGCATCCTTGCCCTGTTCGGGAGTGGCAACGTCATCGCCATCGAAGACCCCGGCTACAAGAAATTCGCCGACATCTCGGGCAGCCAAGGCTGCATCTGGGACTATATACCGGTGGACGAGATGGGCATGCGAAGCGACCTGCTGAAAAACAGCAGAGCGAACCTTGCCCATGTGTCTCCGGCGAACCACTTCCCCACCGGCTACGTCATGCCGATATCCCGCAGGATGGAGATACTGGAGTGGGCGCACAGCAGCCCCATCAACTACATCATCGAAGACGATTACGACTCCGAGCTGCGCTACAGCGGCAAGGCCATCCCGCCCCTTTACAAGCTCGACGAAGCCGGAAGGGTGATCTACCTCAACACCTTTTCGAAGAGCCTTGTTCCCTCACTGCGCATCAGCTATGCCGTTCTGCCACCTGATCTGGTACTGCGGTACCGTGAGCGCTTGAGCTTCTACTCCTGCACCGTTTCATCCTTCGAGCAGCTCACCCTTGCCCGGTTCATTTCGGAAGGTTATTTCGAACGCCACATCAACCGCCTGAAGCAGCACTACCGCAACAAGCGGGACCGGCTGATCTCTGCCATAGCCTCTTCGCCGTTGAGCGAGATATGCCAGATACTGGAGGCGGAAGCAGGAACGCATTTCCTGCTGCGGGTGAACACGAAGCTCGACGATGCGCAGATCCATGCCGCGGCAGAGGAAAAGGGCATCAAGCTTGCGCTGCTCTCCGACTACGCCAAGGCGTATTCCATCCGGAATTCCAGAACGCTGGTCATCAACTACGCCGGACTCGACCCCGAACAGACCGCCGAGGCCGTTTCCATCCTGGAGGAGATATTCTGCACCCTCTGACCTCGAGCTATAACTGACCTTACAAAATAAAAGCGAATCGAATATTTCAAAAGGGTCGGGATCTCACTAAGCTCCTGCTATCGCAGTGAACAGCAAGCGAATCGAAGGGAGCTTGGCAAATGAGTAAGATGATGAAAGGCTTCGCGATGCTCGGCATCGGCAAGGTTGGCTGGATCGAGAAAGAGGTTCCCGAGTGCGGGCCCATGGACGCTATCGTCCGCCCGCTTGCCATCGCCATCTGCACCTCGGACGTGCACACCGTGTACGAAGGCGCCATCGGCGACCGCCACAACATGATCCTCGGCCACGAGGGCTGCGGCGAAGTCGTGGAAGTCGGTGCCGAGGTCAAGGACTTCAAACCCGGTGACCGCGTGCTCATCCCCGCCATCACCCCCGACTGGAATTCACTGGAAGCGCAGGCCGGCTACGCCATGCACTCCGGCGGCATGCTGGCCGGCTGGAAGTTCTCCAACTTCAAGGACGGCGTGTTCTCCGAGTACTTCCACGTCAACGACGCTGACGGCAACCTGGCCCTGCTGCCCGAGGGAATGAGCGTCGAGGAAGCCTGCATCATGTCCGACATGGTTCCCACCGGCTTCCACGCGGTTGAGCTGGCCGACGTCCAATTCGGCGACACCGTGCTCGTCATCGGCATCGGCGCCGTGGGCCTGATGTCCGTTGCCGGCGCTTCGCTGCGCGGCGCTTCCCGCATCATCTGCGTTGGCACCCGCCCGGTGAGCATCGAGGTGGCGAAGGCGTATGGCGCAACCGACTTCGTCTCTTACAAGGAAGGCCCCATCGAAGAGCAGGTCTTGGCCATGACCGGCGGGAAGGGCGTTGACCGCATCTGCATCGCCGGCGGCAACGTGCACACCTTCGAGGCAGCCATCAAGGCGCTGAAACCCGGCGGAAGGATCGGCAGCGTGAACTACCTGGGAAGCGGCGACATGGTCACCATCCCCCGCGTTGAGTGGGGCTGCGGCATGGGCCACAAGCAGATCCTCTCGGGCCTGATGCCGGGTGGCCGCCTGCGTATGGAGAAGCTCGCTTCCCTGGTCACTTCGGGCAAGCTGAACGTCAAGCTCGAATGCACGCACGTGTTCCACGGTTGGGAGCACACGGCCGAGGCACTGGAGCTTATGCGCGACAAGCCCGCCGACCTGATCAAGCCCATCGTGGTTATCGATTAGCCCCTGCGGGAAGCAGCCTTCTTCCCAACATGGAGAGGCTGCTTCCCTTGCTTTAAACCCCGAACCCCGAAGCGGAGGACGCGCGGCGAAAGCCGCGCTGATTGGCAGATGAAAGTTTTAATCGTTTCCGGTTTCTTAGGCGCAGGAAAGACCACGTTCATTCGCGAGATGATGAAGCACTTCAAGCGCGAGATGGTCATCCTGGAAAACGAATACGGCAACACAGAGGTTGACCAGCAGGCACTGGAGAATCTTAATGCGGCAGAGGTGCGGAACCTGACGGAGGGGTGCGTCTGCTGCACGAAAAGCGCCGACCTCAACGCATCCGTCGCAACCATCGAAAGCACCCTTTCGCCCGAGCTTTTGGTGGTAGAGCCGTCTGGCGTGGGCGCCCTGAGCAATGTCCTGCGCAACCTGCAGAAGATACAGTACGGAAGAATTCAGCTCCTGCGCCCGGTGACCATCTTGAATGCCAGCAGCTTTCTGCGGGATTGGGAGGAATACGGGGAAGTTTACCGGGATCAGATCGAAACGGCTGGGACGATTGCCATCTCGCAGCCGGAGCAGATTGATGCTGAGCTTTACGAGGCAGTGGCAGACAGAGTGTCTGCGTTGAACCCTGGGGCAGAGCTTTTGCCCGTCCATTATACGAAGATGGACGACGCCTGGTGGGATGCGCTGCTTACCACGAGCTACGACGGCAAGAAGCTCAATGAGATCAATGAGTCGGCCTTGGGGATGGAAAGCTACCCCATCAAAGACTGCAAGATAAGCAACCCGGTGGCGCTGATGTGGCTGCTGGAGACGGCGTTGAACGGCGCGTTCGGCAAGGTTGTCCGCGCCAAGGGCATAGTGCAGGCAGGACCCGAGTGGGTGCGCTTCGACATTGCAGGCGGCCGCTACTCCATCGTAGGGCTGGACGAGGATGAGAGCCGGGACGCCAAACCCGAATGCGTGTTCATCGGCCAAGCCATCGACACGCTCGCCCTTCAGAAAGCGATGCAGGCGCTATCGCCCCAAGATGAGCCGCAAGCAGAAATACCAGCCCATAAGCACGAAGAAGAGCACGACCATCATTGCTGCGCCTGCCACCATGGATAGCCCCGGCATTCTGACGAGCGCAGGAAATCAAAAAGGCAAGCATGGCCTTTTGCGACATGTCTTGCCCTTTGAGGTTTCCCCAATTCCTCAACTCGCATCATCGGACGAAACAGCGAGCGGGCCTCTAGTGAGTGCAGATGAGGTGAAAGCGGGCGCCAGGCGTGCTTCGCACGTCCAGCCCGCTTGGAACCTCAGCTGTGCCACTAGAGACCCGCGCAGCGTCATTGCGTTTCGTACGGAAGTCGACGTTCGTAGAACGTCGCAATACTAAGGAACCTCAGCTGTGCCACTAGAGGCCCGCGCAGCGTCGTAACGCCTCCTACGAGAGTGGCGGGATTACTTGCTTCTTGCGGGACAAAATGCCGTCTACCCATTCGGCCTTCGTGGCGTCGATGCCGAATGCCTCGGACACGGGGGCAACGTCGCCTTCGCAGATGAACCTGGAGCCCTCGTTGAAGATGTCGGTAACCAGCAGCAGCGCGAACTTGTAGCCGTTTTCGACAACCTTTGCCTTCAGGAACTCGCGGTACTCCGCCTCGCGCTCCATGGCAACGTCGAGCGTGACGGTTTCGTGCTGGGCAACCATGTACACCTCGTCGCCCTTCTTGAATTCCTTGGAGTCGTGCGTGCACAGCTCTTCGACGGAAAGGTCGTTGTCGCCGCCGCGCATCTTGAACACCTCAAGGCCGAACTCGGTGGGCTTCTTGCCGATGATGGCGCCCAGCTTCTCGGCCTGGACCAGATCGTAATCGGTGCAGGTCGGGCTCTTGGTGATAACCGTGTCGGTCATGATGGCGGAAAGCAGCACGGTGGCAACTGCAGGCGTAACCTCAACGTCCAGCTGTTCGAAGAGCTTGCTTACGATGGTGGCCGTGGAGCCGACGGGGATGTTCAGGTACAGGATGGGGTTGCCGGTAACCACGTCGCCGGCGATGCGGTGATGATCTACCACCTCGACGATCTCGGCATCGGCAATGCCGTCTACCATCTGGGTGGACTCGTTGTGGTCTACCAGGATAACCTTGTCGCCTTCGCCCACCTTTTCGATGAGCTTCGGGGCGGGCAGGCCAACCTGCTCCAGGATGGTTGCGCTTTCCTGCGGCAGCGGGCCCAGGCAGCAGGCAACGTATTCGGCCTCGGGCTGGGACTTCTTCGCCTCGAGGGCATTCTTCAGATATGCATAGCTGACAGCAGCAGCGATGGAGTCGTTATCGGGGTTCTTGTGACCTACGATAAAAACCTGGTTAGCCATGTAGCCTCCTCAACAAGCGCGCTTCGCACGCGCAACGTGTAGAACCCATCAATTGTAACGCGAAACGAAGAAGGCCGCGCATTTCCGCGCAGCCTTCGGTAAAAGCCCTCTTGATGAATGGCACCGCCCTTGAACCAGACCGCTCCGACCTGCCAAGCAAAAGCCGCGCGCCCTGCCCTTTCGCAGGCAACAACCACAACTACGCCACCAGATTGGACGTGACAGCGAGAAGGAGATCGGTGCCCCAGATAGGCCTGAAAGAGGAGGGAAGCGTACTCCGTACGCGACCGACGATTGAGGGCCTAGATGGGGTGCCCAGCTCCTTCGCAGCGTCAACCCACCTTAACGATGGGGGCATAATCTTTCAGCAGCTTCTTCGTTTGGCCGGTGCGGGCGAAACGCACGTGCAGCGTATCGCCATCCACCTTGGTGATGGTGCCGCGGCCGAACACCTTGTGGTCCACCGCATCGCCCTTGGCAAACGTCATGTTGGCCGCGGCCTTCTTGGCGGCAGCGGGGTTGCCCGTAGGCCGCTGCTGCTGGCGCGGACGCGAACCCGAGGCGCTGGACTGGCCGAACACGCGGCCACCGCCCGCCTCGGCACCGGAGCCGGCAATGCCGCGGCGGCTTCCGCGCTTTTCCCAGCCACTGCCGGAAAAGCCTGCCGAGCCCATGCCGATGCCGCGGCGCAGCTCGGCCGGGATCTCGCTGATGAAGCGCGAAGGCGGGTTGGCGCTGGACTGGCCGAAGATCTGGCGCGTGAACGCATTGGTGAGGTAGAGCTTCTTGCGCGCGCGGGTGATGGCAACGTAAGCCAGGCGGCGCTCCTCTTCCAAGCCCTTGGCATCCTGCGAGGAATTGCCGTGCGGGAACAGCGATTCCTCCATGCCGGCAACGAACACCACGTCGAACTCCAAGCCCTTGGCGGCATGGATGGTCATCATGGTGATGGCCTCGCCGTCTTCGCCCATGGTGTCCATGTCGGTGCGCAGCGTTACCCATTCCACGAAATCGGGCAGGCTGTTCGCCTGGAACACGCGCACGGGCGGCTGCTCGTCGCTTTCCGTGCCTTCGGCCGTCGGCGGCTCGAACAGCGCATCGACGTCGTCGTGGGTGTTGGCGTACTCGTCCACAACGCCGAACAGCTCCTGGATGTTCTCGATGCGGCCGGCCGCCTCATCGCTGCCCTCGGCGCGGTATTGCGCCATGATGCCCGACTTCTCCACGATGGCCTCCACCACCTTGCGAAGGTCGCCTTCGTAGGTTTGGCACTCGTGCACAAACTGCACGAATTCCGCGATGGAGCGCCGGGTGCCGGCACGGATGCCCTCGTCGGCAATGCACAGCTCGGCCGCCTGCAGGAAGGTGATGCCCGTCTCGCGCGCAACGTAGTCGATATGCTCCACCGTGGTTTTGCCGATGCCGCGCTTGGGCACGTTGATGACGCGGTGCGCCGCCACGTCGTTGGCGGGGTTCACCACCAGGTTCAGGTACGCCATGACGTCGCGGATCTCGGCGCGGTCGAAGAAGCGCGTGCCGCCGATAAGGCGATACGGCACGCCGGCGCGCATCAGCATATCTTCAAGCATGCGGCTCTGCGCGTTGGTGCGGTAGAACACGGCGATCTGGTTGTACGATACGCCCTCGCCGTGCTGGCGCTCGATCTCCGAGGCGATCCAGCGGCCCTCGTCACGTTCGTCGGTTGCGCTGTAGACCGAGATCTTGTCGCCCGCAGGCTGGCTGGTGAACAGCTTCTTCGGTTTGCGGGTGACGTTGTTGGCGATAACCGCGTTCGCCGCTGCCAAGATGTTGCCCAGCGAACGGTAGTTCTCTTCCAGCTTCACCACGTGGGCATTGGGATAGTCCTTCTCGAAATCCAGGATGTTGCGCAGGTCGGCGCCGCGCCACGAGTAGATGGACTGGTCGTCGTCGCCCACCACCATGATGTTCTGGTGCGCGGCGGCAAGCAGCTGCGTAAGCACGTACTGGGCGTGGTTGGTGTCCTGGTACTCGTCCACCATGATGTACTGGAAGCGGCGCTGGTAGGCCTCCAGAACGTCGGGGTGGTTCTTCAGCAGCAGCCAGGTGTACAGCAGCAGGTCGTCGAAGTCGAAGGCGTTCAGCTGGCGAAGGCGGGCCTGCAGGCGCGTGTACACGCGGGCGGCTACCTTGCCCACCGGGTCGGAGGCGGTTTCGGCGAATTTCTCGGCCACCATCAGGTCGTTCTTCGCTTGCGAGATGCGGTTGCGCAGCGCCTGGACGGGGAAGTGCTTCTTGTCGATGTTCTCCTGCTCCATGATCTGCTCTACCAGACGCTTGGAGTCGCTGTCGTCGTAGATGGTGAAGCCCTTGGCGAAGCCCACGCGGTCGCAGTCGGTGCGCAGGATGCGCACGCACATGCTGTGAAAGGTGGAAACCCACATGCCGCGCGCGCCGGGGCCGATGAGCGCATCCAGGCGCTCGCGCATTTCGGCGGCCGCCTTGTTGGTGAATGTGATGGCCATGATCTTCCAGGGGGCAACGCCCTTGTCTTCCACCAAATGGGCGATGCGGTGCGTGAGCACGCGGGTTTTGCCGCTGCCCGCGCCCGCCAGAACCAATAACGGGCCCTCCGTGCACAGGACCGCTTCGCGCTGGGGGCCGTTCAGGGTATCAAGATCGATGGGCATGGAACCGTCCTAACAAAGCAAACCGCGCGGACTGGATGCCCGCGCGGCACTTACGATTTTCGGGTTGCTATTCTACCGCTCCCCTGCCCCGCCCGCCCGCGACGGCCGCGCAACGGGCAACCTTTCCGCAGCATCCCTACGGTTTGTTCGATTTTGCGGCACGGCGCCGCGCCGACACGGCCGGGGTGGCGCGCAGACGCTCGCCAGCCGCGGCAACGCGGAGGCAAGCAGTTGCGGTCCGGGCGCGCAAGACGCTGCCTTTAGCATTGTTTTTCCAGGTGAAACCCAAAAACTGCAACCGAAACATGAACCTGGGGAAAGGACGGTGAGGCATATGCCACCCGCCAAGAAACGATGCGCCAGCCTGCACTTCAAACAACTCGTTCCCGATATCCTACGGGCGCATGCGCCCTCCTTCGGCATTGACCCCGGCGCAGCCACGGCCGTTGCAACCGCCAAGTCGACCGCAACCGCCATGGTTGTCGCCAACGCCAACGCAAAGGCGGTGATGCGGCCATGGCGCGCGTAGGAGGAAGGGGCTGCATCGTGCAACTGGAAAAGGACAAGCCGCGGGCACGCTGCCGCAAATGGCAGCTGCGCGTGAGCACCGGCAAGAGCCCGGCCGACGGCAAGTACCACTGCCGTACGCGCAGGGTAACCGGCAACTTCACCGAGGCCAAGCATCTGCTGTGCGAATTCATGGCCGAGGTACAGGCCGAGTTGAACCCGAGCCAAGCGCCCCGTACCTTCCAAAAAGAATGTGAGCGGCTGCTTAGGATCCGCCGCGCTTCGGGCAACTACTCCGATTCGCGTCTTCGCCAGTTGGAAACCCTGCTGAAAACCGCCTGCCTGCACATAGGCCAGGCCAACTTCTGCGACGTGACCCCCGGCATGCTGAACGACCTGTACGCGAACCTGCGCGCCGGCAAGGGCACGCTTTCCGGCAAGCCCGCCACCGGCACCTACGTGCGCAGTATCCACCACGCTGTGAGCCTGGTGTACAACCAGGCCATAAAGGAAGAGCGGTGCACCCGCAACCCCTGCCATCTGGCCGAACCGCCCAAGTGCGACTCGAAACCCAAGCGCGCCCTTTCCGCAGGCCAGTTCAACAGCCTGCCAACGGAACTGGACCCTTCGCGCGAACGCGACCTGGCCTGGCTGCTTGCCGCCACCATGGGCCTTCGCCGCGGCGAGATATGCGGGCTTTCCTGGGGCGACGTGAACTTCGACGAGAATCTGGTGGACGTGCACCGCAGCTACGACAGCCGGCGGAATCTGAAGAGCACCAAAACCGCATCCGGCATGCGCCTTCTGCCCCTGACCCCGGAAACAGCTGAGGCGCTTGCGACGCATCGGCAGGCGCAGCTTGGCCGCGGGCTTCCCTGCAAAGAGCAGGACCCGGTTATTACCACCAGGGACGGAACGCGCGTTCATCCCGACATCATGGAGCGCTGGTGGGCGCACGACCGCGAGAAGCTGGGGCTTCACGGGTTCTGCCTGCATGAGCTTCGCCACAGCTACCTGACCGCGCTAGCCCGGGCGGGCGTGCACCCCAGCGTGATGCAGGAGCTGGCAGGGCATGCCAACAGCAAGATAACCATGGAGATATACACCCACGTGAACATGGACGGCAAACGCCAAGCCGCCGAGCAGCTGCGGAAGTCGATGGGTTGCGCAGAAGCGTCGGGCAGCATGGGAGATACGGCCGGCGCGCAAGAAAGCCAAGGAACCCAGTAGCCTCTTTCATGCGATAGCCCTTGATTGCACCAAACCGGAAGCCGCAGTGGCGAACATGCTGCTGCGGCTTCCGGCGCAGTTGCTGCCAGGCAACCATATACGCCAAATCCGAAAGTAAAATCGAACCTGAAAGCAAAACCGCGCCAAACACGAAAGTAGAACCGCGCCAAACCCGAAAGCTGAAGAAAGAATTCAACGATAGGGGGCGGGCAATGGACTACACCTCAGAATGGTTGACCAGCAGTTTGAGTGCCCCATCGACGAAGTAGCGCTATAACGCCGACCCCATTTGGGCATCAGCTTCAATGCTCTTACTTTCGCCGCAAGCATAATCCGAGCAAAGACGCTCGCTGTTTGGATCTGGTTTCTCCGCCACGCAGGAACGAACCCCATCGACATACGCCATGGGTATCTCCTAGAAAACAAAAGCCCCTTGGGTTTGAGCATTGCCTGATTCCGGCACGTCTACTTCCAAGGGGACGCTTTGGCAAATTGTAGCAGATTCAGAATTGAATCCCCATCCCATCATTGTTCATGCATGGACGCCATGCTGAGCCGACTCCCGCTACTGCCCGTTACTGTCCGTTACTGTCCGCTACTGCCCGCAAGTTTTCAAACTGGCAGGCAGTAACGATATTCCAGGAGGCCACACCGAATCTCAGTTCGGCGAATTTCCGCTGGTGAGCAGCAGTCTATATGCCCTCCAGAGCATTCTGAGCCCCTATACCGTCCAACAGAGCCGAGGCAACCCTTCCTCGCCGAGAGCAAGACGGCCTAACGGGCGCTTAGGGCGATGTCTGCTCACCCATGCCGGAAGCCGCAGTGGCGAACATGCCGCTGCGGCTCCCGGCAAATCTCTGCCGACCGGCCGCAAAACGCCAAACCCGAAAGTAAAATCGAGCCAAACCCAAAAACAAAATTACGCCAAACACGAAAGTAAAACCGCGCCAAACCCGAAAGTTGTAAAATAAGATCAACGAGAGGAGCAGGTAATGGCCTACATTTCGCGAATAGTCGACCAAC
>CAVAFY010000009.1:0-60820 GCA_963588035.1 Alloprevotella sp. | reverse complement strand
GCCGGCGGCCCGCTCGCCGTCTCCGGCTCGCTTCCCCCGTTCGAGGGCTTAGCTACTATAACCCCTCTCCCGCGCTTTGCAATGGCTTTCTTCGCTTTTTTCCGCAATGCTTTTGAGGCTACCCTGTTCGTTGATGGTGGGCTTTTGGCCGTTTACCTGGTGTTTTGTTCCACTGTATTCATCACTTGAATGAAGGATCGGCCACGCCCTTTCGTTCACGACTCCTTCACAAGTGACCGTTTCGAGCTCCAACCACTCGCCTTTCCCCTATGCCCACGACCTGCCGCAAAGCAAACGTCTTCTTTATTAATGCTATGCTTCGACTTGGGTTCTTCCCGAAATCTTGCATCTTTATTCAATGGAGGGATTTGCATTATGAAAACCGAGCTTTGCGATCTTCTTGGAATCGAGTACCCGATTATCCAGGGTGCCATGGCGCACATCACCGACGGCAAGTTTGCAGCAGCTGTTTCGAACGCCGGGGCATTGGGCGTCATCCAATGCGGCTTCGATACGCCTGAATATATGCGCGACGAGATCCGCACCGCGAAATCGCTTACCAACAAGCCCTTCGCCGTCAACCTTATTATGGAGAACAACCGAATCGATGAGATCGCCGATGTCTGCATCGAGGAAGGCGTGGGTATCTGCACGGTTTCCGCCGGCAACCCCGCGACCATCGTCCCGAAGCTGGCAGAGGCCGGCATCAAGGCCATCGTGCTTATCCCCCATGCACGCGCTGCGAAGAAGATGGAAAAGCTCGGGGCTGCGGCTGTTATCTGCGAAGGCATTGAGGGTGGTGGCCATATCGGCTCCATGACCACCCTTCCCCTTGTTGCCCAGGTTGTCGAAGAGGTGAACATCCCGGTTATCGCAGCCGGCGGATTCGCCAACGGCAAGGGCCTTCTTGCCGCACTCGCCATGGGCTGCGTCGGCATCCAGATGGGAACGATCTTCCTTGCTTCCGACGAGTGCAGCGTTTCCGACATTTACAAGAACTTGATCGTCGAGTCGAAGGACAACGCTACGGTCCTTTCCGGCATCCCCGGCAAGAAGCAGGTCCGCTGCATCAAGAACCCCTTCACCGATGGGTTCTGGGAGCGCTACTACGCTGGGGCCACCGAAGAAGAGCTCAACGAGTACTGCACCGGATCCATCGCACGCGCCCACAACGGCGACTACGAGAACGGTGCCTTCTCCGCAGGCATGATCTCGCCCGTTATCAACGAAGTTAAGCCCGTTGCAAAGATCGTCGAAGACGTGATGGCCGAGGCCGATGAGGCCTACGCCGAGCTGAAGCGTATCTACGGCTAGAGAAGAGGATATGTGCGAGGCGAAATCGGCACAGACGAGCTTCGCGAACGCGAGCTTAAGAAAGATGAGCGCACCCTGGTGGCCATGGCACGTATCTACTGCCGTGGCCACCGCCATATACCGGATGGCAACAACAGGGGTTCGCTTTGCGGGGAATGCGCCGAAACCATCGAGTACGCACTCGAGCGAACCAGGAAGTGCACGCACGATCACAAAGGCACCTGCGACACCTGCACCATCCAATGCTACAAGCCAGGCATGCGGCAGAAGATTCGCCTGATCATGGCCTACAGCGGCCCGAGGATGATCTTCCATCACCCCATTATGGCAATACGGCATCTGAAGAAAAAACGCCATGGCGGGAAAGAGCCGAAATGAGCGCCATCGATTCGATCCTGGAACACAACCAGTAGTTCGTTGCGGAAGGGAAGAGCAATGAGAATAGGATTTCTGGGAGCCGGTAAAGTCGGATGCTCGCTGGGAAGGTACTTTTCCCAAGCGCACGAGCTGGTGGGATATACGAGCAAATCGCGATCCTCGGCGGAAGAGGCGGCGGCTCTTACCGGATCCGATGCGTTCAGTTGCGCCGCGGAACTTGCCACGAACTGTGATGCGCTGTTCATCACCACACCCGATGGGCAGATCCAATCGGCTTGGGAATCCCTGAGAAATGCCGTCGAAGTGAGAGGCGAAACGTTGGCGGGGAAAATGATATGCCACTGCAGCGGCGCAATGCCCTCGACCGCGCTTACGGGAGCCGAAGAGCTAGGCGCAAGCGCCTATTCCGTTCACCCGCTGTTCGCCATATCGTCGAAAACCGTGCCGACAGATGAGCTTTCGCATGCGTTTTTCGCAATCGAGGGTTCGGATGATCGCATCGATACGGTAACCGGGATGATAGCCGAGCTGGGCAACCCCTACCAAGTGATAGCAACCGAAGAGAAAGCGCGCTACCATGCAGCGGCGGTGCTGGCATCGAACCAGGTTGTTGCCCTTTACCGTCTTGCCTGCAACGAGCTTTGCCGGTGCGGGTTCGGGGCAGAAGCCGCCGAGAAGGCGCTTGCTCCCCTGTTCCTGGGAAACGCAGAGCACATCGCGCACGACGGAGCGGTTGCCGCACTAACCGGCCCAGCCGAGCGCGGGGACTTCGCGACCATAGAAAAACACCTCGCCTGCTTGGATGGCCAAACACGCGAGGTGTACAAGATCCTGAACGATACCTTGCTGCAAATCGCCGCCGAAAAGCAAGGCCGAGCCTAACTACTCAGGACGATTGCCTTTCTGAGTATTGTCCTCAGCAGAGCCTTCTTCGCAGCTTGAGGACTGCGCAGACGGTTCAGACGAGGCGGGAGCCGACTCTTTCACTGTAGCGGATTCACCGCCCAGCGCTTCCGACGCTTCGCCGTTGCCGGCAATCGGGGAATCGGCCTTGCGAATGGCTGATTCCTGGCCCTCGCTGAATGGAGCCGGGACAACAGGCTGCTGGGAGACCTGATAGGGCGCAGGCTGAACAGGAGCCGAACCCGAAGGATCGTAAGAAGCCGGCTGAGCAACCGCGGAGGCTTGAGAGCCGCGATCGGCCTGGTCCGTTCCGGCATACGGGGTGTCATTCCGATTCGGAGCTGGCTGACCGGCGCCGGCAAACGAAGCATCGGCCTGGCCGGGTTCCGGATATACCGCCTGCTGCTGAGCGTCCGGCTCGGCTCCCGGCACCTGAGCCGACTGCTGCGAACCGGGTACTCGCTGATCGGCTACACGCTGCTCGAAGGGCATGGGATCTTCCTGACCACCCCAACGATTCACCTCGAACTGCCTTGTCCAATAGCCAAGAGCCCTGATGACAAGCGCGTTGCTCAGTGAGACGCAGAACACCGCAAGCAGCAAGACCGCAACGCCGAGCAAAAAGAAGATGCTCGTTCCGACCATGGCCACTGCAAACGCACCGGAACCGGCAAGGGAAGTGGCGAAGACCGCGATGCCACCCATGAGAACGAACAGGAACAGGGCAACCATAACGAAGAACCCGATTATCAGACCGACGATAAGGGCCATGGCGAAGATGCGCAGCAGGCCCATGAAATCGTAGCGAAGCATGGCCCAGATCTTATTGATCTGGAAACCTGCGGAAAGCGTGCCATACAGGGCCGTTCGCATAGACCCCGCCCAGGCGAAAAAGGCAACCGCCAAAGCAAGGGCAAACGAGATCAGGCCGAACACCATGCTCAGGAACAGCCCGCCCATCACGGGAGCGTAAGAATAGTAGGCACCGTTCGTCGTCACATTGAGCGTCCCACCGGCAACAGCCGTGCCGGACACGAGTGAAGAGAGCATATTGAAGACCCCGGGGACCAGGGAGAACACGAGCACGATCAGGAAGATGAAGAAGCCTCGCTTGTAGAGGTTACCGTCTTCGTTGCCGAAGATCTTCTCGGGCAGAGGGCGATGGACGTTCCAGGCGATATCGCGAGCCCAAGCGTACAGATAGCCGTACATGACTACTTGACCGAAGATAGGCACCAAACAGAGCAGCGCCAAACGCAGCAGCTTAGATATCCAACCGGGCGAGTTCGTGATGTCGCCCCATGCAGCAGCAAAATAGCCTTTTTCCATTTGGCTGTTCCTCTCATTCCCCAAAGCATCGCCAGGGGAGATTCGCCTATACGGTACAACTCGGGCAGAACTGTCCGATTGCTCGTTCAACTATAGGGAACAATCCCGTCGGATCGAAGAGGGCGCGCCAAACGTTTCCATTCGGGAACCTTGGGAAAGAGCCGAGGAAACAGACTCGTCCCAGGAACTTCCCCGGGCACAAAAAAAACGCCCGGGCGAACCCGGGCGTTTCAAAGATAACTCCAAGAAATGAGTTACTTGAGGGTAACAGCAGCGCCAGCTTCCTCGAGCTTAGCCTTGATCTCCTCAGCCTTGTCCTTGGCAACGCCTTCCTGTACAGGAGCGGGAGCGCCCTCGACAACTTCCTTAGCTTCCTTCAGGCCAAGACCGGTGATCTCACGGACAGCCTTGATGACAGCGATCTTGTTGTCGCCGAAGCCCTCGAGAACAACGTCGAACTCGGACTTCTCAGCAGCGCCGCCCTCAGCACCAGCAGCAGGTGCAGCAGCAACAGCAACGGGAGCAGCAGCGGATACGCCGAAGGTCTCCTCGATGTCCTTTACGAGCTCAGAAGCCTCGAGCAGGGACATTTCCTTAAGAGCCTCAATGATCTCTTCGCGAGAAACAGCCATGTTAGTTTCCTTTCATAGGGCCGAGAACCTTTTCCCGGCCGAATTATCAAATAAAGTTATGCGGCTAGGCCGCAATCGGAAGCCTTACGCAGCTTCCTTCTGGTCGGCAACAGCCTTGGTAGCCTGAGCCAGACCGCTGGGTACGCCGTTGAGTGCAACAGCGAGACCACGGGCAACGCCGGAAATAGCGCCGGCGATCTGAGCGTAGAGCTCTTCGCGAGAAGGCAGGGATGCGATAGCTTCCACTTCCTGCGCGCTGACAGCAGCACCCTCCATGAGACCACCCTTGATGGTAAGGGTTTCGTTGGTCTTGGCGAATTCCTTTACTGCCTTTGCAGCAGCGGCAACATCGTCGCCCGCGAACACGAATGCGCTGGGACCATGCAGGATGTCGTCGAGCGTAGGCAGCTCAGCCTCGGAAAGAGCGATGTGCATAAGGGTGTTCTTGTACACCTTCATGCTTGCACCGGACTCGCGAACGCTGCGACGGAGAGCCTGGACCTCCTTGACGGTAAGACCGCAAGCGTCCACAACCCAAACCGCACCTGCGCCCTCGATGTCTTCCTTGATGGCTGCGAGCGTAGCTTGATTCTTCGAACTTGGCATTGATACACCTCCTTTTTCCCAAACTCGGGTTCCGCCCCAAGGGGTGGAGTCGTGCCTGGAAAAAAGAACGACCCCTACCGTCCTAAGACGCAGGGGTCGAAAAAGCGCGATACTTATCAACCACCTCGGCGGGCCGCTCTGATGCGATTAAACCTTTCGGTGCCTGCTGTCTAGGGCAGCGGAACAGATTTCCGTTCACTGTGAAAACACAGCTTGATTAGTTTCCCAAAAGGCACTCCGCGAGTCAAGCTTTTTATGGCACCCGATCATATTTCCTGCATCGCCGCCGCAACCAAGCCAATCGGCCCGCAGCTCCTGCCGCTCACAGCCCCATCCCCATCGCCTGCGAACACAGCCTTGAACAAGCACGGGCAAAACCCGAACCTTGTATCCAGGTATAGAGAAAGGACCCCCATGAAAGTAGCGTTCTTCCCTGGGTGCATGGTTGACATGTTCTACCCCGAGGTGGGAATCGCTGCCGTGAATGTGCTTGAGCGTCTTGGGTGCGAGGTTATGCTGCCCGACGATCAGGTATGTTGCGGCCAGCCCTTCTCCAACTCCGGCTACATCGAAGAAGCCAAGCCCATGATGAGGAAGGTCGTCGACGCCTACAGCGGCTACGACACCATCGTATCGTTGACGGGATCGTGCGCCTGGGCGATCAAGGCCGAGTATCCGCACTTCTTCGCCGATGATCCCATCTACAGCCGCAAGATCGCCGAGCTCGCCCCGCGCATCTACGAGTTCACCCAGTTCATCGTAGACGTGCTGGGGGTCACTGACGTGGGAGCCCACCTCGACGGAACGGTCACCTACCACAAAAGCTGCCACCTTACGCGCATGCTGGGGGTAGAAGAGCAGCCGCTGAAGCTGCTTCAGAACGTTGAGGGGCTTAGCTACATCGAGATGCCCGAAGCAGGGCGATGCTGCGGTTTCGGCGGCACGTTCAGCGTGAAGGAGCCCGAGGTTTCCGGCCATATGGTCCAAGAGAAGGTCGCCTTCGCCCTGGCAACCGACGCTGACTACCTTTGCGGCGCCGACCAGGCCTGCCTGATGAACATCAAGGGTGCGCTCGATCGCCTTATCGAGCAGGGCGTGGTTTCCAGCAACATGAAGGTGCTCCACATAGCGCAGATCCTCGATTCCCGATTGGAGGCGTAAGCGATGGCCATCATCTACGACGACGCTCCCCTTGAGGACCGTATTCACCGGGCACTGTCCGATACGTTCAAGCACCATGCCATCGAAACGGCACAGGACGTGATCACCGGCAAGCGCGATGCGCTGGTAGCCGAAGTGGACAATTGGGAAGAGTTCCGCCAGCATGCGGCCGACATCCGCGACCACGTACTGGCGAACCTCGACTTCTACATCCGCGAGTTCGCCACCAACGCCGAGAAGAACGGCGCGCACGTGCACTTCGCCCCTACCGACGAGGACGCGCTGGAATGCATCCTCGACATCTTCGAGGAAACCGGCGCGAAGACCTGCGTCAAATCCAAGAGCATGATGACCGAGGAGATCGGGCTGAACCCCTTCCTGGAAGAGCATGGCATCAAGCCCGTGGAAACCGACTGCGCCGAGCACATCATCCAGACGGCAGGAAATGCGCCTTCCCATATCGTGGTGCCGGCCCTTCATTTCGACCGAACCTCGATCCGCAACCTGTACCACGAGCAGAAGGGCTACGAGGGCACCAACGACCCCGAGGAGATCACGCGATTCCTGCGCAAGACGCTGCGCCCCGAGTTCATGAACGCGCCCATCGGCGTTACCGGTTGCAACTTCGGCGTGGCCGAAACCGGATCGTGCACCCTGGTTTCCAACGAGGGCAACGCGCGCATGGCCTCAAGCATCCCCGAGACGCAGATCGTGGTGATGGGCATGGAGCGCGTCGTGCCCGATCTGCGCTCGCTCGACGTGATGATGAAGCTGCTGGTCCGCAGCGCCGTGGGCGCCAAGATCTCCGGATCGTTCTCCATCAACACCGGCTGCCGCCGCGAGGGCGAAGCCGACGGCCCGAAGAACGTGCATATCGTGATGGTGGACAACGGGCGAACCAAGATCCTGGAAAGCAAATTCCGCCCGATGCTGCGATGCATCCGCTGCGGTGCCTGCATGAACTCCTGCCCGGTGTACCGCCACATCACCGGCCATGGATACGGCTCCATCTACCCCGGCCCCATGGGCGTGGTGCTCACCCCGCTGCTGGTCGGCTACGAGAAGGCGGCGAAGCTCCCCTATGCGTGCTCGCTCTGCGGGCAGTGCGCAGAGGTGTGCCCGGTGAAGGTCCCGCTTCCCATGCTCATCTCCCAGCATAGGCGCAACGTGGTTTCGGGCGGATACGTTTCGCCTGTCGAGAAGGCCATCTTCACAACGGCGGCAGCGACGTTCTCCAGCCGTAGGGCATACGGGCTGCTTACCACGGCAGCGGCACCGGCCATGAAGGCGATCACCGGCCAAACCAATCAGCTCGACCGCGGCAACACCTGGATCCCTGTCTTGAACGGCTGGCTTTCCTCGCGCAACCTGGACACCATGAGCAGCACCAAGTTCCGCAAATGGTTCGCCGAGCACGACAAGCAGATCGCCAAGGAAAACCGCGACAAGACCGCAGCGAAGCTGACGGACGCATGCCACAGCTTCGCCGGTAAGGAGGAAGCACGATGAGCACCGTGAGCCTAGACGAATTCCTGCGCCCCGTCACCAAGGCGCTTGGGCACAGCACCGTAGCAGACTGGGTGGAGCCGTGCGAGGCCACCAAGGCGCCCCTTCCCCACGACTACCGTGAGTACACCACCGATGAGCTGGCTGAATGGTTCACCGAGGAAGCCACCAAGATGGGTACGATCGTGCGTGAGGCGAACCCCAACGAGGTTGCCGACGTTGTCCTTGGCCTGGTGCGCGAGATCGGCCAGGGCGGCCATATCGTGTACTCGGACGTTCCCGAGATCGACGGCTACGGCATCCCTGCGGTTTTGAACGACAACTCGTTCGAGGCGGTTCGCTGGAACCCCACCAGCCGTGAGAAGAGCATGGGGCGCGCCGAGAGCGCCGACGTCGGCATAACCTACGCGAGTGCCGGCATCGCCGAAACGGCAACCATCATGCAGCGCTGCACCGAGAAGTCGGGGCGCGCCGTCTGCCTTCTTCCCATCGGCCACGTTGCGTTGCTGAAGAAGAGCAACCTGTTCCCGTACATGACCCAGCTCATGGACTGCTGGGAGGAGAGGGTTGCCGCAGGCGAGGAGTTGCCCTCCAACGTGACGTTCATCAGCGGCCCCTCCAACACCGCCGACATCGAGCTCGTTCGCGTGGTCGGCGTGCACGGCCCGGTTTACGCAAGCGTGGTCCTTATCAACGACTAAGACGCTGCTTGCACCTGCACATCGAAGCGCCCCGCAATCGGGGCGCTTTTCTTTTGCCAACAAACCCCGAGGCGCAAAACGGGCCCTTCGGCTGGTCATCGCCGAAGGGCCCGTTGGGTTTGCACCTGGCTAGGGTAAAAGCTAGGCGCTGGCCTGCGAGGAACCCTGCGTGGAGCTGCCGCTGGCAACAGATTCCACGGTAACCAGATTGCCACCGCCGGAGGCAAAGTTCAGCGTGATGCTGTCGCCCTCCTTGTAGCGCACGATGTCGGTAACCGTGGCAATGGGGCAATCGTAGAGGGTGTCGTCGCCGTTGAGCATCACATAGTAATGCGAGTTGCCATCGAGCACCACCGGCGAGATAAGCGAGATAGTTCCGCTTGCCGAGCTGTCCGACTTGGTTGAGCTGGAGCCGTCATCAACCGAAACGCCGTTGGCACGCAGGAGCTTCTTGTAGGACTTCTCGGTTTCCTCCAAGGTGTCGCCCACCGCAACGTTCTGGTAGCGCTGGATGTCGATCATCGCGTACTTCTTCACCAAGCCTGCGTTGTCCTTCAGTGCCATGAAGTACGTGGGCTGGTTGTCGACGTTGATGAGCAACGGGAAGGTTGCCTCGTACTTCAGGTTCTGTACCTGGCCTTCCGCAGAGCTCATGGCCGATTCTTCCGTTGCACCGGCCACGGCATAGAACTTGGATTCCGCGGTACGCTGGTTGATGAGCACGAAGCCGATGATCGAGTTGTCGGCCGTGGCGGAGGTTACGCCGGAGTACACCCAGACGTCATCGTCCTTGGCGATGTAGTTGTAGCCGAGCTGGCCGTCGGTGCCGGGCGTGGTCTGCTTCACGCCGCTCTGGCCCAGCCAAGAGTTGATCCAGCCGCCAGAAAGGGAACCGCTCCAGTTGTACTGCTGGATAAGCAGTTCGGCAGGATACGCGCGGTCGACCCACTGGGGAACCTCATCGATGGCCAGGTCCTGGCATTCGCCGGAGCTTGCATCGCACAGGACGACGCGGGACACCGTTTCGCCACCGAAGAGGCCCACGGTGTAGTCGATAACCGGATAGATCCAGTACGGCTTGCCGTCGTCATCGATCTCGAACGACTTCTCACCGAAGATGTAGAACGGATGCGTGAGCTGCACGTGACGGTCCACATTGTTGAAGAACGGATCGGAGTCGGAGTAGAAGATGGGGTCATCAAGACGCACGATATCGGTATCCTGCGTGCTCATGTTCACAACAACGTAGGCGGGAATGCCCGTGTTGTGGTTCGACCACCACTTGAAGATGTCGGCATAGTTCAGCGGGCTGACGCGAACCGGGGCATCCTTGTAGTTGATCTGCGAATACAGGCTGGAAATCTCGAACTGGCTGACGTAGTCGGCCATGGTGCCCATGGTTCGGTTGCCCAACAGCACTGCAGAATCGCGGTCGATGAACGGGATGGTGGAATAGTCCGCCTGCTGGATGTCCTGTGCGAAATCGCCATCCTGCGTCTCCAAGATAGTGGAGTACTTTTCCGCGTTGCCCGGGAACAGCGTAAGCGAAGCCACACCGCCGAGAACGCCGATAAGGGCAACGACCACCGGCACCACCATGAGGTGACGGAAGCGCTTCGACTTGCGTTCGCTCTTCTCGCGCTTGCCTATGCCGCGGTCGTAGATCTGGTAGAAGATGAAGAAAACCAGGAACGACGGGAACAGGATGAAGATGCCCACGAACAACCACAGGTCCAAGCTGTGGATGTTGATAGGCGGATGGAACCACCAGTAGCAGAATGCCGCAATGATCAGGATCACTACGCCTAAAACGACAAATGCCTTCTTGCTCATCTGCGCAAAACGATTCCGCAAAACCTCGAAATCGCCCGAAACGCCGCGCTGACCGCCCGGACGTCCGCCGCCTCCCCCGTGGCCGCCGGCGCCCGTGGCACCGCCGAACTGGTTAAGCAGGTCTGCCCAGCTCATGGGTCCCTGCTGATTAGGATCCGCCATAGGTTTCCTCCCTCTATTAAATGCTAGGTAACAATATTACCTGAACCGTTTCGCAGCAACGAAAAAAGGCAGGGAGCCCGGCTTCAGCCGAGCGCCCTGCCTTCCTTGATTGGCCGGAACAGCTGTTTAAGCGAGCATCCTCAGAACGTACTGGAGGATACCCCCGTTGTAGTAGTACTCGCCTTCGGTGGGCGTATCGATACGGACCATCGCGGTGAACTCGACCGTCGAGCCATCGGGCTTCACTGCGGTTACCGGCACATGGCTGGGATTGGGCAATCCGTTCGAGAAGTCGATATCGCCTACCGTGATGACCTCGCTGCCATCAAGGCCAAGGCTCTCAACGCTTTGGCCTTCCTCGAACTGCAACGGCAGGATGCCCATGCCGATAAGGTTGGAGCGATGGATACGCTCGAAGCTTTCGGCGAACGCCGCGCGAACACCCTGGAGCATGGGGCCCTTTGCCGCCCAGTCGCGCGAGGAACCGCTGCCGTACATCTTGCCAGCCAGAACCACCAGCGGGACGTCTTCCTGCTGATAATGCTCCGCGGCATCGTAGACGGCCTTGATCTGCCCATCCAGCAGGTCGCGGGTCCATCCGCCGCGCTTGCCTTCGGCCATCTTGTTCATCAGCTTCACGTTGGCGAAGGTGCCGCGCATCATAACCTCATGGTTGCCCCTTCGCGAACCGTAGGTGTTGAAATCGGCGGGCTGAACGCCGTGGCCTTCAAGGTAGCGCGCAGCCGGGGAGCCATCCGCGATGGAGCCAGCCGGAGAGATATGGTCGGTGGTGATGAAGTCGCCAACGTTCAGAAGCGCACGGGCACCCTTGATGGCAGCCGGAGCCGTGGGCTCAAGCTGCATGCCGTCGAAGTAGGGTGCACGACGAACGTACGTGGAGCCCTCATCCCAAGCGAAAACATCGCTGGCCTCTTTGCCGAGGGACTGCCACCTTTCGTCACCGTCGAACAAGCCTTCGCCGGCGCGATCGAACACCTCTTTGGTGCGGCAACGGGAAAGAAGATCCGCCACCTCCTCAGCATTGGGCCAGATGTCGCGAAGGTAGACTTCCCTACCCGCCGCATCGGTGCCGAGAGGCTGCGTTTCGAAATCGAAGTCGATGGTGCCCACGAGCGAATAGGCGATGACGAGAGCCGGGGCACAGAGATAGTTCTGGGACACATCGGGCGAGATACGGCCCTCGAAATTGCGATTGCCCGAAAGGATGCTGGCGAGCTCAACCTCGTCCGCCACCTCGTGCATGCCGGGCAGAACCGGACCGGAATTACCGATGCAGCTCATGCAGCCGAAACCGCAGGTATAGAAGCCGAGTTCACGGAGCGAGGGCATCAGGCCCGCTGCATCGAGGATATCCTCGGTAGCGCGGCTGCCCGGTGCCAGGATGGTCTTCACCCAAGGCTTGGGGCGAAGGCCGGCTTTTGCAGCGTTCCTGGCCAGAAGGCCCGCCGAAAGCATCATACTGGCATCCGTTGCCGTGGTGCAGCTGGTTACCGCCGCAATGGCCAAGGCGCCATGGCTTATCTCGTAGCTCTGCCCAAGGACATCGACGGAAACGGTCTTGGATTTATCGAGGGAGCGTTCCGCGCAAAGGGCGTCGAAGCGGCTCTTCACCTTAGCCAGGTCGATGCGGTCGTGCGGGCGCGAGGGGCCGGCAACGCTTCGCCCAACAGTGGACAGGTCGAGCTTGAGGACCTTGGCGTAGGAGCGGGCGGGCGCGGCAGGATCGTTCCAGTAGCCCTGGGCCTTTGCGTACGACTCCACAAGCGCGATCTGCTCCTCGCTTCGGCCGGTAAGACGCAGGTAGTCGAGGGTGGCCTGGTCGACCGGGAACAAGGTGCAGGTGGCGCCGTATTCGGGGGTCATGTTCGAGATGCACGCACGCTGTGTGGCACTCAAGCTGTTCAGTCCTTCGCCGAAGCATTCCACGAAACAGCCCACAACGCCCTCAGCACGAAGCATCTGCGCGAAGGTAAGGGACACGTCCATTGCGCTAACTTCGGGCGAAAGCTTGCCGGTAAGCTCGATTCCGTAAACGCGGGGAACCAGCGTGGTGATGGGCTGGCCAAGAGCTGCCGCCTCGGCCTCGATGCCGCCAACACCCCAGCCCAGTACGCCGATGCCGTTGGCGGTCGGCGTATGGGAGTCGGTGCCGACAAGGGTATCGAAATATGCCAGCGTGCCCTGATCGGTTTCCTTGGTCATGGCAACCGTGGCGAATCGCTCGATGTTCAACTGATGGCAGATGCCCGCCCCGGGAGGCACGATCCTCACATTCCGGAAGGACTCCTGCGACCATTTCAGGAACTCATAGCGCTCCTTGTTGCGCTCGAACTCCAGCTCCATGTTCTTCTGCAAGGCTCCAGCGCAACCAGCTTCGTCCGCGATAACGGAATGGTCGATAACCAGATCGCAGGGAACCTGGGGGTTGATGCTGGCAGGGTCGCCGCCGAGCCTCATGCATGCCTCACGCATCACGGCGAAGTCGACGAACACCGGCACGCCGGTGAAGTCCTGGAAAAGGACTCTGGCGGGGCTGAACTCGATTTCGCTTCCCACCTCGCCAGAAGTGCCGGCCTCGACCAAGCGATGCGCCAGCTCTTGCGCGTGCTCGTCAGATTCGACGTTCCTGAGGATGTTCTCGAGCAGAACCGTCAAGGAATACGGCAGCTTATCGTACCCGGGAACCTGAGCTACCGGATAGTAGCGATACTCGGATGCGCCAACCTTCAAAGTCTTGGAACGATCGGACATGAAAGACCCTTCTTCCCGAGGCCCCGTTCGGGCCTCTTTACGTTAATCGTCCTAACAGTACACGCCGCCTTAAGCGGCCATGGAAGCAGATGGGGGCACTAGCCCTTGAGAACGCGGACAAGCTCGTCGGTGAACTCGGAGCACTTGCACGCGGGTTCAGAGGAGCCAGTTGCCTTGCGGATGTCTGCAGTGAGCAGCTTGCCTTCCGCGTAAACGACCCGAACCGCATCGCGGATCTTCTGAGCAATGTCCAATTCCCCAAGATGATCGAGCATCATAGCGGCGGAAAGGATCTCTGCGGTAGGATTGCAGAGGTCTTTTCCAGCGATGTCCGGAGCAGAGCCGTGCACAGCTTCGAAGATTGCGTACTCGGGCCCGATGTTGGCACCGGGGGCAATACCAAGGCCGCCGACAAGGCCCGCACACAGATCGCTGGCGATGTCGCCGTACAGGTTCGGGAAGACGATAACGTCGAACTGGGACGGATCCATAACCAGGTTCATGCAGAAAGCATCGATGATGTTGTCGTTGAACTCGATGCCCTCATAGGACTTGGCCACTTCACGGGCAGTGGAAAGGAAGAGGCCATCAGAGTACTTCATGATGTTGGCCTTGTGAGCAGCCGTTACCTTGGAGCGACTATGCTTCTTAGCATACTCGAATGCATAGCGCACGATGTTCTCTGAAGCGGTTACTGAAATCGGCTTGATGGAAATGCCCGAATCGGAGCGGATCGTGCCTGCGCCCTGCTTCTCACAGAAATCGATGAGATCGGCAGCGCCTTGGCTCCCCTTCTCGAACTCGATGCCCGCATACAGGTCTTCGGAGTTTTCCCTGACGATAACCAGGTCCACATCCTGATATCTTCCGCCAGCACCGGGGATAGAGATAACCGGACGAAGGCATACGTTGAGGTTGAGCGTTTTGCGCAAAGCGACGTTGACGCTACGGAAGCCGGTTCCAACCGGTGTGGTGATGGGGCCCTTGATAGCGATCTTGTTCTTGCGAACTGCATCGATCGTAGATTCGGGAAGAGGGGTTCCGCAGGAGTCCATCATATGGGCACCGGCTTCGGCCACCTCCCATTCGATATCAGCGCCAGCAGCTTCGACAACGCGCTGCATTGCAGCCGAAGTCTCGATGCCGATCCCATCGCCTGGAATAAGGGTAACCGTGTGCCTAGCCATCAAAACACTCCTTGATTGAACAGACGGCAACGTTACAACCACATTGCCGTTGGGTGACTAACCCATATCGTAGCGACAAAAGAAGGCGTGGACGCGTTAACGGGAATAATTAACGTAAGCGTAGCGTTATAAGCGACCTAGGAAAGCGAGTCGATGATCTGCTGGCTACGGCGCTTCAATGCGCCTTTGCCATGCTCTGCATCGAACGCCACGCGTGCGCGAAGCCCGTCTTTAGCTTCTTGGGCGATCTTGCCACAGGCGAACGAGTTGATGGCAACGAGCATATCCTGGTACTCGAAGTCGCCGTGATAGCACTGGATAGCCTCATCAAGAAGGGGCCATACCTTCATAGAGCGATTCTCGGTGGTAGCGCCTAGGGTGCACAGGAATCGAAGTGCAGCCAAACGGACAAAGCCGTTGTCCTCATCGAAAAGAGCGGTTTCGGCACCTGCGAGCGCCTTGTCGCAAGAACGGGAATCAACGGAAACAAGCTCGGTCAAAACGTCGAGGGATTCCCACCTGGTTTGGGCTTCAGGGCGGTTGAGGGCATCAACGAACTCATCGGAGAACGGAACGAGCGCCTCGGGATTCAACTTCGCAGCCTGGGCAAGAACAGCGGCGGCATTCTGACGATTGCGACGGGAGGACCCGGAAAGAGCTGCAACGATTTCACCCAGCATGCCCTCGGTATTCAAGACCTGAGCAGCGAGCTCCTTCGATTTCTGCGTCTTTTCGCTCATGATTCCTCCGATCGGCGCAACGGATACACCAAATAAGGCCATTTGAATCCTTGAATTCAGATATGGCTACAGTAATTCGAAATTCATTATAAAACGTTAGTTGTTCCAGCGTTGAAAGACCATCATTTTAAACATAATGACCATACGACAACTGAAGTGGAGTTGATTCGCAAGTTCACCCGAGCACTTAGCTATCGTTCTTGAGCCCAGACGGACACGTCCGGATAAGCCCGGGAATCCTTTCCAGGGCAAAGAGGCCTAGATAGCCCCGAAAAGCCAACATCCCCCATATCCGAGAACCACCCGTATATAGAAAAGGCGCCCTCAGAAGAGGGCGCCAAAGTCACGATATGGTAAGCGATGACTACTGAGCGTTGGTGTAATCGCGGTTAACGCTGGAGTCCACGGGAACACCAGGGCCCATGGTGGAGGTTACGGTAACGGACTTAACGTAACGGCCCTTTGCAGAAGCAGGCTTCATGCGAAGGATCTCGTCATAAAGTGCACCGTAGTTCTCAGCCAGCTGCTCGGGGGTGAAGGAAACCTTGCCGAGGATCACGTGGCAGATACCATAGCGGTCTGCACGGTATTCAACGCGGCCGCCCTTGAGCTCCTTGATAGCCTTGGCAACATCAGGGGTAACCGTACCGAGCTTAGGGTTCGGCATAAGACCACGGGGGCCGAGAATCTTGCCAAGACGGCCAACCTTAGCCATCTGGTCGGGGGTTGCGACGGTAGCATCGAAGTCGATGTTGCCAGCCTGGATCTCGGCAACCAGATCGTCGGAACCAACGATCTCAGCGCCAGCCTCCTTGGCGGCACGAGCAGCGTCGCCCTCGGCGAAAACAGCGATGCGGACGGACTTACCGGAGCCATTGGGAAGGCTTACGGTGCCGCGGAGCTGCTGATCAGCCTGACGGGTGTCGATACCCAGACGGAAGTGGGCCTCAACAGTCTCGTCGAAGTTCGCGAAAGCGATTTCCTTTACCAGGGAAAGAGCAGCGATCGGGCTGTAAACCTTGCCAGCCTCGATCTTCTCTTCGGCTGCCTTGTACTTCTTGTTAGCCATAATCAAAAATTCCTTTCGTGGTTATAGCGGATCTTGCTTCTTAAGATCCTTCCACCTCATGCCCCATTGCTGGAGCGATAAGTTCTAAACAGAGTTTGCAGCGACTATTCGCCAGCATCCTCGCCAGCGAGGAGAGCCTGCAGACGACGAGTGACCTTGTACTCCTTCTTGGGAGCTCGGCCCTCGATGGTGACGCCCATGGAGCGAGCGGTGCCGGCAACGATCTCCATTGCAGCATCGATATCGTTGGCGTTCAGGTCGGGCATCTTGATCTCAGCGATCTTGCGAAGCTGGTCGAGGGAAAGCTCGCCAACCTTCTTGAGCTGCGGGATACCGGAAGCGCTCTTCAGACCAAGCTCCTGCTTGATGAGGAAGGCAGCCGGAGGGGTCTTGCAGACGAAATCGAAGGTCTTGTCTTCGTAGATCGTGATCTCAACAGGAACGATGGTGCCTGCCTTGTCCTGCGTAGCAGCGTTGAACGCCTGGCAGAACTGCATGATGTTGACGCCCTGAGCGCCCAGAGCAGGACCAACCGGAGGAGCAGGGTTCGCAGCGCCTGCAGGGATCTGCAGCTTTACGAAGCCCGTTACATTCTTCTCAGCCATTTCAGTTAAATCCTTTCGACTGAAATATCTTGCTTACCATTTATGACAAGCGCCTTTGCGAGAAGCCCCGTCCACATACGGGCGCAGAAAGACGCATTGCATTCAAAATTAGATGTTTGCAACCTGGTCGAAGGAAAGCTCAACGGGGGTTTCGCGACCGAAGATGGAAACCATGACCTTTACCTTGCCAGACTCGGGGGAAACCTCAGAGACAACACCATCGAACTCCGCCAGAGGACCGGAAACAACCTTGACGGTTTGGCCGATCTCCAGGCTCGTGGAAGTGATCTTCTTCGGAGCCTCATGAGCGGTGCGCTTCATGATCTTGTTGTACTCTTCGCGAGTAAGGGGAGCAGGATTGCCCTGACTGCCCACGAACCCGGTAACGCCCGGAGTGTTGCGGACCGCAGCCCAGCTGCGATCGTCGAGTTCCATGCGGACAAGGACATATCCGGGGAAGACCTTCTTGTCGCTTTCCACACGGCGGCCGCCCTCTTTGATCTCCGTAACCGTTTCGGTGGGGATCTGGATGGCGAACACGTTGTTTTCGAGACCCATGGTTTCGATGCGGGTCTCAAGATTCTTCTTCACCTTGTTTTCGTACCCAGAGTACGTATGGAGGACATACCACTTCTTAGTCATGGATTACGCCCCCAAACCAGAGATAGCGAGAAGAATCGGAGTTACGACCCAGGTATCGAGGACCATAACGAAAACACCAAAGAACAGAAGTGCAAGCACTACTACGCCCGACCACTGCAGGACATCCTGCTTGGAAGGCCACGTAACGCGGCGCATCTCGGAACGTACATCGGAAAGAAAGGCAAAGCGCTTTTTCTTAGGCTTAGCAGACGCCTTCTTGGGCTGCTTCTGGGAAGCTTCAGCCTTCTTGGCATCAGAAGAGGAATCCTTGCCGAAGCTGAAGCGCTTCTTGGTTTCCTCTTCTACAACGGGGGTAGCCTCAGCCTGCTGAGATCGCTCTTTCTTAGCCGCGCGATTAGCAGATGCCTTAGCCCTCTGTGTTTTAGACTTCTTTGCCATACAACTTCCTGCTCTGGAAATAACTACTCTCTATACGCCAAACAAGCAGCTACACGAGCTGCTCATTAACAAGCTGGCAGGCCAGGAGGGACTCGAACCCCCAACATGCGGTTTTGGAGACCGCCGCTCTACCAATTGGAGCTACTGGCCTATTTAGTTCCTAAATCCTTAGCGAGTTTCCTTGTGCATGGTATGGTGGCCACACCATTTGCAGTACTTCTTGAACTCAATACGATCAGGATTGTTCTGCTTGTTCTTCTTGGTCGTGTAGTTTCGACGCTTGCATTCAGTGCATGCAAGGGTGACCAAAGTACGCATCAATTCTCCTTTAAGTACAGTATTCGCATCGCTCGACAATAGCACATGATCAATGGAGAGGGGAGCCTGAAACCAGGCTCCCCTACCGAATTCGTTGAAAAGATCAGTTATTTGATGATCTTGGTTACACGACCGGAGCCAACGGTGCGGCCGCCCTCGCGGATAGCGAAGCGGAGGCCTTCCTCCATAGCTACGGGGTGAATGAGCTCAGCGGTGATGGTCACGTTGTCGCCAGGCATAACCATTTCGGTGCCCTCGGGCAGGTGTGCAACACCGGTGATGTCCGTGGTGCGGAAGTAGAACTGCGGACGATAGCCATCGAAGAACGGGGTATGACGGCCACCCTCTTCCTTGGTGAGGATGTAAACCTGGCCCTCGAACTCCTGGTGAGGAGTAACAGAACCGGGCTTGCAGAGAACCTGGCCGCGCAGGATGTCCTCGCGCTTGATGCCGCGGAGCAGGCAGCCGATGTTGTCGCCAGCCTGAGCCTCGTCAAGAAGCTTACGGAACATCTCGATGCCGGTGCAAACGGTCTTCTCGGTGTCCTTGATACCAACGATCTCGAGTTCGTCGTTTACATGCAGAACGCCGCGCTCAACACGACCGGTGGCAACGGTGCCACGGCCGGTGATGGTCATGGTGTCCTCGACAGCCATCAGGAAGGGCTTGTCAACGTCGCGCTCAGGAGTGGGGATGTGCTCATCAACGGTGTCCATGAGCTCCCAGATCTTGTCCTGCCACTCCTTCTCGCCCTCGAGGGCCTTAAGAGCGGAACCGCGGATGATCGGGCAATCCTCGAAGCCATAGGACTCGAGAAGCTCGGATACTTCCATCTCGACGAGCTCGAGGAGCTCTTCGTCGTCGACCATGTCGCACTTGTTCAGGAATACGACGATGTAGGGAACGCCAACCTGACGAGCGAGCAGGATGTGCTCACGGGTCTGAGCCATGGGGCCGTCGGTTGCAGCGATAACGAGGATAGCGCCGTCCATCTGAGCAGCACCGGTGATCATGTTCTTGACGTAGTCAGCATGGCCGGGGCAGTCAACGTGTGCGTAGTGACGCTTGTCGGTTTCGTACTCGATGTGAGCAATAGAAATGGTAATGCCGCGCTCGCGCTCTTCAGGAGCCTTGTCGATGTCCTCGAATGCGGTGAAGTCTGCAGAAGCAGTGCCGTGAGAACCGTCGTTGCTGGACAGGGTCTTAGAGATCGCAGCAGTCAGCGTGGTCTTGCCGTGGTCAACGTGGCCGATGGTGCCGATGTTAACATGGGGCTTGGAACGCTCGAACTTTTCCTTAGACATTATTCCTCCTTATTGGTGGGAATGCACAAAATCGCCCTTAAAGGCGAGTTTGTATTCGATAAAGTAAAAGCTTACCGTGCGTAAGCGGAAAATGTGGTAGCGGTAACTGGATTCGAACCAGTGACGCCACGGGTATGAACCGTGTGCTCTAACCAACTGAGCTATACCGCCAAATAAATGGTGCCCACAAGCAGACTCGAACTGCTGACCTCTTCGTTACCAACGAAGTGCTCTACCTGCTGAGCTATGTGGGCGAGTGGTGGGAGTGCAAGGATTCGAACCTTGGAAGGCGTAGCCAACGGATTTACAGTCCGTCCCATTTGACCGCTCTGGAACACTCCCGAATTCGCTTGGAATCATGTGCAATTTTCAAGCTGCTGTTCGCTTCGAACGTTGTTCCCGTTCAAGCGAGCAAGGGAATGATACGCAAAGATGAAAGGCGTGTCAATCCTTTACACGCCCCCGGGCATATCCATTTCCTCCCCTACCGCCAATCTTTGGATCATTATCGCAAAACCCCAGGTCATGCCTCTGTTTTACTTCTGCTGCAGCAAATGCGAAGGGAGCCCGAGTGCATTGCCCGGGCTCCCCTGCTTCAAACTTTTCTGAAAATATTTCTGCGCGAATTCGGCCTAAAAAACTTGCTCTAGCACTCTGAATCCATATACGAGTCGAATTCCTTCACAACTTCGGCTTCGGGCTCTTTCGTGGCAAGCGACACCACCACGATGGCAAGCAGGCTGAGGATGAACGCGGGCAGAAGCTCGTATACGCCGAAGATGCCGCCCAGGGGCTTGATAAGGCTGTGCCAGACCAGAACCGACACAGCGCCGACCAGCATACCCGCCAAAGCGCCCTGGAAGTTGGTGCGGCGCCAATACAGGCTCATGATCATCAACGGGCCGAACGAGGCGCCGAAGCCGGCCCAGGCGTACGACACCACCTGGAAGATGGATGAGTTCTCGTCGAGGGCTATGACGATGCCGAACAGCAGCACCGCTACCAAGGTGAGGCGCGCCACGATCATCACCTGCGTGTCGGTGGCATCTTTCTTGATAAGGCCGCGGTAGATGTTCTCGGCAACTGCGGAGCCGGAGATGAGCAGGTACGAGGAAGACGAAGACATCGAGGCCGCGAAGATGCCCGAGACCACCAGGCCGCACATGAACGAGGGAAGGATCATGTTAGAGAGCACGATGAAGATGTTCTCGGCGCTGGCCTGGGTGAGGAACTCGGTGGGAATGACCGCTCGGCCGATAAGGCCGATGGAAACCGCGCTGAAGAGGGAGACCACCACCCACACCGTGGCGATGCGGCGGGATTTGCGCAGCTCGCTGGAGTGGGACGCGCTCATGAAGCGGACCAGGACCTGCGGCATGCCGAAGTAGCCCAAGCCCCAGGCAAGACCCGAGATGATGGTAATGGCGCCGTACTGACCGGCTTCGCCGAAGAGCGGCATTCCTGCTTCCACCAGCTGCTTTCCATCTTCACCCACGATAGGCGTTGCGATTTCGGTGCCCGAGAGGAAGCCGGGGATGCTCTGCAGGAAGGCAATGGTGTTGTCAATGCCACCGGCGCTGGCAATGGAGCCGAAGAAGACCACCACCAGGGCACAGATCATGATGGTGCCCTGGATAAGGTCGGTGGTGCATACGGAAAGGTAGCCGCCCACGAAGGTGTACAGGAACACGATCATGGCGCCCAAGATCATCATCGTTGCGTAATCAAGGCCGAACAACGTGGCGAACAGCTTGCCGCACGTAACGAAGCAGCTTCCTACATATATAGAGAAGAAGAGCAGGATGACGAGCGCCGAAATGGTCATAAGGATGTTCTTCGAATCGCGGAAACGGTTCGAGAAGAAGTCGGGCAGCGTGATGGAGTTGTTGGCGACTTCGGAGTACTTGCGCAGGCGCTTGGAAACGAACAGCCAGTTGAGGTACGTGCCGATGCCCAGGCCGATGGCCGTCCACATGGCGTCGGAGGCGCCGGTGAAGTAGGCAACGCCCGGAAGGCCCATGAGCAGCCAGCCCGACATGTCGGAAGCCTCGGCAGAAAGGGCCGTGAGCCATGGCCCTAGGCGCCTTCCGCCCAGGAAGTAATTCTCCGTGGATTGGTTCGACTTCTTCGCATACACGAAGCCGATGACCACAACCACGATGAAGTAGAGGAGCATTGCGAGCAATACCCAGAAATCGTGAGATACCATGCCATTCGCTTTCTGCCTAGGGACCTGCGGGATACTCCAACCAAAGCGAAACGACAGGCGTCAGGGGCGGCAAACAGGTGCGCGCCGCGAACATGCGGAGTCCGAACTGCTACGCTGCGCGTACAGCCGGCCGGTCACTTTAGTTAGCGATAGTGATGGATTATACGACATCCCCGATTCCGGCGTGTTAACCGTTGATACGAGTGCGCCCTATGCCCCTTGAACGGTTGGGTTTGCCGGGACCACGGGCGGACAGCCCTCCCCCTTTGATCTGTTGCTGTGCGCAACAGATCAGGAGGCGACGCCCAACACGAAGAAGGCCCTCGGACCACGCGGTCCAAGGGCCTTCCAGTACAGATAGTGAAGCGGTACGGATTTATGCCTCGAGCAGCTTTTCCACGGTTGCGAGCTTCACGCAGCAGACGAACACCTTCAGGGCGCTTTCCAGCTCTTCCAACGGAGGCAGGGTGGGAGCGATGCGGATGTTCGAATCCTTGGGATCGTTCTTGTAGGGATAGGTGGCGCCGGCACCGGTCATGGTAACGCCAGCTTCCTTGGCCAGGGCAACGATGCGCTTCGCGGTGCCCTCGGGGCCGTTGAAGGAGACGAAGTAGCCGCCGCGCGGGTTGCTCCACGAGCAGCTGCCGGTTTCGGCCAAGCCCTCTTCCAGCATCTTCAGCACCAGCTCGAACTTCGGGCGGATGATGGCGGCATGCTTGGCCATATGGGCGGCGATGCCGTCTGCGTCCTTCAGGAAGCGGACGTGACGCAGCTGGTTCAGCTTGTCGTGGCCGATGGTCTGGACGCCCATGCGCTTCTTGATCTCTGCGATGTTCTCGGAGCTGGCAGCCATAGCGGCAACGCCGGCACCAGGGAAGGTTACCTTGGAAGTGGAAGCAAATTTGAAGCAGCGGTTGGGGTTGCCGGCCTCAGCGCAGGCCTTGGCGATGTCGAGCAGCTGATCCTGGTCGGCAGCGTCGTTGTAGAGATGATGCACCGCGTAGGCGTTGTCCCAGAAGATGCGGAAGTCTTCAGCCGCGCACTTCATGGAAGCCAGGCGGCGGACAACCTCGTCGGAATAGGTAACGCCACCGGGGTTGGAGTACTTGGGTACGCACCAGATGCCCTTGAAGGAGGAATCGTTGGCAACCAGCTCCTCAACCGCGTCCATGTCGGGGCCGTCTTCGGTCATGGGGACGGTTACCATCTCGATGCCGAAGGCCTCGGTTACGCCGAAGTGGCGGTCGTAGCCGGGAACAGGGCAGACGAACTTCACCTTGTCCAGCTGGCTCCAAGGGGTAGAGCCCAGGGTGCCGAACACCCAGCAGCGCATAACGGTGTCGTACATGATGTTCAGGCTGGAGTTGCCGAACACGATGGTGTTCTCAGCGGAATCGTCGAGCATGGCAGCCATGAGCTCCTTGGCCTCGGGAAGGCCGTCCACCACGCCGTAGTTGCGGATGTCGGTGCCGGAAGCTGCCTTGCAGTCGTCGGTGGAAGGCAAGATGTCGAGCATGGGCATGCTCAGGTCAAGCTGGTCGGAGCCCGGCTTGCCGCGCGCCATGTTCAGGGAAAGCCCCTGCGCCTTGAACGTCTCGTATTCCTCGGTCAGTGCGGTCTTGAGCGTGGTGAGCTCTTCTTTTCCCATTTCCGCGTAAGTGGGCATCGTGCTTCCTTCCGTCTGCCTAAAAGCACGCACGTGCATGCTTTTCGTATAAACGAGTCAAGTATAGGCGTTGAAGGTTTCAGCCGCAAAAACTAGATGCGGTGCTTTGCACAGGCTTTGCGCAGACTTCGCGCTAATGAGCCCTACCGAAGCAGCTCCTTGACCACGGCCGGGATCCCACTCGGCGATGCGATAGCTGCCGTTGCGCCTTCGAGCTCGCCTTCGAGGCCGAAGCCGTAGGTGCAGCCGATGAAGGGGATGCCTGACTTCGTGGCGACTTCCATATCGTGGAAGCGATCGCCCACCATTGCCTGAGGAGCAGCATGTCGGCAGCAAACCTGCTGGTAGATCTGCCATTTGGGGATCTCGTTGTACCCCTCCGCCCAGTAATAGGCATCGAAGTACCTATCCAGCCCGAACACCTTGCGGTGCACGTTCATGTAGTCGGTGCGGCAGTTGCTGAGGAACGCCAGCTGGCACCCTTCGGCCTTCAGCTGCCCCAGCATTTCCGGTACGCCGTCGAACAAGCGCGCCGTTCCCTCCTCGGTAAGGCGGTCCATCTCGTGGCCGACGATCCCTGCCGCATGCCGCCAAACCGGCTCAGGCAAGTTGGGCGCGAAGGTGGTCCACATATTCTCGGTGGTCCAACCGAGCCACTGGCTTATCCATTCGTCGGTGAACTCCTGCGGCGGCATATGGCCCTCTTCCACCAGCCACGCATACGCAGCGCGGAATGCCGGACCGTAGATTGCCATGCTGTTGTGCAAGGTGCCGTCGTAGTCGAAGAACACGGTGCCGCGCACGGGAACGCCGCCCATTCCCTCAATGGCGCGCTTGGCCCACAGCGAATCTTTGAGCACCGCGCGCGCCACGCCTATCAGGTCGGCCTTGCCCTCTTCAAGCAGGCGCTCGGCACCTTCCGGCGTGCGGACGCCGCCGGTGAGGATGACCGGGATGCCAACCGCGTTGCGGATCGCCGCCGCCTCTTCGCCGAAGTAGCCCTCTTCCTTGGAACCGGAGCCGCGATACCCGCAGATGCCGCCCGAGATATCCAGCAGGTCCACCCCGGCGGCTTCCAGGATCTTCGCCGCCGCAACGGCGTCTTCCACAGTAGAGCCACCCTCTTGGTAGTCGCAGGCGCCCAGGCGAACGGCGATGGGGTACTCAGGGCCAACCTCCTTGCGAACCGCGGCGATAACCTGGCAGTGCAGGCGCATGCGGCCTTCGATGGTTGTGCCGGAATACCGGTCGGTGCGCTTGTTGGTGAGCGGCGAATAGAACTGGCTGAGCAGGTAGCCATGGGCCGAATGGATTTCCACCCCGTCGAAGCCGGCCTCCTTGGCGCGGCGGGCGGCAGCCGCGAACTGGGCGATTACCTGGTCGACCTCTTCCTGGGTCATGGTACGCGCCTGCACCGCTTCGCCACGGGTGGTGGTGTAGGGCATGGCCGAAGGGGCCGGGGCGAGGGCCGCGCCGTTCAAGGCGCAGATAGCCTTGCCGCCCGCATGGTTCACCTGAGCGATCACCTTGGAACCGTTGCGATGAACGGCCTCGGCGAGCTTCGCCAACCCGGGAACGTCTTCATCGTGCGCGAAGGAGACCTGATGCACGCTGGCCTTTCCCTCTTCGCAGATATAGCTGTGCTCGGTTACCACCAGGCCGAAGTAGCCACCCTTGGTCTTCTCGTCGTAGTAGCTGAGCAGCGCCTGGCTTACCTGCCCCTCCCCTTCCGATTTCTCGGTAGCCATAGGGGGCATAACCAGGCGGTTTCGCAACGTAAGGGAACCAACGGGCAAAGACTGCAGCAACTTCGGCATGGCAGCTCCTAACAACGGCGCCCGTACCGGGCGGCGGCATTTCTCGAACGAAGATCAGTCTACCAAAGCGCTATGGGGAGCTTGCTGCTCGGATCCGGAATGCCGCGAGGCAAACAATCCCAACCATCGAGGGCGGCAGATGCAGTTTGAGGTCGCAGCACCCGGCCCATCCCGCCGAAGGCGGGTGCACCAGGATCGGGCGGAATCGCAACGCAAAATCAAGGAAGGGAAAGCGGAGCTAGATGCCCAAGGGCTTCAAGTCGAGCAGGGCCTCCCAAAGGATGCCATTGCCCTCTTCGTTGAAAATCGATTGCAAGGCAAATACTTCGTTCAAGCACAGCCTGCCAGGGGTGGATTCTCGTTCAAGGTAGCCGTCCCGCGTTAAGCACAGATGCTGCGCGCATTCGTCAACCGAAAGACCGGATGCCCTGCGCGCCCGGAAAAGCCAACTTTCCATCAGACCCCTTCCATGTAAGGTCTTACCAGTTTATCGGGTATTCCACTGCGGTCAAACATACTACCTGGGGGTTTGCGGTAAGCGATCCGTTTCGCCGGAGGGCAAACCGCGAAAACCGACCGGATTGCCCAAAGAACCCGCTGGCACCACGTGGAGTTGGCGCGCCGATTGTGGAAGGGAAGCTGCAGACAGAAGCTGCTAGATATCGAAATCGTAGGGCACGCAGAACCAGACCACGCGGCCGATGATGGAAAGGGTCTGATTGCTTTCAGCGTCGCTGAACACCTGGGGCTCGTACGAGGGGTCGAAGGAATCGGGCTGAAGCACGATGCCGTCTTCCTGCTTGCGCACGCGCTTCACGGTGGCTTCCGACGTTCCCACGCACACGGCGTAGACCTTGCCGTCTACCGCATCGGCCACATCGGGGTCGACCAGCACATAGCAGCCGTTGGGCAGCTTACGGTTCATGGATTCGCCCTGAACCTTCAGGAAGAACGAGCGAGGATAACGCTTCGCCAAAACAGCGGGAACAGGATAGAGAGAATCGGATTCCAGCATGTCGATGGGCTTGCCTGCCGCAATGGAGCCGAAGAGCGGCACGGGAACCTGATGGGAATCGGGGGCATCGCTGGTGGTGCGCAGGACACGGCGGGCATATCCCAGCGTCTGACTGTAGATATCGTCCATCCTCAAGTCGGGGAACGCGTCCATGATGAGCTGGGCACTGCCAAGGCGCGGGATGCTCTTGCCGCATTCCCAAGACGAGATGGACGTTTGGCTGAGATCGGTAGCCTCGGCGAACTGCGCCTGGGTCAAGCCGTAATCCACCCTGATGGAATGAATGTTGTTGCCGATGAACGTAGACACGATCTCCCTTTCGTCCTAACGGAGATCATGCTAGCAAAGTAAACGGTAAGGCCATCGGCATCGGCGATTTTACCCGTTAAAATGGTAAGGCTCGCCGAAACTTCCCTGCGACAGCCCTTTTCAAGCCGTTCACGGCAGCTAACTTGAGGGAGCGCAGGCCAACAACCCCGCACGAATCGTATATCAAGCGGGGTTGGGGCAAGGAGATCCGGCCGGACCGAAGGGGCACGCGCTAGTGCGCTTCAGCCCAATTCGAGCCGCACTGGACATCGGCCAACAGCGGAACGGAAAGCTCCGCCACCGATTCCATGATCTGCTGAACCAGCTGCGAAACCTCTTCCACTTCGGCCGCGGGAACCGAGAGGTCCAACTCGTCGTGCACCTGCAGCATCAGGCGGGCACCAAGGCCGCGGTTCAGCAATTCTTCCTGCACCTGGCGCATGGCCATCTTGATGATGTCGGCTGCCGTTCCCTGCATGGGGTGGTTCATGGCGGTGCGCTCGCCGAAGCCGCGCTGGGCGGCGTTCTTGGCCTTCAACTCGGGGATGTAGCGGCGGCGCCCGAAGAGCGTGGAGGCATACCCGTCTTCGTGGGCCTGCGCCACCACCCCATCAAGGTAGGCGCGCACGCCGGGATGGACCTCGAAGTAGCGATCGATCATCTCCTTCGCCTCGTAGAAAGGGATCTTCAGCGACTGCGAGAGGCCGTAGGCCTGCTGCCCGTACACGATGCCGAAGTTCACGGCCTTGGCGCGGCTGCGCATCTGCGGGGTAACGTCCTCCATGGGCACACCGAACACGCGCGAGGCGGTGCTGGCGTGGAAGTCCTCGCCGGAATTGAACGAGGCGATAAGGTGCTCGTCGCCGGAAAGATGGGCCAGCAGGCGAAGCTCGATCTGCGAGTAGTCCGCGGAAAGGAACACCTCCCCTTCGGCCAAGGGCACGAAGCAGGTGCGGATCTGGCGGCCGAAGTCGGTGCGCACCGGGATGTTCTGCAGGTTCGGATTCGAGGAGGAAAGGCGTCCGGTGGTGGTCACCATCTCGTTGAACGAGGAGTGGATGCGCCCGTCGCCTGCGCGCATGGAGGGCAGGGCGTCGATGTAGGTGGACTTGATCTTGGCGTATTCGCGGTATTCCAACATCAAGCCCGGCAGCTCGTGCTCGGCCGTAAGGTCCTTCAGCACACGGGCATCGGTGGAATAGCCGTTGCGGTTCTTCTTGCCCGGGGTAAGGCCCAGCTCGTCGAAGAGCACCTCGGAAAGCTGCTTGGGGGAATCGACGTTGAATTCGTGTCCCGCGCTTTCGTAGATGGCCTGTTTCAGGCGATCAACCTCCGCAGCCGTGCTTTCGGCAAGGTTCGCCAGGTGGGAGACGTCCAAGGCCGCACCGGTGCGCTCCATGCAGGAAAGGGCGCCCACCAGCGGCAGGTCGATGGCATCGTAGACCTTGCGGGCATCACCTTCGTCGAGCGCCTGCGACAAGGGCTCGACCAATGCGGCAACGGCGGCGGCATTGAGGGCCAGGAGCCGGTCGGGGTCTTCCTCGCTGGGCATGACGGCACCGGCATAGCGCTCCATAAGGGCAGGCACCTGAGCCGCACCGTTGTTGGAGTCCACCACGTAGGCGGCAAGGGTCACGTCGAAGAAGCGTGCATCGAGCACTTCGCCGGCGGAAACCCTCGCGGGCTTGGAGGTATCGGGCGGGAACACCAGGCCGAGCAGGGCCTTGGCATCGGCAACGGCAAAGCTGGATTCGCGGATCAGGAGTGCAAGGGCGTCCTCGGCCTGGTCATCGTGCAGCAGCGCCGTGCCCTCTTCGCCGAGGTTCACCGCAAGGGAAAGGCCGTCGTCGAAAAGCGAGGCCTGGGCGTTGCGGCTCCAGGCAACCGCCAACTGCTCGCTGGCAAGATGTGCTTCCAGGGCAGCCTTGGCCTGCTCGCCTTCGAGGATGGTGTCCCACGGCCCCAAATCGGCCGTTTCGACCTTGCCGCCCTGCAGGGCCAGCACCTTCTGCAGGTGGGCCATCATGCGCACCTCGGTGAACGCCTCGGTGACTTTCGCAGGATCGAAATCGGGGAACGTCAGCCCTTCGACGTCCAGCTCGAAATCGGCATCGCGCACGATGGTGGCAACCTGGCGCGAAAGAAACGCGTCGTCTTTATGGTTGGTAAGGTTTTCCAGCTGCTTGCCCTTGAACTTGTCGAGGTTCTCGTAGATGCCCTCGAGGTTGCCATAGGCCTGCAGCATGGACGCTGCCTTCTTGTCGCCGATGCCGGGAACGCCGGGGATGTTGTCGGCCTTGTCGCCCTTCAGGCCCAAGAAGTCGATGAACTGGCTGGGCTTCACGCCGTAGCGCTCCTCCACTTCGGCGGGGCCGTACACGACCACGTCGGTGATGCCGCGCTTGGTGGTGACGATCTTGGTAAGTTCGCTTGCCAGCTGATAGGCGTCCTTGTCGCCGGTGACCAGGAGTGTCTTGTAGCCCAGCTGCTCGTTGCGTGCGGCAACGGTGCCCAGGATGTCGTCGCCCTCCCAGCCGGGAAGGGCAACCACGGGCACGTTCATGGTGGCCAACAGGTTCTCCACCACGGGGAACTGGACCTTCAGGTCTTGGTCCATGGGCGGGCGCTGGGCCTTGTACTGTTCCAGGGCATCGATGCGGAACTGCGGGCGCCCCTTGTCGAAGGCGCACACCAGCGCATCGGGGTGCTCGGTTTCGATGAACTTGAGCAGCATGGAGAAGAACCCGAACGCCGCGTTGGTGGGCGTGCCGTCGGGCGCCGTCATGGCGGGCGGTACCGCATGGTAGGCGCGATGCATAAGCGAGTTTCCGTCGATAACGGCAACGGTTTTGGTCATGAGGGTTCCTCTCGTGTTCGAACCCTACGATTATAGCCGCTCGCTGCAGGCCGGTTCACCCGCTGCACAGGCCGTGCGCAGCTATTACATGCGGGCGATCGATGCTTTTGCGGGAAGGCGGCAGCCGAGGCCAGCCGGCGCGCCTACCGCGCCGAAACGAGCCGTTAGCTCCAGAGGTACCCCACGCCGCGGACGGTTTCCAGGTGCTGGGAAAGCTCGGGGCCGAGCTTTGCGCGAACGCGCCTTACATGCACGTCGACCGTGCGGGAACCGCCGAAGTAGTCGAAGCCCCAAACGCGGCGCAGCAGGGCATCGCGCGAATAGGTGCGACCCGGATGCGTTACCAGGAAGGCCAGCAGCGCATATTCCAGATACGTGAAGTCGACCGGTTCGCCGCTCACCGTTACCTGGTAGGTTGCCAGGTTGATGGTCATGCCATCGATGCTGATGAAGTCGTTGGTAGAGCTTTCGTTGCCAGGCCACAGCAGCTGGCGGATACGCAGCGAGCATTCCTCGGAACTGGCGCCATGGACCACGAAATCGCAGTTGATCTGCACGGGAAGGCGGAAGCCCGAGAGCATTTCCTCTTTCACGATGATGAGGATGGGCACTCCCCCGTCGTCGATGAGCGCCTGCTCCACAGCGGCCAGCGTCTGCACGGCTTCGGCGGTTGCCTCGTAGATGACCAAGTCGTAGGAGGGGTTGTCGGAAAGCAGCTTCTTGAACTGAAGCGAAGATCCGGCAGCCACATCCACATCGAGGCTGGAAAGCACCGCCTGGAACTTATGGGCATTGTCGAGGCTGTCGGCAATGAATATGACGTTCTTCCTCTGTTGCATGACGTCCTCCTACAGCACACCCAGATATCGGTCAAGCTCCCAGCCGGATACCTGCTTTTGGTACTCGTTCCATTCCTCGCGCTTGGCGTCTACCAGGAAGGAATGGATATGCTCGCCCAGCACTTCCTTCATGAGCTCGGACTTGGCGAACAGCTCCACCGCTTCGCCCAAGGTGTCGGGCAAAACGCGGTAACCGGCATCGATGAGCTCCTGACGGGAAGTGGCGCCTTCGACGGATTCTTCCATCGGCGGACAGAGCTCCAGCTCTTCCTCGATACCCTTCAGGCCGGCCGCAAGAACAGCCGAGAACGCCAGGTACGGGTTTGCCGCCGGGTCGGGGCTGCGCAGCTCCACGCGGCACGCCTCTTCCTTGTTGGGCTTGTAGCCCGGGATGCGCACCAGGGCGGAGCGGTTGTTGCGCGCCCAGGAGATGCACACCGGGGCCTCGCCGCCGGGAACCAGGCGCTTGTAGGAGTTCACGCTGGGGTTGGTAAGAAGGCTGAACTCGGGAACGTACTTCAGAAGGCCGGCGATGTAGTGCTTGGCCGTTTTGGAGAGGTTGTAGCCCTCGGGGTCGGACGCGTCGAAGAAGGCGTTGTTGCCCTCCACGTCGAACAGGCTCTGATGGATGTGCATGCCCGAGCCCGGCGCGCCGGCTATGGGCTTGGGCATGAACGAGGCGTACACCCCGTACTTGTTGGCGATCTCCTTGACCACCATCTTGTAGGTCATGACGTTGTCGGCCATGCTGAGCGCGTCGTCGAAGCGCAGGTCGATCTCCTGCTGGGAAGGACCGCTTTCGTGATGGGAGTACTCAACGGGGATGCCCATCTTCTCCAAGGTGAGGATGGTGTCGCGGCGAAGGTCGCTTGCCATGTCGAGCGAGGTAAGGTCGAAGTAGCCGCCGTTGTCGAGCACTTCCGTTCCGGTGTGGTCCTTGAAGTAGTAGTACTCAAGCTCCGGGCCGACGTTCATGACGTAGCCCAGCTCTTCGGCCTTGGCGGCCTGGCGCTTCAGAACGTTGCGGGAATCGCCGTCGAAGTACTCGCCTTCAGGCGTCTTGATGGAGCAGAACATACGGGCAACCGCGTTGCGCTCGGGGCGCCACGGCAGGATCTGGAAGGTGGACGCCTCGGGGCAGGCCAGCATGTCCGACTCGCTGGTGGGGGCAAAGCCGCGCACGCAGCTTCCGTCGAAGCCCATGCCCTCTTCGAAGGCGTTTTCGAGCTCGCTGGGGATAACTGCGAACGACTTCATGTGCCCGAGCACATCGCAGAACCAGAAGCGCACGAAGTGGACATCGCGGCTCTTGATGGTCCTAAGAACATAATCCTGATCAGGGCTGCTGGCCATAGCTTGTCCTTCCTTGGCTTTGCTTGTTTGTTTCATTATAGCGAGCGGGGTGTTTCGTGCGGGTTACCGGCTTTTTGCCGAGCAGGCACCCGCACGCTTCCGAGCGAGCACGCCAAGCAAGGCCTCTGCAGCCTTCGCGAACGATTTAACGCAGAATCGGAGCCCGGCGCTCTAAGCGAGGGGCGCTTCGGGGCACCCTAGAACCTGCCCATCAGGCTGCGGTTCAGTACCCCCCCCCGCGACCAGAGCGGAGGTTGCCGATCGTCTTCTTCAAGACGTCCATATCGACCGGCTTGGAAACATGGGCGTTCATCCCTGCGGCGAAAGACGCCTGGATATCCTCGGAAAACGCGTTGGCGGTCATCGCGATGATGGGCATGGTGCCCGCCCGCTCGTTCGAGCTGCGGCGGATTGCGCTTGCGGCCTCGTAACCGTTCATCACGGGCATCTGGACATCCATCAGGATCATGTCGAACTCCCCCGGCCTGGAGTTCTCGAATGCCTCGAGAACAGCCTTGCCGTTCTCGCACACAACGCACTCGGCGCCTTCCATCGCCAGCAGCTCTGAGAGGATCTCGGCGTTGAGCGCATTATCCTCGGCGCAGAGGAAGCGCATTCCCTGCAGCGTGACCGCGTCCTGCGATGCGTCCTGCTTCTGCGAGTCGTTGCGCGTGCCCAGCTGCTGGGCGATCTTCAGGTCCAGCACGATCTCGAAGCAGGTGCCCTGCCCCTTCGCGCTGGCAACGCTGATGGTTCCGCCCATGAGCTCGACCAAGTTGCGGGCGATGGCCATGCCAAGGCCCGTTCCCTGGATCTTGTTGGTGAGCGTGCTTTCCTCGCGGGTGAAGGCGTCGAAGATCTTCTCCTGGAACTCCTCGTCCATGCCGATGCCGTTGTCCTTCACGGAAATGCAGAACCTTGCGTACGGCGAGGCACCTGCCGAGCGCTCCTCGATCAGGAGCTGGATCTTGCCGCCCTCTTGCGTGTACTTGACCGCGTTGGAAAGAAGGTTGCCGAGCACCTGCGTAAGACGAACCGAGTCGCCGTTGAGCCACTCGTGCTGGATGTTCTCCGTTATGATCTCGAACGTCTGATTCCGCGCGTCGGTTTGCGGACGGAAGATATCCTCGACGTTACCCACCAGGTCGTAGAGGCAGAAATCGGAGCAATCGAGCGTGGTCTTGCCCGACTCGATCTTGTTCATGTCCAAGACCTCGTTGATGATGGACAGAAGGGTCTGCGACGAAACGCCGATCCTCCGAACGTATTCGATGACCTTCTGCTTGTCGCCCGGGTCGTGCTCGATCAGCGTGCTGATGCCGATGATCGCATTGAGCGGCGTGCGGATATCGTGGGACATATTGGCCAGGAAGTCCGTCTTCGCCTTGTTGGCGGCCTCGGCGGACTGCAGGGCCTGCACGGTTACGTCCTGCGCTTCCTTCAGCTCGGCGTTCAGAGCTTCCAACGCCTTGATGTTCTGCTGCTGCTGTTCGAGGTTCCTCTTCTCGAACGAGGCCCTCTGGTTCGCGAGGCTCGTCCTTGAGATGCTGTAGAACAGCCCGGCGAGCAGCAGGATCATGACCGCCGCCATGACCAAGGTCGTGACCAGCACCGTTTGCTGATAGCTCATCAGGGTGTTGTCCACCGTGCCCTTGGGGACGATGCAGACAAGCGTGGAATTGTTGGTCTGGATAGGGGAATACCCCAGGTAATACGCCCGGTCCCCGCCGAGCAGCTGCACCCCCGCGCTGCGGTTCTGGAACGCCTGGTACAGAACCTTGGCCTGATCTTCGGTTATCGCATCATCCCTGGTCAGGTGCTTGAGCAAGGAGTAGTTCTGGAACAGCTTCTCGTCTGTTTGGTTGGTGTAGATAACGTCGCCGTCCGTATCCAGCATGAACAGGTAGGCGTCGCCGCCGTAGGCATAGAGCTTCAGGGCAGAGTCTATCTCCGAGCGGTTTATCAGCATGCCCACCGCCGTGAAGGTGTCGCCGTTGATCTGGTATTCCTGACAGGGAATTGCCAGCAGGAAGCCGCTTTCCTTCTTATCGCCGGCATCGTAGGTGATAAGCTTTGCGATATTCTGGTTGCTCTTGAGCGCCAACAGCAGGGTGCTGGAGATGTCGAGCTTGCTCTCCTGCCCGTCGACGGTCAAGGACATTCCGTTGTCCTTCATGAACAGGACCCGCGAGCTGGTCTCTTTCTGCAGGGCGTTGATAAGGAACTCGAAGTCCTGGCTCTCGTAGGGGTTGCCGGTGTTTTTGGAGACGTACGCGCTGACCATACGCAGTCGGCTGTAGTAGTTCTCTACCTGCAGCTCGTAGGTCTGCTGCACCTGCTCGACCACGGCCTGCATGCTGATCTTGCCGTTTTCCTCGATGCTGGTGTCCAACCGGAGCAAGAGGCCTCGGGTGGTGACGATGCAGATAAGGGCAACCGCCAGCAAAAGAACGGCCGTCAGCCACCTCTTCGGGGTTTTGGTTGTCTGGATCCTGCGCATGGCCTACTTCTTGACCTCTACGTAGTCTTCCGGCTGTGCCGGCTGGGAGCCGCCCTTCAAAGCGCCCGTCCAGGCAGTTGAAAGCGTGTTGCCTGCCAGCGGCTGGAGCTTCGAAGACGCATCCAGACCCGATGTCACGCCATCGGTAAGCAGGACGGTGTAGCGCTGATCGTCTTCCAGAGGCGAACCGTCTACCAGTATGCTCTCCAGCTCATAGCCCGACTCGCCGCTTATCACGACAAGCTTCATGCCCGAGGCAATGGGAAGCTCGTATTTGCTCGATGGACGGAAGTCGCCGCCCTCACCTGAAAGGTTCCGTTCCACCAGCTGCCGTATCTGCGCCCCGCTTAGGGTTTCCAGATACAGCGATGCGGCGTTCGGCTTGCTGGCCACCATCAAATCGGCCCTGCTTTCCGTGCAAGCGCCCTCGTAGATGGAAGAGGTGAAGTAGTAATAGGGTGCGAACGCCAGCTGCGCCCCAGATTCCTGTCGAACCGTGGTAAGGATGGACGACGCGGCATCCCTTCCGCCCTTGCTGTTCAGGGCAAGGGAATAGGTGCTCTCGAAGTTGATGGCCTGCGCCGCAGCGCCTTCGGTGGTGTTGATGGCCTTGCAGAAGGCATCGTAGGCCTGATCGACGTTCATCTCGCCGGTAAGCAGCCCGGTAACCGCATCGACGCTGGCATCGAAGGACTTCTGGGACGAATAACGGATGTAGTACTGGTTGTTCTTTATCTGGCTTTCGAGCCCGGCCATATCGCCCGTGATGGACGCGACGTCCGGGTTGAAGGAGATGACGCTGCTGCCGTTGGCAATGATCTTCTGCCCTTCCTGCGAAAGCATGCACTCGAGCACGTTCATGGCGGTTTGCAGCTTTTCCTGGTTGCCTTCAAGCTCCTTGTTGAATGCAACGTGCAAGGACGGCGTCATGTAGATAAAGCCCTCATCGGAGGTCTGCGAGAAATACGGCAAGCGCACCAATTCGGCATCGCCCATCTGCTCTTGGCACTGCTTGAAGTGCACCGGCGAACCATGGAACATCGCGGCCTTGCCCTCAACGAACTGCTGCATCGCAGCGTTGGTGCCCACCGTCAGGTCTTCTGACGTAAGGTAGGAATCCTGCATCAGCGTGTTGGCCTCGGAGATGATCTTCTTCCAAAGGGTCTCGTTGAAGGAGATATCGCCCTGCGCGCTTTCCGCCTGAGCCCTCCACGCAACGCCGTCGAGGCTGGTAAGCTCACCGATGCCGCCCGCCTGGATCATCTCGTGGCTGGACCAGTCCTCGGCAAGATCGAGGGCATAGGGCTTGATGCCCTTTTCCTGGAAGGTTCGGCACGCCTTCACGTAGTCCTCGTAGCTCTGCGGCAGTTCCAGCCCATACTGGTCGAACAGGGTCTTGTTGGCGATGATCGTTTGGGGAATGCCGCAGATGGGAAGCCAGTCGATCTCGCCGCTTTCGCTCTTGTAGTACTGCAGGGAATACGAGGAGTACTCCGAGACCACGTCGTAGGAAGAGAAATCCATGAGATACGGCTGCAGGTCTTTCGTCTCGGTGCCGGCGTAGCGGCGCACCGTCATGACGTCGGGAAGCTCCCCGTGTTCCAGGAAGTAGCTGTAAAGGTCTGTGTCGTTGTTGCCGGCGATGAACTGGATCTTCTTGCCGGGCATCTGCTGCTGCAGATACGGTGCCAGATCTTGTATCAGATCCGTATCCCACAGGTACACGGTAAGGACATCATCGTCTTCCGTTGCGGATTTGCCTGTTTGCGCGCAGCCGGTCAAGGCAACCGCGAGCACCAGCGCCGAGACAAGCACCATGGCCAACAAGCGCAACATCTTACCCATATATCCAGCAAGCCCTAACTATCCGAACCGTCCGTGCGGCAACGCCTTGCAACGCAATCGGCCGCCGGCAAGCCCGCCTTAACCGCGGCGATCAGCTTGCGGTCAGGTAATGGGCTCGAGGTTGCGCGAATGCAATTCACACCAAAGTGGCATTATACCCTGTCCGGCAGTCCTGACCGCGGAAACGAGGGACGCATCGGGCAGTTGGCACGATGAGCGCGGGCGCAGATCGCCGGCCAAAACCGCGGCCGCCCCGAAGCACGAGGCAAAACACGTCTCGGGGCCCCTCCAAAACAGCAAGCGACCCCTGGCCGGCGCACGCAGCGCCAACCGGGGGTCGCTCAAAGTTGAAAGGTCGCCGAAGGACGCGACCGCAAAAGCGCGGGCGCCTACTTCTTGCGGTCGATCTTGCGGGCGGTGAAGTCGCAGCCGCTCTGGACGATCTGCACCAGGACGATGAGGATGATGATGGTGGCGGCCATCACATCGCCCATGTAGCGCTGGTAGCCGTAGCGGATGGCGATGTCGCCCAAGCCGCCGGCGCCGACCGTGCCCGCCATTGCCGAGTAGCCCAGCAAGGTGATGAGCACGATGGAAAAGCCCCTGATCAGCGAAGGCAGGCTTTCCCACAGGTACACCTTCAGCACGATCTGCCAGATGGAGGCGCCGAAGCTCTGGGCGGCTTCCACCAAACCGGCGTCGACCTCGGCCAGGCTCTGCTCAACCATGCGCCCAACGAAGGGAGCGGCAGCAACCACCAGCGGCACCACGGCGCCGGGAACGCCGAGCGAGGTGCCCACCACGATGCGGGTGAACGGGATAAGGGCAACCAGCAGGATGATGAACGGGATTGAGCGGCCGATGTTCACGATCCAACCCAGCACGGCGTTAACCGCGCGGTGCGGCAAAAGGCCCTTCTTCGGGTCGGTGAGCACCAGCAGCACGCCCAGCGGGATGCCGATGACGTAAGCGAAGAACGTGGACACCAGGCTCATCACGATGGTGTCCCACGTGCCCTGCAGCAAAAGGGCGCCGAACTGGTCGAAGAACGTCTGCAAGTATTCCATGGTCTAGAGCCTCTTTTCCAGCAGCTTGCGGGCAATGTCGCTTTGCGGGTTGGCGAAGACCTCTTCGGTCTTGCCCTCCTCCACGATGCGCCCGTCGTCGATGACGACGATGTTGTCGCAGACGAGCTCGGCGACGGCAAGCGAATGCGTGATAAGCACGATGGTTACCCCGAGCTCCTTGTTGATGTCCTTGAGGAGCTTCAGGATGGAATGCGTGGTCATGGAGTCGAGCGCGCTGGTGGCCTCGTCGCACAGCATGATAGAGGGGTTGTTCGCCAGGGCGCGGGCAATGGCAACGCGCTGCTGCTGGCCGCCGGAAAGCTGGCTGGGGTACTTCTCGCACTTGTCCGCCAGGCCGACCAGTTCCAAAAGCTCGCGGGCGCGCTTTTCCGCTTCCTTCTTGTCGGCGTGGCGCAGTTCCAGCGGGAAGGTGACGTTGCGGAGCACCGTGCGCTGCTGCAGCAGGCTGAAGTTCTGGAAGATCATCCCCACCTGGCTGCGGAACTCGCGCAGATCCTTGCCGGAAAGGCCGGTGATGTCGCGCCCGTCGATGGTGATGGAGCCCGACGTGGGGCGCTCAAGCAGGTTGAGGCAGCGCACCAAGGTGGACTTGCCGGCGCCCGACTGGCCGATGATGCCGAAGATCGAGCCGTCGTGGATGGTGAGGTTGATGTCGGTAAGGGCGATGTGCTCTTCGCCCTGGGACGACACATAGGTCTTGTTCAGATGTTCGATTTCAATCATGTCTAATTCCTTATTCGAAACGCCGGCGAATGCCAGCGCCGATAAACAGCCCTCCTACTATACCCCAGGCGCACGGCGCAGCAGGATGCAGGCGCTGCGATTGGCGTGCACGCACTATATTTTCTGCTTATAGCCAGCGGCAAAGCCGGGCAATGACCGCTACGACCTGGTGTTAAGCAGGAAGTAAGGGGCATGCGGATCCAGGCACGAGCTCATGTACGGATCGCCCTCGACGAACAGGCGCGGCCAACGGTAATGCAGGAACGCCTTCTCGCGCTCGGAGCGCAGGCGCTGCTTTTCGGAGAGCGAGGCGCGGCCGTCCGAGTCGGAATCGCGGCGGTACACCTCGATATCGCCGTCGAGCGCAACCAGGTAGCCCGCCTTGGCCAGCTTCAGGCAGAAGTCCACCTCGCACGGGCGCACCTCGAAGCGCTCGTCGAAGCCGCCCACCTTATCGAACGCAGCCCGGCGCAGCATCATGGCGGAAAGGGACACCGCCGAAACGTTGCTGGAGCACACCAGGCGCTTGCCGTAGCCGCGGGCCGTGCGCGGCAGGTTGCCGCCGATGCCCGCAGCGAAGCCGTAGGGCCCGACCATGAGGCCGGCCGAGCGGATGGTGTCGTCGGGGAACAGCAGCTTCGCGCCCACCACGCCCACGCCCGTGCGCATGCAGTGGCCGAGCAGCGCCGAGATGGCCTCCGGGCCGACCAGCTCGGCATCGCCTTCCAGCACCAGGACGTAATCGGCCTTGGTTTGGGCTATGGCCGCGTTCACCATGGCCGCACGGTTCGCGCCGCCCTCGTAGGAAACCACCTTGCAGCGCTTCTTGCGGGCCAGGTGATCGCACAGGACCTGCGTGCTGCGCTCGGTTTCCCGGCACTCGACCACCACCAGCTGGGTTTCTGCGGGCAGCTCGCTCTGCTCGATGGAGGAAAGGCATGAATCCAGAAGGGCGGGCTCCTTTCCGGCGATGACCACCACGGCAAGCGAGGCGCCCTGATCGGGGATGCGGTAGCGCACGCGGTACAGGCGGTCGGACACGTCTGCCAGCACCAGGGCGTCTACCCCCTGGCGGCGCAGGTGGTTGCCCAAGGCCTTGCGGCCCAGGCGGAAGGCCTCTTCCTCGCGCTGCGCGCACAGCTCCTGGGTATGGGGAGGAAACGTCCGCGCGTCCTGTACGTGGCACAGCACCTTGTCGATACGCTCCACGCGCTGGGCCAGGGCCGTGGCCTTCAGCGCCAGGTCGTAGTCGAAGGCGTCGGAGGAAAAGCCCGAGCCCTTCTGCACCTTCTCGATGACGGCGCGCGAATAGAACACCACCGGTCCCAGATAGTTGCAGGAAAGCAGCAGGTCAGGCGAATAGGCGGGCTTCATCGTGGGCGAATGCAGGCCCTCATCGGCGTCGAAGCGGTCGTGGTTTGCGTAGGCAACGTCGCAGCGGCCAACGCCCAAGGGCCCAGGTTGCGCGCCCCCTTCGGCGTCTTCGGAAATGACGCGGTTCACGCAGCGCACGTATTCGTACAGCGCCTCGGGCGCAAGGATGACCCGCGGGCTCAATACCGCGCAGGCCTCGCCCCGGGATTGCAGCATGCCGGTGAGCCGGGCGCGCCCTTCGTCCAGCTGGTTGTCGGGAACCAGGTGCACCAGGCGGTCGTCGCCCTCCCATTCGGCAAGGACGCTGGAAAGGGCGAACTCGTTGGCGCCCATATCCACCAGCAGCACCTCGAAGCGGGAATAGGTCTGCGCCTGAAGAGCCTCGCTGCACGCAGGCAGGAAGCCCTCGTCGCCAGGGTAGACGGGAACCACCAGGCTCACCAGCGGCTGATGCGCGAACGAGGAGGCGCGCTGGGTCTCCAGCGCGGCAAGCGTGGCGCAGTTGCGGGCGAACCAGCGCGGGTAGCGCGGGTCGAACGAGGCATCGGTGGCACAGTAGAGGAACGATTCGCGCAGAGGGGCGTACGTTTCGTCGCAGAAGCGCGCGAAGCCGCCCAGCACCAACTCGTTGGCGTCGTAGACCGTAACGCAGAAATCCTTCGACTCGGCACGCACGCGAACGGAGAAGCCCACGCGCAGGCGCTCCCCTTCGCCGAACTGCGTTGGAGCGGCAACTTCGTCTACCAGCGGATATATGGGCAGGTCGATATCGTTGCCCTGGTTGTCGGTGAAGCCCACCATCACGTCGGCGCCTTCGACATGGGGCATATCGGCCAGCATCTTCACCACGATCTCGTCGCCATCGTCGATGGCGTCGGTGAAGTAGACGTTCATGCGGTTCGAGCCGTATTCGCGCTCGATGTCGAACATCTGCTCGAGCAGCTCGTTGTGCACCAGCGCGTTGAAGCGCGTGCGCCAACGCACCATGTTGAGCTCGACGGTAAGGCGGCTCTGGTTCAGCGGCGCGCCTTCGCCGGAATACTCCAGGAACGTCAGGTCGACCTCGCGCACCTCGAAATGAGGGAGGACCACCACGTAGTTGGCCTGGGAGGATTCTTCCAGCGGGTCGAACGGAAACAGGTGCGCCGGGATCTTCGCCCCATCCTTCAGACGCGCATCAAGCAGCACCTTCGCATCGGGATGCAAGCGGTCGAGCACCATCTGAAGATAGATCTTGCCATCCCCATGGCTCATGCTCTCAATTCGTGCGTTCATCGGCTATCCTCTGCAACCCGGCCTGCCAAGCGAAGCAAGGGGCGTTGTGGCGAAACTCAACGCTTCTGATTATTACGCGGCTACTTGCCCTTGGCTTCGAGGAAGATCTTGCGCGTCACGAAATTCCATACGGCAACGATGAAGGTGACCACGATTTTGGAAATGCGGTAGTCGATGAACAGGAAATCCACCATGAGCCACATGAACAAGTCGTTGATGCCGAGGCCGCACACCGAGAGCACCACGAAGATGATGAACTCGCGCTTGCGGCTCATGTCGTCGCGGCGCTCGAACACGTAGCGCATGGAAGCGAAGTAGTTGAAGATGACCGACACCACGAAGGAAACGGTGGTACTGATGAGGTACGGGACGCCGAACACTTCGGTGAGGAAGATCATCACGCCGTAATCGATGATGAAGGCGATGACGCCCACCACGCCGAACTTCATGAACTGCGCAATAAGCTTCTTCAAACCAGCTCCTGTCTTCTCAAGAAAAAAGGCCCTGCCGAAGCAGAGCCTGTTCATTCATGGTGCCCCCAACGGGACTCGAACCCGTGTTTCAGCCTTGAAAGGGCCGCGTCCTAACCGCTAGACGATGGGGACATGCTGCTCGGAAGCAACAGCCTGGTTATTATTGCAGAGCTTTACGGCTTTGGCAAGAGATAGTTTGAAAGATATCGCGCGGTTCCTGTCGCGCCCAAGATAGCACCCTTGAACGAAAGATTGCCGGATCGCGAAACGAAATGCGTATCGTGTTTTGTGAAGTCTACCCCATTGAGTTTAGGAAGCCATGAGAATCGCCGTTGCAAGTGAAGGTTTGGATGTGAGCAGCCAGTTTGGCTGTTGCACCAACTTCAACTTCTATTCGGTGGAAAACGGCGAACTCGTGGATTCGCGCAACCTTCCCAGCCAGGGCCACCTCTGCGGCTCACAGGCAAACTTCCTACGCCAGATCGAGGTCAAGGTGCTGCTGTGCGGCACCATTTCCGAGAAAGACGCCGACAGCATGCGCAACGCCGGCATCACCGTGGTGCCCGGGGCTTCCGGGCGCGCCATCGTGGCGGCCGATGACTACTTGAAGAACGCTTCCGCCGAAGAGCTGCTGGTGTTCGCATAGCGCATCTTGCGCTCGATGTCCTTTTCGGTGACCACCTGCATTCCCGCATCGATCATCATCTGCGCGGCGGTGCCGTTGCCGGGAACCAGCGCGTCGGTGAAGGTGCCGTCGTAGACCTGCCCCACCCCGCACGATGGGCTCTTTGCCTTCAGGATGGCATGGGTGCACCCCTTCGCACAGGCGGCGTCGCACGCCTTGCGGGAGCCGGTCAGGAACAGATCGGTGTGGTCGTTGCCCTGCGAGTCCACCACACGGATATGTCCGTCAACCAGCTTCTGCTCGTGCGGCGGATGGGGGATGGAAAGCCCGCCCATCACCTCGGGGCAGATGCGGACCACCTGGCAATCGAAGCGGCTGATGAACTCCTGCACCGCGGCAGAGGGCTTGGAGCGCCCATCGAAGCGGCAGGGAACCCCCAGCAGGCACGCGCTTACCGCGATGTTCATATGCGCTCCTTTCCGTGGTCGTCCCGGCCTCGCCAGCGGGCAGCAGGCCGCAAATTCCCGGGAATACAAAAGCAGGCCAGAACGTTCTGTTCTGGCCTGCTAGTACTATTGGTGGAGCATAGGGGGATCGAACCCCTGACCTCATGGCTGCCAGCCATGCGCTCTCCCAGCTGAGCTAATGCCCCGTAAGTGCGTTGACTATATTAACCAAGCCGGCCGGTCAGATCAAGAAGAAATTTCGCCGATTCGAAAAAACTTCCCATCAGCGCTGGTCAGGCGGCAAATTCGCGATGGAATCCAACATGCCTGCCACCCAGAACCGCACTTCCGTACTTCAGCAAAAACCGCCCGGCACCCCTTGGGCGCACGGGCGGCGAAAGCTGCAGCACACGCTCACGCGGCCAATCGGCCGACAAGCGGCACGCTACACCATGGGAACCGGGGAACCCTGGCCCTCGATCTTGCGGGAAGCGTAGAACGTGCACTCGGCGAACACGTCGCGGATGGATTCCTTGCCGTCGATGAACGGCAGGTCGATGAACTCGCGAACCGAGGCAACCAGTTCGCTGCAATCGGGGAAATGGCCCTTTTCGTTCAGCGCGTTGGTGTCCTGCGCGCGCCAGTAGATATCGTTGGCGTCGGTAAGGTAGTACGTAAGCTCACGGCACTGCATGTAGGCGTTGTGCTCCTTCTGCAGGTACAGCGTAAGCTCGTCGATGTTCTTCAGCTCCAGAGCCTCGGTGGACATCCTTCCCATGTTTCCTCCCTTTCTTGGGGGACGCGGTTTCCGTACCCCCGATGATAGTCAAATGCGCCCTACCCGCCCAAGCGGTTACCGCCCAGTTATCCGCTGTTGCGGCAAACGCACAGGCGCGGGCGCGGTGTTGCATTAGTTCTTCTTCGTCGGGTCCTTGCGGCGCACACGAAGGATATCGCGCGGGTGCAGTTCGAACGGCACCGTGAACGCATAGGGCGCCATGGCCTTGCAGGCCACTTCAGCCGGCACCTCGTCGGCGCCGTACACCTCGGCGAGTTGGGCAACCTGCAGCGTGCGGATGGGCATGTGGGGGCTCAGCACCTCCAAGGCATCGCCCTGGTAGAAGCGGTTGCGGCACTTCGCCTGCACGCGCCATTGGCCGCTGCCCGCGGGCGCACAGGAAACCACTTCCCCCACCCAGTCGCACAGCTGCACGTACACGTCGTTTCCGGTGGTCTGCTCGGCACTGCCGAAGTAGAAGCCGGTGGAGTACGGGCGGTGCGAGATTATGCCCAGCTCAGGCTCCCAACCCTCAGCCGGCTCACCGTCGAGCACATGGCGGTAGGCGTTCACCACCGTGGCAACGTAGAAGGCCTTCTTCACGCGGCCCTCGATCTTCACGGAGCTCACCCCCGCCGCGGCCAGCTGGTCCAGATGGGCCAGCATGTTCAGGTCCTTGGAGTTCATGAGGTAGGTGCCCTGCTCGTCTTCGGCGATGCCGAAATCCTCGTTGGGGCGCGACGTTTCCTTCAGCTGGTACTCCCAGCGGCACGGCTGCGTGCACTGGCCCTTGTTGGCATGGCGGCCGGTAAGGTAGTCGCTGATCAGGCAGCGGCCGGAAATGGCCATGCACATGGCGCCGTGCACGAACACCTCTATCTCCATGTCGGCGGGGATGGCCTGGCGAAGCTGGGCGATTTCCACCAGCGACATCTCGCGGGCGCATACCACGCGCCGGGCACCCAGCCGGTACCACATACGCGCCGCTTCAGCGTTCGACACCGAGGCCTGGGTGGACACGTGGATGGCGAGCGAGGGCGCATGCTGCTGCAGCACGGCCATTACGCCCAGGTCACTTACGATGGCGGCATCGGCGCCGGCGGCCTCCATGGCGCGCGCGTAAGCGGGCAGCGCCTCCAGGTCCTCGTCGTGGGCGTAGGCGTTGCAGGTGACGTACACCCGCGCGCCGGCCTCGTGCGCCAGGGCAACCGCGCGGGGCAGGTCTTCCAAGGAGAAGTTGGCGGCCCGGGCACGCAGGCCAAAGCGGTCACACGAGAGGTACACCGCATCGGCGCCGAAATGCAGCGCATAGCGAAGCTGCTCCCACCCACCGGCGGGTGCGAGCAGCTCCGGCTTGTTGTTCGGTTCGGTTGCGGCCATGCCTAGAACGGGCGCGCGAACTTGTTCTTCTTGGCGATGCGGTTCATGAAGGAAAGCGCCTCGCTCAGGGCGGCGAAGGCGACTTCCGTCTTCTCGGACTCACCGCGGCGCTTCACTTCCACCACGCCGTTCTTCACGCCGCGCTTGCCCACGACGACCTGCACGGGCCAGCCGATGAGGTCGGCATCGGCGAACTTGACGCCGGCGCGCTCGTCGCGATCGTCCAGGACCACTTCCAGGCCCTGGTCGGCCAGTTCCTGGGCGATGCGCTCGGCCACGGGGAACACCTCTTCGTCGCCCACGGTAAGGGGCACCACGCAGACGTGCGCCGGGGCGATGGAAAGCGGCCAGATGATGCCGTCCTCGTCGTTATGCTGCTCGACGACGGCGGCCAGCGTGCGGGAAACGCCCACGCCGTAGCAGCCCATGAGGAAGTTCTGGTCCACGCCGTTCTCGTCGGAGTACACCGCGCCCATGGTGCGGGAGTACTTGTCGCCGAGCTGGAACACCTGGGAAACCTCGATGCCGCGCGCGCCCTGCAGGGCAGAGCCGCACTTCGGGCAGGAATCGCCGGGCTGCACCAGGGAAAGATCGGCCCATTCGTCTACCTGGAAGTCCTCGCCGTGCTTGGCGCCCACGAAGTGGAAGCCGTGCTCGTTGGCGCCCACCACCCAGCGCTCGATGCCCTTCAGGTTCTGGTCGGCGATGACCTTGATGCCCGCGGGCAGGCCCTTCGGGCCGATGGAGCCCTTGCACAGGCCGGCCTTCTGAAGCTCCTCGTCGGTGCACAGCTCGAAGTGCTCGCCGCCCTCGAAGCCCAGCACGCGCTCGGCCTTGATCTCGTTGAGCTCATGGCAACCGGGGACGAAGAAGGCCACCACGTTGCCCTCCGGGTCCTTGCCTACCATGGCCTTCACCGTTGCGGCTTCCTCGACGCCCAGGAACTTCGCCAGGCTCTCGATGGAATCCACGCCGGGGGTCTCTATCTTCTTGCACTCGGCAGCGTCATACTGCACGGCATGCGCGTGGCAGGCGCCGGCCTCGGTGTTGGCCGCGTAGTCGCAGTCGGGGCAGTACACCAAATCGTCTTCGCCGGCATCGGCCAAGGCATGGAACTCGCAGGTCACGCTGCCGCCGATCTGGCCGCCGTCGGCCTCGACCGGGCGGTAGTCGAGCCCGCAGCGCTCGCAGATGCGCCCGTAGGCGGCGTACATGCTGTCGTAGGTTTCCTGCAGGGATTCCTGGCTGGAATGGAAGCTGTAGGCGTCCTTCATCACGAACTCGCGGCTGCGCAGCAGGCCGAAGCGCGGGCGGATCTCGTCGCGGAACTTGGTCTGGATCTGGTACAGCGTCATGGGCAGCTGGCGGTAGGAGCGAAGCTCGCTGCGCACGATAGAGGTGACCAGCTCTTCATGCGTGGGGCCAAGGCAGAAGCCGCGGCCGTGGCGGTCTTCCAGGCGCATGAGCTCGGGGCCGTAGTCGTTCCAGCGGCCGGATTCATGCCACAGCTCGCCCGGCTGCAGGGCAGGCATGAGGATCTCGTGGGCGCCGATGGCGTCCATTTCCTCGCGCACGATGTTCTCTATCTTGGTGAGCACGCGCATGCCCAGCGGCAGGAACGTGTACACGCCGCCGGCAACCTTGCGGATCATGCCGGCGCGCACCAGAAGGCGGTGGCTGGCGATCTCGGCATCGGCCGGATCTTCCTTCAACGTGGGAGCATACTGCTTGCTCAAACGCATAATTTCCATTACAGGTTTCCTATCTCTTCCATAAGCACATCAACGATAGCGGCCTCATCAATCTTGCGCAAGGTTTTGCCGTGCGCGAACACCACGCCCGAGCCCTTGCCGCATGCCACGCCGATGTCGGCATCGGCAGCTTCGCCCGGGCCGTTCACCACGCAGCCCATCACCGCCACCTGGATGGGGCGATGCACCTGGCGAAGGCGCTCTTCCACTTCCTGGGCGATGGGGATCATGTCCACCTGGCAGCGGCCGCAGGTGGGGCAGCTTACCAGTTCCGGGTCGCGGCGGCGAAGGCCCAGCGCGGAGAGCAGCATCCAGCAGGCGCGCACTTCTTCGACTGGATCGTCGGTAAGCGAGATGCGCATGGTGTCGCCGATGCCCTGTTCCAGCAATATGCCCAGGCCACTGGCCGATTTCACCAGGCCCTGGAACAGGGTTCCCGCCTCGGTAACGCCGATGTGCAGCGGGATATGGGGCAGCGCCGCGGAAAGCAGACGGTAGGTTTCCACCGTGGTGGGCACGTCGTGCGCCTTGGCGGAAACCACCAGGTCGGCGAAGCCCTGCGCTTCGCAGAACTCAACGTACGAGCGCGCCGATTCCACCAGCTTCTGAGGCAGGGAAAGGTCGGTTCGCGCGGCAAGGTCGGAATCGAGCGAGCCGGCGTTCACGCCGATGCGGATGGGGATGCCGGCGGCCTTGGCGGCTTCCAGCACCGGCACCGTGGCCTGGAGCCCGCCGATGTTACCGGGGTTGATGCGCAGCTTGGCGGCACCGCGGCGCGCAGCTTCGATGGCCAGCTCGGCGCTGAAGTGGATGTCGGCGATTACCGGCAAGGGCGACTTCGCGCATATCTGCTCGAAGAAGCCCAGGTCGGCCTTGCGCGGCACGGCGATGCGGATAAGCTCGCAGCCGGCTTCCTGCAGGCGCGCGATCTGGCGCAGGTTGCCTTCAACATCTTCCAGCGGCAGGTTCAGCATGGACTGCACCACGCACGGGGCGCCGCCGCCTAAAGGCACGCCGCCCACCGTAACCTGCCGGGTTTTCCTGTTAGGAGCGCAGTCGTTCACAGCTAACCCCAATTCCCGAATACGAAACGTTGCACATCTTGGTTGAGCATCACCAGGAAGAAGCCGGTGAACAGGACGATCCCCGCCGTGGACATGTAGCCCAGCGCGCGCAGGGAAACCACCTTGCGCGTGATTTTCTGGAACACTTCCACCACGAAGCGACCGCCGTCGAGCGGCGGGATGGGCAGCATGTTCATAAGGCCCAGCGATGCCGAGATAACGGCGGTGAAGAACAGGAATTCCATGAAGCCCGCGTCGAGCGCGCTCTTCGACATGACGGCGATGCCCACCACCGAGGTTGAGTTGGAAACGGTTTCCGCGGCCGTGGCCGGGTTGAACAGGCCGATGATGGCGGAAACCACCATGCCTAGGTACTTGAAGCCCAAGATGATGGACTCCCACGGCGCCCAGGTGCGATGGAAGGTTTCGCCCGTTTGGGTGTTCTGCAGATCCAGCCCCATGATGGAGTAGATGATGATGAACGCGAGGAACACCCACAGCAGGTTCATGGCCGGGCCGGCCAGCAGGATGGTGCAGCGCTTCCAGAACGGCAGCGAGCAGTACTGCCGCGACTTCTCGGACGCGAAGAACGCTTCCAGGTTTTCCTGCGGGCGCGGGCTGCCCTCGGGCTGGCCGGCCGCGGCAGGCGTGCGGTAGACGTTCGCCTTGTCCTTGCGGTGCGGGCGCTTGAGCGAGCCCCAATCGGAGAGCTCTTCCAGCAGCTCGTAGGCTTCCTCTTCGGTGAGGAACAGGTCGTGGGCGGCATCTTCCATGTACACCGTGCCCTTGCGGTAGGCATAGCCCAATACGCGTTTGAGCTGGGGATTGTTGCTTGCCGGAGCCATGCCGCAGATGCTGGCGTAGCCGCCGAGCGGAACAGCGGTGATGCCGAAACGCGTTTCCCCGCGCGTGAAGCCGATGGAGGGGCCGGGCAGGCCGATCATGAACTCGCTCACGCGGACCTTGAACGCGCGTGCGGCCAGGTAGTGGCCGCCTTCGTGGATGAACACGAGGAAGCCGAGGAGCAGCGTGACCGTTATGAGCGTGACGATAATATCCATGGCGCCATTCTACTTGAGGGGCTTTTGCCGCCATGGGCACTCCATGCGAAACACAGGACGGGACCGAGGTGCGGGGATGAAGTGCGGAGCGATGCTGCGGTGAGCCCGGAAGCGGGCGGGCAACGGGCCGGGCGGATGCGGCACCGTGTGAGCTCTGGGCGGACAGGCCGGCGGCGCGCCGGGCGGATGTGGCGAAAACGGAAGGGTGCCGAGCGGACGCCGTGCCGGGTGGCGCGCCCTGCTGGGCGCGAAGCTACGCGCCCGCCTTCCCGGCCAGGGCCGCCAGCAGGCGCTCGCGGTTGATGGGCTTCACCACATAGTCGTCCATGCCGGCCTCCTTGCCGGCGGCGACGTCGTCGGAAAAGGCGTTGGCCGACATGCCGATGATGGAAACCTCACCGGCATCGGCGCGGTGAAGCGAGCGGATGCGGCGCGTAGCCTCCAGCCCATCCATGCGCGGCATCCTCACATCCATCAGGACCACGTCAAACGAGCCGACGGGGCTGCCGTCGAAAGCCTCCAACGCCTCCAGCCCATCGGAGGCAAGCGCAACAACGGCGCCGGACTCTTCGAGCACATACTGGGCGATCTCCGCGTTCAAGGCGTTGTCTTCTACCAGCAATATGCGCAGACCCGCAAGGCTGACCGTCTGGCCGGATGCTTCGGGGGCAGATGCGGGTGCGCTGGCGCCTTGAGCAGTCTCGTTTTGCGCGGGCGCGCCTTCGCCACGGCCAGCCGCTTCCCCGCAGGACCTTTCCCCGCCGGCAGATGCAGCCGCATCGACCGAACCCGCTTCGCCGACAGCACCAGGCTGCCCAGCCCGCCGGGCTTCTTCGACCGCCCGGATCTGAGCCTCGGTGGCGCACTCGAACGGCAAGACGACCGTGAAGGTGGAGCCCTTCCCCAGCTCGGTGTCCAAGCGGATGACGCCGCCCATGGCGTCGACGATCTTCTTCACGATGGCGAGCCCCAGGCCCGAGCCCTTGTAGGTGGTGCGGCCGTCGGTGCGCTCCTGGGTGAAGGGCTCGAACACGCGCTTGGCGAAATCGCGGCTCATGCCGATGCCCGTATCGGCAACGACGAACTCCACAAAAACGATTTCTCCCTCGGGCGCCTTCAGACCGCGGACGGTGCGGGCCTCTTCCCGGGATACCTCGCGAACAGCGCACTTCACCACGCCACCCGTATCGGTGTATTTAATGGCGTTCGACACCAGGTTCACCGCTATCGAGCGCACGTGCACTGGGCTGCCCACCACCCACGGATGCCCAAGGCTGGAGCCGTCGGCCAGCTCCACGGAAACACCCTTCCCCACCGCGAGCGACTGGGGCAGGCCGTCTATGCCGTTCAGCATTTCGGGAAGGCTGAAGATCTCGTGGGTGAAGTCGAGGCCCTCGGTTTCGATCTTCGACATGTCCAGCACGTCGCTCACCATGGCATGCAGTTGGTTGGCGGCGCCGCTGATCTTCTCCAGGCAGTCGCGCACGCGGGCGGAGTCGTCCATGTTCTCCCGAGCGATGCCGATCATGCCGATGATGCCGTTGATGGGCGTGCGCACGTCGTGCGACATGCGCGAAAGGAATTCGGACTTGGCGGCGTTGGCCGCTTCGGCATCGAGCGTTTTGCGGCGGAGCAGGCGCTCCTGGTTGTCCATGCACACGAGCAGCACGCAGAGCGTCATGCCCATGCTGGAGCTGGGAATGGAAGTGAAGTGGAACTGCAGCACCGTGCCTACCACCAGGGGAACCACGTACTTGATGCAATCGATGAGCATCTTACGGCGGGTAGGAGTCGGTTTGCGCAAATAGCACACCGCCGCAAGGATGATGGCGCCGACGGTGTAGCCGTTGGCCAGCACGAACACGAACAGGACGAACAGCGGGCCGCGTACATAGGTGCCGTCGGGTTCGATATGGAAGATCCAACCCGTCCACAGCGAGGCGACCAGCAAGAAAATCAATAGCACCACAGGGATGGTGAAGAGCGCGAACAGGCGTCGGTCCGCCAGCACGCGCGATTCGAAGCGCATGCCCCAATAGCAGAAGAAGAAATAGGCGATGTAACCCGTTGCTGCATCGAACGAGAAGTTGAACAGGTAGTTGCCCCAGAAGCCCGCCGCCGCGCCGACGCCGACGCACAGCGCGTCGGACAAGCTGGTTATCGCTGCGGCCACAACCAGCTTGACGATCCAGCTTTCCTCGCGCCCGAAGCCGGGTGTGCGGCTGAGCTTGCGGATGAGCACGATGTCGACCAGCAGCAAGAACAGGACGAACAGGGAGTAGCTCGCATTTGCCGCAGCATCCATGTGCCTATTCCCCCGTCCGCATCAAGTGCGCCAGCAGCGTCCGTTGCGTTTTGCCACCAGCAGATTTCCAACCGCTCATTCTACCAGCAACCCAGCAGGCAGTCGGGCGGGGTGCTCAACGCCGATTCGCCAAAATCAATCCATCGCCGCCGCAATAAGATCGGCGCCATTGGAGAAACGGCCTTTCTCCCCCGAGGCCAAGAACGCATTGCCTTCGCGGATGGCCTCAATGCTCTCGGCGTTCGGTTCCTCGGGCGCAAAGGTCAACGGGATACGCCGGGTGTTCACCATCTGCTTGTAGAAAGCTCGCGTCACCGACGACAAATCCAAACCATAGTAGTTGGCGACATCGGACGCCTCACGTTTAAGATCTTCATCGATGCGTATTGTTAAAGTTGCACTTGCCATTTCTGACCTCTGTTCTTTATCGTAAGCACAAAGCTATTATATCGCACATACATTGAAGCAAGTTGTGCTGATGAAACGACAAGAAGGCTACTTGATCCGAAAACCTTAAGACCACCTTGAAAGCACGGTTGCTATACTCTTCTTGACCGCATTCGAAGCACCTATAACTGCAACCAAGATTGCTTTTGAGAGCGCAGGTGAGCAGATGGAGCGCCCAATCCCCAGATACGCGCTTGTTGCAGGGCGGCTTTACGTTTACGAGAGAACGGTCGAAATAGCGTTTTCATAGACGAGTATTTCGTGCCCTACCCTGATCAATGGCTTTTTCTGTCACACGTGAAGAAATTGGATTGCGAAACCGTACGCCGAATCGCAAACAGCAACGCTACGCAATCCCCAAATACGGGAGGCAACCGTGCCACTCCTTGGGAACAAAGGGCATCAGGGTGCTAACCAGACTAGACTTTCCCGAACACATCACAATCGTTGAAGGAAACATGCTCTATGTTCCCGAACAGGGCTTGAGCCCAAATGCCGCTTTCCGCATCAAGCGCCTGGCAGCCTTCGCCAACCCAGAATTCTTTAAGTTGCAAGCCCTCCATCGTTCCGTCTACAAAACGCCACGCATCATGTATCTGGGCGAAATGCGCGATGGCTTCATCGCATTGCCCCGTGGATGCAAGCCCGCGCTTCTCAAGGTGCTAACAGCATCCAAGTCAGCTACGCAAGAAGCTTCTTGTCGACGTAGCCGCGTTCGATCCACAAGCTGAAGATATCTTTGTCTTCACCGACATAACGAGCGTAGAAATCCGGCTCATTATCCCTAAGCCAGACTCGTTTCTCCTCGATTCGAGCACGAACGGCAGAGGTATCGAATCCCGAGTACTTCTCGGCCGCCAGAACGATATTCACGATATCGTTTCCGCAGACGCAGACATCGTAATCAACGATGTCCCGATGTCCCCATTTCGTAAGCTCTTCCTTCAGGGGTTCACTATAGGAAATGTAAACGTAATCATCCTTGAACAGGTGATTTTCGCCAATCCAGGTGTAATCCATGTCCACGATCCCGGACATCTTTAGATACCCGGTCATATACCAGATGACCCTGCTCCTAAACTCGATATAGTCTTCGGGCAGATCCTCTCGAAGGATTTTAGTCGGATACCTGCCGTGAGAATATAGATAAGGGTTGCTGGTATCCAAGGTTTGACGCCAACGCCTACCGAACTTCCCACGGGTATAAACGGAGGCCACAATTCTTTTCGCCACAGAATCCCCTCTCGTAAAAGCTACAGTTTCCCTCTTCGCGAGCTGCCTTCCGCCCATTCTGCGTTTCTAGGCGACCAGGGAAATCACTTCGATTTCGTACTCGATCATGCACTCGCGTGCGCTGCGTGCCTCTGCCGCTATCAGCTTCGCCCGAAGACAAGCCTTTTCGGCCGTAAGCTGACCAATGAGATCCCATGGGTCTGGCTGAGAATCGCGAGCCGCCTCGACAAGGGCGCGCAGCTTGTCGTTGCGGTAAAGCGTCGATCGGCTAACGCCAGACTCGGCGGCAACGGAATAGAAATCGACCTTAGCAGGGCGGTTTATCAGACGAGACACCGCCGCTTCCACCCGACGCAGCTCATCATCGCAGCGTTCTGCGTTAATCCTTGCCAACGCGTTATCGCCCATAATGCCCTCCTCGTCAGCGCCCTCGCTGTATAGGCAACCACAGCACACGGGAGCAAGCAACAATAAAACGGGATAAAACCGAGCCTCACCCGCACCGCGAGCACCGGGAAAACCGATGCCACGGAGGCTTTCGGGGCTGCGCAGCTGGAGTCACCTCTAAAAGTGGCGGTCATCTGCAAAACGCGAACCAACCATAAACCACGGTCAGATAAAGACAACCTCAACGAAAAACGCAACTGTTGCAAGTAGCTAACCTGCTGCCAAAAAAGTTAATTCGCGCAGCCCCCGGAATACCGAACCAGCGCCTTACACGTCGACCTCGAACGTGCTTGTCTGGTTTGCAAGGTCGATCTCCAGCTGAAGCTCAGCAATCCGAGCGGAAACGGCAAGGTAGTCCCGCTCGGCTTCCGCAGGGTCGAAGTTGGCGTACTCGTACTCCACGCAGCCGCTCGAGTCCCAGCGGCTCGCGCTCAGGCGGCTCTTGGCGGGGACCCCACGCATCTGGCTGAGAATCGCGAGCTCCTTGTTCATCATCGCCAACTTGATGAGCGCCTCGTCGATGGTGAGGCCACAAGTTGGGAGAACTGCAGAATTGTTGAACAGGTGCAGCGCATGACGAACCGCAAGCACCTCGGCATCGATGGCCGCGACCTCATCGCGAGTTGCGCGGTAGTCGTATGCAGGAGCCTCGGGCTCTTCGTTTGCCGAGCATCGATAGGTCTTGTCTCGCCGCTCGGCACCGAGAATATGGGATTTCCTGTCCTCCAGGGACTTGATGTACTTGCCAGCGCTCGCGGATGTGAACTGCTTCATCGTCATCGACTCCTCCCGGGCGCCCAGGCCCATGCGCTAATCTGCTGCCGTGCGGCAAAACCGTCGGTAAGATCAGCTAACCACCCGCCTCGTTCGGACTGCAACAGTCGCATCGAGAGCTATTTCGGTTTTTCTGCACAAGAAGGCCTCCAGGCCTACCCGCGCCAACGTCCGCAAAAACGGAACCATACACAGGGGAGCGGAGACATACTTGGCGAGCGCGATGGCACATACCTTATTTGAAATCACATTCTATGTCGACTTTGTATACAGTTATGTATACAATTCGAGCATGAAGACAAGCAAGAATATATCTGCGCTGACAGAGCTCGCCTCCAGCCAATGGGGCATGTTCACCACCGCCCAGGCCGCATCGGAGGGTGTGAGTCGGGTACAGCTCGGCCGCATGTCAAACGATGGCCGCATAGAACCCATGGCACGCGGAACATACCGCTTCGCCTCGGCCGGAGACACGGAAAATGCGGGGGTGAAGGCCGTCTGGCTCTCCCTTCTGCCCAGCAAAACGGCATACGACCGCCTCAGGACGAGGCCTCGGGACTGCGTCGCCGCGGGCAGGACGGCGGCCGTGCTCCTCGGCGACACCGAGCTGCACCCGGAGCCCTACTGCTTCGCAACCTGCCGGGGCAGGCGCACGGCCCGGGTCGACGTCCACCTGATACCATGGCCCGCGGAGGAGCGCGACGTAACGATAATCGACGGTATTCCAACCACATCTCCGGAAAGGACCGTCGCAGATCTGGTACGCCTAAGGGAAGACCCGAGCATCGTGGCGAATTTCGTCGAGGGGATGGCATCGCGAGGGCACGTCTTCGACCGGCGAAGGTGCACCGAGCTCCTCACGCCCCTCGCGGCCAGGAACGGCTACCGCAAGGGGGACGGCGAATCGTTCGCAGCTGACGTCGTGGGCAAAAACGCATCCCCTGCGATGCTGTGGCTGTCCAAGCGACAAATCGCAGGAATCGAGACATGGGCAGGCGGCGTAGATGCGCCGCCGTCAGAATAGGGAGGCCGGCATGGCAAGATACAGAACTTTCCGGGCCATGGAGCAGGCCGTCAAAGCCGCAGCAAAGGCCTCTGGGCGCGACGTCAACAAAGCAATCCAGGCCTTCTACCACGACCGCTTCCTCTGCAGGGTTTTCAGTGCAGAAGACCCAGGCTTCATCCTCAAAGGCGGGCAAAGCATGCTCGCGCGCATTCCCAGTGCCCGTGAGACCAGGGACATAGACTTGATCGGCAGGACGCCCGATATCGATGAGGCGCTCGAAGAGCTCATCGATGCAGCGTCTGTCGATCTCGACGACTTCGTCGAATTCCGCTTTGTGAGCAAAAGGCCTACCGACACATCACAGGACTACCGCGAAGGCTACACGGTGACCTTCGAGACGTGGCTCGGGGGAACGTCGCGGAAAGGCGCCGTCTCCATCGACCTTGTCGTCGATGCTCTGCCGCCCAAAGAGTTCGACATCGTCACACCGGTGTCGAGAATCGAAATCGATGGGGTTAAGACCTTCAACTATCTCACGAACAAGCCAGAGAATCGCATCGCCGAGAAGGTATGCGCAACCATGCAGGACTACAACGGGCGCCCATCGTCAAGGGTAAAGGATCTCGCAGACCTGATCACATCGATGCTCAACGAAGAAGTCGATGCCGACAAGCTTTCACGATTGATCTCAACGGAATGCAAGCTCCGAAGAATGGACCGCATAGATCGATTCTCCATTCCCGAGAGCTGGAAGGGCGCACTGTCGGGCAACTATTCGAAGCTGGCCAAAGAGGCCGCGCTGCAGAGCAGATACTTGGACGTAAAGGATGCTGAGACGGCGGTATCGTCGTGGCTCTCCCCCGTTTTCAGCGGCAACGCCTCGGGCAAAACCTGGACTCCGGAAGAACAGTTTTGGGCATAGCGATCGAACCCCCACCGCCGAGCCAGGGCCGAGTACCCCATTCCTAAAATCTCTTCTTGCGAAATAGCCTAGCCGAGGGTCGTACCAGTGTGATCGTCGGCATCCGAGAAGTGAGTGCGGGCAGGCAGAATGCTCGCCGGCTCGTTGACGATCCTCGCTACCGTCTCTTTCTGGGCGTCCGTGAGCTCGGAAGCGTCCTTACCCTCGACGGCCAGCGCCCACCATGCAGTCTGCGTGATGCTGCAGTCCCCACACGTTCTTTGCGACACGAGGCCGAAACACCCCATGCGCGGCGGGTAATCCCATCCGTCTTCAAACGCCTTCTCCGGCGTGAGGATCTCCGTCTTGCCGCACACCTCGCACACGTGAACGAGGGGCACGCCCTCCCACTTCTCGAGGTCCTCCAGAGTGACGCCCCCGTCGAATTGCTTGGCTTTCATCGCCTCTCCTTCCATACATGCCGACGGCACCGGCTTTCCCGCTGCGCGGCAAGCCCGGTCATCCGGGCAGGTCCCAACCAGCGAACAGATCGTTATCTATAGACGGGATCATCCCACGCATCCCCGTTCGGACCGCAACAGTCGCAACGGGAATGCATCGGTAAGCGGCGAGGGTTGGGCATGGGATCCATCCGGCGTGCCTTAATGCTCCCTCCCAACACGCCTGCGAAAGCAGAATATCCCGCAGCTGCTGGTCGGCCCAATTCGTGATATGTTTCGTGACATTTTTCGTGACATGTTTTCCGTTTTGGCCAGATTATGCGTCCGGCAAAGTGTCACGAACGACCGCCGCCAACACCCGAGCAGAAAGCCAAGGCAGGGCAACGATTTGCCTTGGCTTTCCCATTTCTTTCGCATTTGTTTCGCAAGTGATTGGGTAAGTTGGAAGTGGTGTTCCGCACCCGGGCAGCTTCTTGAAAGGAGGTGCCGCCCATGGACGTGCAAACTGTGATTTCGCTCTGCGCGATCTTCACCGTCGTACTTGGGATCATCGAAGTCAGCCAGCGCCGCTAGGCGGCCATGCCTGATGGAAGGAGGTGCGGACTGCATCTGAAAACAAAAAAGCCAGGCACTAGTTCGACAGCTACACCTGGCCTTTAGTTAAACGATGCTGCCCGGGCAAGCGGGGCACCATTTGCACACATTGTAGCACGGCTGAACCCGATCCAGCGCAGCCTTGATCACTTTGGCGCAAAAGCGGTTCCGCCTCGTTTTTGCTCGTTTTTGCTTAAGCACAGAACGGCCAGAGGCTGCGCCGGCGCGCCTCAGCCTTCACCTTCAACCCACCCGAAAAAGGCAAATGCACGCAGCAGGCATCCCGGCCATCAACCCCGACGAATCCTTCTGTCGAGGAAATACAGCAAGACGCCGGCAAACTCGGGTTTTACATCGCTGTCCTCAATAGCTTCGCGCCGTCTTCTACATTCGCCCGCGACATTCCCACGCTGCGCGGCCATCCATCTATTGAGGGCATCGATTACCGCCTTCCTATTCTGAGGAAGATACGCCGCCCCGCAGTTCAGGTTCAGCGTCTCGCACAAATCTCTTCGGACAGCCCCATCAGTCGAGGTGATCTCGCCATTCCTACGGTATCCGATTCCCTTCAGCGTCTCGGGTTTTAATGGATTCACCGCAAGCGCGCGGTCTTGCCGAGCCCTATCGCAAGTAAGTGCGCCTACGTATCCAGCCCCTTCGTTTCCATCGCAAACAGCAAGCATGTTGCCGTAAGCCACATCTTCACCAGGCTTGCAGGCACTTTGGGGGACGATATGCTCAACATGCGAAGTGTCGACAGTGATTTTCTTCATGCAATAAGCGCAAAGGCCGCCCTGTTCTCTACAAAGCGCTTCTCGAATAGGCCTTTGGTTTCTGACCTCGCCCCAGCTAACGGATGCGTTCGGGGTCATACGCAGTTCCCTCAGCGCGTCAGTTAGCGCGGTTGGCTGCGTTCCCTTTCGGATAGGAATCACGATGCCTCACGCTCTCTCAAGGAACAAGGCCGTCTGCGCTGCAACAACCTCGGTATCGGTCGGACCCACTAAGCCGACCAAGGCATTGAGCTGAGCCTCGGCCGCCTCGTATTCCTGCGCATCCAATTCCCCGTAAAAAGCATCGAAGCGCTCGCGAACATCCGCAGGCCGCTCATCCACGCCCATAACGGTCTTGAGCACCCGGGCGATATTGCCCCCATAAGTCTCGGCGTCCTGGAAGGCCACCCCATTAGGTGTCAAAATACGCAAGCATCTCGCCTCGACCGAGGAGATGACGATAGGCGCATGCGTCGTCACGATAAACTGCACCGCAGGGAAAGCCGAGCGGAGGTCCCCCAGTATCCGTGCTTGCCACCTGGGATGAAGATGAAGGTCGACCTCGTCAATAAGGACGATTCCCGGCGCAAGGCAGGCATCTTCTCCAAGCTGAGGGTTCAGCTGGGCCATCCTGCGGGCGATATCGGCGAACATGAGAGACGCCGACCGATATCCGTCACTCATCGAAGACGCCGTTTCGACAACCGTCTCACCCGTCTCGAGCTTGAACCTCACCGCGACGTCCTGAAGTTGAAGATCAAAGTAAGCGTCAACATCGCCCACTTCAGCTGCGTTCGAATAGCAGTTTGCAAAAGCACGCATGACACAGGTGAGCTCCGGACTCTTTGAGCCGGATTGAAGCTCCCAGAGTGTCATGTTTCTCATCCAGGTCAAGGTTTGCTTTTCGTTGATCGACGCATCGAAAGCATCAGAATAAGCCTTGGTTCTAGAGGCCAGGAAGGAAGCGGACCCTTCCGACACGCGACTGCCGGCTCCCTTAACGGCGAAGCGATTGGCGTCATAGTAGGCCAGGACCGGCAAAACGACATCCTCACCCCCAGAAACACGGCCCTGGAGTTCCCGCCCAGCGGAAATGATGGACTGAGCGCCCTTCCTCGTCATCTTCGATTTTTCGGAAGACAGCTCACGCGACCAACAATAAGGATGGCCATTAAGCGACCCCGCGGCCTCGATGGCAACCGGATACTGGCCCTGGCGAATTGCCGACGAGCCCTTTTGAACAGTGATGTAGCGAGCATCGCCCTTCCGCACGCTGCAACTACGAGAGTCCTCCATCTTTTCAAGCAGGGAGCTTACCGCCACAGCACACCCATCGAGCAATGTGGTTTTTCCAACGCCGTTATTGCCGACAATCACATTCAGATGGTCATCGAAGGAAAGATGAAGCGTTTTGAATCTTCGATAATTATTCAGGTCAAGGCTTTTGATACTAAAGTCGTAATTGCGCATAAGGCATCCTTAACGAGTTGAGCAAGCTGTAAACACTATAGCCGATAGCACGAAACAACCCACCAATTCCTCTTCCCAGTCGCGCGGCATGAAAACCTTCAGGAGTCACGCGCTCTCCAGGAACAGCCGGTTCGCGCGAGTGCTCTGAGCGGCGTAGCCCACGTGCCCGGGATCGCCGAAGAACCCCTCGCCGAAGGCGTACGAGTCGGCCTCGCCCTCGGCGGCATCGCGCTCGTACAGGACGGTGCTCCCTTTCTCCCGCACCAGCTCAAGCGACTCGTACGCGACGGCGGCGGGTGTCGCCTTGATGTAGCGCCTGTACACGTTCGCACCGGCGAGGAACGTAACGTCGAGCGAGGCGGGCTCGCCGCCGTTCCCGAAACGGAAGGCATCAACGGGCAGCACGCCGTCCACCCCCGCGTCGACGGTAGCCATGGCCTTCAGCGCAACAAGCGCCTTGAGCAGCGCCGTCTTGCCCGATGCGTTGCCGCCGTAGACGACTGCGACGGGCAGCACGCACAGCCAGGCCACAGTCCGCAACTACGTCTCGAAGAAGCGATCCGAGCTCAGGCCCGAGGCCGGCTACCTCGACCTGCCCTGGGCGCCCGGTGGATTTGTAACATGCCAGTCCCACCATCTTGGCGCGCTCCACCAAACGCTTGCCAACCGCGCACGCCATCACCGCGCGCACCAGGTCTAGCTGCACAAACACCACCTTCTCCTCTATCTGCGCATCGCACCCCACGCCGCTGAACTCGTGCGCAAGCCCGCTCACCAGACGGCTCGCACTGAGCCTGTCGTAGGCGCTCTCCCCCGCCAGGCATATCTGCACCAGCTCCACCACTCGCTCGGTGGCCAGGCGGCTGATGGGCCTGTCGGGGCGGTTCTTCAGCCGGTCCGTGGCGAAGAAGCTCGCCTGCATCCTTGGGTCGCGGCAACCCTTGCCGCGGAACATCCTCATCGACACCGTCTTGTGCCCGAACAGCACCGCCAGCGCCCTCTCCAGCAGGCAGGACGTGGCGAACGTTGCGCTGCCGTCTCTCCAAGCATCTCCTTTGCATTTGGGATTCCAGCAGGTAAGACCGAGCATGGAAGGGTACAAAGCTCAGATGCACGGCCAAACACCGAGCGGCGCCATCCGCCATGCATGCGCGAGAACTACTTTCAGTGAACAGAGGGCGAAGAACCCTAGATCACTTACCGAAAAACGAGTATCGGGGGTGCGATAGGGGAAAGAAAGCGGTTTAGAAGGCACGACTAAGAGATACCTCAAAACGCAAAACGCCCAGCGTATAACCGCGTCGAGCAATACCATCTGTAAAGCTGGCGCGCCCGATGACCTCGAAGCCGAGTCCAAACGCCGGGGCGTCAACAATCAGCTCGGTGAATCCCCATCCTCATAGAAATCCTCCCCAAGCTCAAGCTTGTCGCGCAGCTTAAACAGGTCCCTGGAAGGCAGGAAGAAGATTCTGTCCTGCAGCTCGGCCATCGCTGCGTCATCTAACCCTGCGGCCTTTTGGAACTTGGCCCGATTCTCCTCACAACTGTGTAGGTACTCCATATGCTGGCCACCATTCCGATCGGGCATGTCATAAACGAACAAGACGAGCTTTACATGATTGGAGTTTACAAGTCGGTCCCCTACCGAGCGCCATATGCGGCCATCGGTTTCACCCAAGCTGCAGCCGTATAAACAGAATGTGTCGGACTCGGAAATCAGGTGCTGCAAAACCTCCTCGTTAGCGTTTCCATATAGCTCATCGTTCCTATTTGCCTTTACCCAGCTCGTCGCAAATAACCGATTGCCGGCAAAAGCCTTATTGGCTACCTGCTCGGGAGAATCGACGCCGAAAATAACACCCTCGGCCGCACCGCTCTCGCCAATAGAACCGTGAACGTAAAGGGGCTTCTCGACCCGCTCATTATGGAAGACGCCGCCAGCCCGGTGCCTCATAATCACATCGCTGCCGTCAACCGATGCCTCAACAAAACGAGCAAGGGCATGCGTGTAGTTCAAAGAGATAAAACGATGGGTATGGTCCTCGTTTAGACCGTCGAGCCTGAAACGCTGCTGGTCCCGCACAGCCATTCGTGCGTCGAAACGCGCGACGGAATTCTTAAACTCTTTCACGCAATCCGCCGGCAGCGTCTCAGGAAGGCGCTCCTCCTGCTGATGCACGTAATCCGCGAGCAGGCGCTCCATCTCCTCGAAGGTTTCGTGGAACTCTCCAAGCTCGTCATCGCCATAGAATTCCGTCGCTTGACCCAGTAGCAACTCAAGATCCGCCCAAAGATCTACAGTGTCCAGCCCTCCCCGCTCCGCGGAGGCCAGCTTCTCCACAAGGACGTTCGTCAACGGGCTGTCGCTCCGCCCACCGGGCAAATAAACCCTATTAAGGA
>CAVAFY010000008.1:0-66435 GCA_963588035.1 Alloprevotella sp. | reverse complement strand
CGTCAAGCTGATTCTCCGCGCCGCCCCTTCGCGCCTGCTCGAAAGCCGAACCAAGCGCAGGCGAGCGCCGAGGTGCGCGGGTCCCGGCGGGAGCGGACGACCGCGGCAATAGCCTGGGCTCGGGCGCGCGATATTGAGGCCAAAATCGCTGGCGTGGTACCATAAGCAGGTTCAGATACCGACAGGAGAAACCATGTCCCCCACCGCCCCCACCAACACCAACGTCTGGTCCACCAAGCAGCTCGTTACCATGGCGCTCATGTGCGCCATCGGCGTTATCCTCTCATTCGTCGAGTTCCCCTTGCTCCCTGGCGTCACCTGGCTCAAGTTCGACGCCTCCAACATGCCCGCCATGGTTTCCGGCTTCGCATTCGGCCCCGGCGCCGGCGTGGCCGTAGGCATCGTAACCGCCATCATCCACGGCCTGCTGATGGCCGACTTCACGGGCGCCCTGATGAACGTCCTTACCGTTACCTGCTTCGTGCTTCCCGCAGCCTTCGTGTACAAGAAGAAGCGCACCTACCCCGCTGCCATCGGCGGCCTGGTGCTCAGCATCATCGCAGCCACCATCGGCGCCATCGTGGGCAACCTGATCGTTACCCCCATGTGGCTGGGCGTTCCGCTTGATGCGGTTATCGCGATGATCATCCCGATCCTCATCCCCTTCAACCTGATCAAGGGCGGCCTGAACGCGGTGCTCACCCTCATCATCTACAAGGCCATCTCGAACCTCATCACCCCGAAGAAGGAACAGACGAAGGGCCGCTAAGCCGTGATCTCGTTTTCCGACGTCTCATTCACGTACACGGGCGACGCCTTCGTCCTCTCCGACCTTAGCCTGACCATCCCCGAGGGCCAGTTCGTCTGCGTCCTGGGAGCCAACGGCTCGGGCAAGTCCACGTTCTCGAAGCTGATCAACGCGTTGCTCGTTCCCGACAAGGGCGAGGTTGCCGTGAACGGCATGAAGACCTCCGAGCCGGACAACATCTACGCCATCCGCAGCACCGCCGGCGCCGTGTTCCAGAACCCCGACGACCAGATCGTGGCAAGCCTTATCGAGAACGATGTGGCCTTCGGCCCCGAAAACCTGGGGATAGAGAACCCCGAGCTGCGCGAACGCGTCGAGGCGGCGCTTCGCCAGGTAGGGCTCGGCGGCCACGGCAAGCGCGAGACCACTGCCCTTTCCGGCGGCCAGAAGCAGCGCGTCGCCATCGCGGGCGTTCTTGCCATGCACCCGAAGATCCTCATCTTCGACGAGGCCTCTGCCATGCTGGACCCGCGCGGCCGCCGCGGCCTGATGCGCGTCTGCAAAGACCTACATGCCCAGGGCATGACCGTGGTGATGATCACCCACTTCATGGAGGAAGCCGCCGAGGCCGACCGCGTTATCGTGCTGAACGAGGGCCGCTGCATGCTGGACGGCACCCCCGAAGAGGTGCTGATCCAGGACGAGAAGCTGCGCAGCCTCAACCTGGACGTGCCTTTCTCTACCCAGATGTCGCGCCTGCTGCAGGACCGCGGCATCCCCGTTGGCACCCATACCGAGATGAATACGCTGGAGGAGGAACTGTGTCGATTGCATTCGAACAGGTAAGCTTCAGCTACAACCCGCTAAGCAAACGCCAGAAGAAAGCCGGCGAGCAGCAGCGCTATGCCCTGCGCAATGTGAGCTTCACCCTGAACGAGGGCGAGTTCCTGGCCATCGCCGGCCATACCGGGTCGGGGAAATCCTCTCTAGTACAGCACCTGAACGGCCTTGCGAACCCCACCGAAGGACGCGTGCTCTGGAACGGGAACGACCTTTCCGCCAAAGGCGTGGCCGCCAAGGCCCGCGCGGACATCGGCGTGGTGTTCCAATACCCCGAGCATCAGCTGTTCGCGGCCAGCGTCTACGAGGACGTTGCCTTCGGGCCGCGCAACATGGGGCTTTCCGAAGAAGAGGTGGATGCCCGCGTGCGCGAGGCCCTGGCCGATGTGCGCCTGGGCTTCGACGAGATAGGCACCCGTTCGCCCTTCGAGCTTTCCGGCGGCCAGCAGCGCCGCGTGGCGTTCGCGGGCGTGCTGGCAATGCGCCCCACCACCCTGGTTCTGGACGAGCCGGTTGCCGGGTTGGACCCCGCCAGCCGCGCCGACTTCCTTGCCCTTATCAAGCGCCTGCACGAGCAGCGCAACCTCACCGTGGTCATGGTGTCGCACAACATGAACGACATCGCCGCGTTGGCCGACCGCATGATCGTCATGCACGAGGGCGAGATCGCCTTCCTGGGCACGCCGGAGGAGATCTTCACCCAGCATGCCGCAGAGCTGCGCGAAATCGGCCTGGGCATCCCCCACGCGCAACGCCTTTCCAACGAGCTGCGCGAGCAGGGCATGCCGCTTCCCGTGAAGCTGTACCAGCCCGATACCCTTGCAGACGAGATCGCCCGCATCCTCAAGGGCGAAGAGGCACGCTAGCATGAGCATCGACGCGGTGTTCGGCCGCTACATAGCCAAGGATTCCCCGGTCCACAGGATGGACCCGCGGGCGAAGCTGCTGCTGTCCATCCTGTTCATGGTGATGGTGTTCGCCGCAGGCTCGTACGTATCGCTGGGTGTCGCCGCCCTGTTCACCGCCGGGATGTTCGCCTTCTCCCATATCTCGTTGCGCCAGGCGTTCGCCTCCATCGCGCCGCTGGCCATCTTGGTGGTATTCACCGCCCTGCTGAACATCTTCTTCGTCCAAGGCGGGGACATCTACTTCCAACTGGGCATCATCTGCATCAGCCAGCAAGGCCTGCAGCAGGCGCTGTTCATCGCCATCCGCCTTACCATCCTTCTGCTAGGCGTGAGCCTTCTTACGCTGGCAACCACCACGCTCGACCTCACCGATGGCTTCGAGCGCCTGCTGGAGCCGTTTAGGCGCTTCGGGCTGCCCGCGCACGAGCTTTCCATGATGATGGGCATCGCCCTTCGGTTCCTGCCGCAGTTCGCCATAGAGCTGCGCACCATCTACCGCGCCCAGATCAGCCGCGGCGCAAACTTCAGCACCAGCGCGAAAGGATCGCTTGCACTGATGACCTCGCTTATCGTGCCGCTGTTCACCAGCGCGTTCCGCCATGCCGAAACGCTTTCGCTTGCCATGGACGCCCGCTGCTACCACGGCGGCGAGAACCGCACCCGCCTGCGCGAACTGGCCTTCAGCAAGCGCGATGCCCTGGGTGCCGCCTATCTTGCTGCGGGAACCCTGGCTGTGCTGGCGTGCGATTTCGTGTTGAAGATGCTCCTGTAGCCCGGCATTGGGTGCCGGCCTGCCGGGCCACCTCACCAATCAGCCCCGACTCCGACCAACCCCTCCCTACCGAAAGGAACCCCATGGACGAGATCTTGGAATACCTCACCTCGGTACCGGCATGGTACCTGGCAACCTGCGAAGGCGACCAGCCGCACGTGCGCCCCTTCAGCTTCGCCATGCGCGAAGGCGACACCCTGTGGTTCTGCACCGCCACCAACAAGGATGTGTACCACCAGCTGCAGGCGAACCCCAAGTTCGAGCTCTCCGCTTGGAAGCCCGGGCGCGGCTGGGTGATCCTTACCGGCGAAGCCGACCTGAACGACACTGCGGGTGACGAGGTGCGCAAGGCAGGCTACGAGCACATGACCGCGCTCGGCGAAACCTACGAGGACTGGGGCGACCCGCGCCTCACCTTCTTCAGCGTGAAGAACGGCACCGCACACATAGACGACATCGACGGATCGTCCAAGAACATCGAGCTGTAGGCAAAGCAAGCCGCTTTAGCGCGGGATGGGTGCCGCAACCCAACCTGCCGCACCCCCCCCCACAAACAGAAAGGCTCTGGCAGAGCAACCGCTCTGCCAGAGCCTTTGTATGCTTATAGGTCCACGCCAGTCAGCGAGAAGCCACCTGATGAGTGCAGATACCGTGAAAGCGGGCGTCAGGCGTGCTTCGCACGTCAAACCCGCTTGGAGCGGTAGCCGTGCCATCAGGTGGCTTCGCAGCGGCGACCGCTTGCGCCGTTCTTCAAACGGCGCAACCTAGAGCATGGAAACCTGGTCCACTACCTTGCGCGCCGCATCGCGAACGGTAAGCCCATTGATGTCGATGGTGACATCGGCGTACTTCTCGTACAGCGGCAGGCGCTCTTCGTACAGGTCGGAAAGGCTCATGCCCATGCCGTTCTTCATAACAACACCGCGCTCGTGCAGGCCGCCCAGGCGGCTTTCCAGCTCTTCGTAGGAAACCTTCAGATACACCACGGTGCCGATCTCTGCCAGATGCTTCATGGCCTCGTCGGAGTACACAGCGGAACCGCCGGTTGCGATGATGGCGTGGCTCGCGGAAAGGGTGCACAGGACCTCGTTTTCCACCTCGATGAAGCCGTCGGGGCCGCATGCGTCGATGATCTTCTGCAGGGTCTTGTCCAGCTTGCTCTGGATAAGCAAGTCGGCATCAATGAACTGGTAGCCCAAGATCTTCGCCAGAACAACGCCCAAGGTAGACTTGCCGGCGCCCGGCATGCCGATAAGGATGATGTTCTCCATGGTGTTAGTCATGCGGCTGTTCCTCTTTCCATTTGTCGCGTCCTGCAGAGACTATAGCACGTTTGGCTTCGAACCTCGGGGCCACCACCTCGTTCACCAGAATGGCCGCAAAGATCAGCGCGAAGCCCAGCAAAAGCTGCGGGGTGAGCACTTCTCCGTACAGAAGAACCGAGAACAGCACGCCGAACACCGATTCCAAGCTCAGGAACAGCGACGCCTGCGCGGGCGGGATGTAGGCCAGCGCCACGTTCTGGATGCCGAACGCGATAACCGAAGCGAATACGATGAGGAACGCCATCTGCCCCACCACGGTAAGACTCACTGCCGATGCCGGCGGCAAGGTTTCGAACCCGCACCCGACGGCCATGCCGAACAGCCCCTCGAACAGGAACTGGAACACGGTGAGCACCAGCACATCGTTGCCCACGGAAAGGCGCGAGACGAAGGTGATGTGGATGGCGAACAGCAGCGCGCACAGCAGCGTCATGGCCTCGCCGAAGCCCATACTGAGGCCAGTCCCGCTCCCGTTGGAAGAAACCAGCCATATGCCGCCCACGGCGACGAACGCCGCCAGGACGTTGAAGGCCAGCGGGCGCTTACGCGCGATGACCCACCATGCGAAGGGGACGATGACGCAGTACGTGGCCGTAAGGAACGCGTTGATGCCCGGCGTGGTGCACAGCAGCCCGATGGTCTGCGTAAGGAACGCCGTGAAATCGAAAAAGGCCAGCAGCGCGCCGTACGCGACGATCTTCAGCGAGAAATGCCTGCGCACGCGCTTCCAGAGCACCGCTAGCAGGATGAGCCCCGCCGTGAAGAAGCGTATGCCCAGAAGCCATGCGGGAGGCAGGCATTCCACCACGTCTTTCATGATGACGAAGCTCAGCCCCCAGATGGACGTTGCGAAGACTATGAGCAGCTTGTAGACCCACGCAGGGACGCTCGCAAGCGACAAGGGCATCAGCGGGCACCTCCACCGCCGCCGAAGCCGCCGCCTCCGCCCATCGAGAAGCCGCCGCCGAAACCGTCGCCGCTCGAAGAGCCGCCCGAAAGCACCGACTCAACCGCCTGCAGCGATTCGGTAACCGAGCTTTCCAGCATGGAGCCGAAGTCGGGCATCTCGGCGTACGAGCCATACCCATAGGGGCTGTACCATACCCACCACGGCACAAAGGTTGTGTCGGCCGCGAGCGAAGAGTCCACCTCGAACATCTCGGGCACGGCGCGGCGCAGTTCCTCTATCGCCTCTTTCGCCACGCCGAAGAGGTAGGCGTACACCATGAACTCGCCCCACACCTTCACGTCGGCCGCCGGCCGTTCGTCCAGGGATGAGAACTCCGTGAGCCACTTCTTCAGCGCCATGCAGCGGGCATAGGCATCCGCGCCCTTCTGGGTGCGGCGCTCCATGAACCGCGACACCACGAAAAGCGCCACGCTCGTGATGATGCAAGGGACGATGACCAGCGCGCTGTCGAACACCACGCCGACGACGATACCCGCCGCCAACAAGATGAAGGCCACGGCGCCCATCCGGTTGCGCTTGGATTTGGAATAGCTCTCGAAGTAGTCAGCCGTTATCACGTGCGAGGTGACCAGGCCCTGCCAATCGGCCATGGCGTTGTTGAACTGCTCGGGATGCTCCTTGGCGAAGCTCTTGATGCTGGAAAGCCACAGGGAGGGCTGGCCTTCGGCCACGGTATCGAACAGGAAGCTCATCGCCTTGCGGTCCAGCTCGCTGTTCAGGGCAAGCTCCGCTTCGGGCACGCGCGTCAGATAGTAGTCGTCCACCTGCTTCTTGCTGCCCAGGAGCCCACCCTTTTCGTACGAGCCCCTGTTGATGAGCAGGGCGCCGGCATTGGCCAGATGCATGATGGTGGCGCTGAAGTCGAGCGAGCTTTCCTTGTCGAAGCGGCACAGGCGCCCGATAACCGCAGGGTGCTGCCCCTTCTCGGGCACATCGCGCCAGTACTCGTCCTTGAAATCAGGCTCAAGTTCCTTGCCGTAGCGAACGAAGCTCCTGATGCCCCATGCCAACAGCGCGATGCACACCACGATGGCGAACACCAAGACGCCGATCTGCTGCGCGCGCTCGGCATTTGCGCGGTCTGACCAGGTCTGCTCTTCGGAAAGCACGCTGTCCAAGCGCGCGGTGGACTCATGGGCGTTGTCGGCCGTGGAGCTTACCGCGGAAAGCCACTGGGTGGGGAACACGACGCGCGCCTCGGCGTAGGTGCCGGCCTTCACCGAAGGAACCTGGTAGGTCACCGTACCGTCTTCGTTGATGGCAACGTTGGCGTTCAGGGAGCCATGACCCCAAGCACGGACGTTGTTGCCGGCCACCACGCTCTGCCCGGCAGCCACGGGGAGCTTGAGCGTCATGGAGACGTTTTGCGAGGTTTCGGCCCAACTGCTGCCGACGAACTGCCAGTAGATCTCGCCGACATCGGAATAGGCCTGAGCGGCCTTTTCCACGGTGTAGTCCAGCTGCACCACGATGCGGGAATCGGTTTCGTTGAAGAACACGTACACCGTGTCCTTCGGGTCGTCGAAGGAATACGAGACGTTGCCGGGGCCGCCCTCGTCGCGCCACTTTACCTGGAACGGCGTGCTGGAAAGCGCCTTCAAGGCCGAAGCGGAATAATTGCCGTCGGTGTCGGTCTGGGCCATGCTCACGCTGTTCACCTTTAGATCGGCACTGCTGGGCAGGTTGCTGAACTCCCACCAAACAGCAGTATAGGTGCCATCGAAATCGAACTGGCGCTGCTCCACCACGTGCAGGTCGCCGTTCTGCTGAACCTCGGCGCTGATGGTGGTTTGCGGCATCGTGAACGATTTGGCGAACGCCTGCTGCGGGGCAAGGGCTCCGAGCGCGATGAAGATGGCGACGGCCAAAGCGAGCACAACGGCAGAGAGCTTTGCACCAGCCCCCAGACCCCGTTGGCACGCATCAATAGAGCAGGCGCTACCGGCCCCTGCCGTTTTTTCGAAGACAGAATGGTTTTGCACTGCTCTTCTCCTTGCAAGTTGAGGGTGGGCAGGGTATCATATCAATTCGCATATACGGAGAGCTGACCGAGAGGCCGAAGGTGCTCGCCTGCTAAGCGAGTATACGCCAAAAGCGTATCTGGGGTTCGAATCCCCAGCTCTCCGCCACCTACATTTTAGTCCGTTCTACGAACGGACTTTTTTCATTAGAAACGGCCTGACGCTGCGCGGCGATCTGGCGGCACGAGAGGCCTTCAATCGTTCGTCGCGGCCCTTAGGCCAGCGACTCGCTCTTTCAGGTCTCTCGCACTCGCCAGCTAGCCGCTCGCTGACTTACTACGCCAACCTGGGACTTTCTTATATCGACCTGGCCTGTTTTTCAGGTTATGGGGGTTATGGCTCAAAGAGCTTCTCTTTAGCTACATATAGAGGATTCGAACTGATGGGTGGAATTCGCCCATCCCCTACCGTGGAGCGGTTCGAACTACAATGGATATAGCAGCTAGGGGGGATCAACATGGGCACTTTGCATGAGCAGAGCAACTTCAGCGAGGCGGTGCTTCGCGGGGGCGATGCCGGCTATCAGGAAGAAGCCGACCGCATCGCGGAAACCTATGGCTTCGACTTCGTCGGCATAGGGCTTTCGCCTTTCGTGGGCGCTTCCATGAAATGGGTTTACTTCAGCGGGGCAACCAGCCAACGCGTTACCCGCATCTCGCTTTCACCCGGCCATGGCATCGGGGGCATCGTCCTGAAAAGCGGCCAGCCCATGATGCTCACCGACATCGACCAAGACCTTGGCCAAAGCGAATACTCGAGCTACCCCATCGTGTTCGCCGAAGACCTGCGCAGCTTCTGCGCACTGCCCCTGAAACAGGGCAGCCACACCGTGGGCGTCCTTATCCTTGCGCACCGTTCGTCTGGCAGAGAGCACGCACAAGCCTACCTCCGCTGCGCCAACGACCTGCAGGGGAAGTTCCTCGACGCCGAGATGCAGGAGCAGAACTTCCTTGACCTCGGAAAGCTTAGGGCAAACGGGAAGGAAGGTCTGGAGTTCACCCCTCTTCGCCAAACCGAGCTTTCCAAAATAGTGCTTGCCCAGGAAGACGAACGGAAAAGGCTTTCCCGCGAACTGCACGACGGCATGGCCCAGGACCTGCTTACGATAACCCTCCTGCTCCACATGGCGCAGGAGCGCATTGCCGACAATGACGCAAACGACCTCATAAACCAGGCGCTTGGCCGCATCGAAGCGCTTCAAACGGACATACACAACCTGTCCACCGAGCTCAGGCCCTCCACCTTGGACAATTTCGGGCTTATCCCCGCACTGAAATCCCAAGCTGCCGTTCTGGAGAAAACCTACGGCGCAAACATCGTGTTCACGGGGCAGCAAACCATCAGCCGCCTTGATCCAGCAGTGGAAACCCAGGTTTACCGCATATGCCAAGAGGCTATACTCAACTCCTGCAAATACTCCAAGGCAGACAAGGTCGAGGTATCGTTCGCCGCAAGCGTTGGATGGCTGAACGTTACGGTTTCCGACAAGGGCGTCGGCTTCAACACCGAAGAACCGGTTGTCCAGGGAAGCGGCTGCGGCCTTTCGGGAATGCGCGAACGGGCGCGCCTGATCGGGGCGGATCTGCGGATAAGCTCAAGCGATCAAGGATCCACCGTGAGCTTGGTAGCCCCCATGAAAGAACCAGCGAAAAGAAAGGAACCCGCCAGATGATCACCGTTGTCCTTGCCGACGATCATGAAATGGTTCGTTTCGGCTTCAAGATGATATTGGACAAGGATCCTGACATCCAGGTTGTCGGCGAAGCAGCGGACGGAACGCAGGCCTATGCCGTCTGCGCGGCGCGGAAACCCGACATCCTCCTGCTCGACCTTTCCATGCCCCCTGCTCAAAGCGGCCTGATAGCCTGCGAAAAGATAGTGCGCGACCTCCCCGATACCAAGGTGATCATCCTCACCATGTTCGCTGAGCCGGAGTACCTGTACCACACCATGCACAAGGGGGCGAAGGGCTACCTCCTGAAAAGCGCCTCGCCCGCCGAGCTCCTGCGGGCAATCCATATGGTGAAAGAAGGCGACAGCTACATACACCCCAAGATGGCAGAGGCGCTGGCGCGATTCGTGGCAGAGGGCGGCAAGGAAGCCGAGTCGAACCTGGAGCAGCTTACCCCGCGCGAAATGGAGGTCCTGGTCCTCCTTGCCCGCGGGTTCACCAATCGCGAGATCTCCGAGCGCATCTTCCTTTCCGTGAAGACGGTGGAAGCACATCGGTCGAAGGTGTACGGCAAGCTGAAGCTGAAGAACCGCGCAGAGCTGGTTGAGTTCGCCCTGCGCCACAAGCTCCTCGAGCTGTAGGCGAACGTCCGCCCGAACGAAGCAAGCGCCGGCTTCGGCAAACCTATTTCTTACCGGGGGCGGATACTTCCATACCCAATGCGCCCACCGGGCAGGCGTCTATGCATTTGCCGCAGATCATGCAATCGCCGGCGCAGACCGTTGAATGCTCGCCATCGAGCGCAGGGTCCAAGATCTCAGGATCGGCGATGCAGGCCCTCTTGCAGTTCCCGCACTTGATGCAGGCACCGTGATCGATGCCGACTTTCACCAGACCGACTTTGCCCAGCACCTCGTAGAAGCCACCGAGAGGGCATACCGAGCGGCACCACACCCGATGCCCCCAGAACACATCCACAAGGATGATGGCAAGCAAGGTAATCCCGCCGACGGCGCTTCCGAACACCAGCCCCTTGTTGATGAAGCTGATCGGATTCAGCACCTCGTAAACGGGAATGCTCACCAGGAGGGAAAGCACCAGCACCGCGGCTGCAACGCCTATCTTTGCATGGCGCGGGAGCCTGCGCTCGGGAAGCTGGCGCTTCGGGCACACTTTCTTCCTCCATGCGTCAACGATCTCCAGAACCAGGTTCACGGGGCAAACCCAGCCGCAGAAGGCCCTTCCCCGCACGATGCCGAACAGCAGCAGGGGCACCAACGCCGCCAAGAGCCAAGCGGGGTCGAACGCCTTCGCCGCGGCAACCGTTTGGAGGAACACGAACGGGTCCATAAGGGTGATCGGACCGATCTGTGAAGAGGAGAGCGTTCCCGACCAGGCAAATTGTGAAGGCGTGGCAACCGATTCGACAACGGCATCGCCCTGCAGATCGGTTCCCATGATGGCCCAGCCCGAAGCGACCACGGGCACCAAGAAGAACACCAGTATGAGCACCTGCGTGCAATGGCGGGCAATGGCCCACTTGCGGCCACCGCCTTTCCTTGCCGGCGAAGGATGGGCATCCGCCGAGCCGGCTGGACGCTGCTCGCGCGTATCAGGGCTGTCCGACATGAGAATCCCGCCTTACTGCAAGCTCGGGTCGTCTTCGAAGTTGACGTAGATGAGGTTCACGCTCAGAACCCCCGGCACCTCCTGGAACCTCGCGGCCGCATCGGCCGAAGAATCCACGGTTTCCGATTCAAGGGTCACCACCAGCTTCGATTCAACCACCTCATGCACCTCGACGCCTTCCATGGCGGAAAGAGCATGGGCAACATCGGTTGTGGAGTCCGCGACGGTGTTCACCACCAGGCTCGAGATAACCACCCTATTCACCGGCCTTTCGTTGCTGCACGTGGCAGCTTCCGCACAGGGAATGCGCAGCATCGATCTTGTGCGTCTCCCTGTTCCCGTTCGCGTAATGGTTGTCGGGCATCTTCCCCGCCTTCTTCAGGAACGGATCGGCCTCGCTGCTCGAGCCATGGCAACCGAAGCATCCCTGTGCGCCCAAGCTCTCGTAGCGGCCCTCATGCGCAACGGACAGCATGGGCGCAGCACCCTCGGGCGAATCGAAGGTTTCGGAAGGGGAAGTGATGGCGTTCGTGGAATAGCACCCACCAAGGGCACATGCGGAAAGCATGAGCCCTGCAACGGCGCCCACCACGATGATGTTTCGCCTCATTTTCATTTCGCCCCCTGGACCTTTTCGATGCGAACAGCGGTCTTCTTGTAGTCGGGCTCCTTCGAAAGCGGGCAATAGACCTCCTGCTGGGCAAGGTTCACCAACGTTTCTTCGGCGAAGAACGGTATATAGCACATGTGGTGGGTCGGCTGCGTGCGGCCCGCGCTGGAAACCGTGCACTCGAACGAACCCCAGCGGCTGGTCACCTTCACACGATCGCCATCCTTCACGCCGATCTCGTCCATGTCCTGCGAGCACAGGTCCATCAAGGCCTCGGGCAGGGCGTTGTTGAGCTCGGGCACGCGGCGCGTCATGCTGCCCGTGTGCCAATGCTCCAGCAGTCGGCCGGTAACCATGTAGAACGGATACTCGCTGTCGCGGATCTCGGCAGGCGGCTCGTAAGGATGGAAGGTGACGCACGGCTTGTGGTCTGCGGTCTTGTAGAACGAGATGCCGTCGGTCTTGTCGGTTTCGCCCCACTTCTGCACGTTCCAGGTGTCGTACCCGTCTTCCTGCTTGCCGGCGCCGTTGAAGCGCCACCTTGTGGCGTACCATTTACCGTCGATCTGCTGGGTTGGCCAGGTAAGGCCGTGCTGGGTGATGTACTCGTCGTACGGCGCCAGGCGCTTGGCCGTAAGCTTCAGCGGGCTCCACCCCTCCTTACCGTCCAGGTTGTCGTGGATGCGCAGCACGCGCTCGCTCGAGTAGCTGTTCTCCGCCGGATCCGGGTTCGAGAAGGTGCGGTACTCGTTCCAGATCTCGCGGCAGACATCGCGTTGGCTGTCGTACTTGAAGTCGCCTGCGTCCTTGTCGTACCACTTGCCGAACAGGGCATCGAAGGCGTCCTTGTCGCCGATCTTCTCGCCGTCGAGAACACGCTTGGCGATTTCCATCAGCATCCACAGGTCCCATCGGGCGTCACCCGGAGGATCGCAGGCCTTCTCGAACACGGCCGTGCGGCGCTCGCCGTTGCCGAACATGCCCTCGCGCTCGATCCACATGGCGGCAGGGAGCACCACGTCGGCATACGCCGTGGAAAGCGTCGGGTAAACCTCGGAAACCACAATAAAGGTGTCGAAGATGCCCAGATGCTCGCCATCCCTGCCAAGGAAACGGTTGAGGTCGGTCATGGATTGGGCCCAGTTGTTGTGAGCCGTCCAGATGAAGTCCATGTTCCCGTTCGACATCTCGCGGAATATCTTGGTGGTGTGATAGCCCGGGCTGGAAATGTCCTCGAGCCAGTTCTCGGGCAGGTCCCAAACCGCCTCGGTGTAACGACGGTGCTGGGCATTGGCAACTACCAAGTCGGCAGGCAGGCGGTGGCTGAAGGTGCCTACTTCACGCGCCGTGCCGCACGCAGAGGGCTGCCCCGTAAGGGAGAAGGGCCCGTTGCCCGGCTTGGCGATCTTGCCGGAAAGCAGATGGCAGTTGTAGAAGTTCTGGTTGACCCACGTGCCGCGATTATGCTGGTTCGCACCCATGGTCCATAGGCTCATGATCTTGCAGTCGGGATCGGCGAAGGCTTCGTAAAGCAGCTTCAGGTCTTCCACGGAAACACCGGAAAGCTGGCTTACGTATTCGTAGGTGTAGGGCTCGACCAGCTTACGGAACTCCTCGAGGTCGATCACGGTCACCTTTTCGGCGCTCTTGCCCTTATCCGACTTGTCGTAGGAATCGCGGTTCTCGAAATCGTTGTTGCCGATGTCTTCCTGGCCATGCTTGAAGCTCACATGGTCTTTGACGAACTCCTTGTCGTAGGTCCCGTTCTCGATCAGGTAGCGGCAGATGCAGTTGGTGATGGCCAAGTCGGTGTTGGGCTCGAAGACCATCACCTTGTCGGCCAGGGCGCTGGTGCGGTTGCGCACCGTGGTGAGGTCGTAGTGCTTCACGCCGTCTTGCTGCTTGCGCGCAGTGATGCGGCTGAACAGCATCGGATGGGCCTCGGCCATGTTGGCGCCCCAGGTGATGAACAGATCGGCGTAGTCGATGTCGGCATAACAGCCGGCAGGCTCGTCGGTGCCGAAGGTGTTCATGAACGCCACAACCGCAGATGCCATGCACAGGCGGGCGTTCGGGTCGATGTTGTTGGAGCGAAGGCCCGCCTTCCAGAACTTGGACGTGGCGTAGCCCTCCAAGATAGGCTGCTGGCCTGAGCCCCAGAACGCCAGGCGGCTCTTGTCCTTCTTCCAGGTTTCCCGCATCTTCTGGGCAACCAGGTCGAGCGCCTCGTCCCACTCGGCTTCGCGGTACACCTTCGGGTCGTTCGAGCCCTTGGTGGATTTGTCCAAGCGGATAAGCGGCTTGGTAAGGCGGTCGTCGCCCTTCAGGATCTTGGCCAGGTAGTAGCCCTTCACGCAGTTGAGGCCACGGCTGGAATCGTTGTTCGGATCGCCGGTGATGCTGATGATCTTGCCGTTCTGGCTTTCGATCAGAACGCCGCAACCGCAGCCGCAGAAACGGCATACGCCGACCGTCGTGGTCACGCTGTTCTTGTCGATGGACTGGTTCGCCTTGGGGGCGCAACCGGCAAGCGAGCCGGAAACGGCGGCACTGGCCGCGGCGATGGCGACCAGCTTGATGAAATCTCGCCTTGAGTACTCCATGGTGTCCTCCTCGAATCCCGTTGCATGGCAGCAACAAGGACTACTTCCCCTTCTTCTCCTGGGCAGCGATGCTCACGATCTTCATCGCAACCTTCGGGTCGCGCACCACGCATCTTTGGACGCATAGCCCGCACCCGGTGCATTTCTCTTTGTTCACCGTGGGGATGAACTTAGTGTGGATGGAGTCGTTCTCCATCGCTTGGAACTCGATGGTGATGGCCTCATCGATGAGCGGGCACACGCGATAGCACACCTCGCAGCGCATTCCCTGGTAGGCAATGCAGGTGTTCTCGTTGATCTTCGCGTACCCCATGTCAACGTCCCGCTTCTCGGAGACGTCGCGAAGCGCCCCTGTCGGGCATGCGGCCACGCAGGGAAAATCAGCGCACAGGCGACAGGCCCGGTTCTCCACATCGAGCGTCGGCGTGCCGGCGGCAGCGCCCTGCGTCAGATCCGCAGGATAGATGGCCTTGTACGGGCACGCCTCGATGCACTTGCCGCATTTTATGCAGCGGGACATGAAATCCGATTCACCCTGCGACCCGGGCGGGCGCAGAAGGGAAGACTTGCCCGTTGCAGCCGAATAGACCCCTTCGGCCAAGACCGCAGCGGCAGCCACACCGGCAATGACATTGCCAAACCCCATTGTTCCTCCTCATAGCCCCGAGCACATTCCATTGAACGTGTTCAGCCCTCGTGCAGATTATCGCACGAGGATAAGCCGGCGGGGCTTCTTTGCCCGCCCGACGAGGAAAGCGAAGGGTAAACCCCTACCCCCGGGGATGGGAATCTTCGCGCTCCACCTGCTCCTCTTCGAGGACGTCAAGACGGCGGGACAGCGTGCTCTGATGCCTGAACTGGACGAAGAGCCAGACCAGAAGGGCAGCCAGCACCAAAACGTAGGCCGCTATCAGGTACGGGGCGGAAGGGATTATCGTGCTGTAGATCTCTTCGAGGATCGGATTCATGCTCAAGCCCTCTCTTTCTGCTCAAGAGCGCAGGCGCGCTCGGCAAGGCGTGCGTTGCGGAAGCTGACGCGGTACATCGCAAAGGCCAGCGCCAACATGCCAACCGAGCAAACGGCCACGGCAAGCGCCATGTCGGGGGCAAGCCCGCCTTCACGGAAGACCACCGGATGCAGGCTGGACGGAAGGATGCGCGTGACGGCGAAGGTTATGGGGACGTCGGCAAAGGCGATAAGCCCCAGAACCGCACAGAACGCACCCCTTCGCTCGGGGTCGTCGACGGCGTTGCGCAAGACGAAGTAGCCAAGGACAACCAGAACGAGCACCAGATAGGTGGTAAGGCGCGGCTCCCACGTCCACCACACGCCCCATTCGAAGCGCGTCCACATCTCCCCGGTGAACATCACGGCAAGGGCGAACACCAGCGATATCTCCATGCAGCATTTCGCGCAGGTGTCGAAGCGCTGGTTGCGCGTGGCCAGGAACCGAACACAGTAGTACGCCATGAAGGCCAGGCTCGCCATGGAGGCCAGGGCAACCGGCATATGGAAGTAGAAGATCTTCTGCGAAAGGAGCAGCTTCGACGAAACCATGCTGCCGCCTATGAGCTCGGCCCCCTCAACGCGCGCACCGCTCACCGGCGAAGCGTACAGGAAGGCCAGCAAGAAGCCGCCTATGAGCCCCACTGCGGCAATAGCAAGGGCAAGGGGAACAAGCCTGTCCGGCCACTGGCCCACCTCGGGCAAGGGCCTTTTCCTTTTACTCAAAACAGCCTCCTTACGCTGAGACCACGAAATCATACAGGACCCACGAGAGCAACCCCATCACCACGTCGTATACGCCGACGACCGCCACCGAGGGAATGAAGACGGACCAGAAATCCTCGCTCCCGGCAAGGCATGCCGAAGTGGCGCACACGCACGCATACAGCAACGGGAACATCAAGGGAACCGCAAGCACCGCCAGCATGACATCGCGCCCACGCGTGCTTGCCGTAACGGTTGCCAGAAGCGTGCCGACAGCGGACATGCCCAAGGTGCCCAGCACCAACGGCACCAGGGCAAACGGCACGGTTTCGCCGAGCTGCAGGCCTTCCAGGAAGAAGAAGGTGAACACCGGGACCACAAGAACCTCGACGATTGCCAGGAACAAGAGGTTCGATGTCGCCTTCGCCAAGAACACCACCGATCGATCGATGGGGGCGATAAGGATGGCGTCAAGGCAGTCGTTCTCCCGTTCGTAGGCAAACGACCTGTTCAGCCCTATAAGGGAAGTGAACACGATCAGCACCCAAAGAAGACCGGAGGCCACGCCCCGCACATCTTCGCCCAAAGAAACCCGCGAAAGGGCAACGCCGTAGACGATCAGGACCAAGATCGCGTAGAGGATCATGGAGCTGAGCATATCCAACGTATGGAATTCGCGTTCCAGGTCCTTGCGCAAAAGGGCGCAGTACTGGGACAGCATCGAAGGGGGTTTTGCCGCATCGACGCGCATCAGGCACCTCCCCTTCCCGCGGAATCTCGATAGACCTGCTCGAAGTTACCGCACTCCACTTCCTCTCGCTCGCAGAACAGCTTCACCCTGCCCTGCGCCATAACAAGCAAATGGGTGCACAGCTCGTAGCCTTTCCCCAGGTCGTGGCTGACCATCACGATGCTGCGCCCCTTGCGCTCCCGCTCCAGGATGGCATCCAGGTCGTCGGCGGCATACGGGTCGAGGCCGGAATACGGCTCGTCCAGCAGCAGGATCGCCGGATCGTTCACCAGGGAACGGGCGATGGAGAGGCGCTGGGTCATTCCGCGTGAGAACGTGGAAACGGCATCGAAGCGGCGATGATACAGCCCCACATCCTCAAGGAGCTTCCCTATACGGGCATCCGCGTCCTTCACCCCGTAAAGACGGGCAAAGAACCTGAGGTTCTCATAGGCGGTAAGCTCCGGATACAGAAGAGGGCTATGCGAAACCAGGCCGATAAGTGCCCGTGCCTGCTCGGGGCATTCCAGCGCATCCACGCCCTGCAGCGTCACCTTGCCGGCAGTTGGCCGGCTAAGGGTTGCCAGCACGCGCAGCAACGTGGTTTTCCCCGCACCGTTGGGGCCGAACACCGAGACGAACGCCCCCTCGGGCACCGATAGGCTGATGTCGGTCAAGGCTGTTCGTGAGCCGAAGCGCTTCTGCACTCCCTGCACTTCCAAGGCGTTGCCCATATCATCCAGCCTCCTTGGTTCGGGCCGGCTTGCGTTTCAGCTCTCCCGCAAAAGCCAAAGCCATCCCGCAGCATAGCAAGGCGAACCCTGCCCAGACAACGCCGATAAGGGGGTTCACCCTGACGTCCAGGGAAAGGTAGCCGGTTTTGGCATTGACTCCTTTGTACACCACGAACAGGTCTTCGGTCGGGAAACCGAGCACGCTTGCATTCAGCTTCTGCTGCTGCGTGCTTGCCACCAGCTGGACAGACGGGCTCGCCGTTCCAACAAGCCCCCCATCGCGCATGACGTCGAAATCAACCTGATAGAGGACATCCGAATTGTCCTGCTCCGTTACCGACTGGCTCTGGTAAACAAGCTCGTAGCCGCCCACTTCGAACGTGCCGTTGGCGGAATCGGTTGAGGAATCGTACTCCAGGTAGCCCGTGCTCTCGATCACGTACATCGAGGAGCCGATAAGGCCGACGAGCATAAGCCCCATCGCCGCATGGCAAAGGAACCCGCCAATGGGCGCCAGCGTCTTCACGCGGCCCTTGACGCAGCGGGCAGCCATGCATAGCGCATTCGCCATGAGCGCGCTGGCAACGGCGAACCCCACAACCGCCAAACCGTTGTAATACCACGAAGGACCCATGCCCAGCAGCTCTTCGGCACTGCTTCCGCCGGCTGCGATGGTTGCTTCGTATGCCGGCAGCAGCACCTGGGCAAAGTACAGCATCAGCAGCAGGAAGATCACTGCCGCAACAATCGCGGGCAGCCGCATCGCGCGTAGAAGCTCCTTCTTGTCGGTCTTTACCCAACCGAGCATAGGCCCAACAGCGATAAGCAGCAGATACGCTATTCCCAACGGCCGGGCAATGGCGTTGAAGGTTCCCGTGCTCACAGATTGGCCCCCGAACGGCAAGAATGCCGGGAGCGCCGAGGATACCGTCATGTAGCAGAGCAGGCAGGATGCCAGCAGAACAAAAACGCAGTTGACGTAGAAGGCGACATCTTTCGTGAACATGCTTTCCGCTTCGCCGTTGTTGTCCGGAGCGAAATCCTTGCGTCGAACAACCAAGCCGACAGCCGCCGACACGACGGATAGCACCATGAGTGCAAGGAAGAACACCAGCGAAACCGTGTCCCCCTCGAAGGCATGCACCGACTGCACCAAACCGGAGCGGCTTATGAACGTACCCACGATCACAAAGCAGAACGTCAAGGCCGCGCACATGATGGCCCAGCCCTTGAACATCCCACGCTGCCGGTATACGGCGAAGCTGTGCACAAGGGCGATGCACATCAGCCAGGGAAGCAGGCTTGCGTTCTCGACAGGGTCCCAGCCCCAATAGCCGCCCCACCCCAGGCAGACATAGGCCCAAATGGCACCAAGGCCGATGCCTACCGTTAGGAACAGCCATGCGAACTGCACATAGGGGGAGCAGCGCCTTACCCATTGATCGCTGGAATCGTTGCAGACAAGCGCCGCAATGGCATAGGCGAACGGCACGGTGAGCCCTGCATACCCCACAAACAGCGTTGGGGGATGCACGGCCATGGCCCAATGCTCAAGCAACGAGTTCATTCCCAAGACGCTGCCGGCCGAGGTGATCTTCATCGTTGCGTAGTCGAAGTACTTCTCATCGGTAGCCGTGAACGGCATGTTGTCCTCGCTGAACAGCAGCACCCCAACGAACAGCGCCAATACAAACGCCATCACCAGCAAGGCGACGTTGTCCAATTTCTTTGGGTTTGCCTTCTCTTTGCAGGAAACCAGAACGGCGAACAACCCGATAAGCCAGGTCCAGAACAGCAGGGAACCCTCACGCCCAGACCACAAACCGCTGAGGCGGAACATCCACCCCAGTTCGCTGCTGTTGTCGGAACGATTATCCAACACGTACTGGATGGTGCAATCGCCCGTCATGAAGGCGAAAACCAGCACCGCGCACGAAACGGTAAGCCCGGCGAAGCAGACGACTGAGGCCACGCGCCCAGCCCAATCGAGGGCCTCCGCCGAATCGGAGTTCCCCGCCTTGCCCATCCGCAAGCCGAAGCACAGACTGATAACGCAAAGGGCGCAGGCGAAAAACGCCAGAAGCAACCCTACAAGACCAATCAGGGAAAGCATGCTACTCCCCCGCCGCCACACTCGTTGCGTTGAATACGCCGTTTGCCTCTAGGGCGCCCTGCACTACCAGCTTGGCCCCCGGGGCAGCCAGCTCTTGAGGAATGGCCCCCTCGTAATGAACGCCCAAGCTGGCATCGGTGCCCGAACTGTCCTTCAGTGTGAAGCGGATCGGCTCCTCAACGGTTCCAATACCCGCAGCGCTCAACACGCCTTCGAGCTTTGCCGTTTTGCCGACCATCGTCTCCCCGTAACCTAGCAGGGCCGATACCGAAAGGGCGTCGGATGCGTTTTCGTATTTCGAGGGGCACTTCGTCACCAATTCGGAGGCAACCAGCGTGCCGTCTTCGGCGATCTTCCCCGTGCAGATGGCCGAGATGCCGTTGCCGAACGTCGCCGATACCCCCTTGTCGTAGGAAACACGGATAGTGGGGGCATTTCCGGAGAGCGCATCCGCAGAAGCGACCCCCTCATCGCACAGGGAAAACGTCAAGATGCCCTCTTGGTCTATTTCGTAGGAATTATCTACGACAGTACCCGAAACCTCGACCTTCTGGCCGACAAGGCTCGCATTCGCGCAATCGGACACCGTTGCAGCCTTGGCTGAAGTGCTTCCGCCTATTAGGGCAAACGCTACCAGGACAACCATCACGATCAAGCAGGCAACCACCGCAAGACGGCGCTTCATCTTTGCGTTCATAAACCAATCTCCAATACAGCACGAGCCCCAACAAGCACTATGCAAGTCAGGGGCTCGTGCCCATAGTCGTCAGCTTCCCTTCCGCAAGCGGAAAGGGTCGGATTATTTCTTCTCGTTGTCGTATGCCCCGTAAATAGTATTGAGCTCGGATGCTTCCTGGGCCGTCAGCCAACCAGCAGGAACATCGGCATACGAATCGTCGTGGCAAGTCGTGCAAACCAGCACCGATGCCCTGTGGGACTTATGGCAATCAGTGCAGGTGTACTGGAAATGATGCCACGAATGAGGGTTGCGGGTAAGGTTGGATGTTGCGTTGGTCAAATCAGACTTACTCATGTTGTGGCAGCTTTCATTCAGGCAGAATTCGGTGCTGTCATCGTAGTTCTCGTAAGCGGTGAGATTATCGAGGTTACGTTCGCTGAGCGGTGCCGTATAGCCGCCGGTCATGAAATTGACTCCCTCGGTTGCCTGCTCGGTCAAGGTCGGCTTATGGCAATCAAGGCAGGTTACGTTTCCGTACGCTCTGTGCGTAGCCGCCATCATTGCGCTTGCATCCTTGACCTGGTTGCCCCATTTATCCACCGAGGCGGTTCCGGGTTCGGATTCGTAGGTGGGAACATAGCCGTCCATAGAGGCATGGCAGATAGCGCCGCAGAAACTGGGGGATTCGTGCCAAACCATCATGCCAGCCCCAGCAGCGACGAAAACAACAAGGCAAACAGAAAGGGTAACGTGCCACCTCTTGAAGCGGCCTACCTTCTTCTGGCCCCACGAACGGAGCTTGCCGGGATTTTTCCCTTTATCATCAGGGGAATCGTTGGATACACCCTGGTCGGGCTGTTTTTCTTCATCCATCGTGAATCCCTCCTTTAGCAATATGCGGTCGTCGAACCCCTCTGCGACACGCGTTTTCATAGCTATAGTAACGTGTTCATGCTTTAAAGGTAACGGCCACGATCCATACCTAGGGCAAAACCCTAAACCTTCGCCAAGACCAGTTAACCTTGGGCGAATACAAACCCAGCATACAAAAAAAGGACCCGCCTAAGCGGGTCCTTGGTTTCTGATACGGATCAGGAAACAGAACTTAAAGGTAATCGTGGATGATCCTTATACGTACTGGTCTTCCTTTTCCTTGGCAGCAAGCTGAACCTTACACCAGCGCAGCTTACGCGTCAGAAGCGAACGGGAGATGATGCTTTCCTCAGGGAGGTTGGCCAACTTCTCCTCGATCTCGGGGATAGCCTTGTTGAGCTTTTCAACGTTGATGCGCTTGATCTGGCGCGTCTTGTCGCAAGTAACGATGACGCGGTCCTTCAGCACCTGGACATAACCACCCATGATGGCAGCGGAAAGCGTTTCGCCACCCTCCTGCTGGGTGCGAGCCCAGATGACGCCGTCGCGAAGGGCGCATACGAAGGGCTCATGGTTTTCCATAATGCCCAATTCGCCTTCCGTGCCCGGCACCATGACGTTATAAAGCTCGCCAGAGAAGAGAACTTTGTCCTTTGCTACAACGTCACACCTGATCACCGACATGGCTTACTCCTCTGCCTGAAGCTTCTCGTAGGCCTCGTAAACAGCCTCGATGGAGCCGGTGGAGCGGAAGCAAACCTCGGGGATGTGGTCGCAGTTGCCCTTGAGGATCTCGTCGAAGGAACGAACGGTGTCCTCCATCTTGACGTACACGCCGTCAAGACCGGTGAACTGCTTGGCTACGTGGAAGTTCTGGCCGAGGAACTGCTGCACCTTACGTGCGCGGTTAACGATGACCTTCTGGTCTTCCGTGAGCTCGTCCATACCCAGAATTGCGATGATGTCCTGGAGGTCCTTGTAGTTCTGCAGGATCTCCTGAACGCCAACGGCAACGCGGTAATGGTCCTCGCCAACTACCTCGGGGTCGAGTGCGCGGGAGCTGGACTCCAGCGGGTCAACTGCGGGGTAGATGCCCATCTCGGCGATGGAGCGGTTCAGAACCGTCTTAGCGTCGAGGTGGGTGAACGTCGTGGCCGGCGCGGGGTCGGTCAAGTCGTCGGCGGGAACGTATACAGCCTGCACAGAGGTGATGGAGCCGGTCTTCGTGGAGGTAATGCGCTCCTGAAGGTCGCCCATCTCGGTTGCCAGCGTGGGCTGGTAGCCAACTGCGGAAGGCATACGGCCCAGAAGTGCGGACACCTCGGAACCTGCCTGGGTGAAGCGGAAGATGTTGTCGATGAACAGCAGAACGTCCTGGCCCTGGTCACGGAAGTACTCTGCCTCGGTCAGGCCGCACAGGCCGACGCGAAGACGAGCTCCCGGAGGCTCGTTCATCTGGCCATAGACCAAGCAGGTCTTGTTGATAACGCCTGCGTCGGTCATTTCCAGGAAGAGGTCGGTACCCTCACGGGTACGCTCACCAACGCCGGTGAATACGGACGTACCACCATGCTCCTGAGCCAGGTTGTTGATGAGCTCCTGGATGATAACGGTCTTGCCGACGCCTGCGCCGCCGAACAGGCCGGTCTTACCACCCTTGATGAAAGGCTGGATAAGGTCGATGACCTTGATGCCGGTTTCGAAGACCTCGGTCTTGTTGATGAGCTCTTCGTAAGCAGGTGCGGGACGATGGATGGGTGCCCACTGCTTGATGTCGGGCATGGGCTTGCCGTCAACGGGCTCGCCCATAACGTTCCAGATGCGGCCGAGGGTCTCAGGACCTACGGGCATCTTCATGGCTGCACCAGTGTCCTGGACAGGGAGGCCGCGAACCAGGCCGTCGGTAGACGACATGGCAACGGAGCGAACCAAGTCACCAGGGAGGTGCATCTGAACCTCGAGGACGACATCGAGATCGCCCGCGGGGGTGGTAGCTTTCACGGTCAGAGCGTTGTAGATCGCCGGCATGTGATCCGGGGCGAACTCAACGTCGACAACAGGGCCGACAACACGGACGATATGTCCGATGGAGCCCTGCTCGGCCGCAGAAGCATTATTGGTTTCTTCAGCCATTTAGTCCTCCAAAGCTGCGGCGCCGCCGACAATCTCGTTGATCTCGGTCGTGATGGCGCCTTGACGTACACGGTTGTAGACACGGTTGAGGGTTTCAATCATGTCGTTGGCATTGTCCGTCGCGTTCTTCATAGCGTTGCGACGAGCAGCCTGCTCGGCTGCTGCCGAGTCGATGAGCATGTAGAAGTAATGGCCCGCCACATACTCGGGAAGAAAGTGATCCAGAACCTCGGTCTCGTTGGGCTCGTACTCGATGGCACCGGGAATATCCAGGTCATCGGGCGTAGCCTCAGTGATACCGCCGCCCTTGCTGAACACCTCGCCCTTCGGAAGGAAGGCCTTCGGGTTCACGGGCAGGAGCGGCTGCTGGATCAGAACCTGCTCACCAGCGTTCTTCGCGTGGTTGTAGAGCACAACCACCTCGTCGATGTCGCCGTTGAGGTAATGCTCGATCGAGTAATCGGCCAGGGCATTGGATTCCTCAACGCGCGGGTCGGCAGACAGGTCGCGGAAAGCCAGGACGGTATCGATCTTGCGGTACTTGAAGTAGCTGATAGCCTTCTTGCCGCAAGCAGCAACGATAACTTCCTGACCCTTTTCCTTACGTTCCTTCATGATCTTCTCAGCACGACGGAGCACGCTGGAGTTGAAGCCGCCAGCAAGACCACGGTCGGATGCGATGACGACGAGAAGGAGCTTCTTCACCTCGTCATGCGGCGTGGTCAGCGGAACATGGGTACCGCCCATGCGCGCGATGTTGGCAAGCATCTCCTTGACAGCCTCACCATACGGCGTAGCTGCCTCGACACGCTGGGTGCTGTGTCGGATCTTGGCAGCTGCAACCATCTGCATGGTGTGCGTGATCTGCTTCGTCGACTCGACGGACTTGATTCGCCTTTCGATATCGTGAAGGTTCGGCATACTTACCTACCTTACGCGATGAACTGGAGCTTGAACTGCTCGATGAGCGTGCCGAGCTCGGATTCGACATCGTCGGTGAACTTCTTTGCGTCTGCGAGCTTGTCCATTACGCCATTGCCGGAGTGATGCAGGTAGTCGAGCATCTCGCCACGGAAGCGAACAACGCTCTTAGCCGGAACATCATCCAGGTAGCCATGGGCGCCAGCCCAGATGGCCGTAGCCATGTCCTCGACGGACATAGGAGCGTAACGACCCTGCTTCAGGATCTCGGTCATGACAGCGCCGCGGGTGAGCTGCTGCTGGGTTGCCTTGTCCAGGTCGGAACCGAACTGGGTGAAGGCGGCGAGCTCGCGGTAGGCTGCCAGGTCGAGGCGGAGCGTACCGGCAACGGACTTCATGGACTTCACCTGAGCGGAGCCGCCAACGCGGGATACGGAGATGCCGACGTTGACTGCAGGACGCTGACCCTGATAGAAGAGGTCGGTGGTGAGGTAGATCTGACCGTCGGTAATGGAGATAACGTTGGTAGGAATGAACGCACCAACGTCGCCAGCCTGGGTCTCGATGATAGGCAGAGCCGTCATGGAACCTGCGCCGTTCTCGTCGGAGAGCTTACATGCGCGCTCCAGCAGGCGGGAATGCAGGTAGAAGATGTCGCCAGGGTATGCCTCGCGTCCGGGAGGACGGTGCAGGGTCAGGGACATCTGACGGTAGGCAACAGCCTGCTTGGACAGGTCGTCGTATACCGCGAGGACGTGACCGCCGGGGTTCTCGGCGTTGGCGGGCTTGCCGTCTTCGCCGTTGAACATGAAGTACTCGCCCATTGCGGCGCCGACCATAGGGGCCATGTACTGCAGCGGAGCAGGATCGGAAGCCGTAGCGGCAACGACGATGGTGTAATCCATCGCGCCGAAACGCTCGAGGGTCTCAACGATGCCGGAAACGGTGGAAGCCTTCTGGCCGATTGCGACGTAGACGCAGACCATGCCCTTGCCCTTTTGGTTGATGATGGCATCAACGGCAATAGAGGTCTTACCGGTCTGACGGTCGCCGATGATCAGCTCGCGCTGACCGCGGCCGATCGGGATCATCGAGTCGATTGCGAGGATACCGGTCTGCATAGGCTCCTCGACGGGCTGGCGCTCGTGAACGCCAGGTGCCTTGAACTCAACGGGGCGGAACGCGTCCGTCTCGATGGGGCCCTTGCCGTCGATAGGCTGGCCGAGCACGTTCACAACGCGGCCGAGCATTGCCTTGCCAACAGGTACTTCCAGAATCTTGCCAGTGGTACGTACCTGGTCGTTCTCCTTGATTGCAGTGATGTCACCAAGGAGTACGGCGCCAACTTCCTCTTCCTCGAGGTTCTGTACCAAGCCGGAAACGATACGTCCGTCGGAAGCGATGAACTCAAGGAGCTCACCGGACATCGCACCCTTAAGGCCGTCGATACGGGCAATACCGTCGCCGATCTGCACGACCGTGCCGGTCTCGCGGGACTCAACGGACGTGTTGATGGCATCAAGCTGCTTGCGCAGCGCCGCGTCGATAGACTGTGCGGTGATTTCAGTCACTAGCATTCACCTCCATCTTTCTTCTTGAGAGCGATACGAGCCTTGTCGAACTGAGAGCGAACGCTCGCATCGACATAACGGCTGCCACAGCTCATGATAATGCCGCCCTGGATGGCAGGGTCGATGTGCTCTACGAGCACGCAGTCGCGACCCAAGTCGGAAACGGCCTTTTCGGTAATTACGGTTCGCAGGTTGTCATCAAGTTCAACAACCGTCGTCACATCAACAACGTTGAAGTTGAGCTTCTCCACGATCTGCTCTTCATAGCGAGCGACCACGCGACGGAACAGGTTCGCATCGCAGCGGGAAGCCATTACTTCAAGAAGCTCAACGACCACCGGGTGATAGCCTTCGAATACGTTGCCGGCAAGCGCGCTGCGCTGCTCGGCCGTGTAAGCCTCGTTGTCCAACGAGAGACGTAGATCGATGTTGGTTGCCATGTACCCGAGGATCTGGCGCATCTGGTTGCGAACCTCGACGACAGCGTCACGTCCGCCGGTGGCATTGGCGCCATCGATGGCGGCGTTGGCGTAGGCTGCAATCGTTTCATTGATGACAAGACGATTAGCCATTTAGACTACCTGCCTCTTTCACGTAGCGCTCGATGAGCTTGCGATGCTCGTCGTCGCTGAAATCCTCGCCGATCAGGCGAGATGCAACTGCGATGGAAGTGTCGGCCATGGAAGCCTGAAGCTCCTTGATGGCGTTCTCCTTCTCCTGCTCGATGGCCGCGCGGGCCTTGTCGATGATCGCATCCGCCTCTGCCTGCGCCTTAGCGGTGATCTCCTTCTCAAGAGCGTCACCGGAAAGCTTTGCGTTGTTGAGGATCTGCTGAGCCTGGGTCTTTGCGCCCTCAAGCTGCTCACGGTACTCAGCCAGCAGTCGTTCGCTTTCCTGTCGTGCCTCCTCGGACTTCTCCAAGGAGTTCTTAATGGTTTCCTCGCGCTTGTTCAGCATGCCCTCGAACAGGGGCCAACCGAACTTGGCAAGGACGATCCACAAGATGATGAAGGCGACGAGCATGGGAAGGAACTCTTCCATCTGAGGAAGAATTGCGCTGATACCCGCGCTCTCGTCAGCGAACGCGCAAACCGGGAATGCCGCAGATGCAGCTGCAAAGGCGATCATGCCACTTGCACAGTTACGTACGTGTGCGTTCAATTCGCGTGCCTCCTTCTCTTCTTTCGGTTTCTTCGTTAGTTACTTGGTTTCGCGAAGTTCTAACCGATGAAGAAAAGAACCAGGCCGAGCAGTGCAAGTGCCTCAGACATTGCAGCGCCGATGAAGAAGTAGCCCATGAGCTGACCCTTCATCTCAGGCTGACGAGCAGCAGACACGCACAGGCCGTAGGTAGCAACGCCGATACCGATGCCAGGGCCGATTGCTGCGAGGCCATAACCAACGACCTTCAACGCAGCGATTGCGAGAGTGAGTTCCACGATTACCTCCTTTAGTTGGACAAGGGCCTTTCCCTCGTCCTAGTTACTAAGTTCAGCTGAAGTTTTCCGTACCAGCTGTAGTACCAAAGTGTTTCGGCGGGCGGGCCGCCAGCGCAAGAAGCGCGAATCCGATTTCTTCCTATCCCTGCATCAGTGAGGATGGATGGCCATGCCGATGTAAGAGGAAGAAAGGATGGTGAACACGTATGCCTGCAAGAAAGCGACCAGCGTTTCGAGCGCATACATGAAGAACAGCAGGAAGAACCATGCGATGGCGGGCAGGCCTGCGACGATGTCCATCTGGAAGATGGCGGTCTGCAGGAAGATGGTGGTTGCCAGCGAGAACACGGCGAGCACCATATGGCCGGCCAGCATGTTGCCGTAAAGTCGAACGGCGAGCGTGAGAACGCGGATGACCATGGAGAAGAACTCCAGGAACCAGATTACCGGGGCGATGGGGGCGGGCACGCCAGAGGGGCACAGCGCCTTGAAGTAGTGGAAGAAGCCGAGCTCCTTCAGACCCCAGAAGTTGAAGTAGATAAACGAGATGGCAGCGAGCGCCCAGGTGATGGAGATGGTGCCCATTGCTGCCTTCGCGCCAGGGATAAGGCCGATGATGTTTGCGGTGAGGATGAAGAAGAACAGCGTTGCCAGGAAGGGAACGTGCTTCTTGAAGCCCTCGCCGATAACGTCAGCGCCGACGCTTTCGGAAATGAAGTTGTACCCGTACTCGAAGATATGCGGGAACTTGCTGTGCGGCACAAGCGTGAGCTTGCGGCCGGCGATGAGAACAAGAGCCGCCACCAGGACGAGGGCAATCGCCATGTACAGGACGTACTGGGATACATGCCAACCCGCGATGGTAAAGACCGTTGCCGAGTCGAACTGCGACGAGAGATGCTGCGCCTCCTCGACGAACTTTGAAAGTGCTTCGCCCATCTAGATTCCTTACCTTTCCGATACTTACTTGGTCTTGCGCTTAGCAAGGACGTTTTTGTAAACGACATATGCAGACGTGGACACGATAAGGGCCACGATTTCAGCCACACCGAAGGGAAGGACGGCTTCGCGGTTGGTTACCGCGCAGACGATCAGGGCAACGGCCACGATGATGAGCGAGACGAACGCGCCCGCCAAACCATACAAGCCAGTGCCCATAGCCGAAAGAGATGCCGAACGCCGCGAAAGACGCAGGGAGACGAACAATGGGAGGAACCCTACGATCCCAGCCACGATTCCTGCCGCCACGGGTACGAGCATCTTGTCCTTTCTTCCGAATGCGGGCGCTGTTTTCGCCCTTTTCGACTCCAAGTAGCATATACGCATGAACTTGGCGGCGAAGAGAGCTTCCGACAACGTGCATATTAATTGGGCGAGTGGCAATTGCTCACAAACCCAGTTGAACACAATAGCGTAGTAACGCGTTCGGGTGAACCTTTTATCGAGCCGAATGCGGGCAATCCGCGATTTTTGTCCTATATTAAATCAATGTTTCGAACTTCTTAAACACGTTCGTTTATTCCAACACCACAAGTGTGGAACACCCGATGGTCATTATTTAGCGTTTTGACCATCAAAGATGCGGATCTTGATTCCGGACTCCTCCAGAAGCTCCATCGCAAGCTCGTCGGGGTACGGATTGCGGTAGATGATCTCGCTGATTCCGGCGTTGATGAGCATCTTGGCGCACACCACGCAGGGCTGAGTGGTGATGTAGATGCTGCTGCCCTCGATGTCGATGCCGTAGCGCGCGGCTTGGAGGATGGCGTTCTGCTCGGCATGGAGACCGCGACATATCTCGTGGCGCTGGCCGGAGGGAACACCGAGCTTTTCCCGCAGGCAGCCGGTCACGTTGCAGTGGCGAAGGCCGGTGGGCACGCCGTTGTAGCCCGTTGCCAGGATGCGCTTCTCCTTCACGATGATGGCCCCTACCGCGCGGCGCAGGCAGGTGGTGCGCGTGGCAACCTCGTCCGCCAAGGTCATGAAGTACTCGTCCCAGCTCGGGCGCTCGTATTCGGCCATCGCTTGCTTCCTTTCGTTGCGGGCATCTGGCTTCGGCAGGGGCACCCGCGTCGGCAACATGCCTTGCGCTTGCTAGCAGCGCCTTCCTTGCAGCGGGCAGCGAATCAGGCGCACCCGCTGCCGAACAGTGTATTCCATTCGCGTGCTCCCTGCCCAGAACACCGCCGACCGGCACGCAAGCGGACGGTCCAATGCAGCCAAAAGGGATAAGGGGTGGCGCTCCGCTGTCTGGTCGGACACCGCGCTGGCAAGAAAATGCCATAATGCGCGCTCGCGCAAGGAAACACGGCCTACTTGGCAAATTTTGCCGGGAATGCGCGCCACGACAGCGATATCTTGCCCTTTAGCGTACAAAGTAGGCGTATCTTGCCTGCGCAGCGTGTCGCAGCGCGCATTCTAGCTATTTCTTGCCAAATCCAACCCCTTTTTCTGCGCTGGAGCACAAAGTAGCAGTATCTTGCCACCCCTTGCGATTGCGGACCTTCTTCCGCACGCACAAGCCCCACCGCCTGGGAATTCGGACGCCACAACCAAGAAAGCCGCAGGTTGAACTGCGGCTTTCTTGGTTGCTTGATCAGAGCCGTTGGCGGCTTCGCTGTTAGGGCTCCGGGGTTGTTAGGGCTTTAGGGTTGTTAGAGCTCCGGGTACAGCGGGTGCTTGTCGATAAGGCCCTTGACCTCTTCGGCGATGGCGGCCAGGCGCTCTTCGTTCTCGGCGTTGAACACGGCGGCTGCGATGAGCTGGCCGATGCGCTTGAACTCGTCTGCATCGAAGCCGCGGGTGGTGCCGGCGGCGGTGCCCACGCGGATGCCGCTGGTCACGAAGGGCGAGCGGGTCTCGTTGGGGATGGTGTTCTTGTTCACGGTAAGACCCACGCGCTCGAGCAGCTTCTCTGCTTCCTTGCCGGTGATGTCGGCGGGGGTGAGGTCGACGAGCACCAGATGGTTGTCGGTGCCGCCGGAAACCAGGCGAAGGCCGCCCTCAACCATGCCCTCGCCCATTGCGGCGCAGTTGGTGATGACGTTCTGGATGTAGGTCTTGAACTCGGGCTTCAGCGCCTCGCCGAAGGCAACGGCCTTGGCGGCGATGATGTGCATGAGCGGGCCGCCCTGGGTGCCCGGGAACACCGCGCTGTTGATCTTCTTGGCAAGGGCCTCGTCGTTGGTGAGGATGAAGCCGCCGCGCGGGCCGCGAAGGGTCTTGTGGCTGGTGGAGGTTACCACGTGGGCATAGGGCACCGGGCTGGGGTGCAGGCCCACGGCAACCAGGCCGGCGATGTGCGCCATGTCGATCATCAGGTAGGCGCCCACCTTGTCGGCGATCTCGCGCATGCGCTTGAAATCGATGACGCGGGGGTATGCGGAAGCGCCGCCCACGATGAGCTTCGGCTTCACCTCGAGGGCAACGCGCTCCATCTCGTCGTAGTCGATAAGCTCGGTTTCGGGGTTTACGCCGTAAGGCACGATGTTGTAGTTCTTGCCCGAGAAGTTCACCGGGGAACCATGGGTAAGGTGACCGCCGTGGTCCAGGGAAAGGCCCAGCACCGTGTCGCCCAGGTTGATAAGGGCCTGGTAAGCGGCAAGGTTGGCGTTGGCGCCGGAATGGGGCTGCACGTTGGCGAACTTGCAGCCGAACAGCTTGCAGGCGCGCTCGATGGCCAGGTCCTCGACGATGTCGACCTTCTCGCAGCCGCCGTAGTAGCGCTTGCCGGAGTAGCCTTCAGCGTACTTGTTGGTGAGCACCGTGCCCATAGCCTGCATAACCGCAGGTGAAGCGATATTCTCTGATGCGATGAGCTCGATGGTTGAGCGCTGACGGGAAAGCTCCTGCCCGATTGCGTCTGCTATTTGGGGATCTTCTGCTGCAATATAGTCGAGAGACATATGCCCCGCTCCTTTCATATACGATCCATCGCGTTTTACGATGCCCAACAGGGTAGCACACCCCCAACGCGTCCGCTGCCGCAACCCCGCAAACGCCATCATGGGCTCGCGAAGAGCATTCGGCGGCATTCACCTGCGGAAACGAAAACCGGGCACCGCTTTCGGGGTGCCCGGCTGAAAAGCAGGTATCTATCGAATTAACGCAGGCGAAACCGAAGCGTTCCGGCCCGTGCGCGACCCGCGCCCTAATCGAGCGCGTTGATCTTCTCCACGCGGCCTGCATGGCGGCCGCCGGCGAACTCGGTGGTCAGGAACGCATCGAGGATGCGCTCGTTGTCTTCCAGGGAAACGAAGCGCCCGGAAAGCGTGATGACGTTGGCGTCGTTGTGCTCGCGGCACAGCACGGCGAAATCGCGGCGGACCACATTCGCTGCGCGGATGCCCTCGAGCTTGCCTGCAGCCATGGCCATGCCGATGCCCGTGCCGCACACCAGCACGCCCCGCTCGGCTTCGCCCGACTGCACGTCCTTGCCGACCAGCTCCGCGAAATCAGGGTAGTCGACGCGCGAATCGCTTTCAGGGCCGCGGTCCAGCACCTCGTGGCCCTCGCGCTTCAAATACGCAACAAGGTCCTGCTTCTGTTCGAATCCCGCATGGTCCGATGCGATAGAGATCTTCATGGCGCCTCTCCCTTTCCCGTTTGCGCACCCAAGGCAGGGGCACGAGCGCCCCGCTTCAATTCGAGCTGATTGTACTCGATGAGTGTTTCAGGGAAATGAGGAAGGCGCAACGAAACGAAACCGTATCAGTAAGCGGCTTCCTACGAGGAGCGAGTGCGGTCGACGCACTCGTGCCACTTTGCCATCATCCCAACGCGGGCATCGGAATCGAGCTTCGGCTGGAACGACTGCTCGACGGCGCGCAGCGCGGAAAGCTCTTCGGTGCCCTTCCAGAACCCCGATGAAAGGCCCGCGAGGTAGGCGGCCCCGAGCGCCGTGCTCTCCACGCATTCCGGCCGCTCGATAACCGCATCGACGATGTCGGCGCAGCATTGCAGCATGAAATCGTTTTTGCAGGCGCCGCCGTCCACCGCCAGGGTGGAAACCCGGATCCCGGAATCGCGCTCCATGCCCTCCAGGATGTCCTGCACCTGGAAGGCCTGCGCCTCCAAGCACGCGCGCACCAGATGCGCCCGCGTCGCCCCACGGGTCAGCCCGTATATGGCACCGCGCGCCTGCGCATCCCAGTACGGGGCGCCCAGGCCGGTGAACGCCGGAACCACCACCACGCCGGCGGAATCGGGGACGCTTTGCGCAAGGGAATCGGTTTCGGACGGGTCGGCGATGATGCCCAGCCCGTCCTTGAGCCACTGGATAAGGGCGCCCGCCATGAACACGCTGCCCTCGAGCGCGTACTCCAGGCCCTGATGCCCCGGAGCGGAAGCGGCCACGGTGGAAACCAGGCCGTGGTTCGAGCTGCAGGCGCGCCCGCCCGTGTGCATGAGCAGGAAGCAGCCGGTGCCGAACGTGGCCTTCGCCTGCCCGGGCTCGAAGCAGCACTGCGCGAACAGGGCCGATTGCTGGTCGCCCGCAACGCCGCAGATGGGGATAGACCCGGCGATGACCGGATGGTCCATGAGCCCGAACGAGCCGGAAGAGGGGCGAACCTCGGGGAGCATGGCTATGGGCACGTCGAACAGCTCGCACAGCCAGGGGTCCCATGCGCCCTCGTGGATGTTGAAGAGCATGGTGCGGCTGGCGTTGGTGGGGTCGGTGGCGTGCACCTTTCCTCGGGTCAGGTTCCACACCAGCCACGAATCGACGGTGCCGAAGGCCAGCTCGCCCGCCTCGGCGCGCTGGCGGGCGCCGGGAACCTCGTCCAGGATCCAGGCGATCTTGCTGGCGGAATAGTAGGCGTCGGGGATGAGCCCCGTGCGGCGCGTTACCTCGTGCGCCGTGAACGCATCGGCGCAGCGAGTTTCCACGATGCCGGTGGTGCGCCGGCACTGCCACACGATGGCGTTGTAGACGGGCTCGCCGGTGGCGCGGTCCCACACCACCGTGGTCTCGCGCTGGTTGGTTATCCCTATCGCCTCGATCTGATCTGCGGAAACACCCGTGGAAACCAGCAGCTCGGCCAACACCTTCAGCTGGCTTGAGAGGATATCCTTGGGCGAATGCTCAACCCAACCGGGCTGGGGGAACAGTTGGGGGAACGCACTCTGCGCCATGCCGCAGATGCGCCCTTCCCGGTTCACCAGCACCGCGCGGGAAGAGGTGGTTCCCTGGTCGAGCGCGATGACGTAGCCGCCCACGCCTACTCCCCCTCCCCAGGTGCGGGTTCCGGGTCGGCATCGGCGCTGGCATCCACGCCGTAGATCTGCTCCATCTGGGCTTTCGAGCGGGCAACCTCGCCCAGCACCATGCGCTCGGTGAACCATTCCTCCACGTCGGCGTACACGAGCGAGCGCTGGGGCTCGTTCAATATCTCGTGGCGCATATGCGGGTAGATGATAACCTGCACGTCCTCGACGCCTTGGCTGCGGTACAGCTCGGCGGCGGCCTGCACGCCCTTGCCGCAAGAGCCCACCGGGTCCTCGGCGCCGGCGATGAACAGCAACGGCAGCGAGCTTGGCACCGCGGCCGCGCTCTTCTTGCTTGCCGCTTCCTGCGTAAGGTCGGTAAGGGTGGCGAACCCACCGACGGAGAACATCTGCCCGGAAAGCGGGTCGGCCTCGTAGGCGTCTACCACGCCGGGGTCGGTGGATATCCAATCGTTGGGCGTGCGCGCATCCTTGATGGAAGAGGAGAACGCCCCCACCACCAGGGAATCCACCGTCTTCGAGCGGTACTCGCCACCACGGACGGTGCCGATCAGGCGCGAAAGGGTGCGCCCCGCCAGGGAAACCGCGCGCGGCTGGTTGCCCGTTCCGCACAGCACGGCGCCGGCAAGGCCCTCGGGGTTGCGCGCCATGCTGACGCGCGCCACGAAGCTTCCCATGGAATGGCCAAACAGGAACAGCGGCAGGGCCCCGTCTTCCTTCACGAAGGCGAGCGCGGCCTTGCGAACGCGCAGCACGTCTTCCAGAAGGGCTTCCTTGCCCCCGCGAAGAGGCAGATTGCCCAGCTCATCGGGCGAGTCGACGCTTTTGCCGTGGCCGATATGGTCGTGCCCGAACACCACGTAGCCCAGCCCCGCCAAAAAGCGCGCGAACGAGTCGTAGCGCTCGATGTGCTCGGCCATGCCGTGGACGAGCTGCACCACGCCGCGCCTGCTGTACACCGGGTCGGGCAGCCACAGCAGAACGCGCAGCCAGGACTTCCCATCGGAGGAAAGCGTGGAGCTCTCTTGCCGAAGCGGATAAAGAGTGCGTTCCATTGCCCGCCCCTAGGAAAGCGCGCGGATATCGGAGATGGTGATGGCGCCTTCCCTCATGAGCACCGGATGATCGCCCGAAGCGCAATCGACGATGGTGGAGGCGATGCCGCTCTTCTCTTCCTCGTCGGAAACGGCGGCACCCACCGCCTCGAAGATGGACGGGGCGATCTCGTCGAAGGCGATGGTGTTCTTCTGCCCCGAGAGGTTGGCCGAGGTGGTGGCGATGGGGCAGCCCAACTCGCCGATGAGCTTATGCGCGGTAGGGTTCGCCGGCATGCGCAGGCCGATGGTGCCCTCCTTCGAGCGGAACGCCTCGGGAACCTGATCGCTCGCCTTCACGATGATGGTGAGCGGCCCGGGCCAGAACGTGCGCGCCAGGGCGAAGGCGAAGTCGGGAACCACCTTACCGTACTTGGAAAGGTCTTCCACGCTGCCCACCAACCAGGCAATGGGCTTGCCGGGGTCGCGGTGTTTGATGGCGAAGAGCTTTTCGGGGCTGGGCGCATGCAGGACGGAAACGCCCAGGCCGTACAAGGTATCGGTGGGGAAAACGACGGGCTGGCCGTGCTTGAGCGCAGCCAACGCCTCTGATGAGGTTTGCGGAATCTGGGACATATGCATCAGCTTTCGTGTTTAAGGTGTATTGACCGCGCAGGCCTTGCGGCACGTGCGGTGCTAGGCAGAGTCACAGGAGCTTTATCATACCGCGCCTTGGTGCGCCGAACGGGTTGAAACGCCATTCGTAACGGCGATCGACCTATTCGTTACCTGCGAAAGGAGCTACGAAGGCTGGCGGTACCGCTGGGCAACCTTCTGGGCAACGCGCAGGCCGTCGCACGCGGCCGACATGATGCCGCCGGCGAACCCAGGGCCCTCCCCGCATGGGAACACGCCGTTGCCTTCGAGTTCCTCCAGGCTGGCGGGCATATGGGCGAACCGGGCCTGCAGGTCTTTCCCGCGGCAGATGCGCACCGGCGAGGAGCTGCGCGTTTCGGGGGCGGTCATCAGGGCATCGGGGCTGTCGAAGCCCTTCAGCTTGCGGCCCAGCAGGGGCAGCGCGCTGGCAAGGGACTCGCTCACGAAACCGGGAAGGCACTCGGCAAGGGGAGCCTCCACCACGCCGCGGCCGTAGGTGGGCTGGACCTGACGGGCTGCGCTCGACTCGGGGGCCGCCGCCGCGCCTTGCCCGCGGAGGAAATCGCCCACGCGCTGGGCAGGGGCCTGGTAGGGCTTGCCGCCGCTCTCAAGGGAAAGGCGGAAAGCGGCCTGCTCGACGCGGCGCTGCAGTTCGACGCCGGCAAGCACATCGCTGCTGCCGAAGTCGGAAGGGTCGACGTTCACCAGCACGGCGGAGTTGGCGTTCTTGCCGGCGCGGGCGTAGCAGCTCATCCCGTTGGTCACGATGCCGCCTTCCTCGCTCGCCGCCGCAACCACTTCGCCACCAGGGCACATGCAGAAGGTGTACACGCTGCGCTTGTTGGGCAGATGCACGGCAAGCTTGTACTCGGCGGCCCCGAGCGCGGGGTGGCTGGCCGCCTGGCCCCACTGCGATTCGTTCACCATCTTCTGCGGATGCTCGATGCGCACGCCGATGGAAAAGGGCTTCTGCTCCATGGCGAACCCCTCGTTGCGGCACAGCTCAAACGCATCGCGCGCCGAATGCCCGCAGGCAAGCACCAGGCTGCTGGCGTCGACCCGGCCAACCTGCCCGGTTTCGGCGCTTTCCAGCTCGATCTCGGCCAGCTTGCCGTTACGGAAGCGCCAACCGCACAGGCGCGTGCCGAAGCGGACCTCCCCGCCAAGCTCTGCGATCTCCTTGCGCATGGCGCTCACGATACCGGGCAGGTTGTCGCTGCCCAGGTGCGGGTGCGACTCCACCAGGATGCTCTCGGGCGCGCCGGCGTCGACGAACCAGCGCAGCACGTGCTTGGCCATGGGGTTCTTGATGTTGGTGGTCAGCTTCCCGTCGGAAAACGTGCCGGCACCGCCTTCGCCGAACTGGATGTTGGAGCTGGGGTTCAATTCCCCCGTTTCCTCAAAATGAGCGATGTCCTGCGCGCGACGGTCCACGTCGAAGCCGCGTTCCACCACCAAGGGGCGCATGCCGCATCGTGCCAGGTAGAGGGCCGCAAACAGGCCCGCCGGCCCCAAGCCCACCACCACAATGCGCGCTTCGCCCGCCTTGCACGGAAGGTATTCGAGTGGCACATAAGGCTTTGCCGGGCGCACGTTCAGCCCCTTGGGAGGGTGCTTCAGCAGGCGTTCCTCATTGCCTTGGGAAAGGCGAACCCGCAACGTGGTGATGAAGTGGACGTTGCCCTTCTTGCGAGCATCGATGCTCTTCTTGGTTACCTGCACTTCGTCTATCATGCCAGGGGCAATGCCCAGTGCACGAGCAGCCTCCTTCTTGAGCAGGGCGTCATTTCCCGGCAGAGCCGTATCAAGCGAAAGGGGAATCCCCGAGATGTCCAGCATTTCTATCCTTTCGCGAAGAGGCGTGCCGCATCCATGCCGGCAAGCAGGCCCGAAGTCCAGGCCCAATGAAGATTGTAGCCACCGCACGGGCCATCGACATCGAGGGCTTCCCCCAGAAGGTAAAGGCCCGAAGCCGCATCGCACTCCATGGTGGCGGGGCTCACCGCACTGACGAGCACGCCGCCACGATGCACCTGGCACTGCCCCGCATCGGCAATGCCCTGCACCGTGCAAGGGAAACGCTTCAGCGCCGCCGCCAGCAGGCGGGCGACCCCTTCGTTTGCCGGTGCCGCAGGGCTCATCCTGGCTGCCGCGCATATCGCTGCAGCCAGTTCCGGCAGCAAGAAACCCCTAAACAGAGCTGCGTTTTCCATGCCGGTGAATTGCCGCGCCCTTTGCGCTACGAACGATTCAGCCTCTTCAGCGGAAAGCTCGGGAAGGAAATCGAGGAAGAGCCTCGAGCCCGGCGCGGTGTGGCGCGAGGCGTTGAACACGACGATCCCCGAAAGGCCGTACGCGCGGAACAGCACTTCCCCGAACTCGGAAAAGCCCGCTTCGGGCACCGACACACAGGCGCGAGCGCGGATGCCGTCCAGCGCCGCTGCGTCCACCTGGCCGGGAAAGCGCACCGCAAGCGGCCCCAGCACCGGTTGCCAGGACTCGATTCCACCCAAGCCGACGTTTTCCAGCAGGGACGCATCGAACGCCCCGCCCGGGGCGAACGCCACACGCGCCGCCTGGATACGCGTGCGCTGTGCGCCAGCAGAATCGGCTGGGGCCACATCGCCCCTGCGCGAGCCGCCCGTTCCGCGTTCCGCTTCCCCGGAAGAGGAGCGCGACTGCGCGGGCGAGCCATTGGGCTGCGCCAAGGCAACTTGCGAAAGGGAAAGCTCGAAGCCGTCCGCACTGCCGGCAACGCCATCGACCTCAACGCATACACGCAGGTCAACGCCAAACTGCTGCAAAGCGGAAAGCAGAACCTCCAGGACGGAGGACGCCTTGTTAGAGAACGGGTACAGCAAGCCGTTGGTGCCAGGAGCCTCCTCCCACACCAAGCCCAACTGCTCGAACCAGCGGACAACGGGAGCGGCAAGGGCATCACCCGCGCCGCCAAAGCCGGCAGGACCCTGGGCATCGAAGCTGCCCGACCCCACGCCGGCCGGGCAGAAGGCTCCAACCTTGCCCTCCAGCGCAGCCAAAGACCGTGCCACGAAATCGCCGTTATGGAACCGGCTCGCCTGCAACTGGGAATTGGAGAAGTTGCAGCGCCCATTGCCGCTTCGCAGGATAGAGGCACCTATGCGCCGCCCTTTCTCCAAAACGATGATGCGCGGCGTGCGCCCGCCAAGGCGCTGGGCCTCTTGAGCGCACGAAAGGGCGCAGGCCAAGCCCGCAGCCCCGCCGCCGACCACCGCCAAGTCGTAGCGGTCCGCGAACGTGAACGGCTTCACTTCCTGCGCAACGCGCTTTGAGCGCTTTCCCTGTTTCTTCTTACTCATGCGCTCCATGATACGCGAAGCAAGCCGCCATCATTCGAAGCGCCAAACGGATTGGGCGGCGATCCACAGAACATGCCGCCGAACCCTGGCGCCATCCGCAAAGCCGACGCCGGCTACCGGCTCTCAGCCGCCCAGGAATTCGACGCCGCTACTCTTCGCCACCTGCGTTTTCGGCAACGGCACGCGGCCCTTCTTGGGGCAGCTTCCTCTTGGCCGCGTACACCAGCAGGCACACGCCCGCCACGACGAGCGGCACCGAGAGCACCTGCCCCATGGTGAGCCAGCCGCCCCACAGGTAGCCCAGCTGGGCATCGGGTTGGCGCACGAACTCGATGGCGAAACGGCAGATGCCGTAGCCCACCATGAACACGCCGAAGTACGTGCCGCGCGGGAACGGCGGGCGCTTGCGCGACATAGCGAACAGGATGATGAACAGCAGCACGCCTTCCAGCAGCGCTTCGTACAGCTGGCTGGGATGGCGCATCACGGTGCCCGCGCTGCCGCCGAACACCACGCCCCACGGCAGGTCGGTGGGCGCGCCCCACAGCTCGCCGTTCACGAAGTTCGCGCAGCGGCCGAAGAACAGGCCGATGGGCACACCGATGATGGCAAGGTCCACCAGGGTGAGGTACGGCATCTTCACGATGCGCGCAGCGACGATGCCCGCCACCAACGCACCGATGAACCCGCCGTGGAAGCTCATGCCGCCCCGGCTGAACTCCAGGATGGAAAGCGGGTTCGCAGCGTACATCTCCCAGTTGTAGAACAGCACGTAGCCCAAGCGCCCGCCCACGATAACGCCCACCATGGCGCAGATGAGCACGATGCACAGCGTGTCGAAGTCGAAGCGGATCTTCCAGCGCTTGCCCACCACGTACATGATGCCGATGGCGCACAGGAAGCCCGCGATATAGGCAAGGCCGTACCATCGCGCAGAGAAAGGCCCTATGGTGAACGCCACCGGATCGAGCCCCTGGTACAAGTCGTTGAGCATGCACTTTCCTCCCTATCGTTTACCCTGAAGAAGATACCACCGCGCGCCTTCGCCGCGACGCAGAAGCCGAAGACGCAAAAAGGCCGCACCCGAAGGCGCGGCCCTGTACCCGCAAACCGAACGGGCGAAGCTGCCCGAGCCTCCCGCCTGCCCTATTTCGCCGAAACGTCGGTGGAGGGAGCCTTGCTCAGGAAGAACTCGCAGAAGCGGCAGACGTCCTTCACGCTCTGCTCGCGGTCGATGTCGCAGCGGAAGAGCAAATCGAGGTTCGAGGTAACCACATGCGTAGGGCGTTCGCACTGCGCGAAGTGGCAATCGGCCGGGCACGGCTCGCCCGGCGTGTTGTGCGGGCAGCGCGACTGCATCTCTTCGTCGCAACCGCGCTGTTCCCAGCAGTGCATTCCCAGCACTTCCCTACGCAGGAACCACGCGGGTAACGCCGGGGACGCGGTCTTTCAGCACGCGCTCGACGCCGTGGGCCAGCGTCATCTGGGACATGGGGCAGCCCTTGCAAGCGCCCTGGAGCTCTACGGTAACCACGCCTTCTTCATCGACGTCTACCAGCTGCACGTCGCCGCCGTCGGCCTGAAGCGAAGGACGGATAAGCTCGAGCACTGCGGCTACATCGGATTTTTCTACCATCGGGTTCTCCTAACGTCTTCGGGCCACAGCGCGGGCCCGACCTGCTTTATTCCTGGGTCATTCTATCATGCACGAATCGGCCTATTCTCTCGAAATCGGCCACGAGCGTCTGCATGCGCGTGGGGTCGTGCAGGGCGGCTGCCGGGTGGTACACCGGCGCTACCAGAAAGCGCCCGGTTTGCCGCACCGTGCCGCGCAGATGGCTTACGCCCGTGTCGGTTTTCAAGATGAATTGGGTGGCGAAGTTCCCCATGGTTATGAGCAGCCAGGGGTTCACCGTCTGCACCTGCGTGCGTAGGAAGGGCGCGCAGGCCTCTATCTCGGAAAACGCGGGGTTGCGGTTGGCCGGCGGGCGGCATTTCAGCACGTTGGCTATGTACACCTCGTTGCGGCGCAGGTGGGCGTGCCACAGAAGCTCGTCGAGCAGCTTGCCGGCGGGGCCGACGAACGGCCTGCCCTGCTGGTCCTCGTACTTGCCGGGGGCTTCGCCGATGAGCATGATGCCGGCGTGCGGGTCCCCTTCGCCGAACACCGTGTTGTGGCGCCCTTCGCACAGGCAGCACGATCGGCAGCCGCGCACCTGCTGCTCCAGTTGATCGAGGGGGACCGCTTCGACTTTCATGGCAGCCTACCGGTAGAAGCGCGGCATGCGGTGCGAGAAGCCGATGGTCACCTCGTGCTCGATGGTGGAGGCGCGCTTGGCCATCGTGCTGATGGAGCAGTCCACCGTGGGGTGCACGCCCGCGATAAGCACCTCGTCGCCGATGTGCGGGTCGAGCATGGGGGCGTTCACGCGCGAGCGCAGGTCCACCTCGAACATGCACTGGTCCATGCAGATGTTGCCCACCTGACGCACGGCGCGGTCCTTGTAGGCGAAGTCGATCTTGCCCGAGCACAGGCGGATAAGACCGTCGGCATAGCCCAGCGGAACCGTGCAGATCTTCACGCTGCCGGGGCTGCGGTAGTTCATGCCGTAGCTCACGCCCTCGCTCATGGGCGGGGTGATGACGTTCGTGATGCGCGCATGCACGCTCATGGCCGGGCGCAGGTCCACCAGCTTATGGGTGTCGGGCGCGGCCTGGTAGCCGTACATGGAAATGCCCAGGCGCACCATGTCGAAATGGGTCTTCGGGAAGCGGTACGTTGCCGCGGAGTTGTCGCAGTGCACGATGCCGGGGTTGAAGCCGGCCGCCTCTATGGCGCGCATGGCCTCGACGAAGCGCTTGATCTGGATCTGGAAATCGAGCGTCTCGATGGAGTCGGCGGTGGCGAAGTGCGTGAAGCAGCCCTCGAGCTTCAGGGCGCGGTGGAAGCTCACCTGATGCAGGAACTCCACCACCTGGTCGTGGCGCACGCCGATGCGGTTCATGCCGGAGTTGATAGCCAGATGGTACGGGGCCTCCATCCCATGGGCGTCGGCGCACTCGGCGTAGGCGATGGCGAACTCGGGCGTGTAGATGGCGGGCATGATGTTGTAGAACAGCAGCAGGGGCACCGCTTCGGCCGGGGGCTCGCCCAGCATCATAAGGGGCTCGCGCATGCCGGCCTTGCGCAGCTCGATGCCCTCGTCCACCGTGGCAACGCCCAGGTAGCTGGCACCGGCGCTGGTGGCGGCCTTGGCAACCTCGTAGGCGCCGTGGCCGTACGCATCGGCCTTCACCACGGCAAGCAGACGGCAGCCGCCCTCGAGCTGCTTCTTCGTCTGCAACACGTTGTACTGGATGGCGCTTCGGTCTACCTCGATCCACGACCAGCGGCGGTTGCGCTCGTCGATGGCCTGCACCTCCTCTTCCGTGAAGGCGGCCTTCTCTGCCTTGTGCTCCTCGATGGAGCGCGAGTACTGGTAGTTGGCGACGGGGTCCTTATGCTTGGCGGCAAAGCCGGTGAAGCCGTTGGGTAGATCTTGCACGAAGTGCCCTTCTTTCATCTATGGGAATAGCAAGAGTATAGCGCGGACGAGCCCGCCCTGGCACCGATCGGAGGGCCCGAGGGCGGTTTCGCCCACCTGCCGGCGCCCCGAACGCGGAACAGCCGCAGGTGACTACGCGGGGAAAGCCCTATCTGCAACCCTGCCTGCGCAGGCCTCGAACGGCCCGGCTTCGCACAAAAAAGCGACCTGCAGGCATTTGCCCGCAGGTCGCTTGAGGTCGCGTTCGGCAGCTGAAACGGCTGGTTAGCGCGCGATGTTGTAGAAGGCCTTCATGCCGGCGTATTGACCGGAATCGCCCAGCTCTTCCTCGATGCGGAGCAGCTGGTTGTACTTGGCAACGCGGTCGGAGCGGCAGGGTGCGCCCGTCTTGATCTGGCCGGCGTTGGTGGCAACGGAAAGGTCGGCGATGGTGGTGTCCTCGGTTTCGCCGGAGCGGTGGGACATGATGCAGGCGTAGCCGGCCTGCTTGGCCATCTGGACAGCCTCGAGCGCCTCGGTGAGGGAGCCGATCTGGTTCACCTTCACCAGGATGGCGTTCGCGCAGCCCAGCTCGATGCCCTTGGCAAGGCGCTTCGGGTTGGTTACGAACAGGTCGTCGCCCACCAGCTGCACCTTGTTGCCGATGCGGTCGGTAAGGGCCTTCCAGCCGTCCCAGTCCTCCTCGGCCATGCCGTCTTCGATGGAGATGATGGGGTACTTCTCTACCAGCTCAGCCCAGTAGTCGACCATCTCGGCGCTGGTGAGCTCGCGGCCCTCGCCGGCCAAAACGTACTTGCCGGTCTCGGCGTTGTAGAACTCGGTGGAAGCCGGGTCCATGGCGAACATGATGTCGGAGCCGGGCTCGTAGCCGGCCTTCTTGCAGGCCTCGACGATGTACTTCAGGGGCTCTTCGTTGGTGGTGAAGTTGGGGGCGAAGCCGCCTTCGTCGCCCACGCCGCCGCCAAGGCCGGCCTCGTGCAGGACCTTCTTCAGGGTGTGGTAGATCTCTGCGCACCAACGAAGCGCCTCAGCGAAGGACTCGGCGCCGACGGGCATGATCATGAACTCCTGGAAGTCCACGTTGTTGTCGGCATGCTCGCCGCCGTTCAGGATGTTCATCATGGGCGTGGGCAGCATGTTGGCGTTCGCGCCGCCGACGTACTTGTACAGGGGAAGCTCGGCAGACTCGGCAGCAGCTTTGGCTACGGCCAGGGAAGCGCCCAGGATGGCGTTCGCACCGAAGTTGCCCTTGTTCTCGGTGCCGTCGAGCTCGATCATGACGGCGTCGATGCCGCGCTGGTCTTCGGCCTCCATGCCGATAAGGGCATCGGCGATCTCCTCGTTCACATGGGAAACGGCCTTCAGCGTGCCCTTGCCCAGATAACGCTCGGAATCGCCATCGCGAAGCTCAACGGCCTCGAATGCGCCCGTGGATGCGCCGGAAGGAACAGCGGCACGGCCTGCTGCATAATCGTCGAGAACGACCTCGACCTCTACCGTGGGGTTGCCGCGGGAGTCAAGGATCTCACGACCGAACACATCGATGATGGTAGCCATCTAATTTCCTCCTTGGAAAGGTTTGTATCAAACACCCGGATGATACCATGCAGCCCCCGCGCGCCCCGCCCCGCCAAGGCAAGCGAGCCCTTTGCCGCTACAGAAGACACGCCACCGTCACGAACGCTGCCGAACAGGCCAGGAAAACGACCGTTTGCCGCACGCCGCCATGGGCTTCGCTCAGGCTTGTGCGCGGCCCGAACCCGTAGCAGCGCGCCTCCATCGAGACGCCCAAGGCATCCGCCCGGCGAAACAGCCGCACCACCACCGGGATGAGCACGGTGCGCCATTGCAGCACGCGCGCCAGCGGGCTGCCGGTGCCGAACGCGGCGCCCCTCGATTCCTGGGCATTGCGCACATCGGCCAGCTCGACCGCGGTAAGGGGGATGAAGCGCACCGCGATGGAGAGCATGGTGGCGATGTCGTCCACCGGGACCTTGATGCGGCGAAGCGGCGCCATCAGCTGGGCAAGGGCGCGCATGAGCTCTTCGGCGGTTGTGGTGAACGACACCACGAAGCTCGCCAGCAGGATAAGGAGGATGCGGGCCGCGTAGAACAGCGCGAACATGCACCCCTCGGGCACGAAGCCGAACCGCCCTATCAGGGCAACCGGCTGCCACCCCTGGGCGAACCCGGCGGAAACGCCGCCCATCCCCGAAGAGGCGATGTTGTCGATATCCAGGGCGAACGCGTTGAACGCCCAGATGAAGGCCAGTATCACCAGCAGGGGAACGGAAAGCTTCGCCAGCCTGCCCCACGGCAGGCGCGCCAGCGATACCGCGCAGGCCAAGGCCAGGGCGTAGATGCCCAAACCCCTCCACGTTCCCACGAAGAACACCCCGACGGAAAACACCAGCAGTAAAACCAACTTCACCCATCCATCGGCGCGATGGATGGGTGTGTTTCCCGGGATATATATGCGAAGCGTGCCGCCCATGGGCAAAAGTATAGAGGAAGCGGGAAGCCGTTCAGGAATGCTACAGGGAACAGCTGGCGGGGCTGCGCTCGGCCGAACTTGGCACCAACCGGCCCGCCAGCCACCGCCGCAACAAGCCCGCCACAAGCCGGGCACGCGCCGCGACAACCCTGCCGCCAGGACACATTGCCGGGGCTACATCACCCCGCGTTCGGCGTACACCGCCTCGTCTTCCCAAAGCGCTACCCGGCCCGTTGCGCGGGTGGCGTTCAGGTCGATGACCCGCTGGTTGGAGGAACCGCGGAAACGCAGGGTTATGTCCTTCTGCTCCTCGACGAACGGGCCGTCTACCAGCACGTCTATCAAGCTAAGAAGCTCTTCTGTTGCCGCGGTGTGGCGGGGCGATTCGGGGTTCGCCAAGTCCTCGTACACATCGCCGGTATAGCACCAGATGGTCTTTCCCGGGTGCGCCGCCTTCGCCGCGCGCGCCAGCTCCAACAGGCCCTGCTGGTTTTCCGGCTCCATGGGCTCGCCGCCCAGGAAGGTGAGGCCGTCGACGAACGGGCCGTCCAGCGATGCCAGCACCTTCGCCTGCACTTCCGGGGTGAACTCCTGGCCGTACGAAAAGCTCCACGTTTCCGGCTGGAAGCAGTTCTTGCAATGATGCGAGCACCCCGAGACGAACACCGTGGTGCGCACACCTTCCCCATCGGCGATGTCGCAGTACTTGATGTTGGCGTAGTTCATCGGGACTTCCTTCCATCCGGCAATCGCTGCAAGACCGCAAGCGCAAGGTTCGCCGGCGAAACAGCAAGACCCAGCCCGGCACCTCGGATTGCCCTGAAAGCATGCGCCAGGCGGGCTTTGCCCGTCAAGCTTGCTGGCGGCAATCCAAGGGCCGACTGGGCCACTGCGTTAGTGCATCTCTTGCAGAGGCTGCGCTCTTCGCAGAGCAGCGCAACCCGCTATTACAGGTGCAGCACGCGGTCGCGGATTTCCTCGGTGCGACCCTGGTTCCAGAACTGCGTGCCGATGTATCCGCAGGTACGGCGGGCAACGTTGAGCTTCTCCTGGTTGCGGTTGCCGCAATGCGGGCATTCCCACACCAGCTTGCCGTCGTCTTCGACGATCTGGATCTCGCCGTCGAAGCCGCACTCCTGGCAGTAGTCGCTCTTGGTGTTCAGCTCGGCATACATGATGTGGTCGTAGATGAACTGCATCACGCGCACCACGGCCTTCAGGTTGTCCTGCATGTCGGGCACTTCCACGTAGCTGATGGCGCCGCCGGGCGAAAGCTGCTGGAACTGGCTTTCGAAGCGCAGCTTCTCGAACGCGTCGATCTCCTCGCTCACGTGCACGTGGTAGCTGTTGGTGATGTAGCCCTTGTCGGTCACGCCGGGGATAACCCCGAAGCGGCGCTGCAGTGCCTTGGCGAACTTGTAGGTGGTGGACTCGAGCGGCGTGCCGTACAGGCTGAAGTCGATGTCGGTCTCCGCCTTCCACTCGGTGCACTTGTCGTTCATCTTCTGCATCACGGCCATGGCGAACGGCGTTGCAGCATCGTCGGTATGGCTCAAGCCCGTCATGTACTTCACGCACTCGTAGAGTCCCGCGTACCCAAGGCTGATGGTGGAGTATCCGCCGTAGAGCAGCTTGTCGATGGGCTCGCCCTTCTTCAGGCGCGCCAGGGCACCGTACTGCCACAGGATGGGCGCCGCATCGGAAAGGGTGCCCTTCAGGCGGTTGTGGCGGCACATCAGGGCCTTCTTGCACAGCTCCAGGCGCTCCTCGAAGATCTCCCAGAACTTGTCCATGTCGCGGTACGAAGAGCAGGCGACGTCCACCAGGCTGATGGTGACCACGCCCTGGTTGAAGCGGCCGTAGTACTTCGGCTTGCCCGGCTCGTAGTTGCCGGCGTTGGCTACGTTGTTGTAGCCGTTGCCGGATCGGTCGGGGGTCAGGAAGCTGCGGCAGCCCATGCAGGTGTAGCAGTCGCCGTTGCCTTCGGTTTCGCCCTTGGAAAGCTTCAGCTCGCGCATCTTCTTCTCGGAGATGTAGTCGGGCACCATGCGCTTTGCCGTGCACTTGGCGGCAAGCTGGGTAAGGTAGAAGTAGGGCGAGCCCTCGAAGACGTTGTCTTCCTCAAGCACGTAGATCAGCTTCGGGAATGCCGGGGTGATCCACACGCCCGCCTCGTTCTTCACGCCCTCGTAGCGCTGGCGCAGAACCTCCTCGATGATGATGGCAAGGTCGGCCTTCTCCTGCTCGGAACGGGCCTCGTTCAAGTACATGAACACGGTGACGAACGGGGCCTGGCCGTTGGTGGTCATCAGCGTTACCACCTGGTACTGGATGGTCTGCACGCCGCGGCGCACCTCATCGCGCAGGCGCGATTCCACGATGCGCGAAAGCTGCTCGGCGCTGGGCTCCACACCGACCTCGTTCAGCTCGCGAATAACGTCGGCGCGGATCTTCTTGCGGCTTACCTCCACGAAGGGTGCCAGGTGGGTAAGCGAGATGGACTGGCCGCCGTACTGGCTGGAGGCAACCTGCGCGATGATCTGCGTGGCGATGTTGCATGCGGTGCTGAAGCTATGGGGCTTCTCGATGAGCGTGCCCGAGATCACCGTGCCATTCTGCAGCATGTCCTCCAGGTTCACCAGGTCGCAGTTGTGCATGTGCTGTGCGAAGTAGTCGGAGTCGTGGAAGTGGATGATGCCCTCTTCGTGGGCGCGGACCACGTCTTCAGGAAGGAGGATGCGGGTTGCCAGGTCCTTGGACACCTCGCCCGCCATGTAGTCGCGCTGAACGGAGTTCACCGTAGGGTTCTTGTTCGAGTTCTCCTGCTTGACTTCCTCGTTGTTGCACTCGATAAGCGCCAGGATCTTGTCGTCGGTGGTGTTGGACTGACGCTTCAGGTTCTGAACGTAGCGGTAGATGATGTAACGGCGCGCCACCTCGAACTTGTGAAGCGCCATGATCTCGTTTTCAACCATGTCCTGCACTTCTTCAACGGACACCGTGTGGGCCAAAGCCTCGCAGGTATCGGCAACGTTGTGGGCGGCGTAGTCGATTTGGCGGGCAGTAAGACGCTCCTCTTCGGGGGCTTCATCGCTAGCACCCTTGATGGCGTTGGCGATTTTGAGCAAGTCGAAAATTGCCTCGGAACCGTCGCGCTTGATGATCTTCATGCGAACCCCTATCTATCCTGCAGGCGGTTTTGCCGCCCAATAACCCGAATAGGTTTACCGCCACCCAAGGCATGGGTGGCATTCCGCTGAACCGCTCGGTTCTGCGGGAGCGAGGGCTATATTACGCCGAAGATTTCTTGAAATAACCCCTTGATTTTATAAACGGCAAAGATTTTAGTACGCCATATATACGCTATATATTGTATTAGTGAATAATTACGAACACATTATGTCGATTCCATGGCGATTTAGCCTGAACTTGTTCTTGAGGGGAGAAGCCAACCGCACGCAATTGAGGCAAGTTGCTCTACGGGTGTCCAAGAACAGAGCGAGCATCCCCTAGCCGGCCCGAAAGGACGAGCGAATGGGACTCGAAGCATTGATGAAGACAGCAGGAAGCGCTCAGCAATCGAAAGCGTAGATCGGCTCTGACGGAACGCACGCCAGCCAGACCGACTGATCGCGCCAAGGCACCGAATGGGCTGCCTACGACTTCTTCTCTACCACTTCGCCGCACTTGGGACAGGTTACGCGCATCCTGCCCTTGCCCTTCGGCACGTTGAGCATGGCGCCGCAACCCTTGCACTTGAAGTAGAGCGTGGTCTTGCGGTTCTCGTAGCGCTTGTTCGTGAGTCGCCACCATGCCTTCGGCTTCTCCATAAGGCGAAGATAGGTATCCAGCTCTTTCCTGCGGGCTTGGTGGTTACGGGAATAGCAACGGAACAGCGCCAGCACCATGAGCAGCAGGGAAAGCGTTGAGAGGATGCCGGATTGAACGAAGAAGTTGACGACGATGAGCACGCAGGCCACGATCATCATCGCCTGCATCAACTCGTCCATGCCGTAGCGGCCCACCATCCACTGAGCCATACGATATTTCCAGGCGCCTCCGCGATTTCCCATGGGGAATGCCATCCTTTCGTTGGTTGCGAGACCCTATAGTACCCACCGAACGTTGCAAACAAGCTACCGGCACCATAACGCCATCAAGCCGTTGCCAAGCAACCTACACATTCCCCAAAGTGTCGCATCAATAAACCCGCCTCATGGCCACCCGCCGGCGGGATCGCACGCCGCACAACCCCACCGAACCTTCCCTCAACTGCAAACAACAAACCAATCGGACCGTTAGGAGGCTCCACCAACCCACGATCTTGATCCAGCCCGCAAACACAAAAAAGGGATCCGACGAATCGGATCCCTTGAAGTTCGGATGCATTGCAACCGTGAAAAGGTTATTCAGCCTTTTCCTCGGTAGCGGCTTCCTCGGCTGCTGCCTCTTCTGCCTTAGGCTCCTCAGCAGGCTTCTCGTCCTTCTTGGGAGCTTCCTTCTTGGCAGCGGGCTTTTCGGCCTTTGCCTTGGGCTGGCAGGGCTCGGTAACGAGCTCCATGATTACCATGGAAGCGTTGTCGCCCTTGCGGTTGCCAAGCTTCATGATGCGGGTGTAGCCACCCTGGCGATCAGCAAACTGACCCTGGGCAACCTTCTCGAATACCTCGCGTACCAGCTCCTTGTCGCCGAGCTTGGCGATAGCCAGACGGCGGGAATGCAGGTCACCCTTCTTTGCCCACGTGATGATCTTGTCCACATCAGGACGGATCTCCTTGGCGCGAGCCTCGACCGTCTTGATGCGGTCGTTGGTGAACAGAGCGGCAACAAGGCTCTTCTTCATTGCCTTGGTATGGCTGAAGTCGGTGCCAAGCTTACGGCCCTTGTAGTTGTGCCTCATCTTAAAATCTCCTATTGCTTCAAATTGAGGTCCATGGAAATGAGCTTGTCCTTCACTTCCTCGATGGACTTCGCACCAAAGTTCCTAATGTTGAGCAGGTCGTTCTCGGAGTACTCGACCAGCTGACGCACGGAGTGGATGCCGGCGCGCTTCAGGCAGTTGTAGGAGCGGACGGAAAGGTCCAGGTCCTCGATCTGCTTGTCGAGCTCGGCGTTCGTCTCCTGGTTTTCGGGGGCGAAGATGGAAACTACCTCGCCCTCTTCGTCTTCCTCAACCTCATCGAGCATAAGGAATGCGCCCATGTACTGGTTGATGATGTTCGCAGCACGGCACACAGCCTCGGTGGGGTTGATGGAACCGTCGGTCTCAACCTCAAGAACAAGCTTGTCGTAGTCGGTGCGCTGGCCAACACGGGTGTCGGTGACGCCCATGGTGCAGCGACGAACCGGCGAGAACAGCGAGTCGACGTGGATGATGCCAATGGGATCCTCCGTGCGCTTGTTGCGCTCAGCGGATACATAGCCGCGCCCAACGCCGATGCGGACGGTCATATCAAGCGTTCCGCCATCAGCAACGGTTGCGATGACATGCTCGGGGTTGATCAGGGTGAACTCGGTGGGTACCTCAAGATCAGCGCCCGTGACGGTGCAGGGGCCCTCAGCATGCACATGCGCAGTGGCTTCGCTGATGTCACCGTTAAGGGCGCTGAATACCAGGCCCTTAACGTTCAAGACGATATCGGTGATGTCCTCGATCACGCCCTCGGCGGTGGTGAACTCATGCTGAACGCCATCGATCTGGATAGCGGTCGCCTTCGCTCCGTCCAAAGACGAGAGCAGAACACGACGCATGCAGTTGCCAAGAGTGTAACCGTAGCCACGCTCTAGCGGCTCTACGACGTAGCGGGCAACGGTTTCGTTGACCTCTTCGATCGTTACTGTCGGCCTCATGAACTCTGTCATATTGAATAAGCCTCCTTAATAAACCGCAGTGCGTTTGCTACTTCGAGTAAAGTTCGACGATAAGCTGCTCGTTGATGTCGAGATCGATCTGATCGCGCTCGGGAAGAGCAAGAACGCTGCCCTGAAGCTTCTCGATGTCAACCTCGAGCCATGCGGGAACCTGAACGCCTTCGTTGGAAACGAGAGCGGACTTGATTACCAGAAGCTCCTTTGCCTTGGGGGCAACTGCGACGAGGTCGCCGGGGCGCACGCGGAAGGACGGGATGTCCACGCGGCGGCCGTTCACCTGGATGTGGCCGTGGGTCACGATCTGGCGGGCTTCCTTGCGGGTCTTGGCGAAGCCGAGGCGGAATACGACGTTGTCGAGACGGGACTCGAGGATGCGCATGAGGTTTGCACCGGTAACGCCGGGCATGGACTTAGCGCGCTTGAAGTAACCGAGGAACTGCTTCTCCAGAACGCCGTAGATGAACTTGGCCTTCTGCTTCTCGCGCAGCTGCATGCCGTATTCGGATTCCTTGCGACGACGCTTGGGCTGACGGATGGATTCCTTCTTGCTGCTGTAACCGAGAACAGCAGGATCCAGACCGAGCTGGCGACAACGCTTGAGAACCGGAGTCCTATTAATTGCCATAGTGTATCGATCCTTTCAGTTAGACGCGACGACGCTTGCGCTGACGGCAACCGTTGTGCGGGATGGGGGTGCAATCCTGGATGCTGGCTACTTCGAGGCCTGCTGCCTGAAGGGAGCGGATAGCGGTCTCGCGACCGGAACCGGGGCCCTTCACGTACACAGCGACCTTCTTGAGGCCATGCTCCATAGCGGTCTTTGCTGCTGCCTCAGCTGCCATCTGAGCTGCGAACGGCGTGGACTTACGGGAGCCCTTGAAGCCGACGGTACCAGCGGACTGCCAGGAGATCACATTGCCCTGAGGATCCGTGATGGAAACGATCGTGTTGTTGAAAGTGGATTTGATGTGTGCAGCGCCAACAGCGATGTTCTTGCGGTCAGAACGCTTGATGCGCGTGCGAACGTTTTTCTTAGCTGCCACTAGTTACACCCCTATTTCTTCTTGCCGCCGATTTGACGCTTCGGGCCCTTGCGGGTACGAGCGTTCGTGTGAGTGCGCTGACCGCGAACGGGAAGGCCGCGGCGATGGCGCAGGCCACGATAGCAGCCGATCTCCATGAGGCGCTTGATGTTCTGGGATACCTCGCGATGCAGGTCGCCCTCAGTGGTGAGGTTTGCCTGGATGTAGTCGCGAAGCTTGGAAAGCTCATCTTCCGTAAGATCGTTCACGCGGGTGTCCGGGTTTACGCCGGTCTCTGCGAGGATCTTCTTAGAGGTGGTAAGGCCGATGCCGTAGATATAGGTCAAGCCGACTTCAATGCGCTTGTCGCGAGGAAGGTCGACACCAACGAGACGTGCCATGAATACGTTCCCTTTCTCTTTAACCCTGACGCTGCTTATGACGGGGGTTCTCGCAGATTACGAGCACCTTGCCATGACGTCGAATGATCTTGCACTTGTCGCACATTTTCTTGACCGAAGGACGTACCTTCATATCATTTTCCTTTCGGTAATGTGTTTCTTTTTATCTACCACGCCCAGCCGCAGGCGATAGTTTGCTTGGTGAAATGCGTTTCCTACTTGTAGCGATAGGTGATACGGCCACGATCGAGGTCGTATACGGAAAGCTCGACCTGGACCTTGTCGCCGGGAAGGATCTTGATGTAATGCATGCGCATCTTGCCGGAGATATGGGCCAAGATCTCATGACCGTTCTCAAGCTCGACCTTGAACATAGCGTTCGGAAGGGCTTCTACGACGGTTCCCTCAAGCTCGATTGCATCTTGTTTAGCCAAGACAGCTCCTTTGATACAGGTAGGTAGTCAAACGCAAATGGAAAGTCTATCAACCCGTAGGTTTTTTTGCAAGAAAGCCCCACAAGGCCACCACATGTTGCCGATGCGGCCGCGAAACCGGCTTCGTTCGGTGCGGTGCCGGGGCGGAACCGGGGCCCGCTTCCGGGAGCGGGGCAGAACGCGCTTCCGCCCATGGCCTTTTCGCCCGCACCCGTATCCGTTTCGGCAGCAAAAAGGCCGCAACCCGAATTGGGCTGCGGCCTGATGGTGCGATGGTGCGCCGTGAGGGAGTCGAACCCGCGGCCTTGGGATTAAAAGTCCCCTGCTCTACCAGCTGAGCTAACGGCGCATCTCATAAGCAGTCGTAAATAATACGGCATGCACCATGATTGGTCAATCGGGGCGCTACCGGCGCGAGCCGGCGCGGGGCCGCTGCGTCCCGCTAGGCTTCAGCGGCAAGCATCAGCAGGAAAGCCGTTCCAGGTTCACGAACTCGACGTTGGCAACCTTGCCGGCGTCGACGGCGATGCGGGCGATGCTCTTCACGCTTCCCCCGCGCGGCTTGCTGGCGCTTCCCGGGTTCAGGTACAGGACGTTGCCGATGCGCTCTTCGCGGGGAACATGGGTGTGCCCGTGCACCACCACGCGCACATCTTCGGCGGGTGCGCCGATGTCCTCGGGGCGGTGTGTCATGAAGAAGCGCACACCGCCGATGCGCGGGCTTGCGGTGAAGGGGATGTCCATGCCGCGCAGGCCGGTGTCGCAGTTGCCCAGCACCGCAACGGTGGGCGCCAGGGCGTCGAGCTCCATCAGGATGGAAGGGCGCTCAACGTCGCCGGCGCAGAGGATCAGATCGCACGGCTCCAGTGCCCGTTCGGCTTCTGCGCTCAGGTTGCCGTGTATGTCCGAGATGATGCCGACCAGCATGGGCGGGCCCTAGAAACGCAGAGCTTCGGGGTTCAGGCAATCTGCGGGGCGCTTGCCCAGCACCACGTCGATCGCCGCCTGCATGCTGCGATGGTGCAGCTCCAGGCCCGATTCCTCCGACCAGTAGGCAACGTGCGGGCTGAGCACCGTATGCGGCGCCTTCAGCAGCGGGTGGTCGAAATCGACCGGTTCGCCTTCGAACACGTCTATGCCGGCACCCCAGAGCCTGCCTTCTTCGAGCGCGTTGGCAAGCGCCACCGTGTCGATGACGGCGCCGCGCGAAGTGTTCACCACCACGGCGGTGGGCTTCATGGTTGCCAGCGCTTCGGCATCGAGCATGTGGTGCGTCTGTGGGGTGAGCGCCGTATGGAAGCTCACCACGTCGGAAACGCGCAGGAGTTCTTCGTAGGAAAGGATGTCGTAGCCTTCGGGGGTGCGCCTGCCCGGCGTGAGCGAGCGCGAGTAGCACACCACCTTGAAGCCCAGGCCAGCGGCCTTCTTCGCACAGCAACGGCCGATCTCGCCCATGCCGACCACACCGAAGGTGCGGCCGAACACCTGCCCATAGGGGCGGTGGCGGGCGTAGTCCCACACGCCGGCGCGCATGTCGGCGTCGGTTTCGTTCAGGCGGCGCAAGCAGGCAAGCGCCAGCGATATCGCCTGGTCGGACACCACTTCGGTGCCGTAGCCAGGTACCACGCACACCGCCGTGCGGTTCTTGGTGGCGGCTTCCACGTCGATGCTGTCGTAGCCGATGCCAGTGCGGCTTACCACCTGCAGGTTGGGCAGCGCCTCGAACACCTTCGCCGGGAAGTTGCCGTACGAGGTAACCACGCCATCGGCATCGGCGGCGTTCTTGATGATGGCCTCGGGGCTGCGGTCTTGGAACAGGGCTATCTCGATACCGGCCTCGGCGGCCATCTCCACTTCGATGTCGTTGCTATCGAAATCGGTGTCTACCACGACGATCTTCGGCACGGCTCTTCCCTTCTTCTGCTTGGCCCGCGAACCCCGCGCTCAGCTGAGGCGCCGGCGCGCTACCACCACTGGGTGACGGTGCCCGACTGGTTCAGCGACACGGGCTCGCTTTTCGTTTCGGGCTCCATCTTGGTCAGCACCCCGACGAAGTCCTTGATGCGCGCCAGGAACTCTCGCTCCTCGTAGGATTGCTTGTCGGCGTACTCGCTTAAGTCGCTGCCCACGCCGCGGGCATCTATCCCGAAGGCGCGCGCATCGTACAAAGCGCGGTACAGATGGTACTCCTGGGTAACCACAACGCAGCGCTGCACGCTGAAAACATTCTTTAAGCGGTACATGGAGTCGTACGTGGAGAGGCCGGCGTGGTCGCAGAAGATGTCGGCGGCCGGCACGCCGTTCGCGCGCGCGTACTTCGCCATGGCCATGACCTCGTTGTAGGAGGAATCGGAGTTGTCGCCGCTCATGATGATCTTGGGCGCAACGCCGGCGTTGTAGAGCGACGTGGCAACGTCCAGCCTATCCTTCAGGATGGCGGAAGGGCTGCCGTCCCAGTTGATGCCCGCACCCAGGACCACGATGGCGTCGGCATCGAAGCTTGCGGCGTCCGAACAGGCCTGCTGCTGGGTTTCGATGGCGGAACGGGTAGAGCCGCAGACCCAGGCGTTTATCCCCAAGGGGACGCCCACCACCACGATGACGGCGGCAAGGACCAGGCCCAATACTGCCCGTACCAGCCTGAATAAACATCCGTGTTGTCTGCGCCTGCTTCCCATGGCAACCGATCATAGCAAAGCATCCCGAAGCCGCCCGAACCTTCACGCGGTTAGCGCGTTTTGTTCGATTGAACGGCAGAAACAGGCAAGGGCCCCGGCAATCCGGAGCCCTTGCGGTCGAATCCAAATGCGCAGCGCAGGTTCTGCGGCGATGGCTACTTGGCCACCACGTTCACCAAACGGCCAGGGATGATGATTACCTTCTTGAGGTCCTTGCCGTCGATGGCGGCGGCAACGGCATCCAGTGCAGCCTGGCGAGTAGCTTCCTCGCTTGCGTCGGCAGCCACGGTGATCTTGGCCTTCACCTTGCCGTTCACCTGCACCGCAAGCTCCACCTCGGACGACTTGGCGGCGTTCGGGTCGAACTCGGGCCACGCCTCCTTGTGCACCGAGCCCTCGTTGCCCAGCACATCCTGCCACAGCTCTTCTGCCCAGTGCGGGGCCATGGGGGCCAGCAGCTTCACGATGACGCCGGCCACTTCCTTGTCGAACGCGGCAAGCTCGGCGTTGGCGGCGCGGGTTTCGGCGGAGTTCTTGCGCAGGTAATCGCCTGTGGCGTTCACCAACTCCATGATGGCGGCGATGGCGGTGTTGAAGTTGTTGCGCGCGAAGTCGTCGATGACCTTGCCCACCACGCGATGGCGCTCGCGGAGCAGCTCGTCGTGGGCTGCCTGCGCATCGGCTTCCTTAGCGCCGGCCTGGAAGTAGGTTTCCTCGCCGGCGTTACCAGCCAGGTCGTTCACCATGCGCCATGCGCGGTTCAGGAACTTGTACATGCCCGCCAGGCCGTCCTCGTTCCACTGGAGCTCCTTGTCGGGCGGGGCCATGAACAGGATGTAGGCGCGCACCGCATCGGCACCGTAGCCGGCGATCATGTCCTCGGGGCTGATGACGTTGCCCTTCGACTTCGACATGACCTCGCCGTTCTCGTCGAGCACCATGCCCTGGCACAGCAGGTTGGTGAAGGGCTCGTCGAAGTCGAGCATGCCCATGTCGCGCAGCACCTTCGTGAAGAAGCGGCTGTACAGCAAATGCAGGATGGCGTGTTCGATGCCGCCGATGTACTGGTCCACCGGCATCCAGCGGTTCACGCGCTCGGACGCGAAGGGCAGCTCGGTGTTGTGCGGGTCGGTATAGCGCATGTAGTACCAGCTGGAGCACGTGAAGGTGTCCATGGTGTCGGTCTCACGGCGCGCAGGCTTGCCGCACTTCGGGCATGTGCACTGGGCGAAGCCCTCGTGCGTGGCAAGCGTCTCGCCGGCCGCAAGGTCGATGTCCTCGGGCAGCCTTACCGGCAGCTGGTCTTCGGGAACGGGCACGATGCCGCACTCGTCGCAGTACACAATGGGAATGGGGTTGCCCCAGTAGCGCTGGCGGGAGATGAGCCAGTCGCGCAGGCGGAACTGCACCGACTTCTTGCCCTTGCCCTGCGCCTCCAGGTCGCCGATGATGGCGTCCACCGCGGGCGAGTGCTTGCCGCCCACCATGCCGGTGTACTTGCCGGACTGCACCAGCACGCCTTCGGCCTCGTAGGACTTTTCCCAGTCAACCGAGGTGACCGTGCGCTCCTGCACGCCGTTGAGCTGGGGATACAGCGGGTCGTCTTCGCCCAGGATGATAGGGATGATGGGCAGGTCGTACTTGCGGGCGAACTCGAAGTCGCGCTGGTCGCCGCAGGGAACGGCCATTACCGCACCGGTGCCGTAGTCGGCCACGATGTAGTCGGCAACCCACACGGGCACCTTCTCGCCGTTCACGGGGTTCAGCACGTAGCGGCCGGTGAAGGCGCCGTGCTTCTCGCGGTCGCCCTGGGCGCGCTCGACGGCGCTCACCTTCTTGGCGGCCTCCACCAAGGCCATGACGTCGGCCTCGTACTCGGTGCCGCACACCAGATCGTGCACCAGGGGGCTTTCAGGGGCAAGCAGGAAGAAGCTGCAGCCGAACAGGGTATCGGGGCGCGTGGTGAACACGGTGATGGTCTGGGCGTCGTCCTTGCCTTCAGCGGGAACCAGCTCGAAGTCGACCTCGGCGCCTTCGGAGCGGCCGATCCAGTTCGCCTGCATCTGCTTTACCGGGTCGGGCCAGCCGTCGAGCTGGTCCAGGTCGTCGAGCAGTTCCTGCGCGTAATCGGTGATCTTGTAGTACCACTGGGTAAGGTCGCGCTTTTCGACCGCGCCGTGGCAGCGCCAGCACTCGCCTTCGGTGACCTGCTCGTTCGCCAGAACCGTTTTGCAGTTCGGGCACCAGTTAACCGGGCTGTTGCGGCGCTCCACCAGGCCGCGCTTGTACATCTGCAGGAAGATCCATTGGCCCCAGCGGTAGTACTCCGGGTCGCACGCAACGACCGTGCGGTCCCAGTCGTAGGAGAAGCCCATGCGCTTGAAGCTGGCCTTCTGCGTTTCGATGTTGGCATAGGTCCACTTCGCCGGATGGGAATTGTGCTTGATGGCGGCGTTTTCAGCGGGAAGGCCGAACGCATCCCAGCCCATGGGGTGCAGCACGTCGTAGCCGCGCATGCTGTAGTAGCGCGCCGTTACGTCGCCGATGGTGTAGTTGCGCACATGGCCCATGTGGATGTCGCCCGAAGGATACGGGAACATCTCGAGCACGTAGCGCTTGGGCTTGCTGGTGTCCTCAGTAGCCTTGTGCGCGCCCGTGTCTGCCCATTGCTTCTGCCAACGCGGCTCAATCTCGTGCGGATTGTATTCTTTCATGCGGCGATTCCTTTTCCGACATCTTCCCTGCTTGCGAAGCTGGCTCGCACGCAGGCTGCCAGCGCAAATCCATATACGGTTTGCCATTATACCGCCCTGGCCGGCATGCACCGCCCAATGCGTAAAACAGGCGCAATCCGGGCTGTTGCGACGGGCCTGCCCAGTGACGCAGGCGCAAGCCGCATCGCGCACCACCCCGGCGGCGCCGGAGCAAACCACGCTTCCCTTATAAGCAAGAAGAGCCCCGGAGGGCTCTTCGAATGGATCGATGCGTTTACAGGATGCGGTAGCTTACCGTGCGCACGCCCCAATCTTGGCAGGTGCTGAAGCCGAACGCCTTGAACACGCCGGGCTGCAGGTCCAGCGAGCGAGCGCCGCCGGAAAGGCCGCCGCAGTCGTTGATGGTGGCGACGACCGTTTTGCCGCCGTACTTGATCTCCACCGCATGTCCGAAGTACGAGCGGTAGTTCGACCAGGACATGGGGATGGCGACGCCCATCGAGCTGTCGTCGCAGACCGCGCCCGTTGCCGTGGTGCCCGGGTTGGGGGTGCCGGCATCGGAGCTTCCGCCGTAGGCAGACGCGACGCCCGTCTTCCAGCCCGTGGAGGAATCCGAGGTGTCGGAGCTGGAGCTCGAGTTACTGTTGGAATTGCTGCCTGAGTCGCTGTTGGTGTTCGCGCTGGGCGTGCGGTCGGTGTTCGTGTTCCAGTTCGCGCTTTCCGTAGCCTGGCTCTGCGCCTCGGCCTGCTTCTGCTCTTCGGCTGCCTTCATCTGCTCGGCCTGGGCCTGAAGGGCTGCCAGGGCCGCCTGGGCCTGGGCTTCCTGTATGGAGGAAACCTTCGCCGAGGCATCGCTTACCACCTTCTGGGCCTGGGCCTTCTTCTGGTCGGCCTCGTTCAAGAGCTTCTGCTGCGCATCGCGCTGGGAATCGAGCTCCTCGAGCGAGGAAGAGAACTCGTCGCGCAGCTGCTTCTGCTCGGCCACCCTTTCCGCCTCGTCTTCCTGGATGGCGGTGTAGTAGGTGAGGTTCTTGGTGAAGTCGGCGATGCTCGTGGAGGAAAGCACGATGCCCACCAGGGAAAGGGAGCCATCGCTCTTGTACTGGGAAAGGATGGCATCGGAAAGGTTGTCGCGGCCTTTGAGCATCTGCTGCTGGGCGGCGATCACCTTTTCGGTGGTCTCGCTGATCTGGCTATCGAGGCCTGAGAGCTGTTGCTGCAGCGCGTTGTATTCCTTGTTGAGGGAATCCAGCTCGGACGAAGCCGCGGCAAGGGTTGCCTGGGCATCGGAGAGCTCGTCTGCATGCGCTTGGCGCAGCGAACCGGGAAGCGGCAGGGCCACCGAGGCGGCCAGGGCCACACTGAGCGGCACCGCGAAAAGCGCTTTATGTAGTGCGTTAACCATGGTTTGAAGTGTAGCGTACTGGGCAGAGGGCACCTAATCGCCAGGAATCCACAGGCCCTTCATGGTTGCCCCGACAGCTGCATAACCGCAGATGGCAGGCGCGAATTGCCGAAAATCAGGTCGTTTGCCGGCGGGGAGATTTTATGAAGAGCCCCACAGGTTGGCGCAGTTGTCCAAAACAAGGAAGCGGGAGCCCGAAGGCTCCCGCTCGATACCGAACATGTTCGTTGCCCGCCTGGGCAACAGGCCGAATGCTAGCGGATGGTGTTGCTCACGTACGGGGTCTTGTCCTTCAGCAGAACGTCGTGCGCGCCGCCCTCGACGATGGAGGTGGAGCTGATAACGGTGAGCTTCGCCTTTTCCTGCAGCTCGGGGATGGTGAGCGCGCCGCAGTTGCACATGGTGCTCTTCACCTTGGAAAGCGTGATGTCCACGTTGTCCTTCAAGGGGCCGGCGTAGGGAACGTAGGAATCCACGCCCTCTTCGAAGGTCATGCCCTTCTTCTTGCCGCCCAGGTCGTAGCGCTGCCAGTTGCGGGCGCGGCTGGAGCCTTCGCCCCAGTACTCCTTCATGTGCTGGCCGTTCACCACGACCTTGTTGTTGGGAGCCTCGTCGAAGCGGGCGAAGTAGCGGCCCAGCATGATGAAGTCGGCACCCATGGCCAGGGCCAGCGTCACATGATGGTCGTACACGGTGCCGCCGTCGGAGCAGACCGGCACGTAGATGCCCGTTTCGCGGTAGTACTCGTCGCGTGCCTTGGCAACTTCGATGAGGGAGGTTGCCTGGCCGCGGCCGATGCCCTTGGTCTCGCGCGTGATGCAGATGGAGCCGCCGCCGATGCCCACCTTGATGAAGTCGGCGCCAGCTTCAGCCAGGAAACGGAAGCCCTCGGCGTCCACCACGTTGCCGGCGCCCACCTTCACGGAGTCGCCGTAGTGGGAGCGGATCCAGGCGATGGTGCGGCTCTGCCACTCGGAGAAGCCCTCGGAGGAGTCGATGCACAGGGCATCGGCGCCAGCCTCTACCAGCGCGGGGACGCGCTCGGCGAAGTCGCGCGTGTTGATGCCGGCGCCAACCAGGTAGCGCTTATGGGAGTCCAGCAGCTCGTGCGGGTTCGACTTGTGCTGCTCGTAGTCCTTGCGGAACACCATGTACATGAGGTTGTCGTTCTCGTCGACGATGGGCAGGGAGTTCAGCTTGTTGTCCCAGATGATGTCGTTTGCTTCCTTCAGGGTGGTGGAGGAAGTGCCCACGATGAGCTTTTCGCGCGGGGTCATGAAATCGGCAACGGGGGTGTCCAGGTCCATGCGGGAAAGGCGGTAATCGCGGCCGGTGACGATGCCCAGCAGCTTGCCCTGGCCCTTGCCGCCCTCGGTGACGGGCATGGTGGTGTGGCCGCTCTTTTCCTTCAGCGCCACAACGTCACGCAGGGTGGCGTCGGGGGTGAGGTTCGAATCGGAGCGCACGAAGCCTGCCTTATGGTCCTTGACGCGACGGACCATGGCAGCCTGGCTTTCGATGCTCTGGGAGCCGAAGATGAAGGAAAGGCCGCCCTGCTGGGCCAGCGCAACGGCCATGCCGTCGTCGGAAACGGCCTGCATGATTGCGGAAACCATGGGGATGGAGAGCTTGAGCGCAGGCTCTTCACCCTTCTTGTAGCGAACCAGCGGCGTGGAGAGGTCGACCTTTTCGGGGATACATTCCGAAGAGGAGTATCCCGGAACAAGCAGGTACTCGTTGAAAGTACGGGAGGGTTCGTCGAAATAATGTGCCATGTAGCGCTCCTTAGTGAGTCTCATTTTCCGATTCCCCGCTCTAGCCGGTCCCCTTCTTGCCCGGTCGGTTTCCGCGAGGTTAACCCATTATAGACACCCGCACGAAACATGGGAAAGCTATACAAGAAAAATGCCACCGCCCCTGGGTGGGACGATGGCATTCTTTCTATAAGCCGCGTTTTTGGACGAAGCAGCAAGTGTTCATCCAGCAGCCGGTTGGTTGTCGGAACCTCTAGGCCTCTAGGAACGCGACATATCCACGGTAGGCCTCGTAGATGTCCGCCTTGCTGGTGGCTTCCCAGGGGGCGTGCATGGAAAGCACCGCCACGCCGGAGTCGATGACGTCCATGCCGTACTTCGCGGGGATGTAGGCGATGGTTCCACCGCCGCCGGCGTCCACTTTGCCCAGCTCGGCGGTCTGGAACGAAATGTCGGCGTCGTCCATGATGCGGCGGACGTAGGCAACGTATTCCGCGCGCGCATCGTTGGAGCCGCTCTTGCCGCGGGCGCCCGTGTACTTGTTGAACACCAGGCCCTTGCCCAGGTAGGCGGCGTTCTTCGGCTCGAACACCGAGGAGTAGGCCGGGTCGAAGCCGGCGGAAACGTCGCTGGAGAGCATGCGCGATGCGCCCAGGCAATGGCGCAGGGTAAGGGCGCCGGTCCCTTCGGTGAGCTCGACGATCTCCGCGATGGTGTTCTCGAAGAACTGCGAGGCCATGCCGGTGGCGCCCACGCTGCCGATCTCCTCCTTGTCTACCAGCACGCATACCGCGGTCTTCTTCGGCGATTCCACCGCGAGCTGCGCTTCCAACGAGGTGTAGGCGCACACGCGGTCGTCCTGGCCGTAGCCCAGCACCATGCTGCGGTCGAAGCCGAGCTCGCGGGCGCGGCCGGCGGGCACAACCTCGATCTCGGCGGAGAGGAAGTCCTCCTCCTTGATGCCGTATTTCTCTTCCAGCAGCTTCAGGGCGAACGCCTTCACCGGCTCCTTGGCGGCAGCCTTTTCCTCGTCGGAGGCGTTTTCCTTGTCCTCGATCACCAGGGGGCGGTTGCCGATGAGCACATCGAGGCTCTCACCCTCGACGACCTCGCTGCCCTTCTTCGCCATCTGCTGGTTGCCAAGATGCGGCAGAAGGTCGGTGACGCAGAACACCGGGTCGCCCTCGTCGTCGCCCACGTTCACATCCACAACCGTGCCGTCGGTCTTGGCGACGACGCCGTGCAGGGCCAGCGGCAGGGTGACCCACTGGTAGTGCTTGATGCCGCCGTAGTAGTGGGTGTCCAGGAAGGCGAAGCCGTTGCTTTCGTATACCGGGTTCTGCTTCAGGTCCAAGCGGGGGCTGTCGATATGGGCGCCCAGGATGTTCAGGCCCGCCTCCAGCGGCTCGGTGCCGATGTAGGCAAGGATGAGCGACTTGCCGTGGACGCCGGCCCACACCTTGCTGCCCGGCTTGAGCTTGGTGCCGGCCTTCACCGCTTCAGCGAGCGGCTGATAGCCGGCGGCCTCTGCCTGGGCAACCGCAGCGGCAAAGCAGCGGCGCTCGGTTTTGTTGTTCGAGATGAAGTCGATATAGCGGGAGGAAAGCGCGTTCAGCTCGTCGAGCTGCTGATCGCTGTACTTTTCCCATGCAACCTTATGTTCCACGCGGAACCACCTTCCCTAGGCGTTTGTTTATCGCCAAGAAGGATAGCACGCCCAGGTTTCGGTTCGGCTTCGCCCTGCCGTCTGCGGCGGCCGGAAACGAAAAAGGGACGGCCGCAAAGCCGTCCCTAGAAAATGTTGCAACGGAGGCCGTTCCGGCCAGGCAAGCGCTACTGCCAGTCCTTGCCCACGACCACCAGGATGTCGCCGCTGAAGGAATAGGTGCCGTCGTTCTTCTTGACGGTGCCCTTCCCCAGCAAGTCGGCCACCTTCTGGGCCTTTTCCTGGTTGCTGCCGTCGTAGATGACCAGCGTGGTCTTGTAGCTGTAGTCGTCGGCGTTCCCGGTTTCGCAGATCGCGCCCTGCGGGGTGAGCTTGGAAGCCGCCTGGCTGGCGCACCCGCTGATGCCGCTGCCGTTCTTCACGGCGACCTTGGTACCGGAAAGCGAAGCGGAGGAGCTGTTGGACGAAGACGAGTTGCTAGACGAAGAAGAGGAATCCGAATCGCCCGAGCCGGAGCCACCGCTGCCGGAAGAAGCCATCACGGTGCCCGAAGCCTGGTCGATCACGTCTTCTTCCGTGGGAGACAGGCCCTGCTTCACGCGGTTCATCATCTTTTCCCACTCGGTTTTCTTCAGCTTCTCGTACCAGATGTTGTTCTCGTACACCGATTCGGTGGGAACAGCGGCCGAGTAGATGCTCTTCTCGGTGTCGATGCCGATCATGGATTGGGCAAGGCCGAGGATGCCCGAAACAGAGTAGTCGGTGGTGATGTACTGCGCCAGGGTGCTTACCGTGTTGGTAAGGGTGGCGATGTCGGAGCTCATGAGCTTCTTCGTGATTGCCGAGATCATGGTGCGCTGGTTGGCTGCGCGGATGGCGTCGCCGTCGCCGATCTTGTCGTAGGCATGGCGGCTGCGGCAGTAGATAAGCGCCTGCTCGCCGTTCAAGGTCTGCTGGCCGGCGGCAAGGTAACCCGTGTAGTCGGGGTCGTTGATCTCGTACTGCACGTTGATGTCGACGCCGCCGAGGGAATCGACCACCGCCGCGAAGCCGTCGAAGTCGATTTCTGCATAATGGCTGATGGAAACGCCGGCTAGGCTCTCAACAGCCTTTACGGCGCCCGAGGGGCCGCCGAATGCGTAGGCGGCGTTGATCTTCTGCGTGCCGTGCGAGCCGATGGTCACCTGCGTATCGCGGGGGATGGAGATAAGGGTTACTTCCTTATCCTTCGGGTCGATGCGCGCGAGGATCATGGAGTCGGTACGGTAGGCACCGCCGTATTCGTTGGTGGTTTCGCGCTCTTCGCTCTTGTCGATGCCGATGAGCAGCATGTAGAACGGGTCGGATGCCGAATCGGTAACGGAAAGGGAGCTGAGCAGGTCTTCGTCCACGCCGTCGTTCAAGGCGTTGTTGATGTTGCTCATGTACGCCCACGCCGCACCGGCGCCGGTGAGCATGAGGACGAACAGGACGGAAAGCGTGGCAACCAGGATGCGCTTGCGCTGACGCTTCTTGCGGGAGCGCTGGTTGGCCAGAAGCTCACGGTCGTGCGAGCCGGAAACGCCGCCGCGATACGACCTGCTGGAAACAGTGCGCGGAGGAACCGCGGAATGAGAGCCGTTCGCCGCCCGGTAGCCGGACGAGTGCGCGCCCTTGCGCGTATTGCGATGGGCGACGGAACGATAGGTGGAGTCACCGTAGTTGCCGGCACCGTAGGCATCGCTGCCACGGCGCTGCGTGCGCGAGGTTCGCCCTACGCTGGAATGGGAAGCACGGCTTCTTTCGCTGCGTGTTTGGCGCCTCGTTGGTTTGTTATTCGAAGCAAACATGAACTCAATAATGAATAACGCACTTGCGATGGGCAATCAAATTCATGGAAAGTGCACTCATTCGCACGCCAAGCGGGCCGCCATATAGCGGTTTGCGGCCAACTCCACCGCATCGTCGAGCTCTGCCAGCTGCACGGGAGAACCCAAGCGCTGCTCGAGCGCGCAGGCTATAAGATGGTCGGCGATTGCGGGGTTCTTGCCCAGAAGCGGCCCGTGCAGGTACGTGCCGATGCAGTTCTTGTACACTGCGCCGTCGCAGCCGGAATCGTCGTCGTTGCCATGGCCCACGTTGGAAACAACGCGGCCGAAGGGCTTCACGCCGGCGTCCACCTTGGTGCGGCCCGCATGGTTCTCGTAGCCCACCACCGGCTGCGGCGAAAGGTCGCTTCGCAAGCCGATGTTGTCGATCAGGCGGTCGAAGCCCGCGCCGGCGCGGACGGTTTCCAAGCCAAGGATGCCTAGGCCCTCCACCGATTCGTCGCCCATCAGCCAGTTGCGGCCCAGGATCTGGTAGCCGCCGCAGATGGCCAGCAGCGCGCCGTTGTTCTCTATATAGGTAGAGAGGTCTCCCTTCATTTCCAGCAGCACCTCGGAAGCCAGGCGCTGTTCCCTGTCGGGTCCGCCGCCCAGGAACACGATGTCGGCCTGGGAAAGGTCGGTCTGCTGGCCGTAGTGCACCGTTTCCACTTCAGCGGGGATGCCGCGCCAGGCGCAGCGCTGCGCCAGGACGCGCACGTTGCCGCCGTCGCCATAGAGGTTCAGCAGGTCGGGGAACAGGTGCACGATGCGCAGCGGCCGGCCAGCCAACGCCTCCACCCCGGGCTGCTGCACAAGGCCGGCGCCCTGCCACTTCTTGGAGCAGTTCGCCTGCGCCGTGCCCGCAGTCGGCTTGGAAACCGTGCCCTTGTCGGCACGGGCCATGAGCGCCGAGCGCACGGCGGGAAGCGAGGTGTAGTTGGCAATGGCGTAGATGTTCCACTCGGCGGGAAGCGTCAGGGCGGCATCGACCACCTCGTTCACGCTGTCTACCGTCTGCGCGTCGATGCCAGCGTACTTCAGGCGCAGCTGCAGGTCGTTCTTGCGGATGCCGCCGGCGAACACCAGCACATCCTCCTGGCTGGCAAGCTCCTCGAAGTCGCAGTCCCAGATCCACGAGATGTCGTGGCCGTCGGCCTCGTTGTCGTTGATGAAGAAGGCGGCGACCTTCTTGCCCTTCGCCTGCGTGATGAGCTTCATGTTCTGATTGAAGCCGGTGGGGTTCTTCGCCAGGTTCAGGAGCACCGGGCGGCCCTCCACGGTAAGCGACTGCAGGCGGCCGTTCTGCGGGTCGAACAGGTCGACCGCGCGCTGGAACACCTCGTCGGACACGCCGGCGCAGTGCGATGCCAGCCACGCCGCCATCACGTTGTACACCATGTACGAGCCCGCGCGCTGGGCATGGAGCGATACCGCCTTGCCCGTTGCCGCTTCCTCAACTTGGAAGGTGATCTCGTCGCCGAACACCACGCCCTTGGCCGCGAAGTCCAAGTCGGGGCGATGGAAGCCGCAGTTGGGGCAGGAATAGGTTCCCAGCTGGCCATACTGGCGGTACCCGTAGGTGAACATCGCGCTGCAGCGCTGGCACATCTGGGCGTCGGCCACCACGTTCTGCGCCTGATGCATATCCTCGCCCACGCCGAAGGCCACGGTCTTGTTGGGGACCTTCTGGGCGATGATGGTGCACAGCGGGTCGTCGGCGTTGTACAGGAGCACGGTGTTGGGGCTTTCGGTGAGCGCCTGGGCGATGGCATCCTGCACGCGGTCGATCTCGCCGCAGCGGTCCAGCTGGTCGCGGAACAGGTTCAGCAGCAGCACGTAGCTGGCCTGCACCTGCGGAAGCGTATGGGCAAGCCACAGCTCGTCGCTTTCGAACACGCCCCATTCCACCGTGCCCTTGGTCTGCAGCAGCGTGCTGGCCACGCCGTAGGCCAGGTTGGCGCCCGTGCGGTTGCAGGCGATGCTCTTGCCCTGGCGCTCCAGCGCGTCGGCGATCATGTTGGTGATGGTGGTCTTGCCGTTGGTGCCCACCACCACGATGGAGCCCTCGGTTACCTTGTCCATCTGCTCGGCGATGATCTGCGGGTCTACCTTGAGGGCGATCTTGCCGGGAAGGTTGGCCGCCGGGCGGCGCGCCAAGTGGCGAAGCCCCCAGGTTGAGATCGCGCTAGCTGCCTGTGCGCCGGCCTTGCGAATGCCCATGTTCCAGCCCTCCGATTCATGCCCGCCTGCATCCGGCGGAAATAGAACTACTGTTAGCTGCACATAATAAGGCGAGGGGCGGTTCCCCACCCCTCGCACCGCACAATCAGCGTAACTGCCCGGTT
>CAVAFY010000007.1:0-69605 GCA_963588035.1 Alloprevotella sp. | reverse complement strand
TCGCGGGGCTGCCCGCCGACCGCGTCGAGCTGGTCGTCGGCGACATCTGCGACGCGGAGCTCCTGGAGCAGATCGTGCCCGGCCACGACGCCATCGTGCACTACGCCGCCGAGAGCCACAACGACAACTCCATCGCCGACCCCGAGCCGTTCCTGCGCACCAACGTCGAGGGCACGTTCCGCCTGCTGGAGGCCGTCCGCAGGCACGGCATCCGCTACCACCACGTCTCGACCGACGAGGTGTACGGAGACCTGGCCATCGACGACCCGGCGCGCTTCACCGAGCAGACGCCGTACAAGCCGAGCAGCCCGTACTCCTCCACCAAGGCGGCCTCCGACATGCTCGTGCGCGCCTGGACCCGCACCTACGGCCTCAAGACCACGATCTCCAACTGCTCGAACAACTACGGCCCCTACCAGCACGTGGAGAAGTTCATCCCGCGCCAGATCACCAACATCGTGGACGGCGAGCGCCCCAAGCTCTACGGCGCCGGCGAGAACGTCCGCGACTGGATCCACACCGAGGACCACTCCAGCGCCGTCTGGACCATCCTCACGAAGGGCCGCATGGGCGAGACCTACCTCATCGGCGCGGACGGCGAGAGGAACAACATCACGGTCCTCCGCATGATCCTGGAGGCCATGGGCAAGGACGCCGACGACTTCGACTGGGTGCGCGACCGCCCCGGCCACGACCGCCGTTACGCGATCGACTCCACCAAGCTCCGCACGGAGCTCGGCTGGGAGCCGGCCCACACCGACTTCGCCGAGGGGCTCAAGGCCACCATCGACTGGTACGTGGCCAACGAGGCCTGGTGGCGCCCCGCCAAGGCCGCGACCGAGGCCCGCTATAAGGCCCAGGGCCAGTAGGGGGGCGGTCAACATGGCAGACATCGCATTCGAGAAGGACCTCTCCGTCGAGGAGACCGGCATCGAGGGCCTCAAGGTCCTCGACCTCGCCGTCCACGGCGACTCCCGCGGCTGGTTCAAGGAGAACTTCCAGCGCGCCAAGATGGTGGCGCTCGGCATCCCCGACCTCAAGGTCGTCCAGAACAACGTGAGCTTCAACGCCAACAAGGGCGTCACCCGCGGCGTGCACGCCGAGCCCTGGGACAAGTTCGTCTCCGTGGCGGCCGGCTCGGTCTTCGGTGCCTGGGTGGACCTGCGCGAGGGCAGCGGGACCTTCGGCAAGGTCTACACCTGCGTGCTCGACGCCTCCAAGGCGATCTACGTGCCCCGCGGCGTGGGCAACAGCTTCCAGGCCCTGGAGGACGGGACCGCCTACACCTACCTGGTCAACGCCCACTGGTCCGCCGAGCTCAAGAAGACCTACACCTTCGTGAACCTGGCCGACCCCGAGCTCGCCATCGAGTGGCCCATCCCGCTGGAGGAGGCCACCGTCTCCGAGGCCGACAAGAACCACCCGATGCTGAAAGACGTCGTCCCCATGGCCCCCAAGCGCACCCTGGTCACCGGCTGCAACGGCCAGCTGGGTCGCGCGGTGAGGAAGCTCGCCGAGGAGACCGGGCGCGTGGCCACCTTCGACTTCTGCGACATCGACACCTTCGACATGTCCGACCCGGCGGCCTACTCCAAGTACGACTGGGACCTCTACGGCACAGTCGTCAACTGCGGCGCCTACACCGCCGTGGACCGCGCCGAGGCCCCCGGCGGCCGCGTGACCTGCTGGGCCGCCAACGCCACCGCCCCCGCCCTCCTGGCCCGCGCCTGCGCCGAGCACGGCATCACGCTCGTGCACATCTCCAGCGACTACGTCTTCGACGGCACCGCCGAGGTGCACACCGAGGACGAGGGCTTAAGCCCCGTCAGCGTCTACGGCCAGTCCAAGGCCGCCGGCGACCTGGCTGTGGGCGGCTGCCCCAAGCACTACATCCTTCGCAGCTCCTGGGTCATCGGCGACGGCAAGAACTTCGCCAAGACGATGTGCATGCTCAGCGATAAGGTGGCCGCCGGCGACCTGCCCCAGGTGACCGTCGTGGACGACCAGCTGGGCCGCCTGACCTTCACCGACCAGATGGCCGCCGCGATCTTCCACGTGCTGGACACCTGCGCCCCCTACGGGACCTACAACATGACCGGCTCGGGCGCCGTCAAGTCCTGGGCCGACATCGCGAAGGCCTGCTTCGACGCCAAGAACGGCAACGGCGAGAAGGTCGTGCCCGTGAGCACCGCCGCCTACTACGCCAGCGCCGAGGGCCCCATCGCCCCGAGGCCGCACTACTCGGCGCTCGACCTCTCCAAGCTCGAGGCCGTGGGCTTCGTGCCGCGCGATTGGGAAGAGGAGTTGGCGGATTATCTGGAGACTGTTTGATGGCGTGATTTGCTATAGTCGGTACCGTTTCAGGGGCGTAGGGATGTATTTTGCCTGCGTTGGCTCTTGGTTCTCAGTGGGTGTGCTGTATTACTACTTATGGAATAGAAGCATCGCATATTCCCTAAGCCAATGCGCTTTCCTTTGCGGTTCTCTGCCCCTAAGTTTCTCGAAGGCTAAGGAGTTCTTGCGTGGTTGACTTTGGTTTCAGCTTTCTTGTTTCACTGATAGTCCTCTTTTTGCCTGGGTTCCTTATCGTTTCCCGGTTTCAAGGGAGCATAATTAAAGCGATTTGTATCTCCCCGGTTATCAGTTGCGGCCTGTATTCCATCGTCGGCATCTTCCTGGCATGCTTCGGTGCCTTCCTGCCCGTGCCATTGTTCTTTTTGCTGTCGGTGCTTACGGCGGTAGCGATATTTGCCATTGCGCATGTTTCTCTTCTGAGGAATTTCAGTGACAAGCGTATTCAGGTGGACAAGTCAGAGATCGCGTTTGTTGCGTTAAGCGTCTTCATTGCCTTTGTCGCTTTTCTCTATTTCTACGTTAAGCAGCTCAATGGTGCAGATTCTGTTATGCAGCAAGGTGACAACACGTGGCATCTTGGCGTAATTGCCCATATGCTTGAATCGGGAAACATGTCTATCCTCAGCACGTCGGATCGTTATGCCTCTGGAGGTTTTTATCCGGCGGCTTGGCATATCGTTTGTGCGGTTACGGCTTCCATTGCTGGATGTACGGCTGCAGTTTCCGAGAACGCGGTGATTTTTGCATTATGCGCCGTTGTTTTCCCTTCCTCCGTTTTCTACATGGTTAAGGTGTTGCTTCCCGGCGATAAGACAGTTGCTTATGCGGCTCCTGTTTGCGCGGTTGCTTCTACTGCTTTTCCGCTAGGCTTATTTTTGTTTGGGCCTTTGTACCCAAATCTTGCAGGCATGTGCTGCTTACCCGCTTTCGTGGTGCTGTTTGTTGACCTGCTGGGAAACCTGGGCTCGGAAAAAAGAGGGCCGGCGCTTCTGTTGTTCCTGCTTTCGGGCGTTGGGCTGGCCGCGCTGCATCCGAACAGCTTGTTCTTGGCGGCAATTCTTTTGGCTCCATACTGCTGTGCTTTTGTATACAGACATATCGCGGCGTTGAAACCCGGTCATCGGTGGCTTCCGCTTTGCTCTGCTGCCCTTTTCGCCTTGCTTTGCCTCGGTTTGTGGACCGCCCTGTTTCTCGCCCCGCCGTTTAGGATGACGGTAAGTTATTGCTGGCCCTCCATCACTACTTCTGGTCAGGCGTTTATGGATGTGGTTACGCTATCTCTTCGTAACGGCGTCCCTCAAATAGCCCTGTCGCTCCTTGTTTACTTGGGCATTGCTAGATGCTTTATCTTAAAAAAAGATAGATGGATCGTATTCCCATTCGCCTTTACTTGCGTCCAGTACTTCGTATGCGCATCGAGCGACGGATTCTTGGATTCGTACCTAACGGGCTTTTGGTATACGGATCAATGGCGCATCGCTGCGAATGTTGCCTTTACCGCGGTTCCCCTCTCGTGTATCGGGCTCGCATTTCTTGGGCAGATACTTGCAGGGCTTGTCCGTGCTTCAAAGGGCGGTATAGAAAAGGATTATCAAATAGGTATCACTGCTAGATCATGCGTATTTGGAGCCTTGCTGATGGCAGGGCTGATCTATTGCCCTTCCTATTCTTTTCAGGAAGGCTCGTGGAGCACGGCCTATGGATATGCGGGAAAGCGAGTTGCGGAGCTGAATTCGGGCTGCAGCCAAACCTATACCTCTTATACGAATGATGAGCGGGCATTCGTTCAGAAGGCTAAGGAAATAACCGGTGACGACCTAGTGTTCAACCACAAATACGATGGAAGTTGTTTTGCTTATTTGCAGGATGGCATGAATGTTTATTACAGAACGTACCCTGACAAGGGTCCCGGATCCACGGAGCAGGAAGGGTTACTGCGCACCCGCTTGAGCGAGTGCTCGTATGATTCTGAAGTACGAGAGGCTGTTTCTGCCTTAGGCGTAAAATACCTGATAAAGCTTGATATTGGTGATTCTTATGTTGATAAAGGTGATGAGCAGTGGTCCGTCAATTGCTCTTATCGTAAAAGCGGCTGGGCAGACATTGAATCAATAGACGATGAGACCGAGGGCTTCGAAGTCGTTCTGGCTGAAGGCGATTTGCGTCTTTATCGGATCGTCGGATAAAGACGCGATGAGATAAATGGGGGTAGCCCCCCATTTATCGTTATTCGGCTTGTTGGAGCAAGCCTCCCATCACTGATTGATGGATGTCAGGGTGCTACAGCTTTGCTTTTGCCGTTATTTTTTGGAAGCCCTTTGCTGTAGTAGGGATCTTCTTTGGCAAAGACGTTAATCCATCGGTGCTTAAGAAGGGTGAGTTCGCGGTTATGCTGCTCCCTCTCCTTATTTTTGGCAATGAAGCTGCTTGGGTCGGCCTTGCTGTAAATGATCTCAACATCGGGGAGATAGACGATAAGTTTGTTCGAGCCTTGAAGCTTCAGGCAGAAATCAATATCACTGAAGGCATGCGGGAAATCGACGGTAAAGCCCTGCACTGCATCGAAGAGCTCGGTGCGAACCATGCAGCATATTGCGGATATGGCGCTGGTGTTTCTCTGGAGCTTTGCATAATAGGGTGCCCAATGTTCTTTGGGGATTCCCTGGAACGAATGCCAAGGTGTTTCGCCTAGTGCGATGCCTGCATCATAGATTATACCGTCGGGGTAGCATGCCTTAACACCTACAGCTCCCACTTCAGGGCGCGCGCAGTTTCCGAGCATTCGCTCGATCCAGTCGTTCGTGGCTATCCTTGCATTGCTGCTGAGTAGCAGGAGGAAGTCTCCCTTTGCAAGTTTGCGCCCTTGGTTGATGGCGTCTGGAAAGTTGCAGCTGCCTTCTTGTTGGTAAACGCCAACCACTTGGGAGGGAAGCACGGCTTTGCCTTCTAGGCTGGATGAGTCGGAGCAAGCACGGCTAGTTTTAATGACGATGATCTCATAATTGCGATAGGTGCTATTCTCCAAGATTGAATCGATGCAGCGGTTCAGGTTTGCTGAGCCTTCGTCGCAGTGAATCAGAATGGAGACCAGAGGATCGTTTTTGGGGACATCGTAATCAACCTTGTATATGGTCTGGTTTGCATAGCTGGTAACCGTGCCCTTCAGGCCGGCTCTATCCAGATGTTTCTGAACACCGAGGACTCCCGCCGCAGCGGCATAGGGTTTTGCATCGCCCGATGCCGCGGTTGAGCCGGGCGCCTTTCGCCAATGGTAGAGGATGCGGGTGGCGTGACCGATCCGTCGCGCTTTCTCTGCTGCTTGCAGGGTCAGGCTGTGGTCTTGCGCCCCATCGAGGTCTTTCGTGTTTGGTTGCAGCTGATCAAGTAGCGACTTCCTGATACAGAGCATGTGGCAAATGTAGTTGTTGTTTCGGAGCAGGTCCAAGCTGAAATCTATCTTGAAAACCGGGTCGCAGTAGACGCCGTCGGCGGAAAGCTTGTCCTCATCGCAATACAGAAGATCTGTATTGGGGAATTCGTTGATCTCTTTTACATACTCAAAAAGAAGGTCGGGCTCGGTAACGTCGTCATGGTCGAAGAAGCAGATGAAATCACCTTTTGCTGCGGCTATGCCCTTGTTCGTGTTCAAGGAGATCCCCAGGTTTTCTTGCAGGGTGACAACGCGGATGCGATGGTCGTTTGCTTCTGCCTCTTTAACGCGAGCACTAAGCGCTTCGTCTTCTGGAGTTGAGTTGACTAAGATGCATTCCCAGTTCTGGTATGTTTGTGCAAGAACTGACCCTAGCATGTCGTCGAATAGATCGATAGGGGTTTTATACAGCGGAACAATAATGCTGAACAGGGGCATTAGCTCGAAGGTGCACAGTGCTTGTTCGCTTGCCTGATAGGGCGTAAGGCGATGTTCCCTGAACCACCTGTCGTAATCAGCGGCAATCACCATGCTGTTCTCGATTGCCTTTTCGGTTTTCTCCACGCCTTTCCCCCAAGTTTCTTCAGCGATGGCGAGCTGGGCGAAGAGGGCGGGTTGCTTCCTGCTCCGGGCAATGATAAAGGCGTCTTGCGTGTCCCAAGGGATGCAGAGGGATGCCGAAATAGTTTTTGCCTTCGATGCGGAATATTGGGCAAATTCAACATCAGCTTCGCCAAGTAGGATGTAGGAGTCCACGATGGTTTCAAGCTTGTTGTTCAGGACAAGTACCTGAAGGTCGTCTGCTGCTGTGTTGTGCAGCGTTATGTTGATCCGGCATTGGATATGGTTTGGCCGCCCGAAAAGCTGTACAAGCCGGATGTCGCCCCAGGCATGTGCCTCATCGTGAGATTCGTCGTAGAGTCGAATCTCCTTGCAAGGCTCCGGGTTCAGGCGGTAGTTCTTTCGCGATTCCCATTTTGCCTTTTTGAAATCGATGGTATGAATCGCCGAATCAGCCAGGATGCCGTCTTTGTCGAAGGCTCCTATGGCGTATTGGGCCTTCTCGATGGGGAGGTCGGGGTATACAGAAACGTATTCGCTGCCTTTAAGGCGGAAAAGCTTGCAAGGCAGAGGAGAAATGCCTTCTTCTTGGCCCAGGTACGGGGCTACGGTAAGTCCTGGCGCGGCATCGCTAATAATCAGCTTCTCGTAGACTCGCTTGCTTGCGCGACAAATACCTGCAGATTCGATCTTCATGGGCCATCTTTCGATAAGGGATTTTATGCCGATATTATACTGAGGTTAGTATAGCGACTTGTATAGGAGGGGCCTGTGCGTCCACGTTTTTCAGTTATTGTGCCTTTCTATAATGGTTTTCCTTATATTGAGCAATGTGTTGGTAGCGTGCTCGCGCAGAAGTTTGATTCTGTCGAGATCCTGATCGTCGACGACCGCGATCCCGGCCATACGGGGGACTCTCTTGATCCCGTATATAGCGACGAACCTCTCGTGAAGGTAATCCATCGGGAAGCAAATGGCGGAACCCTGTGCGCCCGCAGGGAAGGCGTCCTTGCCTCATCGGGTGAATACGTGATGCTTATGGATCAGGACGATGTCTTGATCCAAGGGGCCTTGCAGTCTTTGGACGAAGCGCTGCGTGCGGCTCCGGTCGATATCCTTCATTTTGGCGTAAAAGTGGTCCCCGAAAGCTCGGCAGCCGAAGCTTCATCCGAAGGCATGACGGAGTTTCTGACGGCTCCGGTTCGTGGGCTTTTTGGCAACGATATTCTAAGGTATCAATTCGACCAGGAAAACGGGTTCGATTGGCAGGTCCATCACAAGGTTTATGCCGGGGACGTGGCAAGAAAAGCCTGGTCATTGGCTCAGGCTGAGCATCTTTCGTACGCCGACGACCTCTATGCGAGCTTCATTACCTGCTTGGTGGCGGGCTCTTATCGCGCTACCGCCGATGTCTGGTACGAGTATCATCTTGGACGAGGCGAGACGCTTGGAAACGATTACACCTTCGACAACTTTCAACGCTGGTGTAATGCGGATGCGCAGGCATACGAGTCTGTAAGGGCTTTTATTGACTTGCATGGCAACGAATTCGAGCGCTCCGATTACGCCGACCGCTTGGGCGATGTGAGGGATCTTCTGGTTGCCCATTCAGTCAATGAAGCCTTCGATAATTTGCCCATAGAATGCCGGCAAGATGCGATCGGGCGCCTGTTGTCTTTGTGGCCCGCCGATGCCGTTGCGGGCGAGCTCTGGCGCTTTACCAGAGATAGGGCTTATTCCCTCTACTGTTCGGAAGGGCTGATTGAGGCCTCCGATGTGCTGTTTCGCCTTAAAGCAGACGCCGAAAGGGTTGATGTTGAGGCTGGGGGCGTCGGCTCCAAGCGCTATCTGTCCATGAGGGAAAGTGCGGTTTCCCACCTCAACGAGCTTGAGCGCGGCAATAGGTTCGCCGAGGGGTGCGAACCCACTCTTGCTATGCGGCCGCTGTATGAGTCTCAGCCCATCCGCATCTTCGTTACTACCCACAAAGACGTTGAAACCTACCACAGCAAAATCCTGCAGCCGGTTCAGGTGGGCCCTATGCAAAACCGCAAGCGGCTTTTGTGGGCGTACCAAGATGATTCTGGGGAAAACATTGCCAGCCAAAACCCCATGTATTGCGAGTTGACCACCCAGTACTGGGCTTGGAAGAACGTCGATGCCCAATACTACGGTTTCTGCCACTACCGCCGCTACTTCGACTTTTCAGAAGAAGAGCACGAGGAAAACCTCTGGGGCGAGGTTATCGACAATGCCATCGATTGGGGCACGCAGGAGCGTTATTGCCTAGACGATGCCGCCATTGCTTCAGCGGTTGAAGGCTTCGATATCGTAACTACTGGCATTAAAGATTTGTCCACTTTCCCCGAGGCATTCACCAGCACGCACGACCATTATGCTCGTGCGCCGTACCTGAAGATCCAACACCTTGATCGGATCATAGAGATCCTGAAGGAGAGCCATCCCGACTACGCTGAAGATGCCGATGCCTTCCTTGCTGGCAGCAATACTTGCTTCTGCAATATGTACATCATGCGTAAGGAGCTGTTTTTCCGTTACTGCGAGTGGATGTTCCCTATGCTGGAGCGTTTCGTTGCCGAGTGGGACACTTCGCTGCTTAGCCATGAAGCCTTGCGCACGCCGGGCCATTTGTCTGAACGACTGTTCAACATCTGGCTCAACCACGAGAAGCGCATCAATCCAGGCCTCAAGCACAAGCAGGTGCAGTGCGTGCATTTCGAGCACCCAGAGCATCTTGTTTCACCCGTGCTTGCCGCCGTTGATGGGGCGGGCAAGCAGGTTGTGCCCGTTGTGTTTGCGGCAGACAACAACTATGTGCCCATGGTTACCACCACGGCGTATTCCATGTTGGCGAATGCGTCCAAGGATTGTTTCTACGACGTGGTTGTCCTTGAAAAGGACTTTTCCGACGAGAACAAGCGGCTCATGCTCGAATTTTTTGCGCAGTTCGAGAATGCCGCAGTGCGTTTTGCCAACGTTGCTGACATGGTTTCGCAATACAACCTCCAAACCAGCAACGAGCACATCAGTATCGAAACCTATTACCGTTTCCTTATCCAAAAGATCCTGCCCGGCTACGAAAAGGTTCTGTACCTTGATTCCGACCTGCTGGTGCTTGGCGATGTTTCGCAGCTGTTCGCAACGGAGTTGGGCGATAACCTGCTTGCAGCCGCGCACGACATCGACTACTTGGGCAACCTGAATTTGAACGATGGGGAACGCCTGCGCTACACGCAGGAAGTGCTACAGATGAAGGACCCGTATTCGTACTTCCAGGCCGGAGTCCTTGTTCTGAATTTGACGGAGATGCGCAAGCTCTACTCCTTCGAGAAGTGGTTGGAGATTGCTTCCGAACCCAAATACATTTACGACGATCAGGACATTCTCAACGCCCATTGCGAAGGTCGCGTGGTGTACTTGGATAACGAGTGGAACGTTATGAACGACTGCTGTGGGCGCATCAAGAACCTCTTTGGCTTTGCGCCTGCCGATGTCTACGACAAATTTTTGGCGGCTTACGCCGATCCGAAGATCATCCACTACGCTGGCTGCGAAAAACCCTGGAAGCCCGGCCCCTGCGACTTGCAAACTCGCTATTGGCAATACGTCCGTAAAACCCCATTCTACGAAGCCATGCTTGCGGCAAGCGTTGATATGTCCACCATAGAGGCAGAACCCAGCATGCATGAACCCGCCATTTCTGAAGACAGCCCCCTGCGTACCGTGTTCGATGGCGTGCTGCCTTTGGGTTCGCGCCGCCGAGAGGCTGCGAAGGCCGTTGTCCGGTTTGCTCGCGGGAGGAAGTAGACAGGGTTGGGCCCTGGCTTGTTTTGGGCTGGGCTAATACAGCAAGGTTATGCGCGGGGCATTTTGCCCCGCGTTTCGATTTTGTGTTTTGCTCTTTACCGGGTCCAGGCCAAAGGGTTCGTTGCATCGAAGTAGGCCTTTTTGTGCTCGGGGCGAATGGTTTCCGGCCCCGGTGACCCGAATCTTTCGACCATCTTCACCGGCGCGCGTGGAACCGGCAAAACGGCCCTGCTTACCTATCTGTCCCAGGCAATGTGGCTGTTGGGGAGCGCGGGATAGCGCTGTCTAGAGCGAAGGTTTCGCGGGGCGCAGTGGATGCGCCTCCATCATTTTACTGTCGTTTCAGAAAAAGATAAAATGACAGTAAAACGATGGAGGGATATGTATGGAAGAAAGCTATCCGCGCATATTTTCAATGTCGCTGCTTGTTGCCCCCGATAGCATTGAAGACAAGATCCCCCGCCGTTTCTGTAAGGAATTCGAGATTGCTTCCGCGTGTCTTGATGGGGTTGACCAAGGCTTCATCCTTGCTTCCCCAAAGGGTCGCCCGGGCATGCTTTCATCTAGGGCTCTTGTCCGAGCTGTTTCCAAAGAGGATGCGCGCCGGGTCGTTATCTATTCTCCCTATTTGGATTACGGCCTTATGAAGGCGTTGGCATCCGAAGGCATCGCCTACATCAAAGACGAACAGAATGTTTTCTTGCCTTTTCTGGGCATGGCCGCAACGCCTGTCCCTGAAAATGGTGCACCTGCCCCCATGTCTCCGCGCTCCCAGAGGATAGCCCTGAATCTTATTGCGGGCAGATGGGATGGCCTAACGGCTACCGACTTGGCGGAAGCTTGCGGCGTTAGCAGGGCTGCCATCTCGAAATGCTTGGCCGAGATATCGGCTATCTGCCCCGCGGTCCTCTCTTCCGAATGGAGGCGCAAGGTACTCAGGAATCCAGGTGCTTCCAAAGAAAAATTGCTTGAGGCCTTCGAGCCGTACCTTGCTTCGCCCGTAAAACGCCGTTTTGCCCTAAAAGGGGAAGGGGTGTTGGGTGCGCTTAAGACCTCGGAGGCTTTTCTTTGCGGGGAAAGTGCACTTTCGTTTTATACCGACCTCGCTTTTGACTCAGGAACTGTTCATGTTGCGATGTATGCCAAAGACGCCGCTCGTTTTCGCGAGGGTGTTGGGGAAAGCTGGGTCGAGGCAGCGTGGTTTGAAAAGGCTGATGTCGTTGTTGAGGAGTGGGCCTACGAATTGGACGGGTCAAGCGACGTTTCGGTCGCGTCGACGGGACTTCGGTCCCTTGACGCGCTGGGGTTATATGCGCAGATGAAAGGCGAACAAGACAAGGATGTGCGTCTTGCGGACGCGATTGCGCAGTTAAGGGAGGTAGCATGCCTGTAGTAGCCGGTATTGAGAAGTTTGCAGAGGCCATGGCCGGGCATGAGCACGAGTACGTTTTGATCGGCGGCGCAGCATATCATTCCCCTCAAAATGCGCGCGCATATCGACAACAACCGTCTGCACGGTGAGGGGATCCGCATTCAGGACAAGGAGCTTAAGAAGCACAGAGCTGATGTTGCGAAGCTGGCCGGACTGCTTTCGGGGAGTTCGAGGCTTGCTTTGGCAGGCCAGTTGCGCGCCGATGCTGAGATGTTCTTCGATGATTTTTCTGAACACATCCTGCAAGTGACGGACCGCAGGAAGCGGGCAGAGCTAAGCGAAACACTCGATTTCCTTAAGAGCGTTTACTTGTGATGAGCTTGATCACTGCCGGGTGTAGGCATTGTTTCTGCTCTGACCTGCCTTTTCGGCTGGGAGACGCCGTTTGTTAAAACTCGCAAAGGAACGCAAAAGTTGCAAACACCGGCGAGACAATCCATTCCACGGACGAGTTTGTGCTGGTGGGGGCAAAATGTCTCAAGGGGGGCTCGCTGTGAAGTGGTCTTTTGCTTCTTGCCTGTATAGCCTATACTTCACTTATAAATGAAGTGAAAGGACGCTGATGGGCGATGGCTATAAGCTGATATGTCATGAAATTGACGATGATCATTTCTTCTGGGAATTGGCGGCAACCGGAAGCGCCTCGTCTCCTTTCGAGAAGATGGTTAGAAACAAGAAGGATTCTGATGTTGCGGTTAATCTCATCAATCAGATCAAGAGAATTCTCGATTACGGCGTTGAAGCGTCCTGTAAGGTAAACAAGCTTCGGAAGATCAATCAGGTTCCAGGGCTGTATGAAGTCAAAGGCTACTCTGGAGTAAAACGGGAGATGGCATATATCCTGTGCAGAAAGCCGCCAGAAGTTGTCTTGCTGTTCCAATTTGATGGCCATCAGGGAAGTGGAAACGTGCACAAAGAGATAGACAAAGCCAAGCCGCTTGTCTCTGCGGCATCTCGCTTATTGAAAGAAGAACTAAACGGCACGAGCGGAGGGAAGGGATAAATGAAGCTCTCTGATTTTCTTGAAGAAAACGAAACCCCTAACACAAGGGCATATGAGCATGCCTTGGATATTGCATACATGTTTGTGCAGGAGATGGAGCATCAAGGGCTCAGCAAAAAAGAACTTGCCAACAAGATGGGCATCAGCCAATCACGGCTTTCCAATCTTTTAAACACCCAGCCCAACATGACGCTAGAAACAATTGCCCAGTTCGAGCTTGCGCTGAACGTGAATATGTCCTTCGAGCTTGAAAAGATCAATGGGAACAGCTCTGAAATTACTACTGTGATCAGGGGTTTTGGGTTTGAAAGTATTGTCTCTGAAGAACCGGTGCTGAAGTTTAGCGGGGAAGCATCGACGGAATACCTGAACAGAAAAAACGTTGGTCTATCCAGAGAATTGGAGGTTGAGGCCGCATGAGTATGAGGGTGTCGTCCATCCAATACGGGGACTCAAGAGTAGTCCGGTTTTTGTTCGATGCAGAGCGGGCAACTGAATCAAAGATAGGGAACAAAGAACTAGTCGGCGGCGAGAGTCAGTTAACCGCCCAGGTTGATGCTTCGTTTGCCAAGCAAGACGGTTCGGTGATTTGCGATTGTTCGATCGACCTGAATTGGACGATACGAGCATCGGGAGAGGAATCCGAACCCGATGTTCGTATCGAATGCAAGATGAGCGGCCTTGCTAGATGCCCCGAAACGGCAGCAAAAGAAAGCGATATTCGTGACGCTTTGACGGTGAACGGGATAACGTTTGTATGGGGAAAGATCCGTGACGTTATAGAGGGCGCATCTCGCTACTCTTCGACGGGGCTTCTCGTCTTGCCCGCCATAGATCCTAGAAGCGTTCTTGAGGATATGGAGCAGATGGCCGAAGAGGGGTCGCGCTAGTTCATCCCAAGGGCTTTGCCGAGGATGGCTTTTGCGCCGTGCTTCTCTAGGAACCAGCCAAGGCGCAAACACAGGGCGAATCGCTGGATGGCGACATGCTCAAAGAATTTGCTTTGCCTTTTCGGCTGGTAGGCACCGTTTGTTAAAACTCGCAAAGGAACGCAAAAGTTGCAAAAGCGGGAATTGGGAGAATGCATTCGGGCATCGGTTGACCGAGGATCAATCTAGGCTGCTTCCCATCACGTTATAATTGCGGGGCGGCAACTAGGGAGGGGTGCATGCTCACCATTCTAAAGTTGCCAACACTGGCGAAACCATCCATTCCATGGGCGAGTTTGTGCTGGTGGGCGCAAAATGCCTCAGGGAGGCCTCGCTGTGAGGGGACGGCATCGTTTCGGCGCCCAATGCCTCAGCTGCTAACTAGCGGGGTCTTCGTGCAGGCGGTTATATCGACCCGGTAAATACGGTAAGGTTATGCGCGGGGTGTTCTGCCCCGCGTTTTGCGTAAAGGGGAGGTATTGTGTCGGGTATGACGGACGTACCACGCGTTTCGGTGATAGTTCCAATCTGTAACGTTGAGCGTTTCTTAGATGAATGCCTTGATAGCATTCAGAAACAAACGCTGCAGAACATAGAGATAATCTGCCTGAACGATGGATCTTCCGACGGATCCTCGGCCATCATGCGCGCACATGCCCAAGCGGACTCCCGTATTGTCTGCGTGGACAAGGCCAACGAAGGCTATGGCGCAACTTGCAATAGGGGTCTGGGAATGGCGCGCGGTGAATACGTGGCCATCATCGAACCGGACGACTACCTGCTGCCCGGAATGTTCGAGGAAATGCTTAAGTTGGGGGATGAGCTTGGCGGCGGCATAGACGTTATCAAGACCCCCTGGTACGACCTTTTCGAGTGGGATGACCCTAAAACGCTCAAACGGAAGCTGAACCTGCTTGCGGCAGAGCTTAAAACCTCGAAGAAGCCTTTTGTTTTGAAGGATGCTCCGATTCTGCTGGAAGGTCACCCCTCCATTTGGTCGGCGCTGTATCGGCGCGCTTTTTTGAACCATGAGGGCATTCGCTTCCATCCGTATCCAGGTGCAGGGTGGGCGGACAACCCGTTCTTGATAGACACGCTCTGCAAGGCGAAGAGCATCGCTTACCTTAACAAGCCCTTTTACTGTTATCGTGCCGATCTACCCGGATCAACGCTGAATCATGGCTCCGACGAGAAAATCGCATTGCCGTTCAACCGCTGGCTCGAAATGGCCGACATGCTGCAAGAGATGGGAGTAACCGACAAGGGCATTTGGATGGCGCATATGGTGCGTGGCTTCAACTATGTGGACGGAGCTCTTGTTGATGACGGCTGGGAGACTCCTTTGGTGCAAGCCAAGACCCGTGAGGTGTTTGCGCGAATTCCTGAGGAATATGTCGTTGAATGCCGCAGGCTTTCGCCCGCGAAGAAGCGTTTCTATTTTGAGGTGTTGGGCAAACCGGCGCCTAAGATTTCGCGTTGGCCCTACGCTAAGCACCTGAGCTCACGTGCCCTTGGTGTTTTGCGTGTTCGGGGTGTTGGTTCCTTGGCTGACGACCTTCTGGCTTTCGGCAAACGCAAGGTCAACAAGAAGGGGATAGAAGAAGCGCAAAAGTAGCGTGATCAGCGTGGGTTTGCGGTATCGCGCATTGCCGCCTTTGCGCTGTTCTTTAAGTTGGTGACTCTATGGGTTTTGGAACGGAAAAGCTTACAGCTGAGGGCAAACTGGGACGTTTTGCCGGACACGTGGCCTTCTATGCCGCGTGTTCTCTCATTCCTGTTGTTGTTTTGCTTATCTGTCTTGTTTTGGCTGGCGAATATCCTTTCGGCGATATACGTCTTCTTGGTGAAGACTACGACGTTGCCTACCAATACGCCAACCTGTTGGCTTGGTTCCAGAATGTGCTTTTGGGCGATGCTAACCTTCTCTATTCGTCGGGCAAATCGCTGGGTGGCAACATGTTCGCTACCTATAGCTACTATGTGGCCTCGCCGCTGAACTTGCTGTTGGTGTTCTTCCCTCAGGGAGACATTGAGGACTTCTATTTCTTTGTGCGGCTGTTGCGTACGGGGCTGTGCGGGATCACTATCGCAGTGTTTATCCGGCGCAGATTGCCCAGCGTTGGGCGGCCGCTGGTTTTGTCGTTTGCCATCTGCTATGCGTTGTGCCAGTACAACCTTGTTCAGGCTACCAACATCATGTGGCTCGATGCCCCGATCCTTATGCCGTTGGTCGCTTTGGGCGTGTATCGGTTTGTGGCCGAAGGCCGCATGAAGCTTTTCGTTGTAGCCCTAGCCGTGTCCATTTGGAGTTGCTGGTACACGGGCTACATGACGGTTATTGCTTCGCTGCTCGTCTTCGTGTTGGAGTTCTGGCTTCAGGCGAACAGCGCTGGTGGCAAATTTCCCTGGAAGGCTTTCGTGCGCAAGCTGTTCAGGTTCGGGCTGGTGCTGTTGCTTGCTGCGGCGGCAACGGACGTTATCCTGGCTCCTTCGGTATATGGCTTGCTTTCAGGCAAGGGCGATTCGTTGGAGGCCGGGAACGGATTTCGGCGATGCTGGCCATGGGATTTTTTCACGGCGGTTTTGCCGCTTAGTTTCGAGTACAGCTGGAGCAAGCCGCAACTGTTCTGTGGGGTTCTTCCCCTGGCTGCGGTATTTCTGCTGTTGTTCACACGGAAGGTTTCCAAGCGAGACAGGGTGGCTTTTGCTGCCGTGCTCTTTGTCCTGCTTCTGTGCATGCTCGTCTCTGCGCTCGATAGGGTTTGGACCGGCTTCACCGACGGGAATAACTACTATTGTCGGTGGGGGTTCGTATTCGAATTTTTCTTTGTGTTTGCCGGTGCTTATGCTCTGGGCAATGGCTTGCCTGCTCGAAAAGAAGTCCTGCGGGTGCTGTCGTGTCTTGTTGCGGTTGGCGCGATCGGTCTGGCTCTGGGCGGGTTTAGCTCGTATGGTCTTGAATACGCCTCTACGGCGTTTATCGATGCGGGCAAGGTTGATAATGAATTCGTTCTCGGGTGCTTCTCGTTTTTCACTGCGCCTGTTTGTTTCGGTCTCTTTATTATTACCTGCTTGGCGTTGTTTGCCGTTTGGGCAGTAATTGAGCGCTCGTCGCATGGAGGGGTGCATAGCCGGCTTAAGCGTGGGCTTGCTGGTAGGATCGGGGCTGTGGTTTTGGTGCTGGTTGTCTCGGTGGATATGGGCGTCAATGCGTTTTCGGTTATTGCTGTCGACGAAGTTGTTTGCCGGAATGTATTCAATGGAGAATATCCCCAGTACAATTCAGAAGCCAAACAAGGCCTTGCGGAATTGGAAGAATCTGATTCTGGGCTCTACCGTGTGGACAAGACATATTCCGTTGTGCATGACCATACCCGTTCTCGCGTCCCTACCAGCGAAAGCCTTGCTTTAGGCTATATGCCGCTGAGCTCTTATCTCTCGACCAACGACACCCTTGTTTCGCGTTTCATGGGCAATATCGGTTATATGGCGCGGCAGTCTGATGCGGCTGGCGTTATTCAAGGGACGTTCCCGGCGCCAATTTTGCCGTCAGACTCTTTGCTAGGCTTGCGCTATATTGCCACGGGTGATGCGGTTTATGGCTATCAAGAAACCGGATTGGAATCTGGCGGTCGGGGCGATCGCTCGGATGGAAGCGCGCATTATTGGTATAAGAACGGAAATGCTTTTCCTCTCGCCTTTGGTGTGGGGGCTGGAGCGACAGCCACGATCGATGAGCAGTCTGATGCGTTTTCCTATCAAAACAAGTTGTTCCAAGCGATATTCAATACCGATGGTTTGATGTATAGCCAGCTTGCGGCAACAAAGGTGTCTTCAGGTGATACCGGCATTCTCTGGGTGTCTGACGAGAGCTCAACGAGTAACTTGTGCTATCTAGAGATACGGTCGTCTAAGAGCTACAAGGATTATTATTATTGGTATGGTTTCCAGTTGAGTGTCGGCGGTAGCGCTGTTGTGGGTGGATATTACCATTGCTTCACGTACGGCATTGTGCCTGTCGGTAGCGTTTCTGCTGGCGAGGAAATTGCCTTTACCGGTCCTGCCGAGCTCGGCTCCGATGAGGATATGACCCTCTATTTGGTCGAGGCGAACAAGGAGCTGCTGGACTCCTTCACCGAGCAAGCCAATGCCAAGGCAGCTACCTTCAACGAATTCCGTGATGGGTCTATCTCTGCCAGCTATACTGCTTCGGCGGAAGACGCTTACTTGTTCATGAGCATTCCCTATGATGCCGGCTGGACGGTGAAGGTGAACGGCCGGGAGGTTCAGCCCGAGCTGGTGGGCGACTGCCTTATGGCCATCCCGGTATCCGAGGGCGAGAATAGCATAGAGCTTTCCTACTGCTCGCCGCTGCTGGTACAGGGCGCGGTGGTTTCCGGATTGGCCTGGGCGGGCATCATTGCTTTCATCGTTGTGCGAGCGATTCGTCGTAAGCGTGCCGGAAGGTAAAACGTAGGCAAATGATAAGTAGAAGGCAAGTAGGTGATAAGTAGGGCGTTGCTGAGCAATTGCCCTATGAACTGGGGATATTCTTTATCGCCTTTAGATTCACCGAAAGAAAATCGCTCAAATGTTATTGAGTGATAAGAAGAAAAGTCCATGTTTCGCGGCCGGTTGGGCAGACGGGGCTCGGGCGGCATCGTTCCGGGCGTGTATCATTGGGCTCGTGGTTAAGCGTACGGAAGGGGCGTGCTTGCGTTGAATCGCGGGGCGAAGGATAGGGCGGCCGGATCGGTGACGTCGGCGTTTGCTGGCGGGATCTCTGCTCAAGGCGAAATGGGCGCGCGGGCGGTTGACTCTGGTTGCGCTGGCTCTGGCTGCGCTGCGGATGCCCCCTTCTTCTCCATCGTTATGCCTATGTACGGGTCCGAGGCGTATATCGCCGATGCCCTCTTCGATGTGCAGAACCAGGTTTGCCCTGATTGGGAGCTTATCGTGGTGGATGATGCCTCGCCCGATGGTGGCCGCGCCATCGTTGAGCGTTTCGCCGCTGCCGACCCGCGCATCCGCTTGGAAACGCACGTGCAGAACCGTGGGCTTTCCGCTGCACGCAATACGGGCCTTGCTGCGGCCCGCGGGGAATACGTGTGGTTCCCCGACCCAGACGATCGTTACGACTTCACCTTGCTGCAAAGCGTGCGCAGTTCGCTTGCCCAGCAGGAAGCCCCGGTGGTCATGCTCGGTCATGTGGACGAGTTCTACGGCCCCGACGGCAACTTCCAAAACGCCATCGAGTACCCGCTGGAGTCGCACCACTACGGGCGCGCCAAGCTGCGCTCCCATGTGCTCGAATTCGAGAAGGGCACGCATTACGGTTACGCCTGGAACAAGGTGTATCAGCGCACCTACCTGCAGGAAGGCAGCTTCTACTTCGCCGACGACCTCCCGCTCATCGAAGATATCGAGTTCAACATCCGTGTATTCCAGGACCTTCCCGCGCTCAACGTGGTGGGCCAGCCCCTGTACCGCTACGCCAAGCGCGAGCAGGCGAACCTCACCAACAAGTTCGTCCCGCGCTACTACGAGGTGCACCGCACCCGCATTCAGCTGCTTCGCAGCCAATTGGAATCGTGGGGTCTGCTCGACGACGCGGCCAGGGCAACGCTGGGTTCTCTTTACGCGCGCTACATCCTTTCCGCGTTGGAGCGCAACCGCCAGAAGGAAAGCGGCATGTCGGCAGCTCAGCAGCGCGAATGGCTGCAAGGAGTGTTCGCCGATCCGCTGTTCGACGAGCTGATTCCCCTTGCCCAGGCCGATAGCCGTGCCCTGAACGTGTGCCTGAAGCCGCTTCAACAGCGCAATGCCTCCAAGTGCTTGGCCTTGGGCGGCATGATCCATACCGCAAAGAACGGTGCTTTGCGCAACGTGTTCCAAAAGCTGAAGGCCGGCAGATAGGACAACAGGCGTTCAGCGGCTTCGCCCAGGCTTGCTGGGCGCCAAAAGCCGACGGCTAGGGCATCAGGTCTACCAGCTTGTAGTCGCTGATGTCTTGCCGCTGGTGCATGATGCGGTAGATGGTTACGCAGCGGCTGTCCGCCCGGTAGAAAATGGTGTAGGGGTTCGCCTGAACCATGCGGTACTCGTTCTGCAGACGCTCGTGGCAGAACCGCTTGCCAAGGTAAGGCTGCAGGCGAATGCGCTCGATGGCTTCATCGATGGAGGCGATGACGTTCAGCGCCGCTTCGGGGTTGCCGCATTCAACGCCCAGGTAGATGGCTATCGACTGCCTGTCCAGGTTGGCGCGAGGCCGCCACTGCAGCTTCAAGGGCTTGCGCGGGCTTTCTTGTTCGGCCATTATCTGCCGCCCTTCGCGGCAGGATAGGCAACGCCCATGGCCTTGAACGCAGCGGCTAGCTCGCTGTCCGATTCTTTGGCAGAAATGCAGCTGGGGTTGTACTTTTCCTCTAGCTCCGCTTCCTTGAGCGCCAAGTACCTGCGCTCGCGCTGTTCCATGTCTTCGTACGTTTGGCTATCCATCAGCACGTAGGCGGCGCTTCCGTTTTTGGTAAGGACGACGGGTTCCTGCAGCTCAGTGGCCTGATTGCAGACCTCGTTCATCTTGGTTCGGAGGTCGGTTATCGGACGGATGATGGGCAGTGCGGCTGGGGATGCGGGCATTGTTGCTCCATTCATTACGGAATAACTGCTTTTATTCTAGCGGTAATTCAGTAAGAAATAGTGTGCATACGCTAGAATCTATCGTGGTTCAACAGCATAAGGCCTATGCGTTGGCAGCGCCGAACTGCCCGTTTCGACCGAAACGGAAGGGAGGTGATTGCCATGGAGGACATCATTGAGATAGTAAAGCTGGTAACAGCCTTACTCGGTTTGATAACCGCCTTGGTGGGACTCCTTGCCAAGGCGCAGGACGGCGACTGCTCAAATAAAAAGAAGCGTAAGCGGTAGGAACACTTACGCTTCCCAAAAGCGGCGCTGCCTAAACACAGGATAGGCAGCTGTTGAACTCAGTATAGCATATGGTTCTGCTGGGCCTGCCACCCAGATTGCGGGATGAAGGTTGGGCCGATTGAGGCTAGCCCGAAGCTGGCTGGGGCGTTTTCGGCCTGGCAACAGCTTCGCCTTGCTGCCCGATGGGCTGCTCCTAGGTTTATCATGGCAAGAAGCGTTTAAGGGAAGGGGAGCCGCCAAAGTGGATTTGTCCATCATCGTGCCATGCTACAACGAGGAAGGCAATCTGCCGCTGCTGTTCAGCGCGGTGGACGAAGCGTTCTCTGGTCAGGGCATTGCCTTCGAGTTGGTTCTGGTGAACGACGGCAGTTCCGACGGCACCTCGCAAGCCCTGCATGAGCTTCCGGTCCCCGAGACCTGCCAGCGATCGGTGGTGGTGGATTTCTCACGCAACTTCGGCAAGGAATCGGCCTTGCTCGCCGGCCTTCAGCACGCGGAGGGCGAATGCGTGGCCATCATGGATGCCGACTTGCAGCAGCCGCCTGCCACGCTGCTCGAAATGTATCGCATGCTGCAAGCGAACCCCCAGGCCGACTGCGTTGCCGCCTATCAGGAGCATCGCAGGGAAAGCGCCCTGCTGCGCTTCTTCAAAACCTCGTTCTACAAGGTGTTCGACGCCACCTCGAACCTCGATATCCCGCCCGATGCTTCCGACTTCCGCGTGTTCCGCCGCAGCGTTGCCCAGGCGCTTTCCTCCATGCCCGAAAGCTTCCGCTTCTCGAAGGGCATGTTCGCTTGGGTTGGTTACGAAACCTTGCCGTTCCCCTACACGCCGGCGCAGCGCGCGCAGGGCGAAAGCAAGTGGTCGTTCCGCAAGCTGCTGAGCTACGGCTTGGGCGGGGTGCTCTCGTTCACCACGTTCCCGCTGAAGATCGCCACCTTTGTCGGCGCGATTGCCACCCTTGTGGGTTTGCTCCTGCTTATCGAGGTCATTGTGGAATGGGTGGTCAATCCGGCCATGCCCTCGGGTTATCCAACGCTTATGTGCGTCATGCTCATCCTCGGCGGGCTCATCTTGGGAACGCTGGGCGTTATCGGCGAGTACATCGCGCGCATCTACATCGAAACCAAGCACCGCCCCGCCTACATCGCCAAATCCGTAGAAGTCCGCAAGCCGTAATTGCTGTTGTTCCGGACGTTCTGCTCCTCTTCGGCCTTTAATGCATAGTCCATTATCTTGCGTGCTGTGCTCCTGCTTACCTTTGCGGGGTCGGCTTTCCCGAGGTATGCGTAGGCGTTGCCCAGGTTAAGATCCAGTTCCTTGCAAATGCGGTAGGTTGTTAGTCCGGCTGCCTTCATGGCTTCCAGCGTTTTGCCGCGCATAAGCAGGATGACCCTTCGGTCAGTTTCGGCGGCACCCTTTTTCGCCTGGTAGGCGAGCCATATTTTCCTATAACGATCAGGGGCGTGGTCGGTCTGGATCCAGTTCTCAGCCTTTTTGAACCGCGAAAGACTCGAAACGACTGAGGAGTATTCTTCTTCGAGCCGAGTTCCCTTTGCCAGCGAAAGAAGGTAACGTTCTTTGCCCTTTGCGGCAGCGAATGCCATGACGGCTTCGGCGGCAGCGGGCTGGTTCGACGCCGCTGCTTGGCAGAGTTTTTTCAGGCTGTCGGTTTCCAGGCCGGTTAATTCCCTGCAGTATCCCCTTAAGAATCCAAGAAAAGTCAGGTTCATCTCCCGCACCTCTCTTTGAATCTCTCATAGGCATCTACCATTTCGTGGTACCTGCGCTCAGCGAGAATCGACGCTTGGGCTTCGTTGGGGTCGTATACGAGCTTTTCCAGCAAATCCCAGTCGATCAGCCCCTGCATTGCCGCCCCATCTATATCTTGGAGGTCATTTGGGCGCTCGGCGTACAACTTCATGACAATAAGGTCTTCAGTGCTGGGGGTCATGAAATCTATGGTCTTAGATGGTACGGCGATTCGAGTTAAGCGATCTTCGAAGTTGTAGGGAATCTGATCGGAAAACGAGGCAACCGCGCCATTGATGTTCGGGTAGTGCGAGATGACCTCTCTTATTTGGGAGTCGGCCATTAAGACATCGATATCGTGGGTGACGGTTCTAGTTGTGAGCTCGCGCAGAAGGAACGCTGCTCCTCCAACGATTACAATGCATGGCTTTGGCGTTATTTCGCCGTAGAGCAACCATGCCTCTTCATCGAGGTCGAGCAAGGTTTTCTCCAACTCTTTCTTTTCCATGATTGCCCCTTTTCTATATTATTATTCAACAACAATAATAATATAGAAATTAAGGTACGGGTAGGGGACGCGGAGATCGTTCCACTGGCTCGGGATCCTTCCCGTAAACAGAGAAGCGCCGTTGCAGTGGGTGCAACGGCGCTTCTGTTTGGGGTTGGCTGTCGGGCTGGTCTAGTGGCTTTTGCCTGCTCTAACTGGCCTTATAGGGGTACTTCTCTATCAGCTCCTGCACGGTGACGAAGCTGTAGCCCTCTGCCTTCAGCTTGGGCAGTGCCTCGCGCAGGCCCTCGATGGTCTGGCTGCGGTCGCCGCCGCCGTCATGCATCAGGATGACGTTGCCGGGCTTCGCGCTCTCGATGCGCTGGGCAATAACGCTGGCGCCGGGCTTCTTCCAGTCGGTGGTGTCGATGTTCCAGCCGATCTCGGCGGTAACCAACCCGTCAAGGTCGGATGCAACGCTGGAGTCGAAGTTACCGCCGGGGCAGCGGAAGATGGTGCTGGCCTTTTGGCCGGTCGCCTTCTCGATGGCGTCAAGACCCTTCGTCACCTCGTCCTTGCGCTCTTGCGAGGACATCTTGATAAGGCTTACGCCCTGGCCGGAGCCCTCGGCGTGGTCCCACGTGTGGGTGCCGATCTCGCAGCCCATGTTCGCTGCGCGCTGCACCTGGCTTTCGTGGCCGGAAATGCACTGGCCAACGGTGAAGAAGGTAGCCTTGGCGCCGTTCTGCTCAAGGATGTCCAAAATCTGGTCGGTCTGGCTGTCCCAGGGGCCGTCGTCGAACGTCAGCGCAATCACCTTGTCGCTGCCCGCATCGATGTTGTAGTACTGGACGATGTTGTCCACCGGCTCCTTCGTGGTTACCTGGGTGGATATGCCCGATTCCTTTCCGGTGCGCGTTACCTGCTCGCCGTCGGTAGCGTCCTCGTTGTACAGGTGGATGGCGCCCGTACCCTTGATCTCGGTTTTATGGGGAAGCACCTGCGGGTTGCTGTCGGTGTAGTCCTCGGAGATGTCGACGCCGTTGGAGATCTCGATCTTGTCGCCGCCGTTCAGGTGGGTGTTCAGGTTGTCGGTGTCGTTGCCGTTCACCTTGGCGGTGCAGCGCGTGCCTTCGCCTTTGCGCATGACCGATCCATCAACCGCAACGTAGTTGCCGGGCGTTACCGAAACCAGGTTGCTGTCCAGGATGCCGTTGAGCGAACGCTGGTCGCCGGAAATGGTTACCTGGTCGCCGTTGAGCGTTACCTGCACGGCCTTCGTGTTCATCCAGTTGGTGAAGCCGAACACGCCGCCAACAGCCACGACGGCAACGATGGCCAGGGCAACAAGGCTCTTGCGCGTGAAGAAGTTCGCCTTCTGCTTCTGGGTGCGGTTGCTGCCCACGTAGCGCGCGGCGCTGTAGGCGGAAGCGTCGGGCATGCCGTTGCGGTTGTTGCCGCCGGTGGCGGAGCGATGGTAGTTCGCGCGGGAATAGGCCGAGGCATCCTTCTGGATGTTCTGGACTGCCGGCATCTGCTGGTTCGCCTGGGGCACCTGAGTGCCTACGCGTGCGGCGCCTTGGCGCTGGGCCGAAGGGCGTGCCTGCGCGCTGGGGCGCTGGCTGCCCATCTGCTGGCCGTTGCGGGCCGAGGTGCGCTGGCCGGCCGCCTGTCGGTTGGCACGGGCGGAAGGGCGCTGGCCAGCTTCTGCGGACTGCGGAATGCGTCCGCTGCGCTGCGCTTCGCGAGCGCTTGGGGCCTGGCCTTTGCGGCGAGCCCCTGCGCCATTGCCCATCGGAGCCCGGCCTGCTTGGGCGTTCTGCCCGCCGCGCCCGCTGATGGGGTTGCTCTGCCTTCCGGCAGGCATATGGCCCCCAGCATTTCGTGCTGCACCCTGTTCGGCCTGGCGGCGTGCCGCCTCGCGCTCGGGCAGCAGGGAAGTGCTGGGGTCGTGTTTGCTGTACAGTTCGCGCTCGCGCTCAAGCTCGCTGCGGGCGCTGGGCACTTCCGCCCGTGCGGCGCTTCTGCGCTGCGGCGCCGGCCTGCGAGAGGCGCGGTTCGGATCGTTTGGTTGGTTCATGTGGTCCCTTATCTGAAAATCTACGCAGAACATTGTACTCGTTGCGAGCGCGCGTTGTTCGCTTTACATATTTGTTGGAAACCGGGGCCGAAGAAGAGCGGGAGGCGTGCTTTCGCAATACCCCTAGGGGGTATATAATCAGGTCGAAGAACAACGGAAGGAAGAACCATGTCGGAAGAAAAGCACGAGTGCTGTTCCGCGGAAGCCTCGGGGAAGCGCACCTGCGGCTGCCGCTACAAGGCAACCGAGCGCAGCGATGAGTTCCAAGCCGACTTGCAGAAGCGCCTGAACCGGGCAATCGGCCAGCTCAACGGCGTGAAAGCCATGATCGACGACAACCGTTACTGCGGCGATGTGCTCACCCAGCTCGCCGCCGCGGAAAGCGCGGTTCGCGGGGTGTCGGAGGCGCTGTTGCGCGACCATCTGGAAACCTGCGTGAAGGAGCGCATCCAGCAGGGCGACGACGAGGTCATCGACGAGGCCATGAAGCTGATAAAGAGGTTCGTGCGATGAGCCAGAAGATGCGTTTCTCGGTAACGGGGATGACCTGCGCGGCGTGCTCCGCCCGGGTAGAGAAGGCAACGGCGGGCGTCGAAGGTGTTTCGGGCGTTGCGGTGAACCTGCTGAAGAACTCCATGGAGGTCCAGCTTGCCGCCGACGCCGACCCGGCGGCTACCGCTGCCGCCATCGCCGCGGCGGTGGAGAAAGCCGGCTACGGAGCCTTCCCCGCAGGTGAGGGGGCTGCCGGTTCCGCCGGTGGAGCTTCTGCTTCGGGCGCCGCTGCCAATCCGGCCGCCGCAGCCGAGACCGAGCGCAAGAGCGTGCTGCGGCGCCTCGTGGTCTCGCTCGTGTTCACGGTGCCGCTGTTCTGCATCTCCATGGGCGACATGTTCGGTTGGCCCCTGCCCGGCGTGCTCACGGGCATGGAGAACATGATGGTGCTGGGCCTGGTGTTGTTCATGCTGCTGATCCCCGTGATCTTCGTGAACTTCAAGTTCTTCCGCGTCGGGGTGAAGTCGCTGCTGCACGGCTCGCCCAACATGGATTCCCTCATCGCCCTGGGCTCGGGCGCGGCCACGCTGTACGGCATGTATGCGCTGCTGTGCATGGCGTTCTACACCGGCCATGGCGACCTGGAAACCACTCATCACTACGCCATGAACCTCTACTTCGAAAGCGCGGGCATGATCCTGACGCTTATCACCTTGGGCAAGTTCCTGGAAGCGCGCGCGAAGGGCAAAACCACCGATTCGCTTTCGCAGCTGATGGACCTGGCGCCCAAGATGGCAACGCGCCTGGAAAACGGCGCCGAGCGGAAGGTACCCGCCAAAGAGGTGCGCGTGGGCGATGTGCTGGTGGTACGCACGGGCGAGGCGGTGCCGGTAGACGGCGTGGTGCTGGAAGGCGAAGGCTCGGTGGACGAATCGGTCATCACCGGCGAGCCGCTGCCCGTGTCGAAGCGCGAAGGCTCGGCCGTAACGGGCGCTACTGTGAACACCGCCGGTTGGTTCACCATGCGCGCCGAGCGCGTGGGCGCCGACACGGTTCTGGCGGGCATCGTGCAGCTGGTGGACGAAGCCACCAGCTCGAAGGCCCCGATAGAGAAGATGGCCGACAAGATCAGCGGCGTGTTCGTGCCGGTGGTAATGGGCATCGCGCTCGTTGCCTTCGTGGTGTGGATGCTTCTGGGCGCCGAGTTCGCAACGGCGCTTTCGTACGCCATATCCGTCCTGGTCATCTCGTGTCCGTGCGCGCTGGGCCTGGCAACACCCACGGCCATCATGGTGGGCACGGGCAGGGGCGCTTCCAGCGGCATCTTGGTGAAATCGGCCGAGGCGTTGGAGTCCGCGCAGGCGGTGCGGACGGTGGTGCTGGACAAGACGGGCACCATCACCAAGGGCGCCCCGCAAGTCACCGACGTGCTGCCGGAGCCGGGCATCGCCGAAGAGGAGCTGCTTTCCCTGGCGTACGCGCTGGAGAAACCGAGCGAGCATCCGCTTGCGCGGGCAATGGTCGCTTACGTGGAGGCGAAGGGGCATGCCGTCGAGGGTTCTGCCCGCGGTGCCGCTGCGGGTGCGGGCGCGGAAGTTGCCACCGACTTCGCCCAGACTCCTGGCCAGGGGGTTTCCGGGACCGTCGACGGCCGTCCCTGCGTTGCGGGCAATGCGCGCATGATGGAGGCGAACGGCGTTCCGGTAGACGAGGCGAAGGCGCAGCAGCTGGCCGATGCGGGCAAGACCGTTACCTACTTCGCGTGCGATGGCAAGCTGGTCGGGGCAATCGCTGTGGCGGATGTGCCGAAATCCACCAGCGCCGATGCCATCGCGAAGCTGCGCGCAATGGGTATCCGCACGGTGATGCTTACCGGCGATGTCGAGCGAACGGCGAAGGCCATCCAGGCACAGGTGGGTACTGACGAGGTGATTGCCGGCGTGCTCCCCGCCGATAAGGAGCGCATCGTGCGCAAGCTTTCCGCGAAGGCGCCGGTTGCCATGGTGGGTGACGGCATCAACGATGCGCCGGCCCTTGCACGTGCCGACGTCGGCATCGCCATCGGGGCGGGCACCGACATCGCTCTTTCCAGCGCCGACATCGTGCTGATGCACAGCGACCTTGCCGATGTGCCCGCGGCGCTGTCCCTCTCGCGCGCCACCATGCGCAACATCAAGCAGAACCTGTTCTGGGCGCTGTTCTACAACGCCATCTGCATCCCGGTGGCGGCGGGCGTGTTCGCTTGGGCGGGCTTCAGCCTGAACCCCATGATCGCCGCCGCGGCCATGAGCTTCAGCTCGGTATGCGTGGTAACGAACGCCCTGCGCCTTCGCCGCTGGAAGCCGTAAGCCGGTAAAGCCGCCGAACGCGTCCCGCGCAAGGCGGCTTTTTTGTTAAAGTCGAGGCGGCTTTTTTGACGAATCTGAGGCGGCTTTTTTGTCGGATCCGAGGCGGCTTTTTTGTTGGAGACCGTTGTCTGCCGCGTGTGCGGGTATTGAAAAGCGCTCCGTGTCGTGGATGACGCGGAGCGCTTTCGGTTGTGGGATATGCAGGTCGCAGGCTTGTCAGTCCCGCTTCGCTCGGCAAATGCCGTTGCCCGGGGCGGGTGCCTGCGCCGTTGGAAGGCTTAGCCTTGCGCCTTCGCTTCGCGGGCCTTGCGCATGATCTCGCTGGGGGAATCGAAGTCGTTGGTGCTGGCGCTGCCGGGGGCAACCCACTGGTCCAGCTTCTTCACCACCATGCCCAGGTTCTCCACCCAAGCGTAGATCTCGAACTCGCGCTTGCAGCGGAACGTGCACTGGATGCAGGGGTCCTTCGAGCAGTAGGCGAAGGCGTCTTCGTCGGCCAGGGCGAAGGTGACGGGCGGCCACTTCTTCGGCTGTACATACTTATGCATGATGCCCGTGAAGGTTTTCAGGCCGAACCAACGCGGCTTGCAGGTGGAGTCTACCGAGCGCCAGTTCACCTGGATGCAGTTGCTGTTCAAGCCGCCGGCAATCTCGTAGGTAAGCTTGAAGCGGTCTTCGACCTCCGCGGCGGGAATGGGCTGAACCGCCTCCATTTCCTTGCCGCAGCACGAGATGTGGAACTCCAAATCGGCGTAAGGCGGCTTGAAGAGAAGCGAGCGCTCGCCGTCGTTGATGTTCTCGATCTCGCTGGGCCCGTCGATGCCGCCGACGATGCGTCCGCACTCGGGGCAGCGGTAGTACACGAACGGCTTTTCCGTGACGCGCGGCTTCCAGGTGGCGTGGGTGTGGGTAGCACTGTACTCTGCCATGTAAAACCTCTTCTTTCGGCAGTGCTGGAATGAACGTGTGAAGAAGCGTAAAACCCCTGCTGTCCTTGACAAGGAACGCTTCGAAAAACTACGATTCACTTATCTTAAACCAGTTTTCCAGTTTGGAAGGGGAATGCGCATGAGCGTGTATCAGGATGCATACAAATTGCCCGAATTCAAGTACGAGTACGAGCGCCTGAAGGTTGAGGTTCGTGGCCCTATCCACGTTGTTTCCTTCGACGACGCTGCCAACCTGAACGCAATGTCCTACCAGCAGATGGCCGACTTCAACGACTATCTGAAGAAGGTCCGCATGGACCCCGAGTGCCGCGTAATCGTCCTTACCGGCGAGGGCAAGTCCTTCTGCGCTGGCTTCAACCTGAACGAGCTCAACTACGAGCCCCCCGCCGACATGGGCCGCGCTCAGCGTGACCACTGCATCATGCAGACCGTTTGCTCCGACCAGGCAGTGAACATGCACGACGCAATGCAGCCCATCATCGGCGCCCTGAAGGGCTACGCCATCGGCGGCGGCCTTTCCCTGGCTTGCGCTTGCGACCTGCGCGTTTGCGGCGAGTCCTTCAAGATGCAGGCTGGTTACCTGAACATCGGCCTTACCGGCACCGACATGTCCGGCTCCTACTACCTGCCCCGCATCGTCGGTTACGCCCGCGCTGCCGAGGCTCTTATGACCGCTCGCCGCATCGGCGCTGAAGAGCTGCTTCAGTGGGGCTTCGCCAACAAGGTTGTTGCCGACGAGGACGTTCTGGACGAGGCCATCAAGATGGCAGAGGCCATCTGCAAGAACTCCGCTCCGCTGGGCATGCGCCTGACCAAGGAGTCCCTGCTCGCTTCTCTGGACAACTCCTTCCGTGGCCAGATCAGCATGGAGAACCGCAACCAGGTTCTGGCTTCCCAGACCGAGGACAACCGTCGCGGCGTTCGCAAGATGAACCCGAAACTGCGCGAAGAGGTAAAGGCTCATCCCGAGAACTTCACCTTCAACAACCTGTAAGCCGTAAATCACATACGCTTTCAGAACCAAGGGTCGCCGCATGGCGGCCCTTTTTCGTGCTTTGGGCAACTTTTTGGCGGGGAAGCGTGCGTCAGATAATGTATCGGAAAAATATCGATGAGCTTTGCGAAGCTATCGATGCAGCCTATGAGTGATAGATCAAGCCATAGAAAACGATAGGCGCACCGCCGATAAGCACCATGGATCATGCGCAAAGTTGCCCCACAAGGCACAAAAAATGGGCAAAAGAGCATCAGAAACGATAGTCTTCAGATGATCAACCATTCCTCTATGAAATGGATCGCAGCGCCGAATTACCAGGAAAACCACCCTTCCACCTGCCCTTATAGCTTTGCTATTGCAAAACGCCCATCTTATTAACACGTTCACTAACTCGTAAAATCAAGTAAACCCGCAGGTCAGACGCGGAATAGAATTTTGTTATTCGGAAAAACAAAAAGCTGTTAGCAAAACTGACAACTTGGAAACAGAATAGGTACCCGGAAGTTGCGCTACTGCTTGTTTTGTTGGGTGGAACGGCGGAAAGCGCAACGGTTGCCTTCGATCGGGCAAGTCGCACCAAAGGGGAGGGGCCTTTGGCCCCAGGTGCTTCCAAAATCGGAGTTCAAAAGAGGGTTAAGTAGGGAATCCTTTCGCATGGGGGCGAGGGGACTAAGTTGTTTTGTGCCTGGGAGGGGGCAAAACAGAAAGTAAGAAAGGAAGGTGCATAAATGTCCGACGTAAAGCAAAGCTCGTATCATGGTATCGCAGCACGTCTTGACCGCATGCCCATCACCGGCTTCCACAAGAAGATCCTGTGGCTGCTCGCTGGCATCACGTTCTGCGACTCCGTCGATATGGCTGTTGGCGGCCCCATCGGCAACATTTTGCAGAACACCTACGACGCGGCTGGCAACCAGTGGATGACGCTGGAGCAGTTCGCGCTGTTCAACTCCATCACGATGATCGGCTACCTCATCGGTGGCCTTATGGCAGGTGCCCTCTCTGACGGCATCGGCCGCAAGAAGGCAGTGCTCATCTGCGGCTCCATCTTCACCGCGTTCTGCTTCGTCGCAGCCGGCTCCCCCGACGCGACGTTCCTGACCGCATGCCGCTTCTTCATGGGTCTGGGCCTTGGCGCTGCGTTCCCCGCAGGCTACTCCGCCCTTACCGAGTTCACGCCTCCTACGAAGCGCGGTAAGTACCAGTCCTACGTTGGCCTGATCGCAAACTGCGGCACGCTCGTTGCCTCCGCAATGAACATGGTCGTCCTGCCGATGCTCGGCTGGCGCCCCGTGTTCATCATCTGCGGCTGCATCGGCCTGGTCGTTGTGGTCCTGTGCTTCGTGTTCCTGGAAGAGTCTCCTCGTTGGCTGGCCATGAAGGGCCACAACGCCGAGGCCGAGGCTATCGTTTCCAAGCTCGAGCAGAAGACCGCCGCTAAGGGCCTGGAGCTCGCTCCTGTTGCCGAGTCCGAGATCGACGCTCGCGCCGCCGAGGAAAAGGTCGAGGAGCTTCCCTGGGCATTCCTCTTCAAGAAGAAGGTTGTGTTGCGTACCCTGACCGCAATGTTCCTGTGCTTCACTATGAACGTACTGGTTTACACGGTCATCACCTGGACGCCCACCATCCTTACCAAGAACGGCTTCGACCCGCACATGTCCACCACCCTTACCGTGGTCATGCAGCTGGGCATCCCGGTCGGCGTTGGCCTGCTCACCTTCTACGTAGAGAAGGTAAACCGCAAGGTCATCCTGTGCACCACCTACGTGCTCATCGCGATCATCGGTCCTATCTGGGCATCCCTGCCTACCGAGAACACCGCGCTGATCATGTTCGTCGGCTTCCTGCTCTGCGTGTGCACGTTCACCAACTCCGTTACCACCGCAGCCATCTACCTGTCCGAGCCTTTCCCCACCGCTTGCCGCATCCGTGGCGCTGGTGTTGCGAACGCCTTCGGTCGCCTGGGCTCCATCTTCAGCCCCATGTGGATCTCGTTCCTGATCACCACTTCGCTGGGTACCATGGGCGTGTTCCTGATCAACGGTGCGATTGCTATCTTCATGGCAATCTGGCTGGCAATCTTCGGTGTTGAGACCCGCGGCCGTACGCTCGAGGACATCACCAAGGGTCTGCTCGACGACTAGTCATCGATCGGATCTAGGCTTACAAGTCCGGTCCACCCATCGGATCTGCATACAGCCTGCTATGAACGGGGCCCTTCGGGGTCCCGTTTTGTTATAGTGAAACCGTTCATTTGCGATGATGATCAATAGCCGCATGCTATGGGTTTGTTGGGAGCAAACCGGCGGCCGTTCGCTTGTGAACGCAAGGGAGGGAAGTGTTCGCGCGGTTCGGCGCGGGCGACGCGACTATCAGCCGCAAGGCGGGAAGATGGCCAATGAAGCTTGATCACTTGCGTTATTTCGATCGTTTGGCAGAAATGCTCAGCTACACCAAGGCTGCCCAGGACCTCTACATTGCCCAGCCGACCCTTTCGGCCGCCATTAAGCGCATGGAGCAGGAGATAGGCCTAACGCTCTTCCGCCGCGCCGAGGGTGTGGCTTCGGGTGTGGAGCTTACCGAGCAGGGCGTGGTGTTCCACGAGTACGTGAAGCAGGCGCTCGAGCGCTACGACGAAGGCCTTCGCCAGGCTATGGGCATCCAGGAAAAGGATTCCAACACGCTTCGCCTGGGCACGGTGTACTCCATGAAGGGCAGCTTCTGGTCCGCCGCCATCGATGAGTTCGTGGGCAAATGGGGCAGCTTGCCGCAGTTCCATATGGAGCAGGCCTACTCTGCAGACTTGGCCAAGCACCTGAAGAACGGCGCCATAGATGTGGCCTTCGCTGCCATGACCGAGGAAGCAAAGGGCCTGGATATCGTGCCGGTTTGGTCGCAGTGCCTGGTGGCGTGCGTGAACCGCAAGAGCCCGCTGGCCCTTCGTGCGGAGCTTACCTTGAACGACCTGAAAAGTGAGCGCCTGCTCACCTACAGCGATAAGTCGTCCGTGGCGAACAGCCTTGCCGCGGTACTTGCAGGCCGCGAAGAGGATTTCAACATGCTGCGGGTGTTCGACGACGAGCTTTCGCTGGCATCGTTCGTTTCCTCGCACACCGACAACATCGCCCTTATGGTGTACTCCATCCTGGTGAACGCCTATGACGACGTGGTGTGCATCCCCATCGTCGATGCGCCGGCCGACTTCCACAAGATCTACCTGATGAGCCGCAAGGAGCATCATTCCAAGATCGTGGGCGAGTTCATCGAGTTCATGAAGAAGCAGGAATTCCCCGACGTGTTCGCCGAAAGCCGCGCGCTGTAAGGCGACAATCCGCCGGTTTCCGGGGAGGGGCTCGGCAAGCGAAGCCTCTCTCGTTATTGCGCGAACACGTTCATAACCAGCACCGATAGTTTTTTGCAATCGCCGCTCTTCGGAGCGGCGATTTTGCTATTGGCGACAGCAATCGGCCTTGCAGAACAATGGTCTTGCGGCGAAACGGGTTGCCAGTCAATGGGGTATCCGCAATGGGGAAGTGACGGGCAACCTGTTTCGCAGCACCGGGCCATCGGGGGATCGGCCCGAAACCCATTCCGAAAACGGAAGGGGAGGGGAGGCTCTGCGAAGCAGGGCATGTTAAAGAGGAGGTAGGTTCATGAGCACGGAAATGCAAAGTTCCTATCATGGCATCGCTGCCCGTTTGGACAGGCTGCCAATTACGGGGATGCACCGTAAGGTGCTGTGGCTGCTCGCCGGCATCACGTTCTGCGATTCGGTGGATATGGCGGTGGGCGGTCCGATCGGTGCGGTTCTGCAGTCCACCTACGATGCGGCCGGCAACCAATGGATGACGCTGGAGCAGTTCGCCATCTTCAACTCCATCACCATGATCGGCTACCTGATCGGTGGCCTTATGGCAGGCGCCCTCTCCGACGGCATCGGCCGCAAGAAGGCGGTTCTCATCTGCGGATCCATCTTCACGGTGTTCTGCTTCATCGCGGCAGGTTCGCCCGATGCGAACTTCCTTACCGGATGCCGCTTCTTCATGGGCCTTGGCCTGGGCGCGGCGTTCCCGGCGGGCTATTCAGCGCTGACCGAGTTCACGCCGCCTGAGCGTCGCGGCAACTACCAGTCGTACGTCGGCCTGATCGCCAACTGCGGCACGCTCGTCGCTTCCGCGATGAACATGGTGGTGCTGCCCATGGTTGGCTGGCGCCCGGTGTTCGTCATCTGCGGCTGCATCGGCACGCTGGTAGTGGTGCTGTGCTTCGCCTTCTTGGAGGAATCGCCGCGTTGGCTGGCCATGAAGGGCCGCACCGAGCAGGCGAACCATACCGTTGAGCGCTTCGAAGCAGCCGCGGCAAAGGCGACCGGCAAGCAGATCGAGCCCGTTACGCAGGAGGAGATCCAGCGCCGTGTGGATGAAGGCGAAGTGAAGGAGCTGCCCTGGGCGTTCCTGTTCAAGAAGAAGATGGTCCTGCGCACCCTTACCGCGATGTTCCTGTGCTTCACCATGAACGTGCTGGTGTACACGATCATCTCGTGGACGCCCTCCATCCTGAAGGCGAACGGCTTCGACGTGCATCTTTCTACCACCATGACCGTGGTTATGCAGCTGGGCATCCCGGTTGGCGTCGGCGCCCTCACCTTCTACGTGGAGAAGGTGAATCGCAAGACCATCCTTATCGTGACCTTCATCCTGGTAGCTATCCTGGGTCCCATCTGGTCGATGGTCCCCACCGACAACCCGGGCCTGGTCATGTTCCTGGGCTTCCTGATCTGCGTCTGCACCTTCACGAACTCGGTTACCATTTCGGCTATCTACCTGTCCGAGCCTTTCCCCACCGCCTGCCGCATCCGTGGCGCCGGCGTGGCGAATGCCTTCGGCCGCTTGGGCGGCATCCTGAGCCCGATGTGGATCGCGTTCTTCATGACCACCTCTCTCGGCACGATGGGTTGCTACATCATCAATTCCTGCCTGGCGGTGTTCATGGCCATCTGGCTGGGACTCTTCGGCATCGAAACCCGCGGCCGCACGCTCGAGGACATCACCAAGGGCCTGCTGGACGACTAGTTGGTTGGCCGCTGCAAAGCGCACCTGTGCGAATGGGGCTCGTTGGGCCCCATTCGCCGTTGGATGTTGGTAGGGAAACGCCGCTTGACCTGCGTTGAGACAATTAGCGGTATGCTGAGGCAAGCAGCGGAAAGCATATGATCGCAGCCATGCGCCGTGCGGATGGCGCGAAGGATTGGAGGGGCAATGAACGCAAAGGCGAACGAGATGATGGAGCTTCTGGGCGACATCGTGCAGGTTGGCATCGTGGTAGAGGACATGGAGAAGGCCAAAGCCGGCATGGAGAAGGTGTTCGGCCTGGTGCCCGATTCCGAGGGCGACAACATCTACAAGAAGACGTGGTATCGCGGCCAGATCATCGATGCCCCGGTGAAGGCGGCGTTCTACAACGCCTTCAACGTGCAGCTGGAGTTCCTGCAGCCCATCGGGGACACGCCCACTGCCTGGCACGACTACTTGGACGAGGGCTTCCGCCAGCACGGGCATGCCCTGCACCACCTGCGCTTCGACGTGGAGAACAACGACGAGGCCACGGCCGCCCTGGCCAAGCGCGGCGTAACCAAGTACATGGAGGGGAAGTCGCTGGTAGACCCCAGCGCCACGTTCACGTACTACGATTCCACCGAAGCGGTGGGTTTCATCATCGAGTGCGTTACCCGCTCAAAAGGGTAGGGCGCACCTGGCGCAGCGAATCTTGACTGCGGAAAAGGGTATTGATCAAGCGGTTGGTTCCATTGGAGCCAGCCGCTTCTTATTGCTTTCCCAAATAAGCCACACCTTCCTGAAAGTGCCGTTATGACGTCATTGCATTTTGCAATACCCCTTCGGAATGCGGCCCTTAACGCTATTGGATTCCCGAGTTTGCGGCTCACATAATCAGAGATGTCAAAGGGGAATGACACACAAGGGAGGGGATCCTAATGGATACTATCAAGATGGCAGTACTCGGTTTGAACCAAGGCTCCAAGATCGCACGCGACGCGAAGGCGAACCCGGAAATCGACCTGGTCGCGGTTGCCGGCTTCGGCGATCACGACGTGGCGGTTGCCGAAGAGCTGGGCGTTCGCCTGTACAACGACTACACGTTGCTCCTTAAGCAGGAAGACCTGGACGCAATCGCCATTGCGCTTCCCAACAACCTGCATGTTCCGTCCGTTGAGCTTTCGCTGGCAGCGGGCATCAAGAACATCCTGCTTGAGAAGCCCATCGCGAACACCGTGGAAGACGCCCGCCACATCATCAAGATCTGCGAGGACGCGGGGGCGACGCTTCTGGTGGGGCATCATCGCCGCTCTTCCAGCCGCTACCAGTTCCTTCGCCAGATCATCGACTCGGGCAAGCTGGGGCAGATCGTGGGCATCCAGTCCAACTACGCCATCGCCAAGCCGCACGAGTACTTCGATGTGGAATGGCACACGAAGAAGGGCTCGGGCCCGCTGCTGATCAACGCCATCCACGACTTCGACGACCTGAACTTCGTCACCGGCATGAAGCCCACGAGGGTGTACGCCGCAGCGCGCAACACCATCCGCGGCAACGAGGTGGAAGATTCCGTTTCGGCGGTGGTCGAGTACGAGGGCGGCGTTACGGCAAGCTACTTCGTTTCCGACGGCACGCCGGGCCCCTGGAACTACGACCTTGCGGCGCAGGAGAACACCTTCTTCACCATGTGCCCAGGCGAGAACAGCATGCGCATCTTCGGCACTAAGGGCTCGTTCGGCTTCCCGAACATGGACCTGTACTACCAGGATGAGGACGCCTACGGCTGGCTGAACCCCATCAAGCACGAGCATTTCGAGGTGGAGAAGAACGATCCGATGACCGCTGAGCTCGACCATTTCGTCGACCTGTGCAAGGGTCGCGAAACCGTTCCGCGCTGCACGGGTGAAAACGCGTTGGACACGCTGAAGGTGATCAACGCCATCCAGGAATCGGCCGAAAAGGAAGCGGCGGTTACCCTGCAGGGCGGCACGCCGGTAGCGCCCACCACCGTGCCGACCACCACGCCTGACAAGGCGGCGTAACGGCCGGTTGGGTTGCAGGGTGCGCCGGGCCTCTGGGGTATCCAGCACCCGACAAGCGCCTCTGGCCTGCCCAAACGATGGGCGACCACCGTACATGAACTTACTTGCTCCGGGCGGCGGGGCACTGGAACCCCCGTCGCCCTTACCGTGAAAGAGGGGAATCATCATGGGAATCGAAATCAACATCTCCGGCAAAACCAAGCTCGTCGGCCTTCTGGGCTCGCCGGTTGCGCAGTCCATGTCGCCGGTGATGCACACCGACTCGTTCAAGCAGCTGGGCATCGATGCGGTCTACGTCGCCTTCGACGTCACGCCCGACAACCTGGGCGAAGTAGTGAAGGGCATGACCGACATGGGCGTGGTCGGCTACAACGTCACCATGCCGTGCAAGACGGCGGTGGGCCAGTACCTGGATGAGCTGACCCCCGCGGCCGAGCTGATGGGCGCGGTGAACACCGTGCAGATCAAGGACGGCAAGGCCATCGGCCACAACACCGACGGCGCCGGGTTCGTGGAGAACCTTCGCCATCACGGCTTCGAGCCGGCGGGCAAGGTGGTAACCATCGTCGGTGCCGGCGGTGCGGGTTCGGCGATCTTCACTCAGCTGGCGCTTGATGGCGTGGCCTGCGTGAACATCTTCAACCTGCGCGACAAGTTCTGGGATTCCACCCGCGCCCGCGTGGTCGAGCTCTCACAGAAAACCGGCGTCCCCATGGTGCTGAACGACCTGGAGAACAAGGAGCAGCTGGCACGCGCAGTGAAGAACTCGGCGCTGTTCGTGAACGCCACCCGCGTCGGCATGGCGCCTATGGACGACCAGTGCACCATCGAGGAAGAGATGCTGCATGAGGGCCTGTTCGTGGCCGATACCGTGTACGAGCCGCGCGAGACGAAGCTGATCCAGATGGCGAAGAAGCACGGTCTGCAAACCGCCCCTGGCATCGAGATGCTGCTGTCGCAGGCGGCGCTGGGTGAAAAGATCTGGTTCGACTGCGAGATGCCCGTGGACTACATCGAGGAGAAGTACTTCTAGCCGCTGTTCATCGGGGTTCTTGCTCGTTCGGCAAAATGCATTGAAACGCCTGGGAGGTCCTGCTTCCCGGGCGTTCTTGCGTTCGGGGTATGCAATGGAACCGGGGCGCCTGCTCGGGGGCGGGTGTGGGCCTCCGGAGGTTTGGTGCGAACAACGTCTGGTCGCGGCGGAGCATTGCCGTTGTTGGTCGCTTTGCCGCTATGTGTCGGCGACTCCGACAATGGATAACGCGGCATCTATTCATTTTGATAACGCTGGAGCTTTCGAGGTGCAGGCGCTTCTTGTTAAGAATCTATAATTCAAATAGGGGATCTTAATAAAACGGCTGAGGGGACGTTTCGATGAGGCTTGACTATCTTCGTTATTTCGACCATTTGGCGAACGTGTTGAACTACACGCGCGCGGCGGAGGACCTCTACATTGCCCAGCCCACGCTTTCCGTTGCCATGAAGCGCATGGAAAACGAGCTGGGCATCAAGCTGTTCCGCCGGGGCGAGAAGGGCTCGCACGTCGAGCTCACCGAAATGGGCGCGGCGTTCCACGAGTACGTTGCCCTCGCGCTGAAGAACTACGACAAGGGCCTGCGCGTGGCGCGCGAGATCCAGGGAGAGCTGAACTCGTCGGTGAAGGTGGGCACCATCTACGCCATGCAGGGGCGCATCTGGTCGCAGGCCATCCAGGCGTTCATCGCCACGCAAAGCGCGAAGCCCCAGATAACCATCGAGCAGGCCTATTCGCCCGAGCTGCTGGCGCGCGTGGAGCGCGGCGACTTGGACGTGGCGTTCTGCTCCCGCGTTCAGGGCGTCGGGAAAGACCTGCTGTACACCTTGGTATGGTCGCAGCCGATGGTGCTGGGCGTGCAGAAGGGGAGCAGGCTCGCGAAGAAGAAGGCGGTAAGCCTCTCCGAGCTGGAAGGGCACGAGATCCTCACCTACTCGAAGAGCTCGCCCGTGGCGCCGTCCATCGACGATATGCTCCCAGTCGAATCGTTGAACCTGCGGCGCGAATTCGACGACGAGATCACCCTCTGCTCGCTGGTCTCCTCGAACCCCGATGCCATGGCGCTGTTCTGCTATTCCTTCTTGGTGGCGGCGTTCGAAGACGTGACGTGCCTGACCGTGAACGACCTGCCCACCGATTTCCATAAGGTGTACCTGGTAAGCCGACGCGAAACGCACCCCAAGGTGGTGGACGAGCTCATCGACTTCATGGGCTCGTACCGTTTCCCCAACGTGATGGATGCCTAAGCTGTTAGCTTATTGCGTTAGCCAATGGAACTGTACATAAAACCCCTTTGCTTATTGGATTCCATAATCGTTTTCGCCGCATAATCGATATCCGGAAAAGGGGCGCCCTTCCGAAGGAAGCGGCGTCTGCAAGAAGCGTTGTTCGGGGCTGCTTGCCCGAAGCGCGCAAGCAGGAGGGGGAGTACGGAATGGATGCGGTAAAGATCGCCGTTTTGGGAATGAACCAGGGCTCGAAGAACGCGCGCGATGCGGTGGCGAACCCCGAGGTCGACTTGGTGGCGGTGGCCGGGTTCGACGAGCAGGACACCAAGATCGCCGAAGAGCTGCACGTCCCCATCTACAGCGACTACACGTTGCTGCTGAAGCAGGAGCAGCTTGACGGCGTCATCATCGCACTCCCCAATTCGCTCCATGTCGAGGCAACCGAGCGCGCGCTTGCCGCAGGCGTCAAAACCATCTGGCTGGAAAAGCCCATTGCCAACACGGTGGAGGAAGCCGAGCACATCATCGCCGCCTGCAAGGAGGCGGGGGCCACGCTGCTCATCGGGCACCATCGCCGCTCCTCGGCCCGCTTCCAACTGCTGCGCAAGGTGATAGATTCGGGGCGCTTGGGCAAGATCGTGGGCGTACAGTCCTCCTACGCCATAGCCAAGGCACGCGAGTACTTCGACCTGGAATGGCGCACCAAGAAGGGCGCCGGCCCCCTGCTCATCAACGCGGTGCACGACTTCGACGACCTGAACTTCGTTACCGGCCTACATCCGGTGAAGGTGTACGCCTCGTCGCACAACACCATCCGCGGCAACGAGGTAGAGGATTCCGCTTCTGCCGTGGTGGAGTACGAGGGCGGCGTCACCTGCACGTACTTCGTTTCCGACGGCACGCCCGGTCCTTGGAACTACGACCTGCAGGCGCACGAGAACGTGTTTTTGACCATGAGCGAATGTGCGGAGAACAGCATGCGCGTGTTCGGCACCAAGGGCTCGTTCGGCTTTCCCAACATGGACCTCTACTATTACGATGACGACCGTTTCGGCTGGTGGGAGCCTATGAAGCACGAGCACTTCACCTTCGAACACGAAGACCCGTACGTGTTGGAGCTGGCTCATTTCGTCGACCTCATCAAGGGTCGCGAAACGGTTCCGCGCTGCTCGGGCGAAGACGGCCTGGAAACCCTGAAGGTAGTGAACGCCATCTCCGAATCCGCCGAAACCGGCCTGCCGGTGCTCATCGACTAGCAAGCCGGTTGGCCGATCGCTTGGGCTTGGCGGAAGCGCAACGTCGACGGCTTGTCCGTAGCTCAGATCAGGGGTTCGACGTGCCCCGGCTGCAATGGGCCCCGACCGGGAATCCGCCACGCCTTCCCCGCAGCGACCTTGTGCCGCTTGCGCCGTATTCCTGCCGTTGGACAGGGCGCCGTTGGGGCGGGCGGGCGTCAGCTGCGGCAAGCGGCGGGATTCTGGGACACCCTGGCGGTTCTGACGGGCGATATGGGACAAAACACCTTCAAATGACCGGCATGGCCTGGTAACAAACTGCTCTTTTTGTGTAAAACGCCTTCATTTGGCGCAAAAATACCCAATCCCGAATTGTTGACCGTCCAAACAAAACGCGCGTATGCCGATACTTATCAGGTAATGCTATTTGCCTTGCTTGGACGCGCTTCCTGCCTGTTCCGCGGGCGAATTCCATGGTTAGTCATATTGGAAGGAGAACATCTGTATGTCCACTACAGATAAACTCAACGGCTTCGGCCCTCTCGCAGGCGTCAAGATCGTAGAGCTCTGCGAATGGGTTGCCGCTCCTGCTGCAGTACGCTGCCTGTCTGAAATGGGCGCTACCGTCATCAAGACCGAGCCCCTGCACGGCGATGCTCAGCGTACCCAGGGCCCCGGCTTCGGTTGCGAGAAGAACGACTACGAGGACCCCACGTTCGACCTGAACAACACCAACAAGGACCTCGTTGCCATCAACCTCAAGGACGAGGATGGCATGAAGTTCATGAAGAAGCTTCTTGCCGATGCCGACGTTTTCGTCGTCAACCTGCGCGACAAGGCCCTGAAGAAGCTCGGCCTCGACTGGGAAACCATCCATGCTGAGTTCCCCCACCTCATCTGGGCTCAGATGCGTGGCTACGGCGAGTTCGGCCCCGAGAAGGATTCTCCTGGTTACGACGCAGTTTGCTGGGCTGCCCGTGGCGGCGTTGCAAACGTCTTCCGCGAGAAGGATCAGTCTCCTGCCATCGCTCCCCAGGCATTCGGCGACAACAACGCTGCCTGCATGCTGGCCGGCGGCATCTGCGCTGCCCTGTTCAACCGCACCCGCACCGGCGTGGGCGACAAGGTGGTAACCAACCTCTACGCAGCTGCGATCTTCGCATCTGACATCGGCATCTGCGCTCAGCAGTTCGGCGCCGACTACCCCAAGTCCCGCACCGACGTGCCGAACCCCTTCAACAACACCTACCGCACCTCCGACGACAAGTGGATCTACATCTGCATGCCTCAGTACGACAAGTACTACGCAATGATGATGGAGCTCTTCGGCCGCGAGGATCAGATCGACAACGTGGATACCCGCGACCTGTCCCACCTCAAGGCTTCCGGCAAGAACAAGGAAGTCATCGGTTGGCTGGAAGAGGCATTCGCAAAGCAGCCGTTCGAGTACTGGATGGAGCAGTTCCGCGAGCATCAGGTTCCGGCTCAGAAGCTCTTCCGCTTCCCCGACATCCTGCGCGACGAAGAAGCCTACATCAACGACTCCCTGCGTACGGTTGAGTACGACGAGTGGGGCAAGCATGCTCTGCCCATGACCCCGCTTCGCTTCGAGTCCGCCGGCGATCCTCCGGTTATCCTGGCAAAGCCCATTGGCTACCACACCAAGGAGATCATGGAGAAGTACGGCTACTCCGAGGACGAGATCAAGGCTATCGAGGACAAGGGCGGCGTTGGCATCTACCACGGCGAGCCCATCCCCGACACCATCTTCAAGTCGAAGCGCCAGGAGGCTGGCGAAGCGGCTTGCACCTGGGAATAAACGAAGAAAAAGAAAACCGCCTTTGGGCGGTTTTCTTTTTCTTCGCATGAGGCGTGATGACGCTGCAAAGGCCTGTGGTGGCACATATGGCGCTGCAGGCGGGCTTGACGTACAAAGTACGCCTGGCGCCCGCCTTCCCGCCATCTGCACTCACCACAGGCCTTTTCGCTGTTTCGTCCGTTCTCAGGGCAGAATGCGGTGGCCCCTTTGCTGTGGGGTGGGTGGCTCCCGGGGACGGGCAAGGCGCTTCGCTGTTGCCCTGGCCTAGGCTGGGTTCGCTCCCTGGGACGGGCGAATTGCTTCGCTCTCGCCCTTGCCGTGGCTTGGTCAACCTAGGGGACGGGCGGGACGCTTCGCTGTTGCCCTAGATCCGGCTCGCTTCGGTCCCTGGGACGGGCGAATTGCTTCGCTCTCGCCCTTGCCGTGGTTGGGTCAACCTGCGGGGCGGGCGGGGCGCTTCGCTGCCGCCCTGGCCTCGGTCGTTCAACCTAGGGTTCGGGCTATTGGTTTCTTGGTTTCCATGCTTTTGGCGGTTCGGCGCTCCTTTGGCCGGAGCGTGGGGTTATTGCCGTCGTGAACACGTTATTATGTTCATGGGGAATAGTCTCCGTCGGCTATGTGCCAGGCGGGGTTTTGATTAAGGAGTGGGTATGGATATCAAACTCAACTATCGCGAAGCAGGCAGCGGGTATCCGCTGATCCTCTTACACGGCAATGGCGAAGACAGCGGGCATTTCCGCCATCAGCTGGATTACTTCTCCAAGGAGTACCGCGTTATCGCCATCGACACGCGCGGCCAGGGGGAATCTCCCCGCGGCACGGCGCCCTTCACGTACGAGCAGTTCGCTCAGGACCTGGAAGACTTCATGGACGAGCACGGCCTGTTCCGCGCCGATATCCTGGGCTTTTCCGATGGGGCAATCACGGCGCTGCTCTTTGCCATGACGCGTCCCGAGCGCGTTACCAAGCTCATCTTGAATGGCGCTAACCTCGACCCGGAGGGCATCGTCGAGCCCATCCGCAAGAAGATCGTCAGCAAGGCCGAGCAGTTCGAGAAGACCAAGGACGAAAGCCCCGAGGCGTTTGCCCAGTACGAGAACTTCGAGCTGATGGCCAAGCATCCTTCCATCGACCCGAAGGAGCTTTCGAAGGTGCAGTGCCCCACGCTCGTTATCGTGGGCACCAATGACCTTATCGATGCGGCTCATACCGAGCTCATCTACCGTAGCCTGCCCAACGCCGAATTGGTGTTCGTCCAGGGCGACCATTTCGTCGCCTATGACAACCCCGGTGCCTTCAACGACGCCGTCTACAAATTCCTAAAGGAAGTCGGCTAGCGGCCATTCCGCCAAGCGGCAATGTCTACGATGCAGGCGAAGCTCTGATTCGGTTCAGCGCTTCGCCTGCTTTCGTTTCTGGCGGTGGCTCGTTGGGGTTGAGCTGCTGCCGTTCGGGGGGAATAGGCTGCGGCAGAGGGTCGGAACGATCGAAACGGTTCATGGATACGGGGAGGACCCATGAGCTTGTTTCAGGAGAAATACCAGGTCAAAAAGCCTATTCTCTACTTAGGCGAACCATGGGATAGGAGGGGTCATGGAATACGAAACCATCGAAACCGAGGAGCGGGATGGCATCTTCATCATCACGCTGAACCGGCCGGAGGCGAAGAACGCGCTCAACAGCCTTATGTGGCAGGAGCTGTGCTGGGCGTTCGACTACTTGGAGGAAACGGATTCGCTCCGTTGCTGCATCATGACGAACACGGGCGATTGCTTCTGCGCGGGCAGCGACTTGAAGGAGATCGCGGCCGGCACTTACCATGCTCCTGCGGGCTACGAGAAAACTGGCTTTGCGGGCATGACCAAGCGCTACATCAAGAAGCCCCTTATCGCGGCCGCGGAGGGCCGGGTCCTGGGCGGCGGCCTGGAGGTCGTGGTTGCGTGCGACTTGGCGGTTGCCTCCACCGCGTCGACGTTTTCGCTTCCCGAGCCGCGGCGCGGCCTTACCGCTGCGGGCGGTGGGCTGCTGATGCGCATCATGCAGATGGTTCCGCAGAAGGCTGCGATGGAGCTGATGCTCACCTGCGAGCCCTTCAGTGCACAGAAAGCGCTGGATTGCTTCCTGGTGAACTACATCGTCGAGCCGGGGAAGGTGCTTGATAAGGCGATCGAGCTGGCAAAGCTCATCTGCAAGGGCGCTCCGCTTGCCGTCGAGTGCACGAAGCGGACGGCCTACGAAACCATGGGCGAGCGCGTGGTGTACCCCTCGAAGGGCTGGGATATTCTTGAGGAAATCGAGCAGATAACCCAGAACAGCGAAGACAAGATAGAGGGCGCCACCGCCTTCGCCCAGAAGCGCGAACCCGTGTGGAAGGGCCGTTGATACCCGAATTCCTGCTGTACCGCCCATCAAATCCCCGCGTTTGATGGGCGGTTCTGTTCTGTAAGGCCTGCGAGCGTTACCCGATCGCGCAAAACGGGCAAGCTAAGGTTACATTTCATGGAACTTGGGAATATGCCAGCGTTTTGCGGTGCCGTATGCTTTTCAATAGAAAGCCGCATACTGGAGGAACGCGCAAAGAGGGGTGCATGGTGGATTTCGCATTGTCCGAGGGGCAGAAGAGCATGATCGCGACGTTTCGCGAGTTCGGGGAATCGGTCTTCACGCCCGAGCATGTGTTCCAATGGCGCAAAGACCAGGGCCTGCCCGATGAGGTTGCCAAGGGCTTCGTCGACCGCTACTTCAGCCTGGCGAACCAGGGCGATATGGGCATCATGTCGCAGACTCTGATTCTCGAAGAGCTTTGCCGCTGCGCCGGCGCGGCTCTTCCGTTCCAGAACGACCTGTTCAACCTGCAGATCATGGCCGACTTTGCCGACGAGGCCGTGTTCGAGAAGATATTGGGTGAGTACCGCGAAACCGGCCGCCTGGTGTTCTCGCTCGCCGTTTCCGAGCCCAACGCCGGCTCCGACACCATGAGTATGACCACCTCGGTTCAGACGGTCGACGGCAAGCTCATCCTGAACGGCAAGAAAACCTACGTGAACAACGGCGAGTACTCGCCGAGCATCCTGTGCGCCGCTATCGATAAAGACGCCGATTCCGACGACAAGTACCCGCCGCTCTCGTTCTGGCTGGTGCCCCATAACCTTCCCGGCATCCGCGCGGTGCCCATCAACAAGATCGGCCAGTCGATGGTGCCGTTCGCATCGGTTTCCTTCGACAACGTGGAGATAAAGCCCGAGTATCGCCTGCGTGGCCACGAGGGCGGGTTCCGCCATCTGTTCAAGCTGCTGGAGCTGGGCCGCGTGTTCACCTGCGCCGCGTCGCTCGGCATGGCGCAGGCGGCTATGGAAGATGCGGTGGCCAATGCTCGCGTGCGCAAGGCGTTCGGCGTTGCCATCGGCGAGTTTCAGCAGGTAGAGCGCATGCTCACCGACATGGAGGTAAGCCTGCGCACCATGCGCTCCATGCTGTACCAGGCCGCATGGGCCATCGAAACCGACCAGCCCGACAAGCGCTTGGCGGTATCGCTGATGAAGCGCTACATCCCTAAAACCGCAACCCAGGTGGCAAGCGATGCCATGCAGATCTTGGGCGGCCAGGGCTACACCGAAAGCTCGCGCGTGAGCACCATCTGGCAGGATTGCCGCGGCAACCAGATCGCAGAAGGCACCGACCAGATCATGGTGTACATCTCTGCGCCGCTCATCATGAAGGCCTATGAGTAGTGCGGCGCTGCCGACGGGGTGCGTGCGCGCAGCACGCTTCGCTTGTTTCGGCGCGCTTTGGCGCTAAGGGGAGCGGCGGGAATTGTTCGACGCATGCCGGCCTTGTCCCTGCATCGTTGATTGAAAACCTGGGGCCGCTTCTTTAGCGCGCCAAAGCTTGCGCCGCGCTCAGGGTGCTGCGCGCACGCACCCCGGCGGCAGCGCCTTCAGTCTGCCTTCATGACGAGCGTCGGCTTCGATCGGGGGCGCTTTTTGGGTTAGGAACTCCTGGGTTGATGCGGAAATTATTAGGTTGGCGTAGTAAGTCAGCGAGCGATTGCGCGAGGTTTATGATTCCGCGAAAGCGTAAGGAAGCGTGCTTTGCACGTGACGAGCGCTTGGAGCGAAAACCTGGGGCCTCACGCAACCGCGCAGCGTCGACTTCGTACTTCGTTCGTCAGAGCGAAGTACCTATAGATTCCTTCGCAACTGCGCTTCTTTGATCTCGCTTTCCAGGGAGCTGTGGATGATGTTGGCGAAGGGGCCGGCGTTGGTGATGAGGTGCTTGGTGCCCAGCTGCTCGCATTTGCGCGTGAAGTAGGAAAGGAACGCGCAGGTGTAGAACTCGCTCAGGAACTCGATGTTCTCTTCCGGCAAATAGCGGTTCGCCAGGATGATGGTGATGTCGTTGCGCAGCGCGGGCAGGTACAGCTCGTACAGGTAGTTGCGCAGCGCGGAAGGGCCCATCTCGGACAGGGCTTGGCGGTAGAACGAGCGGTTGTTCTCCAGCACCAGCGCGAACGACTCGAAGAACTTCGAGTGGTCGAGTGAGCGCACGCCTGACTTCTGGGTGATGTAGAAGGGGAAGCCTGCAAGCGAATCCTCGTCGCCCTTCTTGTACACCAGGATATTCTCGGGGAAGCGGTTCTGCAGCTCCAGGCCCAGGTCGTAGCGGAACTTCCAGATGATGAGCGCGTCCTTGTCCTCGAAATGGTAGTAGAACGTCTTGCGGTTCTTGCCCGTGCGCTCAACGATGTCGCTGATAGACACTTTCTTCAGAGGTTGCTCGTTGCAGAGCTCTACCAGAGCGTCGGCAATCAGCAATTTCGTATCGAGTGTTCCCATCGCGGCCCTTCTCCCGGTCTTTTCACGCAGTAGTTTACCCCTGTTGACATATTTAGGGGTCAAAACTTGAAAAATGAGTAGTTATCGTCACAACATCGGGCGGGGAAACTTCAATAGGCGCGGCGGCATAGGTCCTGTGGCCGTAAATTATGCATAATGCCGCCGCTTCGTCCGGTCAACTGTTTTACAATATCGTGAGCGAAGGAGTGCTATCGATTGGTCATCACTGGTATAGATCGTTGCATGCAGTAAGAAAGGCGGCTTCCGAAGAGGGGTCGTCATTTTCGTATGTTCAAACGGTTTGTGCCAGGTATGTCTGATCCGCTCCGATAATTGAAGGAAGTTCACATCACTTGTTCTTACGAAAGGGGCCGCGACGTGAAGTACGAACTACTGAACAAGCCGTTTAAGATCGGCAATGTGGAGCTGCGAAACCGCTTCGTCATGCTGCCGATGACCATCGAGAAGACCGACAACTACCATGTTGGCGACGACCTCGTAGATTTCTACGAGCAGCGCGCAAAGGGCGGTGCCGCTCTGATCGAGCTCGGCTCCTGCTACGTCTGCGACGTTTTCGATACCACCCCGAAGTACCACACCACCACCGGCGCTGTGGGCGTTTGGGACGACTGCTTCATCCCCGGCCTTACCCGCACCGCCGACGTTTGCCACAAGCACGGCGCAAAGCTCGCAGCTCAGCTGCAGCTCTGCTACGAGTGGCGCGCAACCGGTGAAGACGAGCTGCATTCCTACGCTCCCTCCATCGACGTTGCCTCCGGCCCCTTCGTCGGCATGCCTGAGAAGGAATTCACCAAGGAAGAGATCGCTCTCGTTGTGAAGCAATACGGCGACGCTGCTAAGCGCTGCCAGAAGGCCGGCATCGACATCATCGAGATCCATGCAGGCATCGGCTACATGGTCATGCGCTTCATCTCCAAGTACTCCAACCACCGTACCGATGAGTACGGCGGAGACACCAAGGGCCGCTGCAAGCTCCTCACCGACATCATCGATGAGATCCACAAGCAGTGCGGCGAAGATTACCCGATCCTCGTCCGTTACTCCGCAGACGACCTTATGCCCGGCGGCCAGCGCGTAGAGGACCTCAAGGAGGTCATCGAGTGCGTAGAGGCTCACGGCATCGACGCTTGGTCCATTCAGGCCGGCTTCCATGAGGCTCCCCGCCCCGTTGCAAACCAGCTGGTTCCCGAGGGCGAGTTCATCTACCTCTCCAAGGAGGCAAAGAAGTACACCTCCCTGCCTTGCTTCCCTGGTACCCGTATCAACCACCTCGACGTTTGCGAGAAGATCCTCGCCGACGGTTCCGGCGACGCAGCCGGCATGGCACGTCACTGGATCGCAGAGCCCGAGATCGGCATCAAGGTTGCCGAGGGCCGCTCCGAGGAAGTACGTCCCTGCATCGTTTGCTCTCGCTGCCTGGACAACATCTTCATCGGCAAGCCCTGCAAGTGCTCCGTTAACCCCAACGTGTACTTCTCCCAGTACGGCATGCCCGAGGACCACAAGGTTTCCGGCGCAGAGGCCGAGAAGAAGATCCTCATCGTCGGTGCCGGCCCCTCCGGCCTCGAAACCGCTCGCAACCTCAAGATGCGCGGCTTCAAGAACGTCACCGTCGTCGAGCAGAAGAAGAAGCCCTGCGGTCTTCTGAACCTCGCTCAGGTTCTGAACGACGAGCTTCCTCCGATGGTTGATTGGTACAACAACGAGATCAACCGCCTTGGCCTCGATGTTCGCTGCAACACCAAGGTCGACGCCAAGTACATCAAGGACTTCGGCGCTGACGAGGTTATCCTCGCTGTCGGCCCCGAGACCCAGTCTCCCGATGTTCCCGGCAAGGACCGCAAGAACGTTATCGACTCCCACGCACTGAAGGAGCTCGTTGAGGGCAAGAACACCCCGGGCATGGGCGCTATGTGGGGTCTCTCCTGCTTCGGCATGGGCATCCTGGGCGCACCGCTCGGCCTTATGAAGTGGGGCCTCGGCACCCATCTGCTGGTTAAGAAGCGCATGGCTGTTATCGGCGGCGGCTTCGCCGGCATCGAGGTTGCTTCCGCAATGAACGAGGGCCGCGAGGTTACCGTTATCGAGTCCGCCAAGAAGGCAGGCGCCGAGATCGGCATCATCGACAAGAACCCCGAGCTTCGCAAGCTGAAGAAGGAAGGCGTGAAGATCCTCACCCTTACCAAGGTCAAGGCTTACACCGACGAAGGCGTTCTGTGCGAAGACGCAGAGGGCAAGGAGTTCACCGTTCCCGCCGACACCATCATCACGGGCACGGTCTGCGTTTCCAACACCGACCTGTACGACCAGGTCAAGGGTGTTGTTGACCCCGAGCATCTGCACCTCATCGGCAACGCTTCCCCGCACGAGGACTTCCCGGGCGTTGCAAAGAACGACCCCTACGGCACGCCTGAGTACAAGCGTCTGCTCGAGGCTGTTCGCGACGGTTACATCACCGCTATGAGCTTGTAGTTCATAGAAGAATGATTTTCAAAAAAAGCCCGGCATTCCAGCCGGGCTTTTTTGTTGACGCTGCGCGGCCCCCTGATGGCACAGCTGCCGCTCCAAGCGCGCTTGACGTGCCTTAGCACGCCTGGCGCGCGCTTTCGCGGCATCTGCACTCATCAGGGGGTCGCTCGCTGACTTTGCCAAAACTAGGACTTTTTGGAATTCAGGACTGGGAGCGGAAACCCTTAAGGTGCTTCGGCTCGTGGTACGAATTTTTGGAAGGCGTTGGGTAGCTTGAAGTGTTGCTGATCCGGACGCCTCTAAGTACTTGGCGTGGGGTACCATTGAGGGGCAAGAAGCCTAAGAGGTAGGGGCGCGTTCTGAACGTGGGCCCTTGGGCTGAGTGAGTGGAGGCGTTTATGCGTATCGATTTGAATGGCAGCTCGGTTGAGTTCGTGCCTGGGGAAAAGACGTTGACCAACATCAAGGATGCTTGGGCCAACCCTGATTTCAAACCGGTGGAGCCGCGGTATGCGGCTACGGTGATGCTGGTGCGTGATTCCGCACCCGGTCAAACCGAGTTCCGTATAGAGAGCAATCACTTTCCGCCCGATTTCCCGACAGGGCAAGAGCTTGAGGTGTTCATGCTGCGCCGCGTGCCCACCATGGCTTTTGCCCCCGATGCGGTGGTGTTCCCCGGAGGCCGGGTGGATGAGCGCGATGCCAATCCCAACTTGCCCTGGTGCGGGCCTACCCCTTCCGAATGGGCGGAGCTTATGGGCGTTTCGCAGGAAGCGGCGCGCATGATCGTGGTCGCTGCGGCGCGCGAGGTGTTCGAGGAATGCGGCGTTCTGCTTGCCGGGCCCGATGGGTCGTCGGTGCTGCAGGACATGGGCAGTCCCAAATGGGCGCAGGCCCGCACGGCGTTGGAGAACCACGAGCTTGCCTTCACGGATTTCCTGCTGGAAAACGGGCTGGTGCTCCGCTCCGACCTGCTGGGGCTTATCTCCAATTTCTGCACGCCCGAACCTGAGCCGCGCCGTTACGACACGTTCTTCTTCAGCGCGTTGATGCCCGAGGGCCAGCAGGCCGATGGCAATACCGGCGAGGCCCAGATAGCCGACTGGGTAACGCCTGCTTACGCCATGCGCGCGGGCGATGCCGGCAACTGGCTGGTGCTGGCGCCTACGGCCTACAACCTCACCTGCGTCGCCTCGGCGAAGAGCGCGCAGGAATTCGTTGAGAAGCGCCACAAGCTTGTGCGCTTCATGTCGGTTCCGCAGAAAAAGGAAGATGGCACCATCGTGCTGCATTGCGATTTCCCTACCCGCGAATAAGGGTAGGGCTGCGAGAACGCAATACGTCCGGGATGCTGTTAGGAAAATGCAGGCCGATGAGTCAATAGTGTGCCCTCGATTCTGCTTGCACTAAGCGGGTTGGAGGAATTGAAAGGAGGCTCTCGATGGGATTCGTGAAGGACGAAACGCCCTGGCCGGGCGGCAGGGTGAGCGAACGGGTGCTCTGCATCCGCGCAGACAACCCGAGCCCCATGACGTATACCGGCACCAATACCTGGATCATCGCCGAGCCGGGCTCTTCGAAATGCGTGGTCATTGACCCCGCTCCCGAAGGGGCGCATATCGAGTGCATCCTGAAAACCTGCAAAGGGCAGGGCTGGACGGTCGGCGCCATCGTGGCTACGCACGACCATCCCGACCACATCAACGGCATCCCACAGCTTGCGAAGGGAACGGGGGCGCCGGTGTTCGCCCCAAGGCTCAAGCGCATCGAAACCCTGTTGGCACAAGCACGTGAGGGGAGCGAAAACTTCCCGCAGATTGAGCTGTCGGAGCTGCAGCCAGGTCCGTTCCGGCCGTTCGAGGGAGCCGCGCAGTTCGAGGCAGTCCCGCTGCCGGGCCACTCCGCCGATTCTATGGGATTGCTGCTTGCCAGCGAGCAGGTGGTGTTCACCGGCGATGTGCTGTTCCGCCATGGGCCAACCGTTGTCCTGCATCCCGACGGCGATCTTGGCTGCTACCTGGATTCCCTGAACAAGCTCGAAGCGCTGGTTCGCAATGGAACGGCCAACCGCTTCTATCCTGCGCATGGATATCCCATCGATGACCCTCTGCAGGCAATCGAGGCAACGCGGCAGCATCGCGAAGAGCGTCTGCAGCAGGTTCGCGAAGCCATAGCGCAGGGCATTCCGCCAGAGCCCGATGCTCTGTTCGATGCGGTGTACGCCGGGGTGGACCCCCGGCTGAAGCCCGCATCGGTGCGCAGCATCCAGGCCCAGCTGAAGTACTTAGGCTATTCGGTGTAGCCGGATTCCGGGCATAGGACCTGGGCGAGGAACCCCGAGTGCAAAATCCAAGCATGAAAAAAAGAGGAGATCGTTTGATCTCCTCCTTTTCGTAGGTGGCTTTGATTGCGGCGAGCTCGCGAACGTGAACGACGTCGCTCACGTTCGCCGCTTCGGCAAAAGCTATTCCGCAGCAGGCGCCTTCTTCTTCCCGAAGATGGTCTTCGCGCCCTTGACGGCAAGGATGATCGCCAGCACGAAGAGCACGGCAGCGAGCACGGCCTGAACACCGGCGGCGAACAGGTCGCCCGAGCCGGCCATCAGCACGGTGGTCTTCGCCATCAGCGTCTGCACCAGCGAGGTGAGGGTTACGGCGAGCATGAACACCATGGGGATGTAGAACATCTTGTTGTTGCGGCCTGCGTTGCCCAGCCATGCGCAGACAGCCAGAAGGGCAAGTGCGGCAAGCAGCTGGTTGGCGGCGCCGAACAGCGGCCAGATGATGGTGTAGCCGGTCATGCCAAGGCCAACGCCCAGAACGACGGTGACCAGAGTTGCGAAATAAGGGTTGGTGAGTACGCCGCGAACACCGGTGGTTTCCTCCATGGTCTTGCCAGCGGGAACGAACAGCTCCTGGAACATGTAGCGGCCCAGGCGGGTTGCCGTGTCGAGCGAGGTAAGGCAGAAGGCGGAAACGGCCAGGATCAGCAGCGTGTAGGCGATGCCCTCGATGTCGGCCAGGCCGGGGATGCAGGCGAGCATCTGGGAAAGGCCGCCAGCGAATACGGCGGTAGGCGAAGAGTAGCCGCCTGCGCAGTACTGCGTCCACACGAAGCCGACGGCGCACAGCGAGATGATGGCCAGCAGGCACTCGATGAGCATTCCGCCGTAGGCGATGGGGCGGGCGTTCTTCTCGTTGTCCAGCTGCTTGGAGGTGGTGCCGGATGCCACCAGGCTATGGAAGCCCGAGATAGCGCCGCAAGCGATGGTGATGAACAGGGCGGGGAACAGGAAGCCGGAAGCGGCGGCCTTGTTGGTCACGGCCTTGCCGGTGGCGGGGTCGATGATGGCGTTGCCGGAAGCGTCCACTGCGGCGTTCGTTGCGTAGAAGTCGGTGAAGGCCGGGATCTGCAGGTTGGCAGCGTCGCCGGTGATGGTTGCGCCCACGATGCCGATGATGGAAAGCGCGATCATGCCGTACAGCAGGAACGAGCTCAGGAAGTCGCGGGGCTGAAGCAGGATCCATACGGGTGCCACGGCGGCGATCATGATGTACACGCCCAGAAGGACCATCCAGGTGGTGTAATCAAGGCTGATCAGCGGGAAGTTGTAGCCGATGGCAACCAACACCACGATGATGGCGATGGCGAGGACGATGTTCGCGGCGGCAGGGATCTCGCGCCCGCGGGTGGCAAGGCCGTAGATAACGGCAACCACGATGAACATCATGGAGATCATGGCCGTGCGCTGATTGGCCAGGTTGGAGGCGTCGGTGGCGTTGGCCAGGCCAACTGCGAAGGTGTTGGCAACGATGGAGGCGAACGCAGCGACAACCAGCACTAGCGTCAGGTACGAGAAGATGCAGAACAGGCGCTTGGCCGTGTCGTCGATGTTCTCGGCGATGACGGTGGCGATGGTCTGGCCCTTGTGGCGCAGCGAGGCGAACAGGGCGCCGAAGTCATGCACGGCACCGAAGAAGATGCCGCCGATAAGGACCCACAGCATAACGGGGACCCAGCCGAACACAGCGGCCTGGATGGGGCCGTTGATGGGGCCGGCGCCTGCGATGGACGAGAAGTGGTGGCCCAGCAGGATGTAGGGCTTGGTGGGAACGTAGTCTATACCGTCGCTCATTTCCTGAGCAGGGGTGGGATGGCTGGGATCGACGCCCCACTTCTTGGCAAGCCATCCGCCATAGAAGACGTAGCCAAGAACCAGGACGACCAGTCCGCCCAGAAGGGCGAGCATTGCGTTCATCTAAGAACCTTTCGTTGGGGGGTTGTTACTGCATCAGCGCCAGGTTGCCTGCGATAGCGTCCTTCAGCTTCTTGCCGGCCGCGTTGGTTGCGATGCCCTCTTTCCCGCGGGAAAGGTCGACAACGGCCAAGCGCAGGTCCGACCAGCCATGGATGCCGAAGCGGTAGTTCTTGCGGAAGCGCGCGCTGCGCACTGCCTTCAGCGCTTCGTCGGTGCAGGTGTTGGCGATGATGACCAGCGAAAGGGCAGAGGACATGTGGTTCGGGCCGGCGTTTACCTTGCGAATGGCCTTTTGGGTCATGAAGGCAACCTCGTCGTGGATGTTCGGCGTATCCAGCCTGTCCGCCAGCTCGAAGAACATGAAGTCGTGCGTGTTTACCTCCCAGAGCTTCGCCCGTTTCACCAAGACGTATTGCTCGCCGTAGGTGTGGAACTCTGCGAAAGCGGGGAACGTGCGCCCTTCAAAAAGATAGTCTCGCCTGATGTCGTAGAAGGATTGGTGTGCCGCCAAGATGCGCGTGAGCAGGTCTTCGCGTTTGTCTTCGGGCACCGTGCCTATCCTTTCGCCAGCAAGAGGGACCATCAATTCTCCGAGAAAGCGGCAGCCAACTGCTCTTTCTCAAGCTTGTAGAGTGTATATCTTCGCGTTACCGAATTGTAATAAATGCAAAACAGCGGACGTTTTACGGGAGTGAGCGGAAGAGTCTTTCGCGAAAAGTTGAACAAGGGCCGGTTATGGGCCTTCGCCTGCTGCTTACGCTGGCTTTTGGTAAATTGAGTGGAAGGATTATTGCAGTTAGTGAACGGTTTGCTGTAAGGGGAGATCTCATGGGTAGGTCACAACGTGGCGCAGGTGTTTTCCTGGGCCGGACATTTGCGTACAAGTTCATTGCGGTTGCGGTTTCGGCGGTGATGGCAGTTTCGCTTTGCCCCATCGCCAGCGCGTATGCGGAAACCGCGCAGAGCCAGGAACAGGAATCGCACTGGTACGACAACATCGACCAGATGCTGGAGGGTGGCGATTACGTCGAAGGTGAGGTCATCGCCGTTGTTTCCGGCTCGACGGATTCCTCCGATCTGCTTGCCGAGTCTGAAGACCTGTTCGAGGCCTCGGCTTCTTCGGCAAATCTGGTGCTCGACGATGGCGACAGCGAGGCCATGGCTGCTGCCTTGGGCGATACGGAAAGCGGCTCGGATGCCGCCGAGGAAGCCAGCGTGCAGATCGTCGTGGTGAAGAAGGAGGGTCTGAGCACGAAAGAGCTGCTTCAGCGCCTTGCGAAGGATTCGCGCGTGGTCAGCGCGGAGCCCAACTACGTTATCCAGAAGACGGACTTCAAGTCTGCTGGGGGCACGGAAAGCGGCCAGGACGCAGATGCCAGCAACGGTGGCAATGGCGACAACGGCACCGAGGGCAGCACCGAAGGCAACGACAATGCGGCCAACGGCAACGCCTCCAACGGCACCGAGTCGAGCGCTTCTGACGGGTCTGCTGAAAACGGCGGATCGGCCGGCACTGAGGGCAACGCGATTGCCTTGGCATCGGACGATGGCGCTGATCAGGGCAGCGACGGCACCGCTACGTTCAAGCCATCGGAGCCTACCAAGGTCAGCTCCGATAGCATGCCCAACATCACCGGCTATCAGTGGAGCAACAACGGCGGGGACAGCACGGTTCTTACCGGCAATAAGGAATCCGGTGCCGATGCTAAGATTCCTGGCTGGAACACGGACGAAACAAACGCTGCCGGCATCGTGTGCACGGTCGATACGGGCATTGATTACAATCATCCCGATCTCAAGGACAGCATGTTCGATCTGTCTGCCTATGTAGACAAGATCGGCGGCGGCAAATACGGCATCAATACGTCGGGCCTGGGCAATGAGGACGATCCGTTGGATGTTGACGGCCACGGAACCCACGTTGCCGGAATCATCGCCGCTCAGTGGAACGGTTACGGTACCAGCGGGGCTGCCAACGGCGTAAAGCTCATGGCGGTGAAGACCGGCTCGGATAACGGGATGAGCCTTGAGGCGGCGCTCAAGGGCTATGCGTACATTTCCAAGGCGTTGGACGCCGGCATCGACATCCGCGTTGTCAACAACTCCTGGGGAGCCGACGGAACCACGGTTGCCCTTAACCTTGCCATGACGGAAGTTGGCAAGAAGGGTGCGATCTCGGTATGCGCATCCGGCAACGATGCCAAGGACATCGATTCCTACACGCTTACCCCGTCCGGTACGTCTACCAGCCCTTACACCGTTATCGTCGATTCTTCGAGCGCCAACGGCGAAGCGTCCATCTACAGCAACTACGGCAAAGAGAAAACCGATCTGTATGCCCCTGGTGCCATGATCATGAGCACGATATGCCAGAGCGAAAAGCACGACAAATCTACCTACATGCCATGGCTGGTTGATGTTGCGAACAACGTTGTCTACGACACCTTCGATAGCAAGGGAAGCGTTGAGGCGTATACGGGCTACGGCTCCGATGCCGTGAAGGAAGAGAACAAGGTGATCTCCGATGGAGACAACGATGTTCACTTCGATGCAGAGGGTTCGCTCAAGATTACTGGCAAGCAACTGAAAACGGCTGACCAGGGCGCTACGGAGGGAGGCTTCAAACACCAGTATGCGGTTACCTTGAAGATGCCCGTTTCGAAATCTGCCCTGGAAAACGTATCCTGCTTCAGCTTCTCTACCACTACCACCGGCGATACCGCCCTCACGGCGCTCGCGTACTATGAGGCCGTCGATGCTGATGGCAAGGTGGGTATGGTTCGAGACCAGACGAGCAAAGCCCGTGCCTTCAGCAATATCGGATGGGAAAGCGCCAGCATCAAGCTTGCAGATTCCTTGGGTTGGTCTAACTGCGAAGAGCTGGTATGGCATTCCGATGGCGACCAGGCTGCCAACGGGGATAACGGGTACCTGCTGGTGACGCTGATGTTCATGGCCCAGACCGACGATCTTTCCGACGACCAGGAGGTCTACCTGGATTGCGTTGGCTTGGGCAAAACCACTGCGCCCTACAGCCTGATGAGCGGCACCTCCATGGCATCCCCACTGGCAGCGGCCAGCGCGGCGATCTGCTCGACTCAGGTAGATCGGTCCAAGCCTGCCAGCGAGCGTGCCCTGGAACTTGTTTCGCTGCTGAAGAGCTGCACGACGGAAAAGGAGCAGCTCGAAGGGAAGTGCACTTCGAACGGCGCCTTGGATATGTCCAAGCTTGCCGATAGCCGCGAGCGCCAGCCGGTCATAACCTCTTCAACCCTTGAGGAAGGCGAAGACGCCAACTACGTCGTTATCGATGGATCCTGCTTCGGCGACAGCGAGGGCTCGGTTACCGTTGGCGGTTATTTCGCGGATGTTGTCAGCTGGAGCAGCTCTTCGGTAAAGGTGAAGGTTCCCAGTGAGGTAACCTCCGGCAAGCGCGAGGTTGTGCTTACCACGGCTTCAGGGAAGTCGTGCCGCAACACGCTGGTCCTGCGGTTCACGAAGAACCTCCCAGAGGGCGATGTTCCCCTGTTCGAAGAGTCCATCTCGTTGGATGGCCTTGGGTTTGCCGATGGGGTTGAAAGCACCCAGCTCATTGGCTTGAACGGGTATGTTTACGCCTTCCCGCAGATGAAAGCCTTGAACAAGGATTTCGAGCAGAGCCTTTCCTTCCGGTCGTTCTATCGCTATTGCGTGGAAACCGGAACTTGGGAGAACATGGGCAGCCTGCCGACCGTTGTAGTTGGCGCCAACGAAACCTATAAGGGCGATGAGGTCAACGCGTACGGAACGGTGAGCCTTGCGTTGTGGGAGGGCAAGCTCTTGATGCTTGCGCGAACCGACACGGGTGACCTCCTGGCGCACCAGGTTCTGTTCTCGTATGACCCCGATACCAATGAATGGACCCAGCTGGAACAGGCGGGCAAGAACATCCCCCTTGGTTCCTCTATCGTGAACGTCGAGGGAACCATCATGGCGATCGGCGGTAGCTCTGCCGCCGTCTCTGCCGAGGAGCCAGACGCAGAAACCAGCCTCAAGAGCGACAACATCGCATCGGTGGATATGCAGACCGGCGAGGTGAAGGTTCTCGGATCGCTCTGCTCCCCACGCAACAACTTCAGCTCCGCCAAAGGTCAGTTGATGCAGGTGGCGGCAAGCGGCAGCACCATTTATGTGACCAATGGCGTGTTCCTGAACAAGAGCGTTGCCGGCACGGACGTGCTTCCCTCTGAACGCTTGGTGAAGCAGGCGGACGGCACCTACAAGGCAGAGGACTTGACCAGCGTATTGCCCGAAACCGAGTTCTACCACGACTATTCGGCGGGTCTTGCCGCGGGTACCGACGGCGCGGTGTTCTCGGCGTTGAAGGTGACCGAGGGCGATGAAGACACCTACCTGGTTGGCAATACGGACAGCACTTCGACGGCGTTCGGCAAGAAGGCCTCCGATGTGGCCCTGTCGTATGCAACGTCGCTTGCCTACCATGGCAAGCTCTATACCGTAGGCTTGGATGAGTTCCACGGCGGTTCGGCCGTGATGCGCGCTACCGCATTCGATACGCCTGAGCATCCCGCAGGCGAGGTTCCCGGCAGCAGTCCCGAACCCAGCCCGAGCCCAAGCCCCGAGCCCAGCCCGAACCCCGATCCTGAACCCGCTTCCTATACCGACGGCAGCGGCAGCACCAAGACCACGTCGGCAAAAACCGGTGACGAGTTCTGCGCGCTTGCTGCAGCTGCTTCCGCCGCAGCCCTTGCCGCGCTGGCGACGGCCGCCTTCGCCGCCAGGAGGCGCCGTATCGAGTAAAGGCCGTTGTAGCGGTGCTGCTGGGCCTCTAGTTCTTTCCGGTCCTCAGTAGTGCTGAAGGAGGTTCGATTCACAGGGCGTTGGTGCAAGCCGGCGCCCTGTTCTTTTCGGCGGGGCAGGGCGATGTTGTGAAGCGGGCCGCATGGGATATCCCGCGGCCTGCTGTTTGAGTCGGCTAGGCCGGCTCGGGTTGCGCCTTGCCTCAACCCGAGCAAAAAAAGAAAGGGCGCTTGCGGCGGTGATGCCGCAAGCGCCCTTTAGCGTTCGGGGTGGTGGAAGCGCAGCCTAGGCGCGTTCCTTGAGGCGACGGGCAAGCTCGTCGGCCAGCTGGTGGCGCTTCACCTTGCCCGATTCCGTCATAGGGATCTCGTCGATGAACTCGATGAACTCGGGGCGCAGGCGCTTGGCAACGCCCTTGGAATCGAGGTAGGCGGCGATGGAGTCGAGCGTGGGGGCAATGGGGCCTTCCTGCACCATGAAGGTGCAGATGCGCTCGCCCAGGCGGTCGTCGGGCATGCCGATGGTGGCGTGCGAACCGATGCCGGGGCAGCCGGTAAGGTTGTTATCCACCTCGTTGGCCGAGATGTTGATGCCGCCGCGGATAAGGATCTCCTTCTTGCGGCCGTTGATCTTCACGCGGCCCTGGTCGTCCTGGATGCACAGGTCGCCGGAGTAGAACCAGCCGTCGTCGTCCAGGTCGGCTGCGGTGGCCTCGGGGTTCTTCAGGTAACCGCTGAACATGTGCGGCCCGCGGGAGATCTCCTCGCCCTGGGTGCCGTGCGGAACCTCGTTGCCGTGCTCGTCGACGACCTTCACCTCGATGCCCTCGAAGGCAACGCCCGACCAGTCGCCGTTCCATTCCAGGCAGTGCTCGGGCGGAACAGCCAGGTGCGGGCAGCTTTCGGTGGAGCCGTAGCATTCGCACAGCTTAAGGCCGTGCTTGTCGGCGCGATGCACCATGGTTCCGGGAACCGGGGCGCCGCCGCAGATGTAGAGCTTCAGGGTGTCGAAGGAAAGGCCTTCCTCGTCGCAGCAGTTCAACAGGTCGAAGATGAACGGCGTGGCGCCCATCGACCAGGTAACGCCTTCCTTGTTCATGATGTCGATTGCCTCGAGCGGGCGGAACTCCTGCTGCAGGACCACGCGGCCGCCCAGCAGCAGCGGGGTGATAAGGCCATGGTTGAAGCCGGTGGCGTGGTTGAGCGGCGCCGGCATGAACATGACGTCGTCCTGCGTGAGCCTCAAGCCCTTCGAGAAGGTGGTCTCGGAGAAGATGAGCGCGTTGTGCGAGATGAGCACTGCCTTCGGGCGGCCGGTGGTGCCCGAGGTGGAAAGGATCAGCACCACGTCGTCCGACTTGCTGCCGGGCTCTTCGCGGTACGGCTCGTACTGCTCGAAGATCTGGTTCAGCGTGATGGTGCCGTGCGATTCCAGCGTCTTGTCGTGCACGCAGATGGCGCTCTTGCCAAGCGTGGGGATGCGGTCTGCCACCGAAAGGATCTGGTCCTCGAAGTTGGTCTTGTGGTGGAACGTGGGCGAGATGAACGCCTTGGATTCCACCAGGTTCATGGAATACACCAGGTCTTCGCCGTTGAAGGTAACGGGCAGGGGATGGCTTACCGCGCCCACCTTCAGGCAGGCAACGTAGATGATGCAGAACTCGGACCACGGCGGGCACTGGTAGGAAACCACGTCGCCGTTGCGCACACCCTGCTCGTGCAGCCAGGATGCCAGGCGGCTGGCCTTGTCTTCGATCTCGCCGTAGGTAAGGCGAACGCCCAGGTTGTCGCTGACGTACTCGCGGTCGGCGAACCTTGCCGCACGGTCGGACCAGATGTCGTTCAAGGTTCGCTCGGTCCAGTAGCCCTTCGCGTAGTATTCCTGCTTGTTCTTCTCGTTTACTTTGAGATCGGTAATCATGAATCCTCGTTTCATGGGCGCAGCGCGGCGCTTGCCAGTTCCTTGGAACGAATCCCCTCTATAAGTATGTATGCGAGCCGCTTCCGGGCGCCTCTTCGCTTGCGCCGGTAAGTGAACATGCTCAAGTGGAAGTATAGCGCTAATGCCGTTCACCGAACTGTCAAGTTGGCCTTTCTAGCCAGTGGGGCGGCAATGCTGCACTCTGGCCAGAGCCTGCCGTGCGGTGAGCTGGGTTTTCGCTAGAGTGGGAAGGAGGGCTATTGGGGAATGCCGGAACGAGGGGTTAGGGCCTTGCCCTGTTGTTAGGAGCCTCTTATGAAGCAACAGCCCGTACCGCTTCAAGCGTTCATCGACGACAAAAGCTTCCGTGACCTGCTGCGTACCACGCAAAGAAGGGCCATCACCTGGGAAGGGTTCCTGGGCCATTCGCTGCCCTCCGGCGTGAGCGCCCTTGAGTGCTGGACGGCCCTGGAAAGCTTGGGGCGCTGTTTGGGCGTGCATCTGTTCGTGGGGTTCGAGGACGACTTGCTGTGGTACCGCCGCACCTACGAGCTGGAGCGGCTTGCCCGTTCGCTTGAAGACCGCGGCGCGAAGGCGGGCTTGCTGGGGCGGGCCTTGGGCAGCCCGTCTTCCGACCTTTCGCAGGGGCTGTGGTTCCGCGAGATCCATTCCACGTTCGCACGTGCAGGCGTTTCCTTGCGCGGCGACGACTTGGCCCTTGCCCGCGGCTTGGGCATCGCCCCATCGCGCAGTGTGGAGCGCATTGCCCTCAACGCCCTGGAGATGGGCGAAGACCTTTCCCGCTTCCTGGACCGCCCGCTGGATTCCGTCTTGCTGCAAGAGCTCTACGAGGGGCTGGTCTCCGGCCTCTCTGCCGAGGAGGTAGAGCATGCGGGTGTGCTCATGTCCGTTTCGCCGGTGGGCGAGGCCGAAGGGGTGGCCCAGCTGCAGGCGGCATCCCGCGCGCTTGCCTACGCCGATGCGGGCGAGCCCCATGGTGAGGACCTCCCGGTGCTGCGCGCCATCATCGTCAGCGAAACGCTGCGCTCGGCACGGCTTTACGGGCCGGCCTATGCGGCGCTTTCCTCCCTGGTCCGGCGGCTCGTCTTCGCGAAGAGCGGCTTCGAGGCGTTGGGGGCGTTGCCGTTTTCCGAGACCTACGCCTCTTGGAAGCGGGGGCTCCTCCTTTCCGATTCCAGTTACCGCTTCAGCGAATGCGTGCGCACTATGCGCCATACCCGCACCGAGCGAACCTTGCTGTGCACGGTGGGGTTGCTGTGCCTGAACCGCTTGGCGGACGAAGCCGAAGCGCAGATCAAGCAGCAGATGGGCGTGAGCAGCGCCCTGGAAGCAGGGGCCTTCGCCGACGAACGCTTCAATCAGCGCCAGCGCAAGGTGCTTGCCAGCGCCCTGCGGGAGCAGGACCGCGAGTTCTCCATCGCGGATCACCGGCTGGAGCATCAGGTTTCCTATGCAACAGCCCGAAGGGACCTGGTTGCCCTTTGCGATGCGGGCTACCTTTCCAGCGAGCAGCGGGGGAAGGCGAGCGTGTTCGTCCCCGCCGTTGGGCTTGCCAGCCTACGGGAGCGCTACCTGGGCTGATCGTGGGCAGGTGATGTCGGCTGGGACTGCAACCGCGCGGCCCGAGGCGCCATCAAGGTATGATCGCAAGCGGGGCAAAGGGCCGCAACGCCCGCCCGAACGGGTTCACTACCTGCGAAAACGCGCCTTTTCCATTGGTTTTGGCTACGGGTTCCACGCCGATTGGGCGGCGAGCGCGTCCTTTCCAGCTTCCGTTGGTCTTCATCGCAGCCGGTTTCCTGTTCACCGGAACCCGTTCAGCGCAGAATCGCGCACAATCTTCGTTTGGCAATACGGCTTGCTCGTCATTTTGAACACCAAGCGGCCTTCCCGCCCCGTCCGGACCGCCGGCTCTTCATCACCGCGAACAGGTTAACGGCCAGCGCCCCCGCGCGGTACCTTCGAAGCGCCCAAATGAAGAGGAGGCGCTCCATGTTAGATACCATTCTGTTCAATGAAGGCACGTGGGTGATATTCCTCATGCCTTTCCTCGGTTTGCTGGTGGCGGGGTTCACCCATCGCCAAGAGCCCGAGATCCGCGGCGACAAGATCCTCCGCCACGATATTCCCGCGCGCGTTGCCCATTGGAGCCACGCCATAGGCACGGTGCTGCTCCTGGTTTCCGGCTTCGTGGTGGGCTCGCGCATCACGCCCGCCCTGGTAGGGGGCGGATCCGGCTCCATCTCCTGGTTCAACGTGCACTTCGTGTTCGCCTGCCTGTTCCTGTTCGGCACGTTCTACTGGGTGGGCAACACCATCGTTTCCACCCATCGCCTGCGCGAGCATCTGCCCACCCGCAGGGCGCTCGTCTACACGCTGAACCATTACGGATCGCTTATGGGCTTCAAGCGCTTCACCTATCCGCGTGAAGAGAAGTACTTCGAGTCGGAGCGCATGGCGTTCGTCGGCGCAGTGGTAATCGCCCTGGTCATGGCCGTGACCGGCCTGCTGAAGGTACTCACCCGCTGCGTAAGCATCCCGGGCGAGGTGATGTTGGTCGTCAACTGGGCGCACGATATCGCCGCCGTGCTGATGCTGCTGTTCCTGTTGGCCCACGTGTTCTTCGCTGTGGTGATCCCCTCTTCCTGGCCGACGTTCCCGAGCATGCTGCACGGCACGGTTTCCCTGGAGCATGCGCGCAAGGAGCACGCGGCTTGGGTGGATGAGCTGGAGAAGAAGGCCGCCGCAAACGGCAACGCGGTCGACGCTGGGAAAGAGAGGTAAGCGCCATGGCCAACGAAGAGAATCGCCCGGAAGCTGAGGGCACCGATCAAGGTGCCGCTGGCGCACAGGGCGCTGCAACGCAAACCTCGGAAAAGAATGCCAAGACCTCTGCCATCAGCCGTCGCCATTTCCTGGCCGCCTTGGGCGGCGTGGGGGTAGGCGCCCTGCTGGTCGGAACCGGCGTGGCCCGCTTCATGGGCGACGGCGTGTACGCGGTGGAAACCTCTGGCGGATACCTGCTGGTAGACACCAAGAAATGCGCCGGATGCGAAACCTGCATGATGGCATGCTCCCTCGCTCACCACGGGCACGTGAACCGCAGTCTTTCCCGCATGCAGATAAAGAAGAACCCGCTGGGCTGCTTCCCCAACGAGATCGGCCAGAACCAGTGCCGCCAGTGCGCGGAGCCGGGATGCGTGAAGGCCTGCCCCACCCATGCCATGCACGTGGACGCGAAGACCGGCGTGCGCATGGTGGACGAGCGCCTGTGCATCGGCTGCGAAAGCTGCGTTGCGGGCTGCTACTTCACCCCCTCGCGCGTGGAGTGGAACTTCGAGGAAAAGCACGCCCAGAAGTGCGACCTCTGCCTGAACACCCCGTACATGGAGGAGGAAGGCGGCCCGGGCGGGTGCCAAGCCTGCGTGAAGGTGTGCCCGGTAAGCGCCATCAAGTTCACCGAGGAGCTGCCGCAGCAAGACGATTCCGGCTACCTGGTGAACCTGCGCAACGAGCACTGGGCCATCCTGGGCTTCCCCATCGACGACGAGGGCAAGGTGCTGCCCATCGAATCGGTCCCGCCCGACCCCTCGATCATCGCCCCCGAAGGCGAAGCGGTATGGAAATAGCGCTTGCGCCAAGCGCCCGAGCGGCAGTGCAAGCGGAAGAGAAAGAGGTGCACCATGGCTAAGGCCATCGGAGGATACATGGGCAAGATCCTTGTCCTGGACCTTACAAAACGAAGCTACAACGTCATCGATTCCGAGCCGTACCAGAAGTGGGGCGGCGGCCACGGAATGGGCACGGCCCTGTTCTGGGATTACTGCAAGGACAAGACCATCGGCCCCTTCGACCCGGGCAACGTGGTGACCATCTGCTCCAGCCCGCTTTCCGGCACGCCGGTGCCCGCAGGCGCGGCCCGCGTTGAGATACAGGGAATAGGCTCGTTCGCCGACCCCGAGTGGTTCACCCGCTCCAATATGGGAGGCCGCATCGCGGAATCCATGAAGACGGCGGGCTTCGACGCCACGGTCATCACCGGCGCCGCCGACGGCCCGGTATGGGTGGAGGTGCAGAACGAGAAGGTCACCTTCCACGATGCCGGCGACCTGTGGGGCATGTGGACCGACGAGACCCAAGAGGCCATCTGGGACAAGGTGCTCAACGGCACGCCCGATGGCGAATGGTTCGAGCTGAACGGCACGCGCGATGCGGGTCGCAGCACGCAGAAACCGGCCGTGATCTGCATCGGCCCGGCGTCCGAGAACCTTGCCCGCAGCGGCACCATCACCACCGACGGCGCGCACCAGGCGGGCCAGAGCGGCCTGGGCGCCGTGTGGGGGTCGAAGAAGCTCAAGGCCATCAGCTTCTTCGGCACGAAGAGCATCCCCGTTGCCGACCCGGCCGCCCTGCTGGACCTGCGCATGGAGTACCAGCGCCGGTTCGTGTACAAGGTGGACAACCCCTCCTACGAGCAGCCCGACCCCGCCGGCACCACCTACGATGCGCGCATCTTCGGCACGGTAACGCGCCAACCCGGCTCCGGCGGTGCGCACTGGACCTCGCGCGATATGCTGGCGCGCCCCTACGGCTGCCCCGGCTGCACCCGAAACTGCCGCCACAATTTCGACGACGGCTTCGCCAACGGAACCATGTGCGCCGCCTCCATGTACTACCTCACGGCGGATAAGAAGGAGGACATGATCTACGCCGCCGGCCTGCTGAACAAGCTGGGCATCAACGGATTCGACCGCGGCTTCCTGGACTACCTGCGCAGCCTGTACAAGATGGGGATCCTGGGGCCCGGCAAGCAGATCGACACCGACATTCCCTTCGACAAGTACGGGTCGCGCGAGTTCATCGAGGAGCTTCTGTTCTCCATCGCCTACCGCAAGGGCCTGGGCGACGTGATGGCGGAAGGCCCGGCGCGCGCGGTGAAGGCGTGGGGCCGCTGGGAAGAGGATACGAAGTCGGGCCTGTTCCCCTACCCGCAGTGGAACTACTACCAGCACTACGACCCGCGCCTGGAAGTGGAATGGAGCTACGGTTCCATCTTCACCGACCGCGACGTGAACGAGCACGGCTTCAACGCGCATGTGCATTGGATGCCCTACATCTGCAACCTTTCCAAGATCGATTACCTTATCCCGGCGGATCAGGTGGTGCAGCGCATGGCGGCGTCCACCGGCCTGGACCCGATGGGCTTCAACTACAGCGCCGAGGGAATCTACTCCGACGAGAAGCTGGAGGCCGTTTCGTGGCTGCGTCACTATGGGCGCTTCTGGCTTTCCTCCATGGGCCTGTGCGACTCGGTTTGGCCGACGCTGGTGAACTACAACGACCCGAACTGGGACACCACCGGTGCCACGCCCGATTTCGAGCCGCGCATGTACAAGGCGGTCACCGGCCTGGACATCACGTTTGGCGAGAGCCTGGAAATGGGCCGCAAGATCCTGATGATGGACCGCGCGGTGTGGTACCTGCAGGGTCGCACGCGCCAGATGGAGCAGTTCGCCGACTACGTGTACGAGGTGCCCACGAAATCCTCCTACCCGCTGACGGTGTACGAGAACGGCGAATGGAGGTTCGACGACTGCATCGGCCGCACGCTGGATCGGGACAGGTTCGAGGACGTGAAGACCCGCTTCTACGCCCTGGAGGGCTGGGACCCGCAGGGCGGCTGGCCCACGCGTGCCTCGCTCGAGGCGTTCGATTTGGGCTACGTTGCCGATGAGCTTGCTGCCAACGGGGTGGAAGTGGGGTAGTGCCATGGATTCGATAGAGAACTCGTACGGTCTGGCCACGCCGCAGGAGCTGGCAAGCCTCGGCGGCTTCGACACGCCCAGCGCACCCGAGGCCCAGCACCTGCTGAGGGAAGTGGGCTGGGGCGAGCAGCTCGAGGTGCTCGACGTCAACGCGGCGGCGGGGGAAAGCCCCCTGCACCTGTACAGCTTGAAGGAGGCTGCCAAGTTCTTCCGTTTCGGAACGGCAGGCCTTGGCTTCACCACCGGCGGAAGCGGGTCGGTGAGCTGGGCGGAAGCCGATCAGCTGCTGGACTGGGTGGAGCGCACCATCGGCGACACCGCCTTGGCGGCGGCGCTGCGCGAGCGCTTCGGCGGCCAGGATTCGTACCATGGCGTGGTGAAATCGGCCTCGCGCCTGATAGATTTGCGCTACACCCAGCTTTCCCTTATCGCCGAAGGGGCCTAAGGGCCATGGACGGCTATTGGCGGCAACGACGGGCTGAGTTTCCCGCGCTGCGTGGCGAAGGATTCGCCTACTTGGACAACGCCGCTACTACGCAGGTGCCGGAATGCGTGCTCGATGCTGTATGCGGGTACTACCGCGCAGGGGCGGCCAACCCGGCGCGCGGGCTGTACCGCGCATCCGTTGCGGCAACGGATGCGTTCGAGCAGGCGCGCGCTTCGGTCGCTGCGTTCCTGGGGGCGAAGGCGGAGGAGATCGCCTTCACGCGCAACGCCACCGAGGCGTTGAACCTGGTTGCTGCCGCCTGGGCCGGCAAGCGCCTGGGTCCGGATGACGCGGTGGTGGTCACCGCGGCGGAGCACCACAGCAACCTGCTTCCCTGGCAACGGGTGTGCCGCGAAACGGGGGCAACGCTGAAGGTGGTGCCCCTGGGCTCCGGCGGGCGCTTGGAGCTGGATGCCCTTTCCGGCATGCTGGGCCCTCGGACGAAGGTTCTGGCCCTGCCCCAGGTATCCAACGTGCTGGGCACCGTGTTCCCCGTGGCGGCAGCGGCGAAGCTCGCGCATTCCGCGGGCGCCGCGGTGGTGCTGGACTGCGCCCAAAGCGCCGGGCATATCCCCATCAACCTGCATGAGCTGGGCGTGGACTTCGCCGCGGTTTCCGGCCATAAGATGTACGCGCCCGAGGGAATCGGCGCGCTGTATGTTCGGGAAGGCCTGCTTGATCAAGTTAGCCCGTTCCTGTTGGGCGGCGGCATGGTGGGCTCGGTGTGGGAGCAGCGCTCCAGCTGCCTGCAGGACATCCGCAAGCTCGAGGCGGGCACGCAGGATGTGGGCGGCGCCATCGGCATGGCCGCTGCGGTTGCGTACCTGCAGGGCATCGGTGTGGAAAAAGTCGCCGAGCGCGAACGCCAGCTTACGGAATATCTGCTGCGCGGGTTGGCAGGCTTGGGCTGCATCGAGCTGTACGGCATGCCTTCCGCCTGTGCGGAGCGCACGGGAATCGTCTCGTTCAATGTGCGCGGGGTAGACCCGCAAGACGTTGCCTTCTTCCTGGACGAGCGCGGCATCTGCCTGCGTGTGGGTTCGCATTGCGCTCAGCCGCTGCTTCGGCGCCTCGGCGTTGAGGCGTGCTGCCGCGCAAGCCTGAGCTTCTACAACACCTTCGAGGAGATAGACCTGCTGTGCCAGGCCCTTTCCACCATGCAGCGGCATGCCAGCCGCCGGATCATGGGAATGTTCCCGTAGCGGTAAGCGTTGCGTAACCGCGGATAACCGGTATTCGAGAATAATAAACAGCCGATAATCCAATAAAACAAGCCGTATAGGAGAGAAAGAATGGAGAAACGGTGGAGCGGAATAAAATCTGCTACACGTTCACGACCGCTTGCGGGATGAAACGCGCCATTCGGCCCCGATGGAACGGGACGCAGCGCGGTTTCGGGGCATTTTTGCATTGTTGACGCAACTTGCGGGTGGGGAACGGCCCCGCCCGAGGCGAAAGGAAGTTTGTTATGAACAACATCGCTCAAGAGTCTTACCAGCTGTTCATCGGCGGGAAGTGGGTCGATGCCTCCGATGGGGCAACGCTCGACGTCGTCTGCCCTGCCAATGGCCAGAAGATCTCCGTCATCGCCGACGCCACCGAAGCAGATGTGGATGCCGCAGCAGATGCCGCCCTTGCCGCCTTCGAGACCTGGGGTAAAACCACCAAAGCCGAGCGTGCTGCCGTGCTGAACAAGGTTGCTGACGTCATCGAGGAAAACGCCGAGTTCCTGGCCCAGCTCGAAACGCTCGACAACGGCAAGCCCATCCGCGAGACCCGCGCCATCGACGTTGCCTACTCGGTAGACCACTTCCGCTACTTTGCCGGGTGCCTGCTTGCGGAAACGGGCGAGGCCGATATGGTTGCCGAGAACATGATGTCGCTGGTGCTGCACGAGCCTATCGGCGTGGTCGGCCAGATCGTGCCGTGGAACTTCCCGTTCCTCATGGCTGCCTGGAAGCTCGCCCCCGTACTTGCCGCAGGCGACTGCACGGTTTTAAAGCCCTCCTCTACCACTTCCCTTACCGCCCTTGAGCTGGCTCGCCTGACGCAGGATGTCATCCCGGCCGGCGTGTTCAACGTCATCACCGGCCGCGGCTCGAAATCCGGCCAGTTCATCCTGGACAACCCGAAGTTCGCCAAGCTCGCCTTCACCGGTTCCACCGAGGTGGGCCGCAACGTTGCCCGCGCGGCAGCCGAGCGCCTTATCCCCGCAACGCTGGAGTTGGGCGGCAAGTCGGCCAATATTGTCTTCCCCGATGCGCAGCGCGATATGGCCATCGACGGCATCCAGCTGGGCATCCTGTTCAACCAGGGCCAGGTCTGCTGTGCTGGTTCGCGTATCTTCGTGCATGAGGACATTTACGACGAGTTCGTTGCCCAGGCGGTAGAGGCCTTCAACAACGTGAAGGTGGGTCTGCCTTGGGAAGAGGATACCCAGATGGGCACCCAGATAGACCAGCGCCAGGCCGAGAAGATCCTGAGCTATATCGAGATCGCCAAGCAGGAGGGCGGCACGGTGCTGTGCGGCGGCGAGCGCGCAATCGAAGGCGAACTTGCCAACGGCGCATTCCTGAAGCCCACCCTTATCGCCATGCCCAACAATTCCTGCCGTGTTTGCCAGGAAGAGATCTTCGGCCCAGTTGCCGTCGTGATCAAGTTCTCCAGCGAGCAGGAAGTTATCGATATGGCTAACGATTCCGTCTATGGTCTGGGTGGTGCTGTGTGGACGCGCGACATCAACCGTGCCTTCCGCGTTGCGCAGGGCATCCGCACCGGACGCATGTGGGTGAACACCTACAACCAGATCCCCTCGGGTGCGCCGTTCGGCGGCTACAAGCAGTCGGGCATCGGCCGTGAAACGCACAAGGTCATGCTCGAGCACTACAGCCAGACGAAGAACATCATGATCAACCTGGCCGAGGTTCCCAGCGGGTTCTATCCGGCACAGTAGCCGGTTCGCCGTTCGCGCTTTTGTGCGCAAACGGAACCGGGCAGTTACGCTGATTGTGCGGTGCGAGGGGTGGGGAACCGCCCCTCGCC
>CAVAFY010000006.1:0-71192 GCA_963588035.1 Alloprevotella sp. | reverse complement strand
CTTTGGGTCAAGGATTAATTTGCCATTTTTGAAAAAGTTTTGTTCCACGTGAAACCCCACGTGAAACTTTTGCCTGCTGAGCAGGCGTTTTCCCTAAACAGTAAAGAGCGGGCTGAAGGATGTAACCCTCAGCCCGCTCCAGATTCGGTTCTGCTCAACGGCTCGGCAGCATGGCCGGACTTGCCGTGAAAACCGACAGCGGTTACTCTTCGGCAGCCACTTCTTCGGTAGCCTCGTCGGTGCCAGCCTGCTCCGCATCCATCCCTTCATCTTCGTTTTCGTCCGAGGAGGACGTGGCGATGGCGGATATGCGGTCACCGTCGGCAACGTTCATCACATGCACGCCCTGAGTGGAGCGTCCCAGCTGGGAAACGCCGGAAACAGGGGTTCGCACTACCGAGCCTTCCTCGGTGATGATCATGACCTCGTCTTCGGGGTCAACGACCTTCATGGCCGCAAGAAGGCCCTTCTTCTCGGTCATGGTGATGGTGTTCACACCTTGGCCACCGCGATGGTGGGTGGGGTACTCGCCCACGGGAGTGCGCTTGCCGTAACCAAGCTCGGTGATAACCAGAAGCTCGGTTCCGGGTCGCGCGATCTCCATGCCCAGCACGCGCACATTGTCGTGCACGGTCATGCCGCGCACGCCCATGGTGTCGCGCCCCATGGAACGAACCTCAGACTCGTCCCACATGATGGCCTTGCCGATGCTGGAGACCATCATCACCTTCTCGCCCTCGGCAACGCGCTGAACGCTGATGAGCTCATCGTTTTCCCGGAGGTTGATGGCGATCAGGCCGTCACGGCGAGTGCGGTCGTAGAGCTTCATGGAGGTCTTCTTCACCATGCCCGAAGCGGTGGCGAACATCAGGTACTCGTCTTCGGGGAAGTCCTTCGTGGCGATAACCGCCGCGATGGTCTCGCCCTTTTCCAGCGGGAGGATGTTCACGATCGCGGTGCCGCGGGCATGGCGGCTGGCCTCGGGAATCTCATAGGCCTTCAGGCGGTACACCTTGCCGTTCGAGCTGAAGAACAGCAGGTAGGCATGGGTGGAGGATATGAACAGGTGCTCTACGAAGTCCTCTTCCTTCAGGTTCACACCCTGCATGCCCTTGCCGCCGCGCTTCTGCTGGCGATACGTTGCAACGGGCAGGCGCTTCACGTAACCGGCCTTGGTCACCGTGATGGCAACTTCCTCTTCCGCGATAAGGTCTTCCACGTCGAAGTCCTTGGCGGCGTCGGTGATCTGGGTGGAGCGCTCGGAAGCGTACTTCTCCTTGATCTCGGTAAGCTCCTCCTTGATGATCTGCTTCACCAGGCCCTTGTCGGAAAGAACGCGCTTGTAGTAATCGATGCGCTCGCGAAGCTCCTTCAACTCGGCCTCGATCTTCTCGCGCTCCAGTCCGGTAAGACGGCGGAGCTTCATCTCGAGGATGGCCTCGGACTGCTTCTCGGAGAGCTTGAAGCGCTCCATCAACGTGTCCTTGGCCTCGCGGTCGGTCTCGGACGAGCGGATGATCTGGATTACCTCGTCGATGTTGTCCAGCGCGATGACGAAGCCCTCGAGGATATGGGCGCGCGCCTCGGCCTTTGCCAAGTCGTAGCGGGTGCGGCGCTCCACAACCTCTTCCTGATGCAGAATGTAGTAGTGCAGGATCTCTTTGAGCGACAGAACGCGGGGGACGCCGCCAACCAGGGCCAGCATGTTGCAGCCGAACCCAACCTGGAGCTGGGTATGCTTGTACAGCTTGTTCAGCACTACCTGGGGAATCGCGTTCTGCTTCAGCTCGATGATGATGTCGATGCCGTGGCGGTCGGCGCCGTCGTGGACGTTCGAGATCTCAGGGAGCTTCTTGTCGCGGATCAGGTCGGCGATCTTCTTCAGCAGGTTGGTGCGGTTTACCTGGTAGGGGATCTCCGACACCACGATGGAGCACTTGCCGTTCTTGCCTTCCTCGATGCGGCAGGTAGAGCGGATGGTAAGGCTGCCGCGGCCCGTTTCGTAGGCATCGCGGATGCCCTTGCGTCCCATGATGATGCCGCCGGTGGGGAAATCCGGGCCGGGGAGCACCTTCATCAGGTCGTCGACCGTGCAGTCGGGGTTGTCGAGCATCATGCAAGTGGCGTCGATCGCCTCGCCAAGGTTGTGCGGGGGGATATTGGTTGCCATGCCAACCGCGATGCCGGAAGAACCGTTTACCAGCAGGTTCGGGAAGCGGGCCGGCAGAACCACCGGCTCCTGCAGGCTCTCGTCGTAGTTGGGCTGGAAGTCGACCGTTTCCTTGTCCAGGTCGCGCAGCAGCTCCATGGCCGGCTTATCGAGGCGTGCTTCCGTGTAACGCATTGCAGCCGCAGAGTCGCCGTCGATGGAACCGAAATTGCCATGGCCGTCGACCAGGGGCACGCGCATGGAAAACGGCTGGGCTAAACGAACCATGGTGTCGTAAACGGCCGAATCTCCATGAGGGTGGTATTTGCCGATAACGTCGCCAACCGTACGCGCCGACTTGGCATGGGGGCGCTTCGGCGTGATGCCGCTCTCGTTCATCGCGTACAGGATGCGGCGATGAACCGGCTTCAAGCCGTCGCGGACGTCGGGCAGCGCGCGGGACACGATAACGCTCATCGAGTACTCGAGGAACGAGGTGCGCATCTCCTTGCTCAGCTCGGCGGGCAAGACATTGGCTGCCGCAGTAGCAACCTCTTCCTGACCAGCGGCTTCATTGTTTTCTTCAGCCACGAAGACTCCTTCTTCCGTGTTTGATCGCTAAGTGGATGCGAAACCATTCGCATCGGGCAGGCGGCGGGAATCGTGCCGGTTGCCTGCTTCTAGAAGTCGAGGAAGCGCACATCGTGGGCGTGCTTCTGGATGAACTCCTTACGGGGCTCAACCTGATCGCCCATCAGCTCGCTTACCACGCGCTCGGCCTCGGCGGCATCTTCGATGCTCACCTGCAGCAACGTGCGCGTAGTGGGTTCCATCGTGGTTTCCCAAAGCTGCTCGGGGTCCATCTCGCCCAAGCCCTTGTAACGCTGCAGCGAGATGCTGTCGCGGTCGGGGATCTCGGCAAGGCGGGCGTTGAGGGCCTCGTCGTTGAAGATGTACTCCAGCCTCTTGCCGCCCTTCTTCTTCAGGCCGTACAGCGGCGGCTGCGCAATGTAGATGTAGCCGCGGGAGATGAGCTCGGGCATATAGCGGTAGAAGAACGTGAGCAGCAGGATGCGGATATGCGCGCCGTCGACATCGGCATCCGTCATGATGATGATGCGGTGGTAACGGGCGGCATCTGCGTTGAAGTCCTCGCCGATGTTCGTGCCGATGGCGGTGATCAGCGACGAGATCGTGTCGGAGGAAAGGGAGCGGTGCAGGCCCGCGCGCTCCACGTTCAGGATCTTGCCGCGCAACGGCATGATGGCCTGGTACTTTCGGTCGCGCGCCTGCTTAGCGGAACCACCTGCGGAATCGCCCTCGACGATGAAGATCTCGGAGTCGGCAGGGTTCTTGCTGGAGCAGTCGGCGAGCTTGCCGGGGAGGCTGAACGAGTCGAGCACGCCCTTTCGGCGCGTCATCTCACGTGCCTTGCGCGCGGCTTCGCGGGCCTTCAGCGCCTGGGAAGCCTTGTTGATGATGCGCTTCGCCGGAGCCGGGTTTTCCTCCAGGAACTCGGCCAAGCCCTTGGCCACGGCCGTCTGAACCAGGCCGCGGATCTCCGTGTTGCCCAGCTTGCCCTTGGTCTGCCCCTCGAACTGCGGGTCGCGCAGCTTCACCGAGACCACGGCGGAAAGGCCTTCCCTGGTGTCGTCGCCGGAAAGGTTGCTCTCCTTTTCCTTCAGCAGGCCCTTCGAGCGCGCGTAATCGTTGATGGTGCGGGTAACGCCCTGCTTGAATCCGTCGAGATGGGTACCGCCGTCGATGGTGTGGATGTTGTTCGCGAAGGAAAGCACCCCGTTGCTGGAGTACGAGGAGGACCACTGCATGGCAACCTCTACCATGCCGTCCTCGTTTTCCGCCTCGAAGTACACCGGCTCGTTCAGGGTTTCCTTGCTTGCGTTCAGGAACTTCACGAAGTCAACCAAACCACCCAGGGCCTGGAACACCTCGGTTCGCGGCGAGCCGTCTTCCTCCGGCGTGCGCTCATCGGAAAGCGTGATCTTAAGGCCCTTGTTCAGGAACGACATCTCACGGAAGCGCGTTTTCAGCGTCTCGTAATCGTAGATGGTGGTCTCGCGGAAGATCTCGGGGTCGGGCCAGAAGGTAACCGTGGTGCCGCTGCCTGCGGCTTCGCCGATCTCGTGCAGCTTTTCCTTGGTTTTGCCGTGGTCGAAGGAGATCTCATATTCCTTGCCGTCGCGGCGAACGCGCACGACAACCTGGGTGGAAAGCGCATTGACTACCGAAACGCCGACGCCGTGAAGGCCGCCGGACACCTTGTAGCCCTCGCCGCCGAACTTGCCGCCGGCGTGCAGGATGGTAAGGACGACCTCTACCGTAGGGATCTTTTCCTTCGGGTGCAGGTCTACCGGGATGCCGCGGCCGTCGTCGACAACCGTTATGGAATTATCTTTATGTATGGTTACCTCGATATGGGTACAGTAACCTGCAAGTGCTTCATCTACTGCGTTGTCAACGACCTCGTACACCAGATGATGAAGGCCGCGCGGGCCGGTTGACCCGATGTACATACCGGGGCGCTTGCGCACAGCTTCCAGGCCTTCGAGGATCTGGATGTCTTGACCGCTATAGTGGGACTCTTCAGAAGCCACGTATCTCCTCCTTGCACATGGATGGTTGCGATGCCGGCAGGCGGAATCGCGCAGAGGGATTAATAAACTTCAATATTGTACCAGAATGGCGTGTGTATAAGCCGCTTCAAGCCATCGTCTGAAGCTATTCAGACCGATTCTGCGGCCGGAAAACACACCACTTGGACTGAAAACTATCCTTTGCGGCCATTCAGGTGCTTATTCGCCGCCATAGCGCGCTTGAAAGAGCGGCGCAGCGCAGGGTCGTCGATAGCTCTCGTAAGCTCATCGATGCGGGCATCGGCCGCCGGGTCTTCTTCGGGGAGGGGCGCGGCTTCCGCCGTTGGGTTGGTGGGCTCTTCGCAAAACGGGTGGCTTTCCCGATACCTCCCTTTCGAGATGCGGATCTCGAATACGTCCACCAAGATACCGAACTGCTCGCGGTACTTAAGGCGGATAAGCTCGCGGCGGGCATTCAGCTCGGCTGCGCACATGGAGTTGTCCAGATACACAACCAGATCGAACGCGCCTTCCGCATATTTGCTCTTAAGTAGGTACACGGAATTGACGTGACGCAGGATGAACGGATCCACCACTTCCGCGAATTGGGACTGGACCTTCTCTATGCGCCGCCCAACAAGAACGCGCTTGCGCACCTCGTCCGGCATCCGGGAAAGATACGAGTCGATGGGGTCGGAAACCGGCTTCAGCGCATTCTGCCGCTCGTTCTTGGCGAAGATATAGCGGTATGGATCGCTTTTCGAGGCATGCTCGTCGTTGAAAGAAGTCATGCAGCGCCACCTATCCTCACGATACGACCGCCCAAAGGAGTCAAATCCCCTAAGGATTCCGCGTTGGTGGCAGTTATGAACGTCTGTATATCGCCCGATATAAGCGAAAGCAGCGCTTCGCGACGAGACCCATCGAGCTCGCTCATCACGTCATCGAGGAGAAGGACGGGGGCCTGCCCAAGGCGCTCCCTGATCAGCTCGACCTCGGCCATCTTGAGGGCAAGCACCAACGAGCGCTGCTGGCCTTGGGAGGCGAACAGGCGAGCGCACCGGCCGTCAAGGTAGAATTCCACGGCATCGCGATGCGGACCCTGCGTGCTCATACGGCGCTCGCGTTCCTTGCGGGAATCACGCTCCATCGCCTCAAGCAAACAGTCCCGAGCTTCCGCGCGCGAAACATCGCACTTCCCCGGAAACCGAGAGAAATCAATCCCTTCGCGAAGCCAGGATGGAACGTATGCCAAAGAAACCTCTTCATTTCCGCCCGAGATCCGTGCATACGAGCTTTTCAGATAAGGCTCGAGCGCCGAAAGCATGCTGCATCTGAGCTGATACAGCTGGGAGCCGACGGTGGCCAGGATATCGTTGATGCTCTGCAGGTAAAGGTCCGAAACGCTCTCTTTCAGGTACCGGTTCTTCTGCCGCAGCACCTTCTCGTAATCCTTCCGGACCGCCTGGTAGTTCGCGCTGAGTTGGGAACCCAGATGATCGGCCTGGGCGCGGCGCAGCGACTGGCCGCCTTTGACCAACTGCAGGTCGTCGGGAGAGAACATCACCGAAGGCAGAAGCCCCCGCAAATCCCGAGTGCGCTTCTTCTTGCCGTTCAGGCGATACTCTCGGGCATCGTGTTTCACGTGAAACTCTACGGAAAGCTTGCGCCCCTCGCCCTGAAGGTCGATAGCGAACAGGGCCGAACTCGCCCCTTCGCGAATGAGATGGGAAGGCGAGGGGTTCCGAAACGACAAGAGGGCCGTTAGAAGCTGGAGCCCTTCGAGCATGTTGGTCTTGCCTACAGCATTCGGGCCGACAACAACGGTAAGGCCGCCGATGCCGGCTAGCTCGAAATCGCTATAGGACCGAAAATCTCGGCAATGGAGTCGCTCGATTCGAAGCCCCACGTTCTCATCGCCCGTCAAACGGCTATACGCGCACAGGCATGATCAGGTACAGGAAGTTCTCGCCCTCGGCGCGCAAGATGCCCGGCTTCATGGGGCCGAACAGGTCGAGATGCACCGCATCGGTTTCGATGGAGTTCAGGCCGTCCAACATGAACGAGAAATTGAAGGCGATGTCAACCGATTCGCCCTGCACCTCGCAGATGAGGTTCTCCTGCGCATTGCCGATATCCTGGGAGTTGGCGATGAGGGTAACAACGCCAGAATCAGCATCAACACGCACCTGAACTGGGGATACCTTGTTGCTCATCAAGGAAACGCGGCGCACCGCATCGGTAAGGGCGTGGGTGGAAAGCGTAGCGCGCGTGACGAACCCATCGGCAATGAGCTGCTTGTAGTTCGGGAAGGTTCCCTCGATGCGGCGGTTGATGAAGGTCACGTCGCGGTAGGAAACGATGATCTGGTTCTCGTTCAAGGCGAGGGTGATGGGGTCGGCCGACTGCGGCAAGGAGGCGATGTCCTGCAGAAAGCTGCCGGATATAACCGCCTCGAATTCTTCAGGGCACGGAGCCTCGAGCTCGGTTTCTGCAACGGCAAGGCGATACGAGTCGGTAGCCACCATCTTCAGCGACGTTCCCACACAGGAAACAAGAACACCGGTGAGCACGACGCGCGTTTCGTCGTGGGAAACCACCTTTGCCGTGCGCTTGACCATGGAAGAGAACGCCTTGAAGGGGAACTGCGCTTCCTGGTCGGCTTCGATTTCGGGGAAGGCCGGGAAGTCGAGCGGGTTCAGGGCCTTTACCGAGAAGGTGGTGGTGTCGCAGAACACCGATGCGGTCGAATCGTCGGCTTCGACGCGCACGGCCATGTCGGGTAAGGTCTTGACGATGTCGAGGAAGAGCTTTGCAGGAACCACGGTTTCGCCAGGTTCCTCGACCATCGCGAAGCAGGTAACCCTGATGGAAAGTTCAAGGTCGGTGGTTTGGAGGGTGATGCGCCCCTCTTCCGCCTTTATATATACGCCAGCAAGGATGGAAAGCGTTGAGCGCGTAGAGGAGCCCTTGGCTACTACGGTAAGTGCGTTCTGTAGCTCGGATTGGTTAACGCTGAACTTCATACGTGCTCCTCTGCTGATGGTTTGCGTCTAAGTATGATACTGGATCTGCCTTGTGCATCCAGTCCAATTAAAACCCTTGGTTATCCCCTAGGGTTTTCCAGATGACTTTATTCTTCTTTTTCTCTAATTAAATACTTAATCGTAGTCATAGTAAGGGCGTTTGATTTGTTGATAACTTTCAAACGCCCAGATCATTCAACGAAAACAATAGCTTTTTGCCGTGTTGATAACCTAGCCTGGAATCCACATGGAAAACCTGGGGATAACTCTTTCAACATCGCCGAGAGGATATCCCTTGGGTTGTCCAGCGGTTATCAACACTCCGTTCCGGCTCAGTATTGCTGGATACGGATCTTCTCCCGGATCGCCTCAAGCTCTTCGCGCAGGTTCCGGTCTTCCTGTAGGCGATCGGCTACCATGTCGCACGAATGCATGACGGTGCTGTGATCGCGGTTGAACGCCTCTCCGATGTTCTTCAGGGTTGTTTCGGAAAGCTCCCTGCACAGGTAGATGGCAACCTGGCGGGTTCGCGCGATGTCGCGTTTGCGGGTGGATCCGACCAAGTCCTTGTGGGGAACCCCGTAGAAGTCCTCGACGGCGCCCTGCACCATGTCGATGGTGATGCGGCGTTTGCCCCCGCCAAGGAAGTGGTTGCCCAGCAGTTCTTTTATCTGGGTTTCGGAAAGCTCTTCGCTTCCGCTCATCTTGATGGCGAAGATCACGTTGGTAACCGCGCTCTTCAGTTCACGGATGTTCGAGCTCGAGTTCTCCACGATGTAGTCGAGCACTTTATCGGGAATCTCGAGTTCTATCCCCTCTTTCGTGCGGTAATGCTTGACGAAACCCCTGATGATGTTGCGTTTCGTCTCGTCGTCGGGCGGCTGGATGTCGATCGTGGCGCCCGAGTTGAAGCGGGAGACGTAGCGCTCGTCGAGGTCGATGTTACGGGGCGCGCGATCGGCGCTGAACACGAACTGCTTGCCCTTCGGGATCATGGAATTGAAGATCCTGAACAGCGCATTCAATGTTCCGGGCTTGCTTTGCAGTCCCTGGATATCGTCGATAAGCAGCACGTCGGCCTGCTGGAAGAAACCCTCGAAGTTCTTGAAGCTCTGCTTGTCGACGCTCTTCTCTATCGCGGCTTCAGAGTACTTGTTCACCAACTCCATCGAGTCTATGTAGCAGACGTTCAGGTTGGGGTACTGCTCCAGGATGTAGTTCCTGATGGCGCACATAAGATGCGTTTTCCCCACACCCGAGCGCCCGTATATGAACAGGGGGTTCAGCTCGGATGCGCCCGGCCGTTCCGCCACTTCAAGGGCCATGTTGTAGGCCATGCGGTTGGACTCGCCGATAACGAAGGAGTCGAAGGTGAGGGTGCTCTCGGCGTTTGCCGGGTCGCCCTCTGCGCGGTTGGCGGGCTCGCCTGCCTCTTTGGTTGCCGCGTCGCGTTCGGGTTGCGCTGGTGCGGGCGCGGCAACGGCAGCGGCGGGTTGGCTCTGCGCGCTGGGCGCCTGGCTGGCCGGTGCCGCCGGTTCGCTTTGGCTTTGGGGCTGAGCGTTGCCTGCCGGTGCAGGTGTGCTGTTGGCCGGGGCGGCGTTTGCTGCCGCTGTGTTCGCGGGCGGCGTTTGCGCAGGTGCGGAGGTCGGATCGATTTCAATGAGCACGCTGAAGTCGACATCGTAGAGGTCTTTCAAAGCCTGCACGATGTCTTTCATGTAGTGCTTTTCGATCCAGTCCTTGATGAACCCGTTGTCGGAGGTGAGCATCATGAAGCCCGGGCTTGCCGCTTGGATCTGCACGCGCGAAAAGAACGCATCGATTTGCGAGGCGTTCACATTCGGGTACGACTTAAGCTGCCGTATCAGGTCTTTCCATGTTTGCTCTAGGTCCATGGTTCCTTATCTTATTGCCATTCGGTTGCCCAATGGCCTCCGATGGGATTTTCTTCGCTACAAGGATAGTGCAACCTGTCGGCCTTGAGCGGTAAGGCTTCGCTTCTTGTTGACCTTCTGCACCAATCCGAGCTCTTCCATCTTCGATAGCGCTGTATGGACGCTGGAAACCGCGATGTCGGTGAGCTTGTTTATCTCGCTTACGCCCAGTACCTTGTCGGGCAGCAGCTCTTTGAGTATCGCTTCCTCGTTCTCGGTCAAGTCGATGAGCGCCATGTCGGCGATGGGGGCGGGTTTCTCGCTGGCGGGAACAAGGCTGATGGTTACCACCGAGCCCTGGTTCACGTTGTCTTCGATCTCGATTCTGCCATGGGATGTTTCCAGGTAGTCCTTCACGATGGGCAAGCCCGACCCCACTCCGCGGATATAGCGCTTCATGGGCTCGATTGCGGAAGAGAATCCCGGCTCCTGCACCAGGTCCTTGTTCTTTATGCCAGGCCCCTGGTCGGCGAACCGGATGGTATTGCCCTGGTCGAAGATGGACACCACCACCTCGCAGAACTCTGCGTGGATGAAGTTCTCGGAGACCTCCCGGACCACGGTGTAGGGGATCATCCCGCCTTGCTCTTTGGCGTTCTTGTAGGTAAGCGACGCGATCTGCTCGATGTACTCGTGAGTTGGCCCGCCCTGGATCTGTATGACGCGCGGAGCCGTTTTCAGCGAGTCGTAGATGGCGATGCGCGCGGGCGAGCTGATGTAGCTGTAGTTGAACGCAGGCTGCTGCTCTGCCTCGCCCGGGAACGCCCCGCCGTTCATCACGTGCGCGCGCCCTTCGCCGGCCTGCGGTGCCTGCTCCACGAAGGATGGAACGAAGGCTTCGGCTGCGGCCGCGTTGCCCATACCCGCCTGCGGCGTTGGCTGCCAGCCTCCGTTTGCCTGGCCGGGGTATTGCTGGGTTTCAGGTTGTGGGGCCGGTGCTGCGGCCTGGTATTGGTTTTCCACCGGAAATTGAGGGGTTGACGCAGGTTGCCAACCCATGGGTTGTGGATATCCGTAGTAAGACACCCCATATTGCGGGGGAATTCCTTGCGCCGGCGCAGCTTGCATCTGCTGTGTGGGGTAAGGGTTCGCTGTGGGCGTTGAATATGGCTGCCCGTAGCCTGCGGCGGGCGGGTACGGCGCTGCGCTTGGTGCCTGCGCGGCGATCTGGGGTGCAGCTTGTGGTTCGGAAGGCGCGCTGCCTGCCGCCGGTTGCCCACCGCTTTCCATCGGTTGCATATGTGGTGTGTTTTCTTGGCTCATGATGCTTTCCGATTTTTTCGCAGGGGGTGGAAAGGCCCGAATGTTGCGGCGGTATCCGACTGCATCCGGGCTGACCTTTTCAGCATTTTAGACAGCTATTCATCGTTTTTCAATCTTATGCACCTTTTTCAACAAGGCTTTTCTAACTTTTCAACATTCTTTCAATAACTTGTGGAAAAGTACGAAAACCAGGAATGAACGATATTGAAAACTTGGAAAACCTGGTTGAGAACTGATCGCTGCGGCTGGACGCGGGCGCCCCTCGGCGTTCCCCGCTGCGCGCCCCTAGCGGGCTCTCGGCCGCTTTCCCGCCATCGCTGCCGAGATGTTTCACGGCAAACATTCCATCCTATCCTGCCCGGTCATCCCTGTGTTTCTCTGCTGCTCACTCCGTTCCTTGCAGGCGGTCACCCGCCAATGCAACCGGTTGTCGCGCTGGTGTCCATGGTCTGGGATAATGGCTTTCGGGGAGGCGGATAAGGTGTCTTTCCGGTTATCAACATTTTCCACATTGCTATACAGCCAGCGTGTGGATAACTTGCCAATCTTGGGGAAAGTGGGGTTCAGAATGAAGATCTCGGTGCCATTGGAAGGCGGGCTGCTGCCCGATTGCTTCGGAAAGTACTCGGCGGAAGAGCTGAGGAAAGACGGCAACAACATCCACTCGTTTCCGATCCATATCGAAGGGGTTCCCGCTGGGACGAAATCGCTGGCGCTTTCCTTCGTCGACTACGATTCCATCCCGGTGTGCGGGTTCGCCTGGATCCACTGGGCTGCTTGCGACATGGACCCTTCTACCGAGCTGGTGCCCGAAGGGGCAAGCCATTCTGGTTCGTTCGGATTCACCCAGGGCGCGAACAGCTGCCTGTCGCGGGCGGAGGAAACCAGTACGGACGTGATAAACGGCTATATCGGTCCATGTCCGCCCGACAAGAACCATCGCTACACCCTGCAGGTCTACGCCCTCGATTGCGAGCTGGGGCTTCCCGAGGGCTTCTATTTCAACGATTTCCACTGGGCCATGGATGGGCATGTGCTCGACTCGGCTACGCTGAACATCGAGTCGCGCGCATAGGTATCCCGCAGTTGGCGTGTGCATTGTGTGGATCGGCGGCTAATACCCCAGAAGGGCGGCTTCTTTTTCCTTGACGCCCATTTCTCCCATCGTATAATTTCGAGGTTACTGTAAATCTGAAAGGAAAAGTGATGAAGCGCACCTATCAACCGAACACCCGCAAGCGCGCAAAGACTCATGGTTTCCGTGCACGTATGGCAACCAAGGGCGGCCGCGCCGTTCTTGCCGCTCGTCGTGCCAAGGGCCGCAAGCGTCTCTGTGCCTAATTTTCCTTGTGAGAAACCGTGTTAGGAACCATAAAATCCAGCACTGAGATCTCCTACCTGTTCTCGCACGGAAAACGACATGCAACTCCTGTCGGTACCTTGATTATGTACCGGGGGGATACCCAACACGGCCCTAGCGGCCGTGTTGCATTTATAGCCGGCAAGAAAAATGGCAATGCGGTTTGGCGCAATTCCGCGAAAAGACGCATGCGCGCCGTTTGCCACGACCTTGGCGGCCCCTGGCCTGAGTTGAATGTCCTTTTCATCGCGAACAGGAAAACCACGCGAGCTGCCTACAGCAAGGTTCTCGCGGAATGCAAGAAGGTAGTCGAATCCTATCAGAGTGAAGAGCGCTAGCCGTGAAGCGTATATGGTCGGGCATCGTAGCGATTCCGAAATTGCTGCTGTTGCTCCTGATCAAGTTCTACCGCTTGGCAATCTCTCCGCTTCTGCCGGCAACATGCCGCTTTATTCCGACCTGTTCGGAATATGGGCTTACCGCTGTTAAGCGATTCGGCTTTCTGAAGGGGCTGTACCTTACCTGCAGGCGCATACTGAGGTGCAGGCCCGGCGGAGGCAGAGGGTACGATCCCGTTCCCGAGCAGTTCCGCTTTTTCAATAAGTAGATCACCGACCGAGAGGATTTAGTACTACATGTGGGAAGCGTTTAAAGACGCGATCTTCTGGTGCATCGAGGCTGCATACGGTTTCGTTGCCGACTGGGGTTTGGCCATCATCATCGTTACGCTGATTCTGCGCCTTATCCTGTTCCCTCTTATGCAGAAGCAGATCAAGTCTTCCTATCGAATGCAGCAGTTCAGCCCTCGCATTCAGGAGATCCAGGAAAAATATGCCGACGATCAGCAGCGTCAGGCCGAGGAAATGCAGAAGGTGTACGCCGAGATCGGCTTCAACCCCATCACCGGTTGCCTTCCGCTGCTCCTTCAGATGCCGATCTTCATCGCTCTGTTCCAGGTTCTGCAGGAAATGGGCACCCGTACCGAGGGCATGACCTATTCGTTCTACAACATTCTGCCCAGCCTGATCTCGTCTCCCTCCACCATGTTCAGCCAGGATTTCGTAGCGTTCATCCCGTACGGCATCCTTCTTCTGATCTTCGCCTTCTGTACGTTCCTGCCCTCCCTGCTCCAGCAGGCTGGCACGAACAGCCCTCAGAAGACCCAGACGATGATCATGATGGGCATCATGTCCCTGTTCATGCTGTGGCTTGGCTGGGGTTCCCCTACGGGCGTTCTGCTGTTCTGGGCAACCTCTTCTCTGTTCGGCGTGTTCCAGCAGATCATCTCTACCCGCGTGTTCAAGCACAAGGATGCTGAAGTCGAGGCCGAGAAGGTTGAGGTTAAGCCGGTCGAGGTTGACGTGGTGCGTAAGGAAAAGAAGAAGCGCCCCACCAAGAAGAGCAAGTAACCCGCTGCTTCCAACAGCGTGAATAATGCCGTCTACTCCCCCTATGCAGCAGTGCCGCATAGGGGGAGATTTGAATGTAAGGAGGTTCTCATGGAAGAAGAGAACGAAGTAAAGGCCGCAGAGGCTGCTGAGGTCGAAGATGATCTTCAGTACAGCGAGGAAGAGGTCGACAAGATCGCGGATACCGCTATCGAGGCGATCCAGGACATCCTGAAGTACTTCAATGTCGGCGAAGTGGAGATCGAAGAGTACGAAGGCGACGAAGGTGAGCTTATCCTGGACATCACCGGCGACGACCTCGCTGTGCTCATCGGTCGTCATGGCAAGACCCTCGATGCCCTCCAGTTCCTGATCTCGTCTATCACCACCCGCACGGTGGGCCATCGCTATCCCATCGTTGTCGACGTCGAGGGCTACAAGGGCCGTCAGCGCCAGAAGCTGGAAGATATCGCTGCGAACGCTGCCGATAAGGCGGTTTCCCAGGATCGCAGCATCAAGCTCCGCCCGATGACCCCGTATGAGCGCCGTATCATCCATGTTGCACTTCGCGACGATGCCCGCGTTGAGACGGTCAGCGAAGGCGAAGGCCGCGCACGCCGCGTTGTGGTGATCCCCAAATAGGCGTTAGCTTTGCTTCAGAAAGTGATCTTATGACTGAGATTAATGTTCCTCAGCCAACTGTCGAGCAGCGCGAGCTGCTCGATCAGCATTTACGGCTTGTAATCAAGGAAAACGAAACAACCAACCTTACGCGCATCATCGATTGGGAAAGCGCTCAGGTCCTCCATATCGAGGATTCCATTCAAGGCTTCCCCGAGCTTGCTGATGCTCCTGAGGGAAAGTACCTCGATATGGGCTCTGGCGCAGGGTTCCCCGGTATTCCCTTGGCAATACTTTCTGGGAGGGAAACCCTGCTTGCGGATTCGGTTGGGAAGAAGACGAAAGCTCTCGACGGCTTCATTCGCGAGTTGGGTCTTGCTGATTCTGCGAGCACGTATCATGGCAGGATCGAAGACCTTGCCGTTGAGCATCCGAACGAATTCTCGGCTATCACCGCTCGCGCCCTTTCGCAGCTTTCTTCCTTGCTCGAGCTTGCCTCGCCCCTTCTTCGCAAGGGTGGCCGACTGGTGTGCTACAAGACGCAACCTGAGTCGGAAGAGCTTGACCATGCGAAGGAGATTGCGCGGAAGTTGGGGATGGAGTTCGTTTCCTCCCGCGGATTCGCTCTTTCCGATGGGGAGACCCAGAGAGCGATCATCGTCTTCGAGAAGAAGCATAACCCTTCGATGAAGCTTCCCAGAAGGGTCGGTTTGGCTCAGAAGAAACCCTTTTAGTTGAAACAGCGCCTCAGATCCGATCTAAGGCGCTGTTCTTGTTTATACGATAAATGACTCGATTGAAGTTCGGTTCGTCTGCCAGAAAGCTTCTCAGAGCTTCAATTTTTCAGGGTGGTTTTTGAATTTGCCTTCCTAGAGTGCTCGACCTAGTTAATTTCCTGTTCCTGAGAATAAACTGTTTCGCCGCTATTTTCCGGCAAGCGTCAGCAGGGTATTATTGGGAGACAAAAGCAAGGAGCGCCTTGGTCTCCGAATGGCTTGTTTCTTGTTTTGCGTGCTTACTCTTTATCGGAGGGAGTGCCGTGAGGCTTCCTTGTCCGATGTATATATATTTCTACATACACAATTTGCTTAATCATGCCTGCGGATAAGCAGGTTTCACGTGAAACAAATAAGGACAGCTGTTGAAAGGAGAGCTCGTGGGATTCTTCGGTAGTCGAAAAAAAGCCAAGAACGTACCAGTGACTTCCGTTGTCGAGCAAGAGAGCCCAGAGGAAATCGAAGAAGAGGTTATCCAGAACGGCTTCGATGAGGTGAACGAGCAGGCTCAGGTTACCGAGCGTGCCCCCGAGCCAGAGGCGGTAGAGACCCCCGAGGCTTCGGAAGTGCAGCCTGAAGAAGAGCCTGCCGACGAAGAGGACGAAGACGACGGCTTCCGCACCTTTGTTCCGTTTCACGAGAAACCAGCTGTGTCTCATGTGATTGGCCAGACGAAGATCCTGGCTATCATCAACCAGAAGGGCGGTGTGGGGAAATCAACTACCGCCGTCAACCTTGCCGCCGCGCTTGGCCGCATGGGCAAGGAAGTCCTTCTGGTAGACCTTGACCCGCAGGGCAATGCGACAAGCGGTTACGGCATCGACAAGCGCGCCCTTGATGCGTGCGTGTACAACGTCCTGCTGGGAGAGACCCCCGCGGAGGACGTTATCCTTTCCTGTGTTGCCGAGGGTGTTGATGTGCTGCCCTCCACCATCAGTCTGGCTGGTGCCGAGGTTGAGCTGGTCAACGAGATGGCACGCGAGAATCGCCTGAAGAGCGCACTCGGCAGCCTTCGCGGGCGCTATGACTATATCTTGGTAGACTGCCCTCCCTCCCTTGGCTTGCTCACCATCAACGCTCTTGTTGCTGCAGATAAGCTGTTGGTGCCGATCCAGTGCGAGTTCTACGCACTGGAAGGTGTGACAAAACTTCTCGATTCGATGAAACGTGTCAAAAGCATCCTCAATCCAAGCCTGGATATCTTCGGCATTGTCCTTACTATGTACGACTCCCGAACCAATCTTGCCAACCAGGTGGTCAATGAGGTCCGTTCCTTCTTTGGTGACGCGGTCTTCGAGACTTTGATCCCTCGCACCGTTAAACTGTCTGAAGCTCCAAGTTACGGCCAGTCGATCATTGAGTATGCCCCCGACAACAAGGGAAGCATTGCTTACACCGACTTGGCTAAAGAGGTGATTGAACGTGGCTAAACAGAAAAGCGGCCTTGGGCGCGGCCTGAATGCGCTCTTTGACGAAAGCCCCCGCCCTGCAGCCCCCGAGCCGAAGCGCGAGGTAGAGAAGAAGCCGGCGACCGAGTCTCCTGCTCCCTCCAAGGCAGAGGTGGCTCCGGCTCCAATGGAAGCCAAGCCTGCCGACAATCAAGGTGTTCTGCATAGGGCTCTGCGCGACCGGGCCAATGCTGTTGCCCGTAAGAGCAACAGCTCTTCAGATATTTACATTTCCGAAGAGGCCTTGGAGAACGCCAAGGTTGTTTCACGTGAAACGAAGAAGACTCCCCATCAGGTTGGGTCGGGCACTACCGCTCGCGTAGTTGAGCGTCCGAAGCCGCAGCCTAAGCCTGCTGCCCCTGCCGAAAAGCGCACCGGCATGGTTTCCGAGCGCCCGGTGGTTAAGGAGAAGGAGCCGGTTGCCAAGGCAGCGAAATCTGCCGAGGCTAACCCTGCTCGTGCGGCCAACGCCAAGGGCGACACGGGCATCGTCAAGCTTTCCATGGTTCAGCCGAACCCCGACCAGCCGCGCACCAATTTCAAGCCAGAAGAGATAGAGGAGCTGGCTGGCTCCATCAAGAAGGAAGGGCTGCTGCAGCCGATCCTGGTTCGCAAGATCGGCAACCATTACCAGATCATCGCCGGTGAGCGTCGTTGGCAGGCCTGCAAGAGCCTGGGGATGGAAGAAGTGCCTGTGCGCTTCTGGTCCGCCGATAACGACAAAGCGCTTGAGTTGGCCCTTATCGAGAACATCCAGCGATCCGACTTGAACCCCATCGAAGAGGCGTACGGATACAAACGCTTGATGGAGCGCAAGGGCATGACGCAGTCCGAGCTTGCGAAGACGGTTTCGAAGGGCCGTTCCACCATCGCCAATGCCCTTCGTTTGCTCGATCTTCCGGAACAGGCCCAGCAGCTGCTTTTCGAGGGCAAGATCACTGCCGGCCATGCGCGCGCCATCCTTTCGATCAACGATCCGGAGGGACGAAAGAAGCTTACCGAGAAGCTGATGACCGAGAAGCTCAGCGTTCGTCAGACCGAGCAGATTGCCCGTTTGATATCTGGTCGCGAGAAAGCGCTCGAAGAGGGCAAGGCGAAGAGGGTTCCTGCTCCGGCCAGCTTCAAGAAGGCAGCCAAGGGCCTTACCCGATTCCTTTCCGCTCCTGTCCGCGTTAAGACGGTTCAGGGCAAGAACAAGATCGAGATCCAGTTCAAGGATGAGGAAGAGCTTCAGCGCATCATGGACTTGATCTCGACCGCCTCGGAAAAGTAGGCAGCGACCATCGACTCAGTCGGTTGTCTTGATTGGACAGCCGTACAACCACCAAAGCCCTTCGCAGTTAGGTTGCGAAGGGCTTTGTTGTTGCTGGGGTTGAAGATGTTGATTGCGAGTTGCTACTTCAGCTTGTTCTTCAGCTGTCCGCAGGCTCCGTCGATGTCGGCCCCGCGGGAGTTGCGGATGGTCGCCTCTTTCCCTGCTCGCTTCAGCTCACGCACCCATTCCTGTTGGACCTTCGGCGAAGTGGGGTGATACGGGCTTCCATCGATCTCGTTGACGTTCAAAAGGTTCACATGGCAGAGCAGACCATCGCAGAACTGCTTCAGCGCTTCGAGGCTTTCCGGGGTGTCGGTGATACCGTCTATCAGCAAGTACTCAAGGCTGACCCTGCGGCCGGATGCGGTGGTGTAGGAGACAAGGGCCTCTTTGAGCTTGGTCAGCGGAATGTTCGCACAGCGCGGCATAAGCGAGTTGCGGGTTTCCTGGATGGCTGAATGGAGGCTTACCGCCAAAGTGAATTGCTCTGGCTCGTTGGCGAGCTTCTGTATGCCGCCCAGGATGCCGCAGGTCGAAACGGTGATATGACGGGCGCCTATCCCGAGTCCGTTTTTGGAGTTCGCGAAGCGAAGCGCATCGAGGGTGGCGTCGTAATTCTGGAACGGCTCGCCCTGCCCCATGGAAACAAGGTTGGTTACCCGGTACCCGAAGTCTTCCTGTACTGCGTTGATTTGGCAGATCATTTCCGCCGACGAAAGGTTGCGGGTAAGGCCTTCGTGACCGGTTGCGCAGAACGCGCAGGCCATCGCGCAACCTGCCTGGGTAGAGAAGCAGACGGTCAGATGCTTCGGCTCGTCCTTGCGTTCCTTCTTGCCGGCTGAAGGTATCCCTACAGCCTCGACGCGCGCTCCGTCAGAATACTCAAGGACGTACTTCCTGGTGCCGTCTTTCGAGACTTGCTTATCGACCACCGCGGGCTTATAGAAGGGGTGGCTTTCACCAAGCTGTTCCCTCATGCCTTTAGGCAGGTTCGTCATCTCGTCATACGAAGAGACGTTCTTCAGGTACAGCCACTCTACAAGTTGCTTCGCGCGGAACTTCGGCTGGCCGAGATCGGCAACAAGCTGGGGCAGCTGGGATATGTTCAGTGATTGGATTGGATTGCTCATGGCACGTATTATACGCAAGTGGTGATGAGCTCCCGCCATGCGGCAAGGCGCCGTTTCGCCTTTGCTATACTCACAGCAGCTTAGTAAGGCTTTTTATCCAGTTGTTTGTTGGTCGGAAGCGGGAATCATGTCTTGTTCTTTTAAGCCCGAGGAAATCAAAGTTGCCTTGTTGGCAGGGGGCAAGAGCGCTGAGCGCGATATCTCCCTTCTTTCCGGCGAGGGTTCCAAGGAGGCTCTCGAGCAGGCGGGCTTCCCGGTAACGGTATTCGACCCGGCGAAAAAAGAAGACCTTGTGGCGTTGATCCAGGGCGACTTCGACGTGGCTTTCCTAGCTCTTCATGGCAAGTACGGCGAAGACGGCACCATCCAGGGCTTTTTGGAGACTATCGGGTTGCCCTATACCGGCCCCGGTGTTTGGTCAAGCGCGACGGCGATCGACAAGATGAAGACCAAGAGCGTTTACCGCTCGGCCAGCATCCCAACGCCCCAGTCTATGACCATCGGTTCTGCAGAAGTGCCGGCATCTGCCGTTGTGGAGGCGGTTGGCTCCCGTTGTGTGGTGAAGGCGGCAACGCAGGGCAGTGCTCTTGGCGTGTACGTTTGCAATGGGGTTGAAGAGGTTGCTGCGGCAATCGAGAAGGTGTTCGAAGTAGACACCTGCGCGTTTGCCGAGTCGTTCGTGCAAGGTTGCGAGTTCACCGTTGCCGTACTGGGTAACGAGGACCCCTATGCCCTTCCCATCATCAAGATCGTTCCCTCCCATGAGTTCTACGACTTCGAGTCGAAGTACGCTCAGGGCGGCTCGAAGCATATCTGCCCGGCGCCGTTGACGGATAAGGAGACGGCTGCCGTTCAGGCGCTGGCGGTGAAAGCCCATAAGGCTCTAGGGTGCCAGGGTGTTTCGCGCACCGACCTTATCCAAGACGGGGAAGGAGATTTCTGGGTGCTGGAGACCAACACCATCCCAGGGATGACCTCTACTTCGCTTCTCCCAGACGCAGCAAACGCTGCCGGTGTGCCGTTCCCTGAGCTTTGCGTGAAGCTGATCGGGTACGCGCTTCAGCAATAACCTAGAACACTCCGCAGGAGTGGATGCCGAACACGATAAGCGCAACAACGGCTAGCAGGAAAATCCAGCTGAGGGTCATGCAGCCCATGTTCCCTTTTCGGGCCTGCTTTACCAAGCGCTCGGTTCCGGTGCGCTCGGTTTTGACCCATGCCGTGCCCTTTTTCTTTTCAGGAAGGGCCACACGTCCGGTAGGCGTCCATTTGCCTTGGTTCTTGATAACTTGGGCAATGGCATCTCGGCCCAGATCGGCATCGGGTCGCACGCCGTTGCCCAGCTGGTTGCCCAACCCTTCGATAAAGGTGCTGAACGCGGCTTCGTATTCGGGGTCGTACGAGACGATAAGGACCTGGCCCCAGTAAAGGCCCGGTTCGGGCTTTTCGGAAAAGGCAACCAAAGCAAGCAGGGCGACGGTATTCCAGCCCTTCGCTGCGCAGAGCTCTACCTGGTTCGCGGCGCGGTTTTCCAGGAAGCCCATGCGCTTGCCGAATGGATTGACGATCCAGGCGGTGCGCTTTCCGTCGGTGTACTCGGTTTCAATGCTGAATGCATCGCCGATTATGTTGTCTGCTCCAAGAAACGCCGCAGCGGCTTCCTTGCTTTCGGTATCGAACCGGGCGTACGTAGCGAAGTAGCCGATTTCGGACATATTTTCTCCTAGGAGTAGCGCGGATAAAGGGGTTTGCGAATGCAGTAAATGATAGTCTTTACTGCATGGAAACTCAAAACGAAGAAGCCGCCAGCCGGCTTGACTCTTATATCGTAGAAAACACCCCTTCCAGGATCCGCGAGCGCTACCATTTGTTGCGCTCCTACGCTGAATCGCACGATTTCGGCGTGCTGGATGAGGATGTGGTCATCATCGACACGGAGACCACAGGCTTTTCCTTCACGAACGACCAGCTTATCCAGATAGCCGCTGCGCGCATGTGCAAGGGCGTTATCACCGGTTGGTACGTTACCTTCGTGAACCCCGGCAAGCCGATTCCCGACGATGTGGCCCACCTTACGAATATCAGCAACGAAGACGTTGCCGATGCCCCCGATGCCGACACTGCGGTGAAGGGTCTGGTCGAGTTCGTGGGCGAATCCGACGTGGTGGCCCATAACGCCAACTTCGACCGCACGTTCTGCACCAAGTACCCTGCGGGCGAACCGCTGAAGCAGAACCTCTGGTTCGACTCGTTGGATCTGGCGAAGATCGCCCTTCCGCGCCTGAAGTCCCATCGTCTGCTCGATCTGGTGCGCGCATTTGGCGGCCCCGATTCCACTCATCGTGCCGACGACGACGTTGCGGCTACCTGCATCGTGTACCGCATCCTTCTTGCGGCGGTGGACTGCATGCCCGCCCCGTTGGTTGCGCACATCGCTCAGATGTCCGACGTCGACTCATGGAATACCGTTGCCGTTTTCCAGCGCATCGCTGCTTTGCGCCCGTGCGATGAGTCGTACAATCTTCGCTCTTCCCGCAGGGCTGCCGTTGCCAAGGCCACGGCGCCGGTTCGTGTAGATGCGAATTCGCCGGCAGCTTCGGTCGAGTTGGCCTACGACAACGGCGAGGAATGGGAGGCAGCAGCCCCCAAGCCTTTGGAATTCGCCTCGGACGAAGAGATTGCGGCTGCCTTCAACCCCGGTGGTCTCCTTGATTCCCTGTACAGCGAATACGAGCCGCGCGAAGAGCAGCGGGAAATGGCGCTTGCCGTGAATCGTGTCCTTACCGAGGGGCGCAACCTTGCGGTAGAGGCCGGCACGGGTGTCGGCAAATCCATGGCGTACCTGATTCCCCTGGCTTACGCGGCGCAGAAGAACTCGATCACCGTCGGTGTTGCCACGAAGACCAACGCCTTGCTCGATCAGCTGGTTAACAAGGAGCTTCCGCTGCTGGCGGGAGCGATGGGCATCACCTATGCCCCCTTGAAGGGCTTCACCCATTACCCTTGCCTGCGCAAGGTGGACCAGCTGGATAAGCAGGGCCCCGAGATCATCATCTACAAGAAACAGCAGATCAACCAAGCTCCTGCGCTGGCGGGTTTGCTTTCCTTCGTGGAGCAGAGCGATTACGACGACATGGATTCGTTGAAAATCGACTATCGGGCAATTCCCCGTTGGCGGATCACCACGAAGAGCTCCGAGTGCCTTCGCCACAAGTGCCCCTTCTTCGGGCGCAGCTGCTTTGTGCACGGTGCGCGCGAAGAGGCGCAGCGCTGCGATGTGGTGGTGACGAACCATAGCCTTCTGTTCTGGGATGTCCGTTTCGATGGCGGCCTTCTGCCGCCTATCCGCTATTGGGCGGTGGACGAGGCCCATGGCGCCGAAGCGGAAGCCCGCCGCGCCTTGGCGCTTTCCGTTTCCTCGGAGTCGCTGCGCGCCCTTGCCCGCCGTGTTGCCGGCGAAAGCGCTACCTCCAACGTGCTTACCCGCGTATCGCGCAGTGCTCAGGCGCCCGAAGAAGGCATGCGCCTGTACGAATCACTCATTGCCAAGGCTCAAACCTGTGCCGGGGCGTTCGCGATCGCCGCCGAAGAGTTCTCCTTGGGCGCGAAGGACCTGCTGCTGCACGACACCAAGCATTCTTCCCGCGGATACGAGTACTTCGATCTGTGGCTGAACGACGATATACGCCAAGGCTCAACGTATCGTGCGGTGGTTGGGCGCGCCCAGTCTTTGCGGGAAACCTTGGAGAAGCTTATCCGCGCTATCCGGGACATCGTTGCCTACGCGGAGCAGATGGACGACAACTCAAGCGCCCAGCGCGAGCTGGCTTTGGTTGCCCTTGAGCTGCGCGAACTGAACGAATCGCTGGAAGCGGTGTTCTTCCGTGGTGAGGACAATCAGGTCCATTCCGTCCGCATGAACCGGAAGAAAGCCGAGCTGGACGAGGTATTCACGGTGCAGCCGTTGGATGTGGGCATTTCCCTCAACGACTCGCTGTACGCCGAAACGCGCAGCGTGATCTATGCGTCTGCAACCCTGGCGGTCGACGGATCGTTCGAGGCCTTCGAGCAAGCGGTCGGCTTCAACGAAGGGGAAGATTCGCAGGCTGATACGCTGAAAGTCGATTCGAGCTTCAACTTCGATGCGAATATGAAGGTGTACGTTCCCACGGACATGCCCGAGCCTTCGAGCCCGGCGTATCTTCCTGCCCTCCAGAGGTTCCTGGCCGATTTGCACGTTGCCCGCGAAGGCTCGCTGCTCACGTTGTTCACGAACCGTCGCGAGATGGAAAAGTGCTTTGATGAAGTGAACCCGGTTCTTAAGGAGAACGATCTTCGGCTGGTGTGCCAGAAATGGGGCGTTTCCATCAAGGGCCTGCGTGACGATTTCCTGAAGGACGAGCACCTGAGCCTGTTCGCGTTGAAGAGCTTCTGGGAGGGCTTCGATGCTCCGGGCTCCACGCTCAAGGGCGTGGTGATTCCCAAGCTGCCATTTGGGCTTCCCTCCGATCCGCTTTCCCGCGAACGCGAAGAGCGGTTCCCTCAGGCATGGGCGAAGTATTCGCTGCCGCAGTCTGTTATCGAGGTGAAGCAGGCGGTTGGCCGTCTTATCCGGAAGTCGACCGACAAGGGCATCGTGGTGCTGGCGGATAGGCGCCTTCTTACCAAATACTATGGCAAGAAGTTCCTGAATTCCCTGCCTAGCCGCAATATATCGTGCTTGACCTGCGACGAGATCGTTGCGGAGGTTGCCGAGGCGGCTCGCATAGAGAACATCGCAGGCGGCAAGTAGGCCTGCTCGGTGAAGAAGAACAAGCAAAACGGGAAGGGCCTTGGCCGTAAGGAAAAGCAGTTCCTGCACTTGAAGGAGTTCTCCCAGGGCAAGCCCAACGAGATCTCCTTCAACGTGTTGGAGCAGAAAGCGGCTGCCCAGGACGAGAAAGGGAAAGGCTCTTCCTGGCGTTTCTTCCGTTTCCGCGAGGATGCGCAGGAGATACCGAACGAAAGCCCGTCTACGGCAGAGACGAGCACTACGACTTCGCGCGGCTCTCAGCCTTCCGCTTCGCAAGGTGGGAAATCCAAGCGCGGCTTCGGCCAGGCTTCGTCCGGTGACGTGGCCAAGAGAAAGGCCAAGAAAGAAGCTAAGAAGAAGCCTTCGGTCAAGGCTGCCCATGCGCACAGTGAGGAAACGGGCAAGGAAAACACGTTTCTTGCGGCGGATTCCCAGGAAGAGATTCTCAAGCGCCAACGTCGCCGCCGTAAAGCACGCAGGCTGAGCCTTGCCATGGTGGTGCTTATCTGCCTTGGCGGCTTGGGAGTTGGCGGGTACTGGGCCTACCAACAGTATGAGAAGCTCAGTACTAGCGTGGGGGTTCTAAAGGAAGCGTGCAGCCTTATTGCCCAGAGCGATGAGACCACGGTTGCGATAGACAAATATTTCCAAACCGCCTTCAACGACGACACGATATCCACGGCAAAGGACTTAACCGATCGGATCCCCGATGCCAAGGACAAGCTCGAGTCTGCCAGGGTGTATGCGCAGAAAGCGGAAAACGAGCTCGAGGGTTCCCAGCGAGACAAAGAGGCCGCCGAGCGCACGTTGAATGCGATAGCAAAGCGCAAGCAGCTGCTTGACCTTGCGGTATCCCGTATGGAACAGGACATTGCGGCGAAGCAGGCCATCGACGCTATGGACGAAGCGGAAAACCATATCAAAGAAGGGAATTCCCTTCTGTTCCAAGCTGCCAACGTGGTGTCGGACACGACTAATGACAACGTAGCGAAGTCGACCGAGTACACAACGGCCGCGAAAGCCCAGTTCATGCTTGCCCAGCAATGCGTTGAGTCTGCCAAGGGCTATTACCCGTCTGCGAATATGGACGATTCTCTGGCGTACCTGCAGAAGAGGATTTTGGCGGCAGACGAGGCCCTTGCCTCCAACGAGGCGATCCTGATCCAGGACAAAAGCACGGCAGAGCAGCATAACGACGCCTACAACGCAGCAGACCAAGAGGCGGTTGCCATCGCTGAAAAGCTGGGGAGCAACTTCGCCCAGCCGGTGGTAGACGCCTATTCAGCAGCTACGGCTGACGTTGCTTCGCAATACGAATCCCTGCGCTCGGACGCGGCCGCAAACGATGCCTATCTGCGCGAGTATTTGGGGGATGCCCAGTGAGTTGCGGGGTTCGACGGTTGGGGACTTCTCGGCTCGGTGGATGCCTGCAGGGCCCTGTCGACACATTTATGTTGATTCGGTTCGGCGGTCTTGGACGGCTGGGCTAACCAAAGGTTGGCAAACCGCCTGTTCGGATCAAATGACGTATACTGATTTGGAATATATCCATGCGGCGGATAAAAGCCGGCCGCGTGAAAATAACAAAGGGGCTATTCATGGCTGAAATTATCGATGACGTTGAGTATCTAACGAAGGAAGTTGGACCTCATCCTGCCGGTACCGAAGAAGAGCAGAAGGCGGCGCTGTACATCGCCGACCGGATGCAGAAAGACGCAGGATTCACGACGGTTGTCGAAGACTTTCAATGCACCGCCAACGATCAGCTGCCCAATCTGATCTGCTTCGGCGCCGCCCTGCTGGCGGTTCTGCTTTCCCTGGTAGCCCCCGGCCTCGGTTTCCTTTGGATGCTTCTGGGTATTGCCGCTGCTGTGCTGTTCGGCATGGAGATCATGGGCAAGCCTGTTCTTTCGCGTTTGTTCAAGACGGGCGCAAGTCAAAACGTCGTGGCGAAGTATCAGCCCGCTTCGGTGGGTTCATCCCCGCGCCGCCGCAAGATAATCCTGGTGGCCAATTACGACAGCGCGAAGGCGCTGCAAGAGGAAAAGCCGCCGTTCATCCAGTTCCTGCCTATCGTTCAGAAGGCAAGTGCCGTGGCCTTGGCGGTATCGGCTGTTCTCCTTCTGTTCCGCTCCACCGTGTTCTCGGGCGATACGGGCGCGCTTTCTTCCGTTATCTCGTTCTGCCTGGTTATCTGCGCGGTACTGTTCATCCTTCCCATTGTGCGTTCGGTGCTCCATATCATGGCGCCCTACAATCAGTCGGCCAACAACAACGCAACCGGCGTATCGGTGATGCTGGAGGTTGCACGCCAGGTTGGCAACGGCCTGGTAAGCCAGGAAGAGCTGATGGACCAGGCTGCGAATGAGGCCAGCGTTGTCCATGGCGAAGAGGCTGCCCGTTCGGCTGGTTTGGTACCGGAAGGCGCCGAGGTATCCTACGAGGTGGACAATATGTCGCCGCAGGAATCCCTTGCTGCCGCAAAGGCTGCGATCGCTGCGCTTACCGGCAAGCCGGTTGCCGACAAGGTTCCCGTTACCGATATATCTTCCCGTTTGGTTAAGGGCGGCGGTCTTCTGCCTGAAGACGAGGTTGCCGCTTCGAGCGTTCATTTCGAGGAAAGCCCGCAACAGCAAAAGCAGCGCAAGCCGCGCTCAAGCTATCTGACCAGGGAAATGGTTTCCGCCACCCTCGATGAAGAGCCGGCGGTAGCCGAGGAAGTTGAGCCTGCGAACGAGCCGGTTGCAGAGGAGGTTGCCGCCGAGGCACCCGCTGCTCCCGCACAGGCTCCCGCTCCTGCCTCGGAGCCTGCCGCCGCCCAGCCATTCGAGCGTTCCGTCCCGGCAGCACTCAGCAGCAATCCGTATTCCTTCTCCAAGCCGAGCGGCGGTACCCCTTCGTGGGCAAAGGCAGCGCGTGAGAAAGCCCGCGCGAACAAGCCCCAGACGGCAGAGCCCAAGGTTGGCCGCTCGCGATATGCCGATACCGTTGCCGCTCAGATTGCCGAGCAACAGGCATCGAGCGACTCATCGAACCGTTATGGGTTCGACGCTGCGCAGGAATCCTCTGTTGACGCCGATCTCTCTTCGAAGCTGACCGCTCTTCGCGATGAGATCGAGTCGGTCGGGGCGCCGCGTTTCTCCAACGAAGCCGCCGCCGAACCTGAGGTTGTTGCTTACGAGCCTGAATCCACTGTTTCGCCGGCCGAGCAGCCGGCGGCTGCACCGGTCGCAGAGGTGGAAAACAACGCTCGCCCTGCTGCACCTGTTTCACGTGAAACAGGCAATGCTCCAGCAGCGGTTAGCGCTGAACCCTTGATGGAGAAGGCACCGGCAGCAGCGCCAATACCCATGCCTGCTGCGCCTGCCGAACCTGTTGCGGCAGCGAATGCCCGCACGATCGATCAGGACGTACTCGAGGAAGTTCTTGAGCATTCTGCCGAGCGCAACGAGGCTCCGAAGAAGCCTACGGTGCGCCAAACCGCCAGCAAGCCGCATAAGATTCATCGCATAGCGGAAGATCTGCATGCAGCCCGCGAAGCCGAGCGTGCGGCATTTGACGTTCATGAGCAGAACGAAGCTGCTGAGGTTCCGTCTGCCTCCTCTACTTCCCCGATGGGTGTTATCGAGGAAGCTACCGATTCGCTTGACGCAACGGGTGAGCTTCCCGCATCACCAGCCTATGCTGACGAGCCGTACGGTCAGTCCGACTACGACGAGGCGGCCGAGTACATCGATGCCATGCCGTACGAAGATGCTGAAGAGCAGCAGGAACAGCCTGTATCATCTGCAGCTTCGTTCTTCGAGCGCACCAAGCAGGCTGGCGAGCGCATGCAGAATATGTTTGCTTCCCGACTGAAATCGGTGCGCAAACCCTCGTTCATGCATAAGGAAGAGGCACCTTCCGAGGAAACGGACAACTACGACCAGCCTTATCAGGATGAATACGTCGAAGATGTGCCATACGAGTCCGTTGCGCCCGAGGAAAACATCGTAGATGAGGTTGCAGCTCCCAACGAAACCGCTGCAATCAAGCCGGTGGACGTGTCTCAGTACATCGACAACGAAGAGTTCGAAGATGAAGGGTTCGTGCCTATTCGTCGTATAAATGAAATGCCTGAACAGACAGCTGTTCCCATGATGGGCGCCAATGAGCCTGTTGTCGATGACTATAGCAACGACGGGTACGCAGACTACGATACGACTTACCCCGAGAATGAGTATGTAGAGAGCCAAAACGTAGGAGCTGTGGCTTCCCCGATTGTCGGTATGGAGGAAATGGTTCCTGCACCGGCTGCCACCGCGCCGACTGCCGCCCCGAAGCGGCAAGTGATCGTGCTGCCCGAGGTAGCGAGCGCGCATGCTTCGAACAACGATGGCCTTCGCCAGCGTGCTCCTATGGCGGATTCTGCTGGCAGCACCCAGGCGGGCGCACGATCCCTGCTCTCCAATATGCTTCCCGGTATCGATTCAGTTGGGCAATACGATCAGGCATCCAATCGCCCTGCTTTGAATTTGCCTTCCTTGGGCAATACTGGCTCTCAGCAGGCTGTTTCCACCACTGGTTCGTTCTCTACCGTGGGTGGCACCGGGTCGTTTGCCCCGGTTGGCGACGAGCTTGTTTCCGATATCGCTCCCGAAGAACGCTATGTCGACGATGCTGATGACTCTGCCTACGACGAGGATTACACCGAGAACGGCGCCTTTGCGGGTACCGGTTATGTTGACATGCCGAAGTCCCGTGCTGGCCGTTTGTTCGGTCGCTTCCGCAAGAAGAAGAACAAGGGTGTACAGGAAACGTCGGTAAACGAGTGGGTTGACGTTGATGAGAACTACAATGCGCGCAGTGTCGGTAAAGCCCGTGGCGATTGGTCGAGCTTCCAGGAAGACCAGGATTTCTACGATGAGAATGCATCTGCACGCAACAATCGCGACTGGAACGGCGGCGCGTTCTCCCTTGACCGCCTGCGGAAGGGTCAGCAGCCTGTTGCCGAAACCCCTGAGCTGCAGGGCGATGGTCTGATGGAAACGAATCCTGCTGTTCGGATCGATGGAGACAGCCAAACTGCTGAGCAGATCAACTATGAGCTCAAGAAGCTCCAGGAGTTCCGTCATCCTGATATTGACACCGAGGTATGGTTTGTTGCTCTGGGTGCCGAGCATTACTCGCATTCCGGTATGAATGCATTCCTCGACGAGCATGCTGATGAACTTCGTGGTGCCATCATCGTCAACCTCGAGGCGCTGGGCGCCGGCACGCTGTCTTGCATCGAGGAAGAAGGCGCCTATCGTCCCCACAAGGCCTCCTCCCGTCTGAAGCGCGTGCTGCGTCAGGCAGCGGAGAAGTCGGGCGTGCGCTACAGTGTGGACAAGATTGTTTCACGTGAAACGCCGGCGTCGGTTGCTATGGCCCGTGGTGTTCATGCCATTACCCTTGCGGGTATGGGCGATGGCAATACCGCGCTGTACTCTGCAGACAACGACATCGCAGAGAACGTGAACTCGAAGGCGTTGAATGATGCTGCGAAGTTCACCATGGCGTTGCTGAAGAGCTTCTAGCAGGTAGCTGGATAGGTAGGGCTCAGAGGAAATCTACCGGGCGCTGCTGGATATTGAGCGAAAACAAAAGGAGGGCCGCATTAGCGGCCCTCCTTTTTGCTTGTTGAACTGGTGTTACAGATCCGTATTGATGCTGGACAGTGTGTTCTTCAGCGTTTCGGCTGAAGCTTTCAGATGTTCTGCCTCGTCATGGTTCAGGTGCAACGGGATAGGGAATTCCACGCCGCAGCTTCCCACGATAGCGGGCATGCTCATAACGACGTTCTTCACGCCACGAACATCTTCCCTGAAGTTCGATACGTTCATAACGGACTTCTCGTCTCGGACGATGGCTTCGCAGATGCGTTTCACTGAAGGTGCGATTCCGAAATACGTAGCGTGCTTTCGCTTGATTATCTCGTAAGCGCTGTTGCGCACGCTGTCCTCAATTTCCTGGCGGAGCTTTGCGGAGTCCTCAATGCCGCGTAGTTTGAAGAAGTCGTCGATATGGATGCCGGAAACGTTTGCACCGCTCCATACCGTAAGCTCGCTATCGCCGTGTTCGCCGATGATTCGTGCATGTACGTGGCGCGGGTCAACATCGAGCATGCGCCCCAGCGTGTATTTCAGCCTGGAGCTATCGAGAACAGTGCCGGAACCCATTACCCGTTCCTTCGGCAAGCCGGAGAGATTCAATACCACTTGGGTAAGGATGTCTACAGGATTCGACACTACCAGGAAAATGCCGTCGAAACCGTGTTCCATGATAGCTGGAACGATTCCTTTGAAGATCTCGGTGTTCTTCTGCACCAGATCGAGCCTGGTTTCACCGGGCTTCTGGTTGGCGCCAGCGGTGATGATGATGATAGAGGCGCTTGCGGCATCTTTATAAGTACCTGCATAGATATTCATCGGGCTGTAGTAAGGGATGCCATGGCTGATGTCGAGCGCTTCGCCTTCGGCGCGCTGTTCGTCGATATCGACCAGCACCATTTCCGAGAACAATCTGCTCTGCATAAGGCTGTATGCGGTCGTTGAGCCAACGAAGCCGCACCCGATAACAGCCACTTTTCTGTTGCGGATTGCGTTTGTCATAACATCCTCTTCTTCCATCGTCGATGGCGTATTGAATAGGTTCTGGGTGCCAGAACTATGGTTATGTACCTTAACTGCGCTGTATTTCGCTTTCATTGCATGAGCGTTTCTGCTGTATGCACGTTGGTTCAAATGCGGATTAATCAACAGAATGAAACATATTCGGAAACAAACGCTTCCTAGAATGAGCCCTGTTACGAGCTCCCCCAACGCATTGAAAACAGATCCTCGTAGCAGAAAGGAAAAGCTCATGTATGATCCGGGAACAACTACATTTATGATCATGAGCTGCGGTTTTGTGCTCATGATGAGCCCTGCACTCGCCCTATTCTACGGAGGTCTGTCCCGAAGGAAGAACGTCGTGAACACCATGCTTATGTGTGTGTTGGCGATGGGCATCGTCGGTTGCCTTTGGGCGATTATCGGCGACTCGATCGCGTACGGCGGATCAGATGCCTTCGATGAGAACGGCAACCTGGTGAGTGTTGCAAACCTGTTCGTCGGTGGCTTTGACCGGATGTTCGCAACCTGGTCGCTCGACGAGATTCTCGCATCGCTCCAGGCGGCGCCCACCGACCCGACCTACGCTGATGTTGCACTCGGCACGTACCCTGGCTTGATGGATGTTGCCTTCCAGGCAACCTTCGCCATGGTAACTGCCGCAATCGTTACCGGCGCTTTGGCGGGCCGCATGAAGTTCGGCGCCATCACGTTCATCCTTCTGTTCTGGAGCCTGATCGTATACGCCCCCATGGCCCATATGGTTTGGGGCGGCGGCCTGATCGGCAACTCCTACGCAATTGGGGCGCTCGACTTCGCTGGTGGTACGGCAGTTCATATCTGCTCGGGTCTTGGCGGCTTGGTGCTTGCCTTGATCCTTGGCAAGCGCACCGGTTTCGGCGTGCGCACCGTTCGTCCGCACAACGTCCCTGCAGTGGTAATCGGCTGCGGCTTGCTGTTCGTGGGCTGGTTCGGCTTCAACGGCGGCTCTGCCTTGGCTGCCGACGGCTATGCGGGCCTTGCTATCTGCAACACGCTGCTGGCAGCCTGCGCCGCATCGGCAAGCTGGCTTGCCGTTGAGCGCATCGTGACGAAGAAGCCCACGCTGGTTGGTGGCTGCACCGGCATCCTGGCCGGCCTGGTGGTTATCACCCCGGCATGCGGTTTCGTGGACCCGATGGTGGCCATCATCATGGGCCTGATCGTTTCCCCGATCTGCTACTACTTCATCGCCGTTCTGAAGCGTAAGCTTGGTTGGGACGACGCCCTTGACGCCTTCGGGTGCCATGGTGTTGGCGGTATCGTCGGCTGCATCCTTACCGGCATCTTCGCAATGCCGGGCCTTTCCACCAACGGACTGGGTGGTCTGTTGTACACCGGCGACCCAACCTTGCTGGTTAACCAGGTGCTTTCGGTTCTTGTTACCCTGGTGTACGTAACGATTACCACGGCGATCATCGGCTACATTGCCAAGGCGATCTTCGGCGGCAGCTTGCGCGTCAGCAAGGAAGTCGAGAACCGCGGCCTTGACACTACAGTACACGGCGAATCCGGCTATCCGTCCTTCACCGGCCTTGATCAGTAAGTGAGGTAGATCATGAAGAAAGTAGAGGCGATTGTCCGCTCAAGCATGCTTGAGCCGTTGAAAGAAGCCCTTTTCCAGGGTGGCATAGGCGGCCTTACCGTTTCCGAGGTGATGGGCTGCGGCAGCCAGCACGGCTGGAGCGAGTACGTGCGCGGATCCGAGGTCTTGGTGACCATGCTGCCTAAGATCAAGTTCGACTTGGTGGTGTCCGACGACGAGGTGGAAAAGGTAGTGGACTTGATCCGTAAGACCGCCTACACCGGCGAAGTCGGCGACGGCAAGATCTTCGTTATGCCGGTAGACCAGGTTATCCGCATCCGTACCGGTGAATCGGGCGAAGCGGCGGTATAGCCTACGGCGAGCTACCGTAAAACAGCGGCTTTGAATAGGGCCGGCACTGTGAGAGATCTCATCTCATGGCGCCGGCCTTTTTGCTGCGTTGGGCGGCCTGGGTTCGCCTCCCTGGATGGCGTTGGATTGGCTTACGGCCCCAGCGCCCTAGCCGCATTGGGAGCGGAAGTTCCATATTGCGGCCCGGCTTTTTTGCCGCCAAGGGACCCCGAAGTTTCGCCAACTGCAGGGCGGAATGTTTCGGCATGTCGGCTATGTTTCACGATGAACAACGTGTTTACCTGGGCTTTCATTCCGATTAGTCCCGCTTGTTACGCAAACGAACCCCAAAAGACCCAAGACGTACACGACCTGGCAAAGAAGCCTTCATTTCGCCGAAATAAGCTAGTAACGCGCCTTCGAATAATTAAAGGCAACCGAAGCGAAGACCGATTCGCGGACGAAGCAAGGAAGCAATGCCTGATATGAGGAGGCCCCCAATGAGTTATCCAGCGATTGATTTCCTGTATCTCAACGAGGAAGACATGATCAAAGCCGGCGTTATGAACATCTCCGACTGTATCGACACGATGGAAGAGGTTCTGAAGTGCCTGCGCGTTGGCGACTTCATGATGGGCGGCAAGGACGGCACGTCCCACGGCTGCATGGTCACCTTCCCCGAAACCTCTCCGTTCCCCAACATGCCCACCAACCAGGGCGAGGATCGCCGCTTCATGGCGATGCCGGCCTATCTGGGCGGCCCCTTCGACATGGCGGGCTGCAAGTGGTACGGCTCCAACACGGCGAACAAGGAAAAGGGCCTGCCCCGTTCCATCCTCATGGTTATGCTGAACGATAAGGACACCGGCGCTCCCATCGCATTGCTTTCCGCGAACCTGCTTTCCGCCTACCGCACCGGCGGCATCCCCGGCGTCGGCATCCGCCATCTGGCCCGCAAGGACTCCAAGGTCCTGGGCATCTACGGCCCGGGCGGCATGAGCCGTACCGCCATCGACGCATTCGCCGCTGAATGCCCCGAGATGGACACCGTGAAGATCAAGGGCCGCAGCCAGCGCGGCATCGACAACTACGTTGCCTACGTCAAGGAGCATCACCCGCAGTTCACCACCATCGAAGTGGTGGACGACCTTGAATCCCTGGTCCGCGACTCCGACTGCGTGTACTTCGGCGCAACCGCCACTTCCGACCCGAACACCTACGCAAAGGTGATGGGCGAATGGGTGAAGCCCGGCGCCTTCATCGTGGGCACTTCGGCCTACGACGTTGAGGACCAGTTCCTCATCGACAAGTGCAAGCTCGTGGTAGACGACATCGGCCTGTACGACGCATGGGCTCAGGAGTACCCATACCCCACCTTCGGCTACGGCATGGACATCTTCGGATGCAAGTTCACCGACATGGTGCACGACGACCTGATCACCCGCGACCGCATCATCTCCATGGGCGACATCCTGCTGGGCAAGGCCCCTGGCCGCGAAAGCGACGACGAGGTTATCACCATGAGCGTCGGCGGCATGCCGGTTGAGGACGTTGCTTGGGGCAAGTACTGCTACGACAACGCCGTGAAGATGGGCATCGGCACCAAGCTTCACCTGTGGGATGCCCCCACGTTCGCATAAGCGCGAAACGCTTTCCTAGGGTCTTTCCTCATCGACCCTCTCACTTTCAGGTGCCGCGGCCTGGGCAAGGGCTGCGGCACCGTTGATAAGCAAACGGTTAGGACAGGTTATGTCTCAAAGAATCGATTTCCACCCCATTCTGGGTGAGCCCGAGAAGGGGCCGCTGGTCACCTTCAGCTACGACGGCAAGCCCATCGAAGGATATGAGGGCGAGCCCATCGCCGCGGCCCTCAAGGCGGCAGGCGTCATGGTTCACCGCCACACCATGAAGATGGACCGCCCGCGCGGCGTGTTCTGCGCAATCGGCCGCTGCACCGACTGCGTGATGGTGGTAGACGGCAAGCCCAACGTGCGCACCTGCATCACACCCGTGCGCGCCGGGATGACAGTGCAAACCCAATACGGCGTTTCGGCCAAGCCCGGCGCCGAGGCTGCGGAATAGAGGCGGTTAGGATGAAGCGATACGACCTTATCATCGTGGGTGCCGGCCCTTCCGGCCTGTGCGCCGCAATCGCCGCCGCCCGCTACGGCCTTGAGGTAGTGGTGTTCGACGAGAATTCCCGTCCTGGCGGCCAGCTGTTCAAGCAGATCCACAAGTTCTTCGGTTCCAAGGAGCATGGCGCAAAGCTGCGCGGCATCACCATCGGCCAGGACCTGCTGAAGGAAGCCGCCGAAGCCGGCGTAGACGTTGAGCTGAACAGCGTGGTCATGGGCATCTTCCCCGAGAACGAGGTGCTGGTGCACCGCGAGGACCGCACCGAGCACTACAAGGCAGACAGCATCATCGTTGCCACGGGCGCTTCCGAGAATGCCGTCACCTTCGAGGGCTGGACGCTTCCCGGCGTCATCGGCGCCGGAGCTGCCCAGATGTTCATGAACCTGAACGGGGTGAAGCCGGGCAACAAGGTGCTCATGCTGGGCACCGGCAACGTCGGCCTGGTAGTGAGCTACCAGCTGCTGCAGGCGGGCTGCGAGGTTGTTGCCCTGGTCGATGCCGGCCCCCGCGTCGGCGGCTACGGCGTGCATGCCTCCAAGCTGGCGCGCACGGGCGTCCCGTTCTACACGTCGCACACCATCAAGAAGGCCGAGGGCGAAGACCATGTGACCGGCGTCACCATCGCGGAGGTGGACAGCTGCTTCCAGTTCATCGAGGGCACCGAAAAGCACTTCGACGTGGACACGATCTGCCTGGCAGTCGGCCTTTCCCCGCAATCGCAGCTGCTTGACATGGCTGGTTGCGACATGGTGGAACGCGGTGGCCGCATCCCGGTAAGCAGCGAGGATTGCTCCACTTCGGTACCGGGCATCTTCGTGGCCGGCGACGCAGCGGGCATCGAGGAAGCAAGCTCCGCCATGATCGAGGGCCGCATCGCAGCGGTATCCGCCGCAGAGTTCCTGGGCTTCATCGACGCCGAGCAGGCAGCGGCCGACCGCCAAGAGCACTACGACGCGCTGGATCGTTTGCGCATCGGCATGTTCGCCCCGCAGAATCGCGGCAAGGTGTTCACCGAAACCGAGGAAGGCATCCCGCTTTCGCAGAGCCTGCTGAAGAAGGGCTTCGTCACCGACGAGGAAGTGGATTCCTTCGGCGGCGTAACCCATATGGAGGGCTGGCACGCGGTGATCGAGTGCACGCAGAACATCCCCTGCAACCCCTGCCAGGACGTATGCCCGCGCCACTGCATCAACGTGGGCTCCAACATCACCATCCTGCCCACCATCAACACCGAGGCCAACTGCAGCAACTGCGGCAAGTGCGTGGCGTTCTGCCCCGGCCAGGCCATCTTCCTGGTGAACGAGGACATGGGCGACGGCACGGCGCAGGTAACCCTGCCCTACGAGTTCTACCCGCTGCCTGAGAAGGGCACCGCCGGCAAGGCCCTCGACCGAAGCGGCCAAGTGATATGCGACGCCGAAGTGGTGAAGGTGATGAACCCGAAGGCCTTCGACCATACCGCCCTGCTCACCATGAGCGTGCCAAAGGAATTCGTGCACCAGGCGCGTTTCTTCAAGACGGCCGCCGCAACCATGACCGCGTAGAGAGAAGAGGAACGCACCATGGACACCACACCAACCATCCGTCGGCTTGCCGATGAGCCGTTCAAGCCCGAGCCCGACGACGACATGATCATCTGCCGCTGCGAGGAAGTGACCAAGGGCGAGCTTCGCCGCGCGGTTCACGAGGGGCTCTACCGCTTCCCGGAGGTCCGCCGATTCACCCGCTGCGCCATGGGCCTGTGCCAAGGGCGCACCTGCACCAAGCTGGTGAAGGGGATCCTCGCCCGCGAGGCCGGCCTCACCATCGAGGAGCTGCAGAACCCGCACGCCCGCTCACCTCAGCGCCCCCTGCAGATGCAGGAGCTGGGCAACGAGCGATTCTAGGAGGAGCGAGCAATGAGCACTACAGCAGACGTTATCATCGTCGGTGGCGGCATCGAGGGATGCTCCACCGCTTACTACCTGGCCAAACGCGGCATCACCAATGTCATCGTGCTTGAGGCGCAGGAGATCATGCTCAACGGCGGCGCTTCCCGAAACGCCGGCGGCGTGCGCCAGAGCGGCCGCGACCCGCGCGAGCTTCCCCTGGCCCTGTACGGCGTGCAGAACATCTGGCCCACCCTCGGCGAAGAGCTCGGGGTAGACGTCGAGTACAACCAGGGCGGCAACCTGCGCCTGGGCAAGACCGAAGAGCACCTGAAGACCCTTACGCGCCTGGCGAACAACGCCGCTGCCTGCGGCGTGGGCGTGGGGATGATCACCGGTGAAGAGGCGCGCCAGATCAACCCCTTCCTCTCCGAGGAGGTCATCGGCGCAAGCTGGTGCCCCACCGACGGCCATGCCAACCCGCTTAAGACGGGCCTCGGCTTCTACAAGAACGCCCTGGCCATGGGCGTGAAGTTCATCACCGGCGAAAAGGTCTTGGCGCTGCGCAAGGTGAAGGGCCGCGTGCGCAAGGTCATCGCAGAGCACGGCGAGTACGAGGCCGACACCGTGATGGTGTGCGCCGGCGCCCAGTCGAAGGAGATCCTTTCCACCATCGGCATCAACGCCAAGGTGCGCCCCCGCATCGACCACTGCCTGGTCACGGAAGCCCAGCCCCACATGTTCGACACCATGCTGGGCACCGCCGAGGCCGACTTCTACGGCGGTCAGACCAACCACGGCTCGTTCGTGTTCGGCGGCGACGACGACCTTGAGGGCTTCGATATCTACGACCTGAAGACAAAGGGCACTTCCACCACGGCGCCCTGCGTATGCCGCGGCATCATGAAGTACTTCCCGAAGCTCGCCGAGATGAACATCGTGCGCACCTGGGCCGGCTGGATCGACATCACCCCCGATGGCGTGCCGATCCTGGGCGATTGCGAAGAGGTCCCGGGCCTGGTAACCGCCTATGGCTTCAACGCCCACGGCTTCGGCATCTCGCCTGCCATCGGCTATGCCTTATCCGAGCTCATCGAGACGGGGGCTAGCACCACGATCGACATCAGCGGCCTTCATTACGACCGCTTCAAGGCGAAGTTCTAGGAACTGTTGAGCGGGCGGCCCGGTGCTGCCCGCTCATTCGATCTTCGCCGCCTGCAATCTGGGACGAGCACGGAAAGGAGAGGCTGCATGGGCGACAAACCGGTGATCGGCGTAACGCCGCTGTACGACGATGAGCGCGAGAGCATATGGATGCTGCCCGGTTATGTGGATGCGCTGAAGAGTTGCGGCGCCCTGCCCCTTATCCTTCCGTTCACCTCCGCCGATGCGGATATCTCCCAGCTGGTGGATATGTGCGACGGCATCCTGTTCACCGGCGGGCACGATGTGGATCCGGCTCTGTACGAAGAGCGGAAGAGCCCGAAGTGCGGCGAGGTGAGCGCGCAGCGCGACAAGCTGGAGTTCGCGCTGCTGCAGCGCGCGCTGATGATAGACCTTCCCGTGCTGGGGATATGCCGCGGCGCCCAGTTCATCAACGTGTGCCTGGGCGGAACGCTGTACCAGGACCTGCCCTCGCAGCTGCCAGGCGCGCTGCAGCACCACATGAGCGCGCCGTACGACCGCCCCTGCCACGAAGTTTCGCTGGTTCCGGGCACGCCTTTATACTATCTGCTGAAATCGACGAAGTTGCAGGTGAACAGCTATCACCATCAGGGGATACGCGATTTGTCGTTCCAGCTTTCGCCCATGGCCATTGCGTCGGATTCCCTGATAGAGGCGTTCTACCATCCCATGAAGAGCTTCACCTGGGGCGTGCAATGGCACCCCGAGTTCCTGTGGGAGAAGGACCGCGCCGAGCGCCAGGTGTTCCAGGCCTTCGTGGAGGCGTGCGACGCGAAGGCGGTAGGGCAGCCCGCCGCTTCGCCGGGTCGAGGACGGCGCAGAGGCTCGCCGTTCTTGATGAGCCGGTAGTTTGGTTGGGTTCGTTAGCCGGTAGGCCTGTGGGCTGGGGCGGTAGGTCCTAGTCGCACCAAGATGAGCTAGGACACGGCGCAGATTCACCATGCGGCAGTGACGGGAGAGGCGAATTGCCGGTACCCCGCTCACTGTTGCAGCCGCCTTTATTCGCCAAAGCCCTCCAACGCCATCAACGTCTTCGCCTCGCGGTCGCGCGCCGCGCTGGCGCATGCCTGCGCAAAGGGCGTGTTCTCGGGGTCGAGGCACTGGCTAACAGGGACGCTGATGGGGTGGAATAGGATTTCGGCCCCAACCCCAAGCTTCGCGGCGCTTTGCGCAAAGGCGCGCACCAGCTCTTCGTCCACCTCGTCCATGTGGGCCGAAAGGGCTACCCCGCAGAACAGCGAATAGGGAAGCCCCAAGCCGGCACCGCCGTTCTTGCTGTTCCAGAGCTTTTCCAGCAGCACGACCTTCGCGCGGTTGTCGGGCGTTATGCGCGGGTCGGGCTTCCCCGGCTCAAGCTCGCTGCGCAGGATGGCTGCGGCCTTGTGGGGCTGCAGAGGCTCGACCGGCGCCCGCAGATGCTCGATGGTGCACCCCAGCTTCCCCGCGGCGCGCACAAGCGCGTTCGCTATAGCGGGGATGGCGTGGGTATGCTGGTGGCTGTCCATGCGCAGCGCCGTCTTCTTCGCAGGGAAGGCCTGCAGGAATCGTTCCAGCTGGGCGGTGCATTCCCGTTCAACCTGCCGGGCGAACGCGCGGCGATGAAGCCCCTTGCTTTCAAGCAGAAGCCCCATGAAGTTGTGGTGGAAGGAACCGCGCTCGTTCACGAGCAGCGGCACTTCGCTTGCCGGGGCCACCGGGTAACCCTCCACCAAGTTCAGGTGCAGGCCTATCTTCAGCTTGCCGGCTTCAACGAAGGGCTTGGCCAGGTTCGCAGCGCCCTCGAACGCCGGCGAGTTGGTGAAGATGCTCACGCTTGCCAGCGCCCCCTTGCCGCCGCATGCGCTGCTTAACTTCAGGATGTCCTGCGCCTGCTCTTCGGTGATGCCGAAGTCGTCGGCATGGAATAGAACGTTTGCCTCTTGGTTGCCCATGATCCCTCGATTCTCTCCCCTTCAGTGTACGTGACGCTCCCGCCGCTAGGTGTCGGATCGGCAACGATTGCCTTAAAAGCTTTCTTCGCCGGGCGGCCCACGGCGTTCGAGGGGTAATGTCATCCCTGCAACGGGGCGCTTTGGACCATGGCTTCGTTTTGCCGCACAAGGAGATGAACGAAGCTGACCACCTGCACCAACACTGCTACTCGCGCGCCCTTTCCCAGGTCGAAGGCATTCCATTGCCTGGTTGTCCTGATCGGTTTCGCGTTCATCCTGACCGGCGCGTTCCACGGGAACGTGTGGTTCGATGAGAGCTATTCGGTGGCCATCGCCAACCATTCCTTCCAAGAGATTTGGCGCATCGGATCGGGCGACGTGCACCCGGTGCTGTTCTACTGGTGCCTGCATGCGCTGAACCTGGTTTTCGGGCAGAACGTGCTGGTGTACCGTCTGTTCTCGACGGCCGGCACGTTGGCGCTTTCCTTGCTGGGGCTGTTCGTGGTGCGCCGCGATTTCGGCTGGCGCGTAGGCTTGGCCTTCAGCGCGCTTTCGCTGTTCCTGCCCTACATGGCCTTCATGGCGGTGGAGATCCGCATGTACTCGTGGGCTTCGTTTTCCGTTGCGCTGTGCGCTTTCATGGCATGGCGCATCGCCTGCGCTATGCGCGCGCAGGGTGCTGCAGGGCCTGACGGCTGGTGGGTGCGCATAGGCTGCGACCCCCGGTTGGAGCGGATGCGCAAATGGGCCGGCGTGCCGTGCCGTTGGTGGATCGTCTTCTTCGTTGCCAGCCTGATGTCGGCCTACCTGCACTACTATGGCGTGCTTTCCGCCTTCTTCCTCAACCTGTTCCTGCTGGTGTTCTGCGTGAAACAGGTGCTTGCGAAACGCTCCGGCTCGAAAGGCCCCTCGGCTTCGCGAAAGGCTGCTTCGCCCTCGCCGGCGAAAGGCCTTGCGGTGTTCTTCGTCCAGGCGGCGGTGCAGCTTGTGCTGTACGCTCCCTGGTTGATGGTCTTGGCGTGCCAGGTGGGGGTCGTCTCCTCGGGGACCTACTGGTCGGACGCCACCTTCCCGCGCATATTCGTGGAGTGGGCGTTCTATCCGGTGTACACCAGCCAGATCATCTTCGCCGATCAGTCGGGCTGGCAGTACGTGACGGCCCTGTATGTTTGCGGAATCGTTGCGCTGGCGGCTGCCGCGGTAGGTGCGGCGGGGCTGTTCCGCACCTTGCGAAGGGCTGCCGCGGGCACCCCAGCTGCGGGCCATACTCCTTCCCCCAGCGCGTTCGGTCGCTTCAAGGCCTGGCTGTTTGAGAGGGACGGCGCGCTCGCCGCATTCGTGGGCGCGCTCTTCTACCTGTGCGTGCTGGGCTTCGGGGTGATCGCCTCGGCGGCGCTCGACATCCTCATCGTGCAGACGCGCTACCTGTCCGTGGCGCTCGGGCCGCTTATCCTGGCGGCTTCGGTCCTTTTGGTCAGCATCCCCCGACGCAGCGTGCTGTATGGGCTGGTCGTCGCGCTGATTGGCACGTCGGTGGTGAGCCAGCTGATGTTCATCCAGGATGCCTACAGCGAGGAAAACCAGAATTCGCTGGAGTGGTTCGCGGAAACCGTCGCCGAAAACCAGGGCACGGGCATAGACGGGCAGATACCGGTGCTTTCCACCGACATCGGCTTCGAGGGAGTTACTGCGGTCACCTATCCCGACATCAAGCAGTCGTACCTGAATTGGCAGGTAGGCAATTGGGGCCTTGCGTACAGCGCCTATGCGCCGACCTTGAGCGTGGTGGACTCGTGGAACAGCATCCTGCCGGGGTACTCGGGCGCGTTCGTGGTGCTGAGCCAAGCGCGCTCGACCGAAGAGACGAAGGAAGTGGAGTACCTGCTGGCCCAGGACGGCATAGACATGCTCGACTCGCGCACCTTCTACCGCCCCTACGAGCGAACCTACTTCACCGTCTCCCTAATGGAGAAGAGCTAGCTCCCGCAACAGACGATAAGCCCTCTGCAAACTAATGTAATTCCATGTGCGGAACGCGGAGTTACAGGTGAAATTACATTAGTTGAAGATGAGACGATTGCTGTTTGCGCTGATGATTAGCCTGTATGAACTAATGGAAAGTTCGGATGATTACATGTGCCGGAGCGTGGATGACCGAGGGGTTTTATATCTTCAAGAGCAGGGAACTAATGCAACAAAGCATATAATTACATTAGTTTGGGGATGGAATTACATTAGTTGGGAACTTCATGATACGGAAACTGAGCGAGATGCCCTCCTTGCTTCGGCGCGTCATTGCGGACGTTGAGACGGAGGTCGTCGAATACAAGGCCGCGAAGCAGAACTACGACTTCGAGGACATAGGCAAGTACTTCTCTGCTCTCAGCAACGAAGCCAACCTGCGCAACGCGGAGTGTGGTTGGCTCTTCTTCGGTGTCTCGGACGATCGTCAGATAAAGGGAACTGCTTATCGCAAAGAATCTCAGATGCCTAGCGTCGGCCTACGGCGTCTAAAGCATGAAATCGCCCAATACACGAACAATGGGATGACCTTCGAGGAGATCTACGAGTTCGAGGCGGACGGCAGGCGCATCATCGCTTTCCAAATTCCGGCTGGCAGCTTTGCCACGCCGACGACCTGGCACGGAATCCCTTGGTCCCGTGAGAACGAATCACTTGTCGAAATGCCCAAGTTCAAGCTCGATGCTATCTATGGGCAAAGTCGGCCGGACTGGTCGCGCCAGATCGCCTACGAGGCGAATCTCGACGACCTTGATCCGGAAGCCGTCAGCTTTGCATGTGCCAAGTTTGTTGAAAAGTTCGGAGGAAGTCAGCCCGCTGCTCGGAGCCTTGACGAGGAGTCCATTCTTAGCAAGATGGCGCTTGTTATCCATGGGCACGTGAGCAACGCGGCGCTTGTTCTTCTGGGTAGGCCGGAATCGAGTGTATTCCTAGGTGGCATCGAACCCCGCATCACGTGGACTCTTTATGCGAGCGACGGGTCTACCATGGCCTACGAACACTTTGAGCCGCCGTTCATCCTGCAAGTTGATCGCGTTCTAGGAAAGATTAGGAATGAGAAGTATAGGTTCTTCGACCACGAGGAGACCCTGTTCCCCACAGAGGCGCACCGCTATAGCCCAGAGGTTATCAGAGAGCTTCTTCATAACGCCATCGCGCATCAGGACTTTAGGATGTCGGGCAAGATCAACGTCTTGGAGTACGAGAACAGGCTTGTATTCAAAAATGAGGGCGCCTTCATTCCCGAGACCATTGAAAACGCGCTTGCCAGCGGCTACAAGCCACCTTATTACCGCAATCCATTGCTTTCGAAGGCCATGAGCAAGACGGGCATGATGGACAGGAATGCTATAGGCATCCGCAATGTGTTTGATATCCAGCGCAATCGGCTGCTGCCGATGCCTACCTATGACCTCTCCGAAGCTGGGCGCGTGGCCGTGACCTTGTACGGCACGGTGTTGAACGAGAACTACTCGAGACTCCTCGCGCGGAACCGTTCCCTTGATCTGGTGACGGTGCTGCTGCTCGATTTGGTTCAAAAGGGGCTACCAATAACCAAGGAGCAGTCTCGACTACTGCACGAGCAGGGGCTTGTGAGGGGTCGCTATCCCAAATTGACGGTTTCGGCTGAAGTGGCCGCAGCCACCGGTGCCCATGGCGAGTACGTGAGGAGCAAAGGGGTGGACAACAGTGTCTTCAAGGAGTTGATCCTGGAGCTTTTGCGAGTACGTCCCTGCTCAAGAGCAGAAATCATTGCAGGGCTAGATCACGCATTGCCTGCAGACCTGACGACTAAGCAGAAGGGCGACCATGTGAGCTATCTGCTCCAGAGCCTGCGCAAGGCTGGTCGCATAACGAACGCCGGAAGCACCTCTGCCGCTGAATGGCACATAGTTGAATGAGCCTTGGCGCAAGCGCCTGTGGGACAAATTCCCACAAACGTGCCACTGGCACGTTTTCTTAACGGATTTTCACCTCATCGGTTCGAGCCCCTATTTCTTGCTGAAAACAAAACGAGCAATGTCTAAGTCTACAGAAAGCTTTACCTAAGTCCTAGGTTGGCGTAGTAAAACAGCGAGCGGTGATCTGGCGAGTGCGAGAGACCTGAAAGAGCGAGTCGCTGGCCTAAGGGCCGCGACGAACGATTGAAGGCCTCTCGTGCCGCCAGGTCTTCGCGCAGCGTCATTACGCCTCATACGAAAAAGCGCCGTCCGGCAGGACGGCGCAATACAGTCTGGAGCGGGTGACGGGACTCGAACCCGCGAATGCGAGCTTGGGAAGCTCGTGCCTTACCACTTGGCGACACCCGCATGGGAAAGGATTATACGCCAAAGTGGGTTGGTTTCGTGCGCCAATCGAAGAAACGGCCCGGCAGCCCATCGCCTCCGCTAGTTAACCAACGCAAACTTTTTGTTGACTGCGGCTAACTCTGGGGGTATCGTGAACCCGCTTAAATGTTACCTATAGTTTACTTTTGGAGGGCACGTTGTTCCTGGCGGCATTCTTGATCGGCTTGCGCGAAGGCCTGGAGGCCTCGCTCATCGTTGGCATCCTTGCCGCGTTCCTGAAGCGCAACGGCTCTTCCCTGCGTCCGCTCATCATCGCCACCATCGCCGCCGTGCTGCTCTCCATCGCGGTTGCGGTGGGCCTCAACATGTTCAGCACGGCGTTGCCGCAGGCCCAGCAGGAAGCGCTGGAGACCATCATCGGCATCGTTGCCGTGGTGTTCGTCACCACCATGATCCTGTGGATGAACACCAACGCCCGCAACATGAAGGCCGAGCTGGAAAGCTCCGCCGCTAGCTCCCTTTCCGCAGGCGGCGAGATGGCCATGGCCGGCATGGCGTTCCTGGCCATCATCAAGGAAGGCTTCGAGACCGCCGTGTTCCTGTTGGCGGTGTTCCAGGCTTCCACTGCCGGAAGCGAATGGCTAGGTATCGTCGGCGCCGTTATCGGCGTGGCCGTTGCGGTGGTGGTGGGCTGGCTCATCTACTACGGCGGCGCCCGCTTCAACCTGGGCACTTTCTTCAAGGTAACCGGCCCCTTCCTTATCCTGGTGGCCGCCGGCTTCGTTGCCAACTGCTTCCGCACGGCACACGAGGCGGGCTGGGTGAACATCGGCCAGCAGCAGGTGCTCGACCTTTCCTGGCTCATCCAGAACGATTCCGTGGTGGGCGCCCTGCTCACCGGCATGTTCAGCATCCAGGCCGACCCGCGCCTAATCGAGGTCATGGCGTGGCTCGCCTACCTCATCCCCGTCATGATCATCTACTGCTGGCCCAGCAAGTACGCGTTCGGCTTCGAGAAGCGCCAGCGCACGCGCCGCATCTGCGCGGGAATCTGCATCGCGGTCGCCATCGGCATGGCGCTGCTGTGCCCGCGCGGCAACACCGACGTTGCAGGCGCCACCCATCCGGTGCAGGGCAGCAGCGCAACGACCGAGGTAACCCTGGTTTCCGCCAGCTCCGACGCTGCGCAGATCAGCTACCAAGACGAAACCGGCACCCAGACCATCGACCTTACGAAAGTGTCCGAGGGCGAACTCGACGGCGTGCCGCTGACCCAGTGGGAAGGCTCGAAGAACATCGAACCCGATGCCTCGCTTCCTTCCACCATCACGCTCAACGAGCTTCGCAACCTGAACAACGGGCGCGTCCCCAGTGGCTTGAATACCGAGCGCACCCCTGGCCCCTTCAGCGTGAAGTGGTCCGAGACGGCCACCTACAGCGCGCGAACCGCCGGCGCATCCTCGCTGCTTCGCGCCAGCTGCGACACCAAGCTCATCGCCACCCTTACCGGCGGCGGTATCTCCGGCACCAAGACCGTCAGCGTCTCCGGCGCGGTTTCCGGCAGCTGGGCGATCTCCGACGACGAGGTCTCCGCTTCCGAGAGCGCCGTGCAGAAGGCTCAGCTTGACGCCGAGGAGGCCAAGCTCTGGTGGCTCTGGTGGCCTGTCGTCCTTACCGCAACGGCCACCGGCCTGCTGATCTACGGGTGGTGGCAAGCCCGCTCGCACAAGAAGAAGCTCGCGCAGCAAGAGGCGGCCGCATAGCGCAGCCACCGCAACAAAGGTTTCACTGACCTGCGGCAATAAGGCACCGCAGGCTTTTGGACAAAGGTAACAAGCCCGGCACGCGCCGGGGAAGAGGCGGAACGTCTCCGCCGAGAACATGACGGGAACTCCCCGTCAGAATGGAGGAAGAATGGAAATGACGGCATCTGCCCGCAAGCTCCTAACCGGTGCTTTCGCTGGCATCCTCGCACTCGCCTTGGGTGCGGGCCTTACCGGCTGCTCCGGCAGCAACGACACCAAGTCGACGGCCAACAAGAGCTCTGACGGCGTAACCCAGGTAAACGTAACCCTGAAGGGCAACTCCCAGGAAGTCGACACCACCGAGGTCGAGGCCGGCCCGGTTACCTTCAACGTAACCAACGAGTCCGCCGCCGGCATCACCGAGTTCGAGCTTCTGTACAACCAGAAGATCGTCGGCGAGAAGGAGAACCTCGCCCCCGGCCTGAACACCGTCAGCTTCACCGTTACCCTGAACGGTGGTGACTACAAGCTCTACGCTCCCGGCGCAGACAACTCCTACCTCGACTTCAAGGTAACCGGCGAAGCCGCCGCTGCCCCCGAAGGCTCCGCTCAGGAGATCATGAAGCAGGGCGTTGCCTCTTACGCTGAGTACATCAAGAGCCAGGGCCAGTACCTGGAAGATGCCACCGCAGCGCTGAAGACCGCCGTTGATTCCGGTGACATCGAGGCTGCCAAGAAGGCTTGGGCTGCCGCCCGCCCCTTCTACGAGCATGCTGAGTCTGCTGTAGACAACTTCCTCATGCCCGGCTACACCATCCCCGAGGGCCAGGAGGCCGACAACAACTACTTCCTGGACTACCTCATCGACATGCGCGAGTCCAATCTGGACGAGGCCGCCGGTTGGCACGGCTTCCACGCGGTTGAGCGTGACCTGTGGCAGAACGGTGCAATCACCGACACCACCAAGCAGTACGCCGCAGAGCTCGCCGAGAACTGCAAGATCCTGAACCAGCAGGTTCTGCCCTCCTTCGCAGACGACCTGCGCCCCGAGGACCTGGCAAACGGCGCTGCCGACCTGCTCGAGGAAGTCTCCACCACCAAGATCACCGGTGAGGAAGACAAGTACAGCCACCTCGACCTCTCCGACTTCCGTTCCAACGTCGAGGGTGCCCAGCAGGCATACGCAAACCTGCGCGACGGCCTGCTGAAGGTCGACGAGGACCTGGTGAAGCGCATCGACGAGGAGTTCAAGTCCGTCTCCGACATGCTGGACAGCTACCGCGATGAGTCTGCCCTGGGCGGCTACGTAGCCTACACCGACGAGCTGAAGAAGTCCGATGCCGAGAAGCTTTCCAACGGCATCATGGCCCTTCATGACGACCTCGCAAAGCTGGCAGAGAAGGTTGCAACCGCTTAAGGCGATGGCGCTGAAAAGCATATCTGCGCGGCCCATGTAAGGGTTTCGCAAAAGGGGAAGAGTGCCGTGATCCGCGACACTCTCCCCTGTGTTTAGAGGGAAGTGTTGCAGTTGCGTTAACAGCGCGCTGCCGTATCCAAGGAAAGAGGCCACGAATGGCAGAAGAGAAGAACGAAGGTGTAGAGCTCGTCGGCGACAGCGAGGAGAAAAGCGCTGCGGCAGCCAAGGCCGAGCGCCAGGGCCGCCAGTTCAGCCGTCGTCAGCTTATCGGCGGCGTAGCCGCCGGTGTTGTGGGCGGCGCGCTGGTTGGCTCGGGCGTCACCCATGCGGTGAAGGAAAACGCCTTCAACGACAGCAACCCCAACGGCGCGGCCTACACGCGCATCGAGTTGAACAAAGCCCAGCAGTTCTACGACCTTGATTACCCCAGCGGCATCAAGGACGCATCCCAGCGCTACTGCGTGTTCGTGATGTTCAACATGAAATCGGGCACCACCAAGCAGGACCTGCAGCTGCTGCTCGCCCGTTGGACGGCCACCATTGCCGTTCTGCAGACCGGCAAGCCCTTGGGTCAGATCCGCCCCGACTTCAGCACCTCTTCCGTGCCGAAGGACATGGGCGAATGCGCCGACTTGGACCCGTGCTCGCTCACCATCACGGTCGGCTTCGGCCCCACGCTGTTCGACGACCGCTTCGGCCTGCAGTCCTTCGCGCCCGACTTCGAGTACTTCAAGGAGTGGGACCGCATCACCGGCGAGCGCTTGGTAACCGACAAGACCGGTTCGGACATCGGCATGCAGATCTGCGCCGACGACCGCCAGGTCATCTTCCATGCCGTGCACTCGCTGGCCCGCATCGCCCGCGGCAAGGCGAGCATCGTGTTCCAGCAGGAGGGCTTCCTGCCCATTCGCCAGTCCGACAACCAGCCCACCCCGCGCGACCTGTTCGGCTTCCGCGACGGCACCACGAACCCCACCGAAGATCAGGAGTACGAGGAGTTCGTATGGGTCAAGAAGACCAAGCAGGAATGGCTGAAGAACGGCTCGTTCATGTGCCACGGCCGCACCATCGCCGACGTTGAGACGTGGGAATCCGACCGCATCTCCGACCAGGAGCAGCTCATCGGCCGCCGCAAGGACACCGGCGCCCCGCTTTCCAACCCCGACGGCGACGAGTTCGACATCCCCGACTTCACCGCGCGCGATGCGAACGGCAACCTGCTCATCGACCCGAACAGCCACGCGGCCATCACCAGCGACCAGCGCCTGGGCTTCAAGGTGCACCGCCGCAGTTACAACTACTGGACGGGCCTGAACGACCACGGCGACCAGAACGCGGGCTTCCTGAACTGCGTCTACGTGAACGACCCGTATCACTACTGGCTGCTTCGCGACGACATGGGCCGCTACGACCGCCTGAACGAGTACTATTACGACGATTACCGCGGCGTGTATGCGGTCCCGCATGCGCCGGCCACGGGTACCTACCTGGGCCAGGAATTCTTCGAATAGGGTTCGGATCTACGCCGGGCGCCCCTGCCGAAAGGCGGGGGTGCCTTTGCTGTTTTCTGAAGCCGGGCGAATTGCTGGGCGGATTGCACCGGGCGAACACGTGATTGAGCTGCGTGGATGCATGGTGCGCTCGCCCGGAAGGCAGAAGGTCTTGGGGTGGTGCGAGGGCTCGCGCTACCCCAAGACGTTCTGAAGAGTACGCACTCCAAGGAGGCCACTATGTTCGACAAGCGATTGCTGAAGCTGATACCCGAGGCGCGCAAATACCTGGTGCTTGCCGTGGCGGGCAACTGGGCTGCGCTCATCTGCTACGCGGTGGCCATGCTGGCCCTTGCCTCGTTCCTGTCCGCCATGGCGCTGGGCAACCTGGGCGCCGCGGCGGTTGGGCAGTGGGCGGCGGTCTCGGCGGCGGCCATGGTGCTGCGCTTCGCGTTCGTCTCGGTTTCGCAGTATGCGGGATCGAAGGCGTCGGCGGTGGGCAAGGCCGCGGTTCGCGAGCAGGTCTATGACAAGCTGGTGGCTCTGGGCTCTTCCTATAAGGAGCAGGTTTCCACCACGCAGGCGGTGCAGATCTGCGGCGAGGGAGCCGAGAAGCTGGAAGTGTACCTGGGCCAGTATTTGCCGCAGCTGTTCTACGCGGTGCTGGCGCCCCTTACCCTGTTCGTGCTGTTCCTGTTCATCGACGTGCCGGCGGCTGTGGTGTTGCTGGTGTGCGTGCCGCTGATCCCCATCGCCATCGTGGCCATCATGAAGGTGGCCCGCCGCGTGATGGGCGCCTACTGGGATTCCTATTCCGACCTGGGGCAAACCTTCTACGAGTCCATCAGCGCGCTTACCACGCTGAAGCTGTTCCAAGCCGACGAGGAGAAGCAGCGGCAGATGGACGAAGAGGCCGAGGACTTCCGCGCCTCCACCATGCGCCTTCTGCGCATGCAGCTGAACTCCATCACCGTCATGGACTTCTTCACCTTCGGCGGCGCTGCGGTGGGCATCGTCATCGCGCTGTTCCAGCTTGCCGCGGACGAGATCTCCCTTGCGGCCGCGGTTTCCGTGGCGCTGCTTGCCGTCGAGTTCTTCCTGCCCATGCGCATCCTGGGCTCGTACTTCCACACCGCCATGGGCGCCGCGCCGGTGTTGGACCAGATGTTCAGCCTGCTGCAGCTTCCCGACTTGAACCAAGGAACCGAAACCGTGGAAGCGGACGAGGTGGAGATTGTCTGCGAGGGGCTTTCGTATTCGTACGGCGAGGGCAGCGCGCTGGCCGACATCAGCCTGAAGGTGGAGGAGAACACCTTCGTGGGCATCACCGGCGAAAGCGGCTCGGGCAAATCCACCCTGGCGAAGCTGCTTTCGGGCGAGCTGATGGGCTACACGGGCAGCGTGCGCTTCAACGGCGTGGAACTGCGCAACATCAGCCCCGATTCCCTGCACGGCCTGGTAACCCACATATCGGCCTCGGCCTACATCTTCAAGGGGACCATCCGCACCAACCTGCTGGTGGGCAACCGCAACGCAACCGACTACGCGCTGTGGAGCGCGTTGGGCAAGTGCAACCTGGACGATTTCGTGCTGAAGCAGGGCGGGTTGGACGTCCCCGTTGCCGAAGGCGGCGCCAACCTTTCCGGCGGCCAGCGCCAGCGCCTGGCCATTGCCCGCGCCCTTCTGCGCGATACCCCCATCTACCTATTCGACGAGTCCACCTCCAACGTGGACGCCGACAGCGAACGCGACATCCTGGCCTGCATCCAGCGCCTTTCCATCGAGAAGACCGTGATTGTCATCTCCCATCGCCTTTCCGCGTTGGCCTGGGCAGACAACATCGTGGTGATGGAAAAGGGCCGCATCGTGGAGCAGGGCGCCCATGGCCAGCTGGCCGCAGCGGGCGGGGCCTACGCGAAGCTCTGGCAGCAGCAGGAGCAGATGGAGGCGCTGGCCCGCCAGGCCGAAGAGGTGCGCGCCATGCACTCCAAGGCCGATGGCGAAGCGGACGTGGATGTTCCCGAGGCCATGGCCGAAGCGTTGGAGAAGATGCCGCCGAGCATCGCCACCGCCACGCGCTCCTACATGAAGGGCGCCAAGATCCGCGCGCTGGTGGAAGAGGGCGGCAGCGGCATGCCGGCGGGGCATCCAGCCGACATCCTCATCGATGCCGCCGATTCTTCGCAGGACGGGATGGCGTCGGGAACCGCTTCTGCGGAAGGGGTGCAGGCCGAGGGTTCCGACGGCTCGGCGGGTGATTCCAGCTCGAGCGAGTCCGCCGCTGGGGCTGCCGCAGCCGTTGCCCCGAAGAAGAAGCGCTCGGTCCCCCGCGTTGTGTGGGGGCTGTTGGGCCTGTTCGGCAGGCTGTGGCCGCTGGTGGGAACCTCTACGTTGTTCGCATCGTTCGGTTTCGCTGCAGCCATACTGATGGTGGTGCTGGGCGCCGCGGCCATGTTGGGCATTGCGGCGGATTGCTTCACGTGGAACATCGCGTTGGTGGCGGCGTTGGTGCTGCTCTGCGGGGTGGTGCGCGGCTTCCTGCGCTACGGCGAGCGTCTGGTTTCGCACGACCAGACCTTCCAAACCCTGGCGGTTATCCGCTCCAAGGTGTTCCGCCATATGCGCACCCTGGCGCCGGCTCGCCTTGAGGCGCGCGACACAGGCGACCTGATCACCCTGCTCACCGCGGATATCGAGCTGCTGGAGGTGTTCTACGCCCACACCATTTCTCCGGTGCTGGTGGCGTTGATCGTGTCGGCTGCGGTTGCGGTGGGCATCGGCTCCCAGCAGGTATGGCTGGGCCTTGCCGCCGCAGCGGGCTTCGCCGTGGTAGGCGTGCTGCTGCCTATCCTGCTGAACATCTGGACCGACACCCTGGGCCGTCGCACCAAGGAGCGCTCGGTTCGCTTCGGCAGCTTCATGTACGAAAGCCTTATGGGGCTTTCAGAAGTACTGCGCTTCGGCGCCACCGACCTGCGCCGCGACGAGCTGGGCGGGCGCATGGGCGCGCTTGCCGCCGAAGAGGTGAAGATGGCCCGCCGCAGCGCCGTTGCCCAGGGCCTGACCGACACCCTTACCCTGGCAAGTTGCTTCCTGTTCGCCTACCTTGCCTATGCGCTCACGGCGCAGGGTCAAGTTGTCGGTGCGGCCGCCGCGGTGTGCGTGGTTGCCTACTCGGTTTCGTTCGACCCGGTTCGCGCGGTGGCGCACCTGGGCTCTTCGCTGCACCAGACGCTTGCGTCGGGCGAGCGCGTGCTCGACTTCCTTGACGAGCGCCCTGAAACGCTCGATGTGGAACAGGGTGCCGAGCCTGCGGCCTTCACGGGCGCGAAGCTCCAGGACGTTACCTTCGCCTATGGCGAAGAGGAGGTGCTCAGCAATTTCAACGTGAGCATCGAGCCGGGTGCGTTCCTGCACGTTGCCGGTCCCAGCGGCGCCGGGAAGTCCACCTTCCTGAAGCTGCTCATGCGCGTATGGGATGCGCAACAGGGGGCGGTAACGGTTTCCGGCGAAGAGGTGCGCCATATCAAGACCACGTGCCTGCGCACCCTGGAAGGCTCCATGACGCAGACAACGCACCTGTTCAGCGGCACTATCCGCCAGAACATCGCCTTCGTGCGCCCCGGCTGCACCGAAGAAGAGCTCAACCGCGCGGTGGAGCAGGCGTCGCTTGCCAGCCTCATCGAGCGCCTGCCCAAGGGGTTGGACACCCAGCTCGGTGAGATCGGTGAAGGCCTTTCCGCTGGCGAGCGCCAGCGCATCGGCCTGGCCCGCATCTTCCTGTACGACGCCCCGTTCCTTCTGCTGGACGAGCCCACCAGCAACCTGGACTGCCTGAACGAGGTTGCCGTGCTGAACGCCTTGGCGCAGAGCCGGGAAGGCAAGACCATCGCGATGGTGAGCCATCGCATGTCGGCGGCGGCGTTCGCCGACACCACATTGGTAGTAGACCAGGGCCGCCTTTCGTAGGGCGCCCTCGGAAAAGGACGAGGCAGGAAACCGTGGAAACCAGAACAAGGGAACATCAATCGCGCTGGGCGTACGTGCTTTGCGCCCTGTTGCTTTCGCTGGCGTTGGCGCTGGCCGGTGCTGCGCCGGCATATGCCGACTCCAAGGCGAAGGGTGCGTCGAACAGCAGCTCGCAGCAGGAATCTGCCCAGGTGGGCGAGATCGCCAAAGACCTTTCCGATGGCGTGTACTACGGCAGCGGCGAGGGCTACCAGAGCACCATCACCGTTGCGGTAACCGTGGCCAGCGGCAAGATAACCGACGTCCGTATCGTCTCCCATGCCGACGATGCGCCCTACGTCGCCCGTGCCGAGAAGCTCATTCCCAACATCATCAGCCAGCAGTCGGCCGACGTGGACACCATCTCGGGCGTGACGTTTTCCTCCCGCGGCATCCTCTTTGCCGTGAAGGACGCCATGAGCGGATCGGGCAGCGTGGCCATCACCAGCAGCGCATGGTTCGGCGCGGCGATGATCGCCCTTGCCGTGGTGCTGTTCGGCCTGGCGGTATGGTTGGCGCGTAAGATGCTGGCCAGCGATTCGCGGGCGCAGAAGGCGAAGCTCACCCGCCGCCAGCGCTGGTGCATCCAGGGCATGTTCTTCCTGCTGGCGCCTTCCTCGTTCGCCACGGGCTTCATGGGTCTGAAAACCCTGTTGATGCAGATCAACGTCATGAACACGCATCGCGGCTACGACTTCGAGGTCATGTCGTTCACGGTGTTCCTGGCGCTGCTTTTGCTGCTTACCGTGGTTCTGGGCCGCTTCTTCTGCGGCTACGTATGCAGCTTCGGCCTTCTGGGCGATGCGGTGTATGCCGCAGGCGATGCGCTGGCGAAGAAGCTGGGCATCCGCCGCAAGCCCCTGCCCGCCAAGGTGGAATTGGCCCTGCGCGGCATCAAGTACGTGGTGCTGGTGGCAATCTGCGCTGCTGTGCTGATGGGCTTCTATACCACCGTCAACAACAACAGCCCCTGGACGGTGTTCGGCAAGCTGGCCAACCTCTCCGCTTCCGGTGTGACCGCGGTAGGCGCGGTACTGCTGGGCCTCGCCGTGGTGGGCATGCTGCTGAAGGAGCGCTTCTTCTGCGAGTTCCTGTGCCCGCTGGGTGCCCTGTTCTCGCTGATGCCCACGCTACCCACGGGCCGCATGCGCCGTCAGCGCCCGAAGTGCCGCAAGAACTGTGCCGCCTGCAAGCATGCCTGCCCGGTGAGCATCGAGCCGAAGGGGCGCCTGTTGGCGGGCGAGTGCATCATGTGCAACGGCTGCGCCGACGTGTGCCCGCAGCAAAACGTCACCTGCGGCCTGGAGCTTCGCGCCGACCAGCTGGAAGAATTGGCTGCCAAGGCTGAAGCGCCTGTTGGTAGGGCGACCGCCGAAGCGGCCGGTGACGGGGTCGAGCCCATCGCCGAGGTATCCGTGGCCAACGGCGCCGAGACCTCTGCGGCCAATGGCGCCGCTGAGCTCCAGCCCGCCAAATCCCCAGACCCAACCAGTTCCGCGAAGGCACCGCGCCCCGGCGGCCTGCGTGCCCTGCTGTTCAGCCGTCCGGTTTCCGTTCTGTGGAAGGCCGCTCTCGTGCTTCTTGTGTTGTGGCTGATGCAAGTGACGCGCTTCCTGCCCTTGCTGGGGTAGGCTGGAAGAAGACGTTTGGGCGGGCCCTGCGAATTGAGCCAGCGCCCCGCCCAGTACTTCGATGCCGGCTGTGCCCGCCGACGCTAAGGAGCTTTGCGATGATGATCGAAGAGGAAACCCCATCGCCCCAGTTCGAAGGCTTTATCTTCGACATGGACGGAACCCTTCTGAACACCCTGCCCGATTTGACGGTGGTGGTGAACAAGGCGCTTCAGATGGAGGGCTTCCCCACCCATACCCAGGAAGAGGTGCTCTCGTACGTGGGTAACGGCGTTCTGGCCCTGGCCCGCTTGGCGGTGCCCGAGGGGGCAACCGAAGAGCAGGCGCAAAGCGTGTTCCGCAACTTCAAGGCACTCTACGGCGAGTTCGGCATGGCGCTTACCACCGAGTTCGAGGGTATGACCGAAACGCTGCATGCGCTGAAGGCTGCGGGCAAGAAGCTGGGCATCATGTCCAACAAGTTCGAGGGCGGCGTGCGCGATGTGGAGGCGAAGTTCTTCGCCGGCCTGTTCGATGTTTCGCACGGCGAATCGGACACCATTCCCCGCAAGCCCGACCCGGCCGGGCTCCTGACCTGCGCTGAAGAGATGGGTGTTGCACCCGACAACTGCGCGTACTTCGGCGATTCCGCCAGCGACCTGCAAGCTGCCCACAATGCCGGCATGTACGCCGTGGGCTGCACCTGGGGCTACCAGCCGTTGGAAAAGCTGGAAACCGGCCAGCCCGATGCGCTGATCCAGGAGCCGAAGGATATGCTGAGGTTCGCCTAGAAAGGCGCTATCGTCGGCCTTGGGGCGGTGCCTGGCGGTCCTGTCCCGTAGCGCGTTTTTCAAGAGAATGCCTTCAAGGCGGCGCCCCCGGTACTTGATCTTGGATTCCGGGATGAGGCGAACCATGCGTCAAGCTGATTTCCGCGCCGCCCCTTCGCATTCTTTTGAAAAACGAAGAAGCGAAGGCCAGGTCCGACGGGCAGTGTCCCAAGGCCTCACCACCAACAACCAATGAAGGGAACCGAACGTGGACTCCGTTGAATTCGAGAACGAAGAGCTTGCCGAGGAGGCCGAAGGCGCTGTTGCCGATTTCGGCTCGTTGGGCGCGTTGGCTCCCGAGTGGCGCACCGATGGCGCCGCCGAGCTTTCGGCCGAAGAGGCGCTGGAGCTGTTCTACGACTGGCTGGCCGAACGCGAGGTGGAGCTGTGGCCGCACCAGGACGAGGCGCTGATGAGCCTGATGGTGGGCAACCACGTCATCCTGGGCACGCCTACGGGCTCGGGCAAGAGCATGGTGGCCATCGGCATGATGTTCTCGGCCTTGTGCCAGGGCAAGCGCGCGTTCTACACCGCTCCCATCAAAGCCCTGGTGAGTGAGAAGTTCTTCGGCCTGGTGAACATGCTGGGGCGCGAAAACGTGGGCATGATCACGGGCGATTCCCAGATAAACCCCGGTGCTCCCATCATCTGCTGCACGGCTGAGATCCTGGCCAACCAGGCGCTGCGCGAAGGCGAATGGTCGGACGTGGGCTGCGTGGCCATGGACGAGTTCCACTTCTATTCCGACCCCGACCGCGGTTGGGCCTGGCAGGTGCCGCTGCTCACGCTTCCGCACACGCAGTTCCTGCTGATGAGCGCAACGCTGGGCGACGTGAGTGCCATCGCTTCGGCCTTGAAGGGCAAAACGGGAACCGATGTCGATGTTATCGCCAATGCTCCGCGCCCCGTTCCGCTGGAATACAAATATGAGCTCATGTCGCTGGAGGGCACGGTGGAACTGGCTTTGCGCAACGACGAGGGGCCGCTCTACATCGTCCACTTCTCGCAGGATGCGGCGCTGGCTTCCGCCCAGGCACTTTCCAGCTTCGGCGTTACCAGCAAGGAGCAGCGCGAGCAGATAAAGGCAACGCTGGGCCAGGGCAAGTTCACCACGCAGTTCGGCAAAACCCTGAAGCGCTTGCTGCTCAGCGGCATCGGCGTGCACCATGCGGGCATGCTGCCGCGTTACCGCCTGTTGGTGGAAAAGCTTGCCCAACAGGGGCTTCTTCCTGTTATCTGCGGCACCGACACCCTGGGCGTGGGCATCAATGTGCCTATCCATACCGTGGTACTCACGCAGCTCACCAAGTTCGACGGGCACAAGATGCGCCGCCTGAAGAGCCGCGAGTTCCACCAGATCGCCGGCCGCGCGGGCCGTAGTGGGTTCGACACCAGCGGCATGGTGGTCTCCCTTGCGCCCGAGCACGAGATAGAGAACGCCAAGCTGCTGGCCAAGGCCGGCGACGACCCGAAGAAGCGCCGCAAGGTGAAGCGCAAGAAGCCGCCCGAGGGCTTCGTGGTGTGGAACGAGGACACCTTCAACCGCCTTATCGCCGCGGTGCCCGAAACGCTAACCCCGCGCATGCGCATCACCCACTCCATGGTGCTTGCGGGAGTGGAGCAGGGCGGCGATGCCCGCACCCGCGTGGACGAGCTTATCGACGACTCACTGCAGAGCCCGGAAGAGAAGCTGAAGCTGAAGGTGCGCGCCGGCGAGGTGTTCAAGACCCTTATCGACGCCGGTGTGGTGGAAATCGAGGAACTGGAAGACGGCACGCCCGACTACTTCGTAACCATGGACCTGCCGGAAGATTTCGCGCTTGACCAGCCGCTTTCGCCGTTCTTGTTGGCGGCGTTGGAGCTGCTTGACCCGGAAAGCGAAACCTACACGCTCGACGTGATATCCATGGTGGAATCAACGCTGGAAGACCCGCGCCAGGTGCTGCGCGCACAGGAGCGCAAGGCGAAGGACGCCGCCATGGCGGCCATGAAGGCAGAAGGCGTCGATTACGAGGAGCGCCTGGACCGCATCGCCGAGGTAACCTACCCGCGCCCCCTGCGCGAGCTGCTGTTCGCGGCGTTCGGCAAGTACTGCGAATCGGTGCCGTGGGCGCGCGACTACTACCTGCGTCCGAAGTCGGTGCTGCGCGACATGCTGGAATCGGCCGCGGACTTCAAGGGCTACATCCAGAAGCTGGGCATCATGCGCTACGAGGGCGCCCTGCTGCGCTACCTTTCGGAGGCGTACCGCGCGCTGGACCGCACCCTGCCCTCCGATAAGCGCAGCGAGGAGATGGAAGACATCATCGCCTGGTTGGGGCTGGTGGTGCGCTCGGTGGACTCCAGCTTGGTGGACGAATGGGAACAGGCTGGTCAAGAGCTTGATGCCCGCCCGCCTTCGGCCAAGGAAGCGGTGGTGCACGACCGGCGCGGCCTTACCGTGCTGGTGCGCAACGCCCTGTTCCGCCGCGTGCGCCTGGCTGCGGCCGACGATGCCGAGGCCCTGGGCGAAGCCGATGTGGAGAACGGCTTCCCAGCGCACAAGTGGCGCACCGTTCTGGATGCGTTCTACGATGCGCATGAGGATGTGCTGCTCGATGCCGATGCGCGTTCGATGACGTTCCTCTCCATCGATGAATCGGACGAGGAAACCGAGCATGTTTGGCACGTGCAGCAGACCTTCAGCGATTCCGACGGCGACCGCGATTTCGCCATCCGCGCCGACGTGGACCTGGACGCCACCCAGGAAGGCGATGGCGTGGTGTTCGGCGATTACCGGGTCGGCTTCATCGAGGATATTCTGTAGGGAAGGGATGCGGTGGCGGTTCCGGCCTACCGGCCTGGCCGGTGCTTGCGGGGTCGGCTAAGCCGCCTTCAAGCCCGTTCGGCTCGGCGAGGTTCCGTCCGGCACATTCGCCCGACGCGTTAGTAGGTATAGCGGTCGGAATAGCTCTTGCCGTCGCCCACGTTGCTGTTTCCCCCGCCCGCGGCGAAGGTCAGGTCAACGCGGCTCCAGGTGTCTTTCTGCACGCTGAACTGCGCGCTTTTCCAGATGCCGTCGATGTACACCATGATCCAGGCGTGGTAGATGTTGTTGGGCGAAACGTAACCGGTGACTATTTTGGTGGGGATGCCCTGGCTGCGCAGCATCGCCGCGCCCAAGCTGGCGTAGTCGAAGCAGATGCCGGTTTTGCTGGAAAGGGTGGAATCGGGATCGGGCACGTAGCCGGAAGCTTCCTTCAGCTGCTGGGCCTTCGCCTCGTCGTACGAGATGTTCTCCACCACGTAGGTGCAGATGGCCTCCACCGCTTCGCCCTGGTTCTGCGCGCCCGCCACCAGTTCGCGTGCCTTGGCCACGCAGGCGCTTTCCTCGGAATAATTGCAGTACGTGTTGGGGCGGAGGAACGGCGCGAACTCGCTTTCCATCTGCACGTTTGCAGTGGTGCGGTACAGCTCGACGTAGTTGTTGCCCGAGGTGTTCTGCATCACGCGGAACTCGTAGTTGCCGTCGCCGAAGGTGAGCGGGGCAATCAGGGGTGTTCCGTCTTGCGGAAGGTCGTAGTTGGCGCTGCCGCCGTCGCTGGAAACCTGCAGTTTCAGGCGCGAAGAGCCGGCGGCGCTTGCTGCCACGTAGCCCTCGGCAACCGAAGAGGTGTCTATGAGCGCGCCGGACGTCCCGGTGGCAGCCTGCTTGTTGAAAGCGGCTTCTTGGATGGTGGTTGCGGGCGTGAATTCCGCGCCCGAGGCCTCTTCGGCGGCGCCGCAGCCGGTAAGCGCAAGCACTGCGGCGGAAAAAGCAGTTGCGCAGGCAAGGTAAACAGCGGCTTTCCGGGCAAAACAGAATGCGGCCTTGAGCGGCGATTCGGCTAGGGGAAGGGCGCTATTTCCGGTAGTTGCGGTCACGGAGTTGATTATAGCCGCTGCCGATGCGTGTGGCCGCTGAAGCGCAACGTGCCCATTTGTTGGGCCCTGCCGCCTGCCCGATGTTTTGGGACGGCGGCCTGGCCGCTTTGGGGTTCACCGTTCGGCTGGAAAGCCCACATCGCTTATTGCTTCGATCCCTGGAAGCGAATGCTCGCGCGGGCTTGTTGGCTTATCGCAAGCGGTAGCCGAAAGTTGGGATGTTTCGCGTATTCGGCGGCGAAAGCCCTTAAACGGTTAGGGAAAACCCCGCAGATAGACGCATTAAATATAAGTTGAATTCCCTGATAAGAGCACAAAAAACGGACAGAATCAGACTGGCAATCAAAATCCGCTTCAAGTAATATTTGAAGGGATTATTACATCGTGGGCGTTTAGCTCTGCAAGGCCAAAAAGAGCCCGGCCGAACAGGGCATCTAGGCGCCACGCCCCACAAGGGCACGCGATGCATGGAATACCAACCGCGAAGGTTCCCCAACGGAACGGTTGATGAGGTGAATTGTCATGGGCAACAACAACATGAACGGCAAGGCTGCAAAAAGCATGACCGAGCATTTCTCGCTTGGCCATAAGGTAGTAGCTGTAGCCATGTCGGCTGTCATGCTCGGCTTCGGCTGGCCTGCGGTTTCCCCCGCCAGCAGCTTTGCAGAAGGCGAGGCGGCGCAAACCCAGGCGGCTGCCAGCGAAGAGGCCACCGGCTCCAGCGATGCGTCTGCTTCTACCGAGAAGGCTTCGCAGACCGAGGCTCAGAAGGCCGAATCCACTAGCACGGAGAGCAGCGCTTCCAACGCCGACAAGAAGGATGATTCCCCGGCAAGCTCCAAGGCAGCTGGGGATTCCAGCTCTGCTTCTTCCGACAGCAGCTCTGCTGCAACTGATAGCTCGTCTTCCGCTGCGAGCGCCGAGTCCAAGGCAACCGAGGCCGATGTGGCCTTGAGCTTGGGCAACGCCTACATCACATACAGCAAGCAGGACATCAGCCTGCCCGCAACCAAGGTAACGGTGCCCATTGGCAAGAACTTCGAGTTCACCGCTACCGCCAACGAGGGCTACCAGCTTGTCGCGGTTTACCTCACCGTGAACAACGGCGAAAAGCACCAGATCGATCCTAACCAGAGCGGTGTCTTCACCGTGGCTGCCGCCGACGTTGTTGCCGGCGCCGCCATCGAGCTCGAGACCAAGAAGCTTTCCGAATCCACTGCTTCTGCCCAGTCGACCGTCATCGGCGCAGATACTGTGATCGAGTCCGAGGCGGCTACGGTGAGCGAAGAGGGCGAGAGCGTTTCGAGCACCCTTACGATCACCGGCCCCGATTCGGTCGAGCAGTTCAGCTCCGCCGACTTGGTTGCCACGCTCGACCCGGCAGTTGAGGGCGGTACCTACAGCTGGTCCTCCAGCAATGAGAACGTTCTGACCGTTGACGCGAACGGGCAGGTTGCGGGTGTTTCCCAGGGTTCGGCCACGGTTACCGCCACGTGGACCAGCGCCGATGGCGCAACCGTGCTTACCGCTACGCACGATGTGACGGTTGTCCATACCACGAAGGGTACCACCACCTTCACCTATTACTATCTGAACAACCCGGAGGCCAGCCTCGACTCGCTTAAGGGCTACTGGTACCAGCTCGGCAACGGCACGGTGGACCTTACCGGGGTTTCGGCAGCCGACTTCCCCCGCGATAACGGCGCAACCAAGCGCTACGACGCCTCCGACCGCGTTGTTACCTGGCCGGATGGCAGCACGGGCACAACGTTCAGCGTTGCCCGCGGCTCCGAGCACTGGAACAACATCCTTAAGCAGTACAAGGAAATCATCAAACAGAAGCTGCCTGGCGTGGAGGTAACCGATAGCGACATCGTCTCCATCACGCTGGTTCCGTACAAGCTGACCAACAACGGCGACGGTTACCACGTGGACTGCAGCGTGCTTTTCGAGTGCAAGGGCCTCTATACCGTCAGGTACTACGTGGACGATCCGACCTCTTCCGATTCCACGGGCTTCGCGCTCATCGCCTCGAGCGCGACGGTTCGCGAAGGCGATGCCACGAACATCACCGACTTCATCAGCGACTTCGCCACGAAGTACCCGCAGACCAAGACCGTCGACGGCGTTGAGTACACCCTTTCCCCGTGGTGCACCGATTCCGCGATGACCCATTCGGTCAACCTGCCGTACACCGTAAGCACCTCGAACGTCGACTTCTATGCGCGCTACGTTGCCGGCCGTCAGGTTATTTACAACCTTGACGGCGGCGCATGGGCTACGAGCGCTGCGACGACGTACAAGGTAGACGAGGGCCAGAGCTACACCGTTCTGTCCGAGCCGACCCGCGAGGGCTACGACTTTGCCGGCTGGCAGGTCGAAGGCCTGGACGGCAAGACGACCGTTGCAAGCGGCGAGTCCTTCACTATGCCCGACAACAACGTCACCATCACCGCTACGTGGACCAAGAAGGCCGCTTCGGTAACGGTGAACTATCTGTGGGGCGACGAGGATAGCTCCGAACTCATCGAGTCGGTGAGTGCGTCCGGCGATTACCATGTCGGCGATGTCTTCACCGTCGACGAGAAAACATTTGATGGCTATACGATCAAGCCGCTGAAGAGCGACAAGGTTGTTCTCAAGGCCGGCGAGAACGTCGTCAACGTGTACTACTACAAGAACGTCAAGCTGACGGCCAACTCCAAGACCGAAGAATACGACGGCACCGAGAAGAGCGTGACCGGTTTCAGCGCCAGTGTTGAGGGCGTCACGGTCGACGGCGTGAGCACCACGGGTGGCAAGGGCACCGATGCGGGTACCTACACGCACTCGTTCGCCAATGGCACCGTTGGCAAAAGCGACACTACTAATAAGTACTACGTTTCGGAAGTCGAGAACGGCAAGCTGATCATCACCCGTTCCACCAAGGCCGTCAAAATCAAGGTGGTTGGCAACACCAACAGCACCAAGTACGACGGCACGGAGCAGAATGCCACCGGCTACAGCGTTTCCGGCCTGCCGACCGGTATCACCGAGAGCGATATCCGCCTTTCCGGTACCGCCGAGGCCACGGGCACCAACGCCGGTACCTACGATATGGGCCTCGACGCTTCGAAGTTCACCTACACGGGCAAGAACTACGAACCCGGTAAGGTTACCTTTGAGGTCACCGACGGCTGGTTGAAGATTGCCAAGCGCGACGTTGTGCTGACTTCCGCAACCGACCAGAAGGATTATGACGGCACTCCGCTGACCAGCAACAACGTTGAGGTCTCTGGCGACGGCTTTGCCAATGGTCAGGGCGCAACTTACAACGTCACTGGCACTCAGACCGCCGTTGGCTCGAGCAGCAACTCGTTCAGCTACAGCTTGAATGCCGGTACTGACTCCGGAAACTACAACATCACTGCGAAAGAGGGCAAGCTCACCGTCAATGACCGTGCCCAGAAGTACGAGGTGACGGTTAAGGCTAACTCGAGCACTGGCATCTATAACGGTTCCGAGCAGTCGGTTTCCGGCGTGAGCGGCACCAAGTTCACCAACGACCGGGGCGTTACCTTCACCATCACGGGACTGAACGCAAGCGCTAAGGGTACTGATGCCGGCGAGTACGCTAGCAAGGTTACCGGTACCGTTAAGGTGCTCGACCCCGACGGCAACGACGTTACCAAGCAGTTCAAGGTAAACAAGGAAGACGGCAAGCTCACCATCAGCCCCAAGGCTGCGACTATCACCGCTGGCTCTGCATCTAAGGAGTACGACGGGTCGGCGCTGACTACCGATGAGTTCACCACCGAGGGCTTCATCGAGGGCCAGGGCATCGCCTCTGCAACCATCGAGGGTTCGCAGACCGTCGTCGGCTCCACCCAGAGCATGGTTAAGGAAAACAGCTGGAAGGCCCAGGACGGCACCAAACTCAGCAACTACACCATCAGCACCAAGAACGGCACCCTGACGGTTACGGACCGCTCCGCCAAGTACGAGATCGTGCTTGAGGGCGTTGAACAGACCAAGGTCTACAACGGCTCTGACCAGACGATGAGCGGTATCGTTGCCGATAGGCTCACCTTCGACGGCGTCGAGTACACGGTGAAGAACTACAAGTCCGACGTTACCGGCAAGGACGCCGAGGAGTACACCCAGACCATCACCAGCTCCAACGAGGACGGCAGCTGGACTGTCGTTGACCCCAACGGCAATGACGTGAGCGCCCAGTTCTCTGTGACTGCCAAGTCTGGCAAGCTGACCATCAGCCCCAAGGACGTCACCATTACCTCCGGCTCCGCTGAGAAGACCTATGACGGCACCGCGCTGACCGAGGAGTCTGCTAAGGTGACCGCCGGTGACTTCGCTGACGGCGAAGAGGCGGGCGTCTCTTACACCTACTCCGGCAGCCAGACCAACGCCGGTTCTTCCAAGAACACCTTCGAGGTTGTCTTTGACGGTACGACGGCCAAGGCCAGCAATTACAACGTAGCCAAGGTTCCGGGCGACCTGACGGTCAACGCTGTGACCGGCAAGGTCATCGTGACCATCACCGAGCACGGCGGCAGTTACACCTACGATGGGGTAGAGCACAGCGCCACGGGCTACGATGTCAAGAGCGACAACACCCTGTACAACGCAAAGGACTTCACGTTCAGCGGCACCGACTCCGTGAGCGGCACCAACGCAGGCACCTACAACATGGAGCTGAAGGCTGGCGACTTCCAGAATGCCAACCCCAACTTCACCAACGTTGAGTTTGTCATCGAGGACAACACGCTGACCATCGCCAAGCGTGCGGTCGAGCTGACCTCCGCCACCGATTCCAAGGTCTACGACGGAACCGCCCTTACCAATAAGAGCGTCACCATCACGAGCGGTAGCTTCGTCAATGGCCAGAGCTTCACCGCTGAGGCTACCGGCAGCGTAACCAACGTAAGCGAAGGCGTAGTCGACAACGGCTTCACCTACACGCTCACCGGCGGCGCAACCGAGGGTGAAGGCGGAAACTACGTCATCACGAAGAAGACGGGCACGCTGAGCATCACGCCGGTGACCAGCAAGGTTACCGTGACCATCACCGGCAATAACACCACCGCAACGTACGACGGTACTGAGAAGAGCGCTTCGGGCTACAAGGCCTCGATCAGCAACGAGCTGTACAAGGCGTCCGACTTCACCTATACCGGTTCTTCCGAGGTGAAGGCCACTAACGCCGGCACCTATGCCATGGGCCTTACGGACGGTACGTTCCAGAACCAGAGCGCCAACTTCACCAACGTCGAGTTCGTCGTGACCGACGGCGAGCTTGCCATCGCCAAGCGCGAGGTGACGCTGAAGTCCGCTGACCTGACCAAGCCGTACGACGGCACTGCACTCACCAACGGCGAAACCGCACTTGCAACCGAGACCGGCTGGGCCGAAGGCGAGGGCGCAACCTACACGTTCACCGGTAGCCAGACGCTCGTGGGCAGCTCCGACAACGCATTCTCCTACACGCTGAACGAGGGCACCAACAAGGACAACTACAACATCGCGAAGACGGAAGGCAGCTTGACCGTTACCAGCCGCGAGGCCAAGTACGCCATCACGGTTGTGGCCAACTCCACCACCGTCACGTATGACGGCAAGGAGCATGAGGCCAACGGCGCTCAGACCTACGAGTTCACGGTCGATGGTCAGACGTATACCGTTTCCGGCCTTGTGACCGAGAACCCCAAGGCGACCAATGCCGGCACCTATACCAACAATATTTCCGGCACCCCCGTGGTCAAGGATGCCAATGGCAACGATGTGAGCAGCGAGTTCGCGGTTACCACGCAGAACGGCACCCTGACCATCGAGAAGGCTGCCGCTACGCTGAAGTCTGCTTCGGCTTCCAAGACCTACGACGGAACCGAGCTGACCAAGCACGAGATGGAGACTGTTTCCGGCTTCGCCGAGGGCGAGGGCGTCGACATCACCTACACCGGCACCATCACCAACGCCGGCTCTAGCGCGAACACCTACACCTACCAGGCCAAGGCCGGTACCAACCTTGCCAACTACAAGGAGATCACTCCGGAGTACGGCACCCTTACGGTTACCCCGGTAACCGACAAGGTGACCGTTACCATTACGGAGAACAGCGACTCCAAGGTGTATAACGGCCAGGAGCAGCAGGTCGAGGGCTACACCTCCACCTCCAGCAACAAGCTTTACACCGAGAGCTGCTTCTCCTTCGTTGGTGCTGCCGACCATAAGGTTGCCAAGGGCACCAACGTCGGCACCTACGACATGAACCTCGCGGCTTCCGATTTCCAGAACGTCAGCGCGAATTTCTCCAACGTAGAGTTCAAGATCGTTGACGGCCAGCTTGAGATCACGCCTGCCGAGATCGACGGTCAGTCCGTTGTATGGAACAAGACCGATGTAGTGAAGACCTACGACGGCAACACCTATACCGCCGGCACCGCTACGGCAACGGACAAGTACGGCAATGCTCTGACCGTCGAGTACAGCGTTGACGGCAAGACTTGGTACGCCGATCCGTCCCAGATTACGGCGCTGAACCACGGCGACAGCAAGAAAATCCAGCTGCGCGCAACGTCCGACAACTATAAGCAGGGCAGCTACGCCACCGAGTCCGAGAACCTCACCATCAATAAGCGTTCCTTGACCTTCGCTTCCGCTGGCGACAGCAAGGTCTATGACGGCACGCCGCTGACTCGCAACCAGCAGTCCGATGTGACCGTTGGCCTTGACGGCTTCGTTGCCGGTGAGGGTGCTACTTTCGACATCACCGGCAGCCAGACCAACGTCGGCAGCTCCGACAACGCATTCACCTATGAGTTCAACGAGGGTACGCTTGCTGAAAACTACCAGGTGGTAAGCTCGACCGCCGGTAAGCTCATCGTCACCGCCGACGAGAACGAGGTTGTTGTGACCATCAAGGGCAACAGCCAGACCCTTACCTACGACGGCGCTGGGCACACGGTTCAGGGCTACAGCGTTGCAATCGCCGGCGGCAACGGTAACTTCACCGCCGATGACGTTGCCCTTAACGAGGGCGTGGACCTTTCCGTTTCCGGCACGGACGTTGCCGTCAACTCCGAAGGTTCCGTAGTCGCCTACACGAAGGCCATCAACGCCAGCGACTTCAAGAGCACGAACCCCAACTTCTCGAACGTCACGTTCGTTGTGGATTCCGCAGCTTCCAATGTGAGCCTCACCATCACCAAGCGCGATGTCGTCCTCGGCTCCGAGAGCGGCGAATGGCCTTATGACGGCCAGGCTCACTCCAAGCCCGAGGCTTCTTCGAGCGACGAGCTCTTCCTGGGCCAGGTAAGCGACTTCAAGGCAACCGGTACGGTAACGACTGTTGCTGAAGGCGAGGTTGCGAACACCATCGCATACACTCCGGGCGAGCTCTTCAAGGAGACGAACTACAACGTCACCAAGAGCGAGGGCGCGCTGCGCATCACCCCGGGCAACATCGACGAGAGCCAGGTCGTTTGGACCAAGAGCGACGTGGTCAAGACCTATGACGGCCAGACCTACACCGCCGGTGTCGCTACTGCCAAGGATGCCTATGGTAACGAGCTTACCGTCGAGTACTCCATCGATGGGAAGACCTGGGTCTCTGATCCGAGTGAGCTCAAGGCGAAGGACGTAGCTGATTCCAAGACCATCCAGCTCCGCGCCACGAATGGCAATTACTCCAACTACGCAAACAACGCTGAAGCGCTGACCATCACCCCCGCTAATGCGGTGGTGAACACCGACAGCGCCAGCAAGTACTACGACGGCGAGCCCCTGACGGCCGGCGGCAGCATAACCCTGGTGGCCGGCGAGACGGCGACCGTGGTCACCAGCGACTCCCAGACGGATGTCGGCACCAAGCCGAACAGGGCGTACAAGGTCGACTGGAACGGCACGGCCAAGGCCGGCAACTACAGCATCGTCGACGGCACGTTCGGCACCCTGGAGGTCAAGGCCCAGTCCATCGTCCCCGACCCCGAGAACCCCGACAGCTACAAGGACATCCAGGTCAGCAGCCCCGAGGACAAGACCTACGACGGCGCCGAGCACAAGTGGTCCCCCGTGGTGACCGACGCCGACGGCAACGCCCTGGTCGAGGGCACCGACTACGAGGTCAGCTACAGCACCGGCAACTTCACCGACGCGACCGGCACCATCACCGTGACCATCACGGGCAAGGGCAACTACGCCGGCACGGTGACCAAGACCTACCAGATCACGCCCAAGGGCTACACCGTTGTCACCGATAGCGATTCCCGGGTCTACAATGGCACCGAGCTCAAGGCCCCCGGCAGGATCGACGGCATCGTCGCCGGCGAGGACGCCGGCTTCCAAGTGACCGGCTCCCAGACCGACGCCGGCACGTCCGAGAACACCTACGTCGTCAACTGGAACGGCAACGCCAAGCAGTCCAACTACAGGCTCGAGGGCGAGAGCCTGGGCACCCTCGAGGTGACGCGCGCTGCGGTGACCGTAGCCGCGAACGACGCCACCAAGGTCTACGGCGAGACCGATCCCGGGTTCACCGCCGAGGTCTTCGGCCTGGTGCCCGGCGAGCCCGCCAGCCTCATCGCCTACTCGGTGGCCCGCACGGGCTCCGACGAGGCGGTCGGCACCTACCCGAACGTGATCGTCCCCACGGGCAGCGAGGTCCAGGGCAACTACACGGTCACCTTCGTGCCTGCGAACTTCCAGATCACGAAGTCCGGCGAGCTCACCGTTATCGGCCATAACTACAACATGCCCTACGACGGCCAGGAGCACGGCTCGGCTGCCGAGCCCAGCGTGACCGAGGGCACCACCGTCGAGTACTCCACCGACGGCGGCAAGACCTGGTCTGCCGAGGTTCCCGTAGTCAAGGACGTCGCCGACGTGACCGTCACGGTCCGCGCGACCAACCCGAACTACAGCGACGCTGAAACGACCTACACCCTGAAGGTCTCCCGCAGGGCCTACACCGTCTCCACCGACACGGAGACGAAGGTCTACGACGGCGCCCCGCTCACGGCGCACGGCAGCATCGTCGGCATCGTGGAGGGCGAGGACGCCGGCTTCGAGGTCACGGGCAGCCAGACCGAGGTCGGCCGCTCCGATAACACCTACGTGGTGAAGTGGAACGGCACCGCCAAGCAGTCCAACTACGAGCTGAAGGGCGAGACCGTCGGCACCCTGACGGTCGCCCCGCAGTCCATCGACCCCGGCGTTGACCCCGAGAACCCCGACCCCGCCTACAAGGGCGTTGAGGTCAGCAGCCCCGAGGACAAGACCTACGACGGCGCCGAGCACAAGTGGTCCCCCGTGGTGACCGACGCCGACGGCAACGCCCTGGTCGAGGGCACCGACTACGAGGTCAGCTACAGCACCGGCAACTTCACCGACGCGACCGGCACCATCACCGTGACCATCACGGGCAAGGGCAACTACGCCGGCACGGTGACCAAGACCTACCAGATCAACCCCGCTACCGCGGTGGTCAACACCGACAGCGCCAGCAAGTACTACGACGGCGAGCCCCTGACGGCCGGCGGCAGCATAACCCTGGTGGCCGGCGAGACGGCGACCGTGGTCACCAGCGACTCCCAGACGGATGTCGGCACCAAGCCGAACAGGGCGTACAAGGTCGACTGGAACGGCACGGCCAAGGCCGGCAACTACAGCATCGTCGACGGCACGTTCGGCACCCTGGAGGTCAAGGCCCAGTCCATCGTCCCCGACCCCGAGAACCCCGACAGCTACAAGGGCGTTGAGGTCGGCATGGTTCCCGATGTTGTTTACAACGGCAAGACCCAGGAGCAGAAGCCCACGGTGACCGACAAGGACGGCAACGTTCTCGTTGAAGGCAAGGACTACGTCATCACGTTCACCGAGGACACGGTGAATACCGGCACCGTAACCGTGACCATCACCGGTAAGGGCAACTACACCGGCGAAACCACTAGGACCTACCAGATCACCCCGAAGGGCTACAGCGTGGCGACCGAGTCGGCCACCAAGGTCTACGACGGCACTGCCCTTACGGCGCCCGGCAAGGTGACTGGCCTCGTGAACGACGCTGATGCAACGTTCACGGTGACCGGCAGCCAGACCAACGCCGGCAGCTCCAGCAACGCGTACACCATCGAGTTCTCCAGCGAGCAGATGGCGAAGAACTACACGCTCACTGGCGAGGAGATCGGCACCCTGGTTGTTACCGCCTCTGGCGAAATGGCCGTGACGGGTACCAGCTACGAGGGCGTCTACGACGGCGCAGAGCATGGCACCGCGGCAGTTCCGAACGTGACCGAGGGCACCACCGTCGAGTACTCCACCGATGGTGGCAAGACCTGGTCTGCCGAGGTTCCCGTGGTCAAGGGCGTTGCCGACGTGGCCGTCATGGTTCGCGCTACCAACTCGAACTACAAGGACGCCACCTGCGAGTACACCCTTAAGGTGAACCCGGCTCCGTTGAGCATCGTTACCAGCAGCGCCACCAAGGTCTACGACGGCTCTGCTCTTACCAGCACCGATATGTCCATCACGGGCCTGGTGAAGGGCGAAACGCTGATTGCCCGCACCACTGGCACCCAGACCGAGGTTGGATCTTCCGCCAACACCTACGTGCTGGCAGGCGGTTCGGCCGACCTTGCCAACTATGTGGTAACCGAAACCCTGGGAACCCTTACGGTCGAGGCAGCGGTTGTGCCCGCCCCCAACAACAACACGGTTGTCCCTGGCGGCACCACCGGCAACGTGCCCGCCGCCAATACCGTGGCCCGTGCACTTGCCGACACCTTCACCGCGGTAACCGGTGAAGAGGCTGCGGCGGCACCCGAGGAGCAGATCTACGACAACGAGAACCCCTTGGGTACCGAAGCCCATAGCTGCTGGGTACACTTCTACATGATCATCTGCATGATCCTCACCGCGCTGTATGGCTTGTTCGTGGTATTCCGCCGCGGCAACCACACGCATCAGCTTAAGAAGGACATGAACGACGTAATGGGCGATGGTGGCGACGACGGCAAAGAGCCCGTTGCCACCACCAAGCCTGCTGGAACGGAGGCCTAACAATGAAGAAGAACAACGTCATCGTTTTGGCCATTTCTGCTGTGGCTGCGGCTTTCCTGCTGTGGCTGTGGTTCTACCTTGGCTTCAACCACATCGATAACCCGCTCGACTTGGTGCTTGCCATCTTGTGGTGGGTTGGCATTGCCGCCCTTGTTGCGCTCATCACCTACATGGAGCGCAAGCGTCAGCGCCAGATCCGCACCATCTACGTTTCGCCTACCGCGCTGTACAACAGCGAGAAGGGCATCGTGGCGCTGAAGGAGGCTTCTTCGGTTGAGGCTATGGAAGGCATCCTTCAGCAGCTGGAGTACAACTTCGATAAGGCCGACCTGCCTAGCAAGAAGACGTTCGATTACCGCTACGTTGTCCAGACCGACGAGTACAAAGAGAATGACTCGGATTCCGAAAAGGATTCCTCTAGCGAGCCTAAGTGGACCGGCAAGGTGATCAAGATCGACCGCGAGAACGGCAACACCGAAACCGACTTTGCCAGCATCCAGGAGCTGCGCACTGCACTGGCTGCATAAAGCTGTGCAACACAGCATCAAGCCTTAAGCGATCCCCGGCCATTGGTCGGGGATCGCTGTTTTGCAGCCCCTAGCAGCAGCTAATGGCGCTTCGGAATCGTGCTTTAGGCTTCGCTCGATCTTCCCTGCTGGCTCGAGATGCACAACTTCAGCGGATTCGTTTGATTCAATCGGGCAAATTGTGTTCAAAACTGCCTAACAATATGCTCGCATAAAAGCCAAATAAGCCCTTTGACCTGCGGTGTTGATGAAACTAAAACACTATTGCCAAAAGCGCCGCGTATGATGGAAATGTGTATGAAACATTACCCAAATCTGCGGAAGTGTTACCAAATTTGCCCGTGAACTTGTTCTGAACATGTTTCGAACCCGTTCATGCGATTCCGGCCGCTCAGAGCACTTTTCTTCGCTTGCATTGAGATTGCAGCGGCGTACTATGAACCCACATTGAAACGGGGATGCGAAAGGCACACCGCTTCAGTCGAAGCAAGAAAACCGCTCAGTATGGGGCTGAGCATCATCCAGGAGGATTCATATGTCTTACGTAGTTGCTATCTCTGCTTTCTTTGTTGTTGCTGCTTTTGCTGCATTCATCAAGTTCGATTGCGGTAACGCTGCAGAGCTCCAGGCAAAGGCTTCTGAGGCTCGCAACGCTCGCCAGGCGAAGTTCGTTTCCGCTTCCAAGAACGTTTACCTTCGTCAGTTCGACGATGCTGTTGCTTCCTACAAGTAAGCACTGAAACATAACCCTCCGCGCGAAAGCGCTCAGCGGCTCCGGGAATTGAACCGCCTCCCATTTCTTGGACACGAGAAATGGGAGGCCCTTTTATGGCTGGA